>JAAVHN010000051.1 GCA_014799685.1 Subdoligranulum sp. | reverse complement strand
CCTGATTTCGAGATTTAAGTTCTCTATGGTATTTTCTTGATTTACAAGTGCTACCATATGGCACTTTTTGCCGCTGTTTTCAGCAACGGCTTATAGTGCAACGTTTCGCACGGTTTTTGAACATATCTGCCTCGTCCACAAACAGCCGGTCTACTCCCAGCTCCTCAAATGTGACGGTATCATCCTTTTCTTTGGATTCTACCAGCTTTTTCAGCTTTGCCTCCAGATTCTTCCGGCTCTTTTCCATCTGCTTGATGGAGAATTGGGCGCCCTCCTCAGCTTTCATATCTGCAATACCCTGTATTAGCTCGTCGATCTGCTGCTTCAACATTGCGATCTGCCGCTCCGGGGACAGCGGGATCTTCTCAAACTGGCTGTGTCCGATGATAACGCCGTCATAGTCGCCTGTGGCAATCCTTGCGCAGAATTTTTTTCGGTTCTGCTTTTCAAAATCCTGCTTGGTCGTTACCAGAATGTTTGCGCTGGGGTACAGCTTGAGGCAATCTGCCGCGAAGTCCCCGATGATATTGTTGGGAACGACAAACATGGACTTGCTCGAAAGGCCAAGTCGCTTTGCCTCCATCGCCGTAGCGATCATTTCAAAGCTTTTCCCTGCGCCGACAACATGGCCGAACAGGGCATTGCCGCCGTAGAGCGCCCGTGCGATGGCGTTGCGCTGGTGGGGGCGAAGCGTAATTGCGGGATTCATTCCCACAAACTTAATGTGCTGCCCGTCATACTCGCGCGGGCGGACGCTGTTGAAGCGGTCATTGTAAAAGCGGCAGAGATATTCCCGCCGCTTGGGATCTTGCCATATCCAATCCTTGAACTTTTGGCGGATCGCGTCCTGCTTGTCCTGCGCAATGGCCGTTTCTTTCTTGTTGAGGACACGGCGCTCTCCTTTCTCGGTCTGGATAGTGTCGAAAATGCGCACATCGCGCAGGTTCAGACTTTGTTCGATAATTTTGTATGCGTTGATGCATTTCGTACCGTAAGTGTTGTAAGCACGCACATTGCTGCGGTCCCGGCTTTTTTCTGAGATATACCATTCGCCGGACACCTTGCTGTATGATGCTTTGATATGCGATTGGAGGGCGAGTGGTGTTCCCAAAAGTGTATAGATAAACTGGTCAATGATCGCGGTCGGAATCCATGTTGTGCCAAGCCGCACACTGATTTCTCCTGCGGTTAGGTCTTTTGGCTGCACCCGCTCCAGCGCCGTTACATTGACGGAATACGCCGGGTCTTGTGCTGCCGCCAGCTTTGCCCTTGCCAGCTTTTCCTTAACGCGGCCGGAAAGATATTCATCTGCTGTCTGCCAGCCGGAAAGAAAATCGCTGGCACCGGCATCCGGGTCACGAAAAATGACACCGGCCAGATCGCGCTGAATATGCTCGATGGTTTCATCCTTGCCGCCAGCGCCGTCCATCAGCGAAGCCATGAAGCGCAGATCGACACGAGCTTTCTCACTGATGGAAACCGCCAGTGCCTCGGATGCGGTATCTACCCGGTCAACCGACACATACGGCTGGATCGTGCGCTTTGAGAACATATCCGCTTTTCGATCCAGATTGCCGTTTTCGTCCAGAATCTCCAAAGCACACAGCAGGGGATAGCTGGAATCGGCGGAAAAGGCGGTGTTGTTGGCACGGCTGTTGAGCAGGCCGTATTTTGCGGTAAAGGCATCATAGAGCTGGTTCAGTTGCCTTTGCTCCTGTGTGATCTCCTGTTCGGTTGCGTTTTCGGTCTGACAGGCGATCAGCCGCCGCACACTGTCCCGAATGGCAAGCATCCCCCGGATGCGGCTCTTGCCGTTCAGGGATTGCTTCACCGGGAACATCAGGCTGTTTTCGCGGTAATAGAGAGTGCCGCCCTCGTCGGTATAGCTGAAATTGCGCACGCTGGGGTCAGCGGGAATGGCCTCATCTTCTTCGGCCTCGATCTCTGCCGCTTCAAAAGGCGTGTATTCGGCGTGGATATTCTGCACAGCTTTTTCGAGTAATTCTGCGAGGTCGGTGTTTTCAAAGGGATGGCAGGATGTTTCGTCCTTGTTGCCATACATACTCTTATCAAACACCATTTCTCCCAGCACCATTTCCGGGTGGCTGAGGAAATATTGGTTGATCGGAACGCCGCTCTCCGTCTTTCCAAGATGCAGCCATTCGGGGTTTGCCTCGATCATCTTTTCCCGCTTCTGCAAGAACAGAATATCCGTTGTTACCTGTGTTCCCGCGTTGGCAAGAAAAGCGTTGTTCGGCAGGCGGATCGCGCCGATCAGCTCCGCGCGCTGGGCGAGGTAACGCCGGACAGAGGAATCCTTTTTATCCATCGTTCCCTTGCTGGTTACAAAAGCGATGATGCCGCCCGGCCGCACCTTGTCCAGTGTTTTGGCGAAGAAATAGTCGTGAATCAGAAATTTATGCTTGTCGTATCTGCGGTCATGCAAAGAATAGCCGCCGAACGGGACGTTGCCCACGGCGAGATCGAAAAAGTTGTCCGGCAGATCGGCGCTCTCATATCCCTGCACGGCGATGCGGTTCTGCTGGTAAAGCTGCTGCGCGATGCGGCCTGTGACAGAATCCAGTTCCACGCCGTACAGCTTGCCACCGGCCATGCTCTCCGGCACAAGGCCGAAGAAATTGCCGATGCCGCAGGACGGCTCCAGCACATTGCCGGATCGAAAGCCCGTACTTTCAATGGCTTTGTAGATGGCCTTAATTACGGTGGGCGAGGTGTAGTGCGCGTTAAGAGTGGTCGCACGGGCGGCACGATACTCTGCGTCAGGCAGCAGTGTGCGCAGCTCAGCGGCTTCTTTGGCCCATGCTTCATTGTTTTCGTCGAACGCCTGCGGCAAGCCGCCCCAGCCGACATAGCGGGCAAGGATCTCCTGTTCCTCCGGCGTGGCAAGGCGGTTTCCCGCTTCTATCTGCTGCAGGGTGCGGATGGCCGCAATGTTGTTCTGAAATTTTGTCTTTGCGCCGCCCTCGGCAAAATGATCATCTGTAATACGGTAGTTGCTGCGCTGCGCTGCCGGAATCTCCGGGTGCAATGCAAAGGGCGCTGCCTTTTTCCGGCGCGGTGCGGGTGGGGCAAGGATGCTTTTCTTTTCGGGTGGTACTTCTATTTCGGCCTGTTCCAGAAGCCGCTGCACGGTGCCGATTTTCTCTATGCGGGTGATGGGAAAGCCCACATCTTTTTCAAAGGTTACATCCCGCAGCGATACATCGCCGGAGAAGTCGCTGACGCTTTCTACCTCAAAGGTGCGGTTGTCCATCATCAGCCTGCGCCCAATCAGGCTTTCTGTGCTGCTCTGGCCGTCACGCGGTGTCAGGTCGATCACAATGGATTGCAGCTTGGGCTGTTCTTTTTCGGCAGGTAGATCAGTCGCTTGGACAGGTAATTCCTGTGTCTGTTCTTGCTCTTGTTGTTCCTGCAAAAAGGCTTCCTCTGCATCTTCGGTCATCTTGTCAAAGTCGAGAATGGCAAGATACTCATTCAATTCTGACAGGCTTTTGCAGGATGATTCCCATACGGTCTTGCCGTCTACCGCATAAACCAGATTATTGGAAACGAGGTCGGCAAAGGTTTCAATCGTGTGTCCGCTGTCGGTGGTCGTGCTGAACGCCAGATCAACATGGTGGAGATCGGAAAAGTCCGCCTTTTGGTCATATTCCTCCATCCAGTAGGCATTGATAAATTCCTTTGCCTGTTCCAAGTCTGCGTTTGTGTCAGCGGGAACAGGGGCCGATACTGTGACTTCGACGGGTTCAGACGGTTCCGCTGAATGCTCTGATTCTTTCTTCGGCCTTTTAACCTCGCCGAACAGGGAAAACGTGCCGTCACGGTAGGCGATAAAATGCTCCATCGCGCTCTTGCGCTGCCTATGATACCGGCCATTTTCCGGCGTATTCTCCAACACGGGACGCATCATTTCATAAATAGCGTCCAGCTTTTCCGGATCGGAAAGCTGCTGCGCGATTTCCTGAATAGAATCGCTCCAATCAGATTTTGCATTGAATGGGCGCGGCAGTTCCTGTGGCGCATCCAAAAAGAAAGAACGGAGTTCCCGTGCAATTTGTTTTCGCTCAAATGCCGGAATAGCTGCGCGGTCTGCATTGGAGAGAAACACATTAAATGTGATCATCTGTCCGATGCGCTTTGCCGCTTCACTCCATTTCAGCTCCACCTTTGCATAGGGGACTGAAACACTTCCGTGGCTAAAGGTCACGCCTTTGCTTGTAAAGTCTATTTGCTCATTTGTTCTGATCTGACCGCTACTTTTCCCGTTATAGTGCTGCAAGCATTTTACGCGGTCTGCCAGATCTCCATGTTTGAGGAAATAGGAGCAGATCGTGAGGCGGTAATCCGAATTTTGCTCGTCACCACGCAGGAGCTTGGAAATCTCATCCTCGGAAATGAAATACTGCCGCTGTGGGGCAAATCCCTCGACGGCGGCAAACGTGACAGGATCGCGTGCAAGCTCTTGCAGCTGCGTCAAAAGCTCTTTTGGACGGTAATTGTGGAAACACAGCAGATCGTGGTTCTGTTCATAGGCAAGGGTAAATGTGAACCATTCATTTGTAATGGCTTTGAGGGTGTCCGGCGCAGCCAGAAGCTGGGCAATGCGCGCTTCATGTTCTGGAGCTGTCCCACGCATCTCCAAAACATGGTGAAGCGTAGGGACAATCTCGGCTTGTTTAACCTGATCGGAAAAATCTCTCGTGACAAAATACAGACTGCTTGCCAGACTGTTCCGCTCATGCTCCGAAGTGCGGTCAAGTTCATCTTGCGGTAAATATTGACCCATTTCCCATAGCTCACGGATACGACGCGCCACATCTACCCATGACAGGAGCAGCGCACTGGGACGGCGGGCGCTTTCACCGCTGTTGATGAACATTCCCGTTCCGTCATACCAAAGCGCATATTTGCGGTCGCCCACAAAGAAGCCTGCACCGTTTGTGCCGTAATGCTTTGCGAAGTATGCGGCATTCTCTGAATCCGCATGGTTTTTCATAAGACGGGCGCAGATCACAAGGCGGCTGCTTGGGTCATTCGCACCTGCACGCAGGGCTTCATCAATCACATCCTGCGAGATCTTGGGGCGGGGCATAAAGGAAAGCTGCCCGTCCGTATCATATCCGCCGCTCTCAAGAACAGCGTCAAAGCTAACCTGCGTCGGCTCTTTTTCGTCCATAGAAAAAGCGGGAGCATTTTGCGCTCCCGCTCGTTCAATCGCTTTCTGTTGCTCCGCTACACTGGGCAAAATAGGCATTGGAGCCTTTTCCGTGGCCGGACCGTCACCTGTTTCCGGCTCCGGCTCCGCAGGCGTCAGCTGTAAATCAGTTCCTCCCGGATGATTTCCTCCGCCGATTGCCGGAAGTTGTTCATCAGGCCCACCCATTTCATCGGGTCGCGGGCTTTCAGCTCCTCCGTCACGTTCTCTGCTTTCGCCAGCTGTGTCACGATCTGCTCCATCCGGCTCTGCGCCGCCTGCTCGATCTCCATAAGATGCGCTGTCAGCTGTCCGCTGGTCAGCAGCGTCGTGAAGTGTGCCTTGCGATGCTCTTGCAGATATGTCCGCCGCAGTAACGCGTACTTCCCAAGAGGTACTTCCGGCTGCTCCGGCGCGATCAGGTTCGGCAGAAGATACTCGCCCCGCATCGTGTACGTCAGTTCCATGTTCATTTCTCCTTTCGGCTGGTTGCTGTTTTTCTTCGTTGTATTCAGCATATCGCACGGGGCGATTTTGCGCAAATGTGCGATTTTCCTTTTCGGGCTGTTTCCGCCCGCGCACGGTGCGGGCAATGGGTATCAGCAGCGTTTCGGCAATGTCACGCGCGGCCACACCGAGGCAATGCATTGCTTCGGGCGTATTGAAACGCGGCAATTCTTTGAAGCTGTCCGCACTGAAATGCGCATTCGCGTCCGCCCCGCAGCGTGTCAGCAGCAGATAGCCGACGCTGTTTTGCAGCAGCATCTTGTAGGTCGTTTCCACATCGCTTCTGTCCAGCCATACGAGATCCGTATCCTCATAGATGCGCAGCAGCTCGGACAAATAATCCGCATGGTTATCCTCTACTGCGTTTTGGGCCGCTGAAAGCAGCGTCTGCGCCAGATCGGATTTATCCGCCAATGTCCCAAAGCGGTTTTCCAGTGTTTCAGTAATGTCTGTGGTATCTTCCGGCGTTGCCGTCCACAATGGAACGGGCAACGAAAACTCACTTTCATGCGTATCGGAAATGTCAAAGTAGTATTTGAGGCGTATTCCCTGTGTGTACGCATGGTCAAATACAGCGATGCCGGTCGAGCCGCGATTGACCCAGCGCTTGAAAAGCCGGTTCCAGCCGTTTGCACCCTTAATGGGTAAAACTGCGGTTGCATCCGGCCTCTGCGCATAGATCAGCAGAAGATCATCAAAAGGCAGCCGGTAATTGTAACAGGCCGAGCGCAGAAACGCCATCCAGTCCTGTGTGTTTGAAAAAACATCTCTCAACGTTTTGTTGTACAGCTTTGTGATAAGCTCATATTTCTTTGTCATGCGCCCCTCCTTATCGTTCTTTTTCTTTGCGCCGCAATCGGCTTTGATGCAGATCTGCCGCCTGTTCCATGGGGATCATTTGCAGCTCGATCAGCAGCAGATTGCGGTTTCTTTGCTGCTGTTGGTAAGCGATTGCGTTGTTTACATCCATAAAGTATTTGGGCGGATCGGTGCTGCCATTTTCCACGCTCCGCACCGCCCAGCCTTGAATCATTTTGTCAGTTTCCATGCGTATTGCCCCTTTCGTAAACCTTATCGCGCGTCATCGCGCGCCCGGTGCTTGGGCTTGATCGGCTGTCCGTTTGCATCATAGTAGGCAGGATCGGCTCCGGGTGTGTGCCAGCCACACATAGATCCGATCTGCATTGCAGCGGCTTGGGCCTTGCTGATGCCTGCCAATGCGTTGTGTTCTTCGGCAATTTCAAGAGATTCTTCTTTGCCGGTTGTGAAAATGTTCGTTTTGTAATATCCGGTTTCGCCTTTTTTATAGATGACAATCTCCCCGGTTTCTGCCAGGACGCCATAACATTGCTCCGGCAAAGAAGATCGCAGCGGGATCACGGTGCTGCCGCTGCGCTCCATCATCTCAGCAAACTGGCCGATGTGAAACAGGTCGTTCCAGATGCCGCTGAATTCAAAGTGACAATCATCAATATACCGGCAGCGCTTGTCTGATTTTGCGCCGTCAGGCCGAATGATATAGATACTATCACCGTCCGGGATGCGAAAAATCTCTTTGTAGCTTGGCGTAATGAAGCGGATTCCCTTGCGCGCGTTCTGCAAATGCCTGTCAAAGGTCGGATTCTGATAGCACCAGCAGTAGAAATTGTAATCGCCATTTGAGAGATCACAACGCAGAAGATAGACAAAGCTGCCGGTGTCGATGCGAAAGCCATATTCGGCTGAGTATCTTTCCTCAAAGATGCTGTCCGGATAGGCCGTGCAGTAGCGAAGCATGGCGCTGCGGCTTTTGAGCAGTCCCCCATAGCTTTCGTTGAAGCGCAAAGCATTGATGACATCATCTAACTCTGCTTTGAAAGCGTCAGATTTAAGCGCTTCATTCGCATCAAACCACGTCGCATGGAAGTCTGTGCCGGTGCTGCCGAAGTCACCGCGTATATGGCCGATTGCGCCGGTCTGCGCGTTGAGCTGCTGGCTCTGCGCAAAGGTGTATTTTCGTTCTTCGGCCCGTAATGGCCGGATGGTCATATCCATTATCGCTCACGCTCCTTTGCTTTTGGGGTAGCAGGACGGCCAGATGTGGGCCTGTTTTTTGCCGCGATTGTCCGTTCCCGTACCTGCCAATATTCGGGATAGTATCGTTGTACACTTTTGTTGATGATCTGCTCGTATTGTCCTGCCACGAAGTACATGTTGACAGGGGCAGTGAAAAGCCCTTTGTCCATCAATTCGCGGATAGCAACCGCACCGGCACGGAACTCCTCAAAGCAATAGCAGCCATTTTCTGTAAAGGCGCATTGCAGAGCGGCAGGGGAGAACACCTGTTTCGCTCGTGCAAAATCAACGACAATGCCGCCATGACTTGCCGTGATTACCCAGAAAACACCGGGACAAAGGGTTTGCCAAAGCTGTACCTTTCCCCACGGGGAATCGGGAAAAGGCTCTAACCTTATGCTGGTTTCCACTATCGTTCACGTTCCTTTCTTCTTGGGATAGCTGGGCGGGCAGGTGCGAGGCTGCTTTTTTGTGCAAGCATTTTCTTCCGAGCTCGCCAATAGTCCGGGAAATATTTCTTGATACATCTATTGGTGTCGCGCTCCAATTTGTTCGGATCAATATCTTTTGTGAGAACCAAAAGCCCTTTGTCCATCAACTCGCGATAGGCAACAGCGATCGTATGGTTTTCTTCAAACCAATAGTAACCATTTTCAAAGAGGGAACACTCCAGCGCGGCGGAAGAAAAATACTTATGAGCCATTTCCGCTGCCACCCCAACACCACCATGAATTGCAGTAGTAACCGTATACACACCGGGACAATGCATTTCCCAACGTGTTACATTTCCCCACGGGGAATAGGATTCAGGCCCAATGATAGGATAATCTTCCCGTCTGTTTCGCCGCTTCTGCTCATTCAGCTCCCATGCGGTACGCTCCAGCAGATCGCTTTCGGCTGCGTAGCGATGATCAAAATAGTGGCCCGAAATGAAATCATCGCCCCTGTTTCGCCATGTCACATATATCGTACCGGCGCAGGTTTTCTTTTCTCCGATCACGAATTCCGCGTCGCCAACATGGACGGAATCCGTGATCGTATAGCCCTGATACATGCGCTGCTCCATCTACCGCGCCCCCTTATCCTTGCTGTGCTGTGCTTTTTCAGCCTGCTTTTTCTGGCGGTAGTCCGCAAGGCCATGCCGTGCCCATTCGGGCAGCTGTTCCTGCTCCAAAATGCCGAGAATATCCTGCCGTTGATAGGTGCCGGATTCTCCCGTGTACAGATTGACGCAAAAACATTTCCTGCCGCGGCCGTGGGGCGACGCTCCAAAGCCGCCTGTACACAACATGATCTGATGCGTGGCATGGCAGTATTCCCGGCGCAGCACGTCGGGGCGAATGACGATTACCTTATCATTAAGGTCATCATCATGGGTAATTGTGCGGCAGTCTTTGGCCATTAGCGGAGCATCGTCAATGCCCTGATTCTGCGGTCTGCTTGTTTCCTCGCGTGCTTTCTGTGCCTGCTCCATGATGCGCTGGCCGTATAGTTTCACGATCTCCGGGTAATCGTCGCTGACCATCGCTTGGGTATAGAGGTCAAAAACTTCCACGCTCTCGCAAAAGGCGCACATATACCGCTCGTCTTTCGGCGCATTCTGCCGTTCACCGATGACAACCTCTCGATCACCGATATGAAATGAATGAATGATCGTATAGTCGCCCGCCATGCGCTTTTCGTTTTCTTCTCTCATTTTTCAATCCTTTCACATTTCAAAAAGTGACATCTGCCTATCCTCTGCGTCGAACCGCTGGTCCAGCTGCGCCACCGTCCAATCTTCTCTGAAATGGCCCAAAGGCGTATTGCCGAATTGTGCCAATGCACGCTCGTCCATTTGAAGCAGATGCTGCCAAAGGTCTGGATGGTGGCGGCGCAATGTTTTCAAGTTCTCTATGCTTTGAAAAGGACAGCACCAACAGGAACAGCGATGGTAGAGCTTGTAGAGGCCGTTCCAGTCAAAGCCCCTGTCATAGCAGATTTGCAGTGCCTGTTTTTCTGTGATTTTCCAGTCAATCAGAGGGTACTGCAAATTTTTCATGCGCTGCCGCTCGTCTGCGGCAATGCCGATATAGTGCAGGGCATGATGTTCCTGTTTGATTTGATTGACTTTCTTTTCGATCAGGTGTGTCTTTAACTGCCCTGTACACCAGCGCACGCGAATGCCCGGCCAGCCGTTGCCATAATTCGGAACACCAAGTTTATCCCGAAGCTGCCGCGTTTTCTCTTTTTGCTTCGGCTGGTTGAACATCAGCCATTCAAAACCTTTCTCGTGGCGCAGCCATGTTAAGTGCAGGCCGCGCTCGCGCAGCAGAACACGCTCCACCTTATCCAGATGTTCATACATTTCGGGAAACTCCATGCCCGTATCTGCCGTCAATACAGCGTCAATGGGCAATCCGCGTTCGATCATCAAAAGCAGCATGGCCGTGGAATCTTTGCCGCCCGATAAGGAAACGGCATGAAATGCTGTTTTGTCAGTCGCCATCTTTAGCTGCCCTGTTTTCTTCGGACAGCCGCAAAAGCAAGCCGTCCTCATACTTCTGGCGAACGCACTCAGGCGCGGACAGCACCTTGCGCTGGATGCAAAGCACCGTGCGAATGTTCGGGACGGTGATGCCCGGAATCTTCACCATTTCCTCCGGGGTGACGGTCAAAATGCGTACCGGGGAATAGCCCGCCTGTGCGAAAATGCGGAAAAGACGCTGTTCGTAATGTTCTCTTGCCATTGAAAAAACTCCTTTCGTTTTGGTATGTAACAGGCCCCGACAAGCACGAAACATGCCGGGGCCAGACCCATCTCAGGAGCATTCTCATTCAGGGGTTATTTCTTTTTCTTTGCCACATAGAGCATCCCGCCGCAGGCAAGTGCGCCCGCTGCCGCAAGGCTGGTCAGGATGATCCAGAGTGCGGGGCTGCTTTCGTCGCCGGTTTTGGGTGTATCGCGCGGCACATTGTGCATTTCGACTGTCGCAGTAACGCCCTCAAACACGGTGGCGGTCTTGTCGGCAGGCAGCACATAGGCTGCGCTGGCGCTGTCGGACACCTCGCTCACGGTGTACTCGCCAATGCGCAGATTCTCGATCAGGATCACGCCGTCCGCGCCTGTGGTGAAGTTCTGCGCATACCCGTTCGGGCCGGTGACACGGAACGTGAATCCATCCACCTTGCCGTCCGAGGAAGTCTTGACGATCTTCAAGCTGCCCACCTGTGCGGCGTTCATAAAGCCCTTGCCCGCTTCGTTCTCGACGGTGACGATCTTTCCGTCCTCAACAATCTCGAAATAGTAGGCGTTTTCGTCCAGATAGAAGCCCTCCGGTGCCTTTGTTTCACGGACAAGATAACCGCCATACACAAGGTCGGTCATTTCAAAGATGCCGGTGCTGACTTCGGAGAGCTGGCCCAGCTTCTCATCGCCATCGTCCAGCGCCTTATCGCCGTTTGCATCGCGGTATACTTCAAATTCAGCGCCGGTCAGCTTGTTGTCGGGATAGTCCTTGTCAACCTTTGTCAGACGTACTGCGCCGCGGATCTGCTCGTTGGTAAACTCCAGCTCGATCAGTGCATCGTTTTCGTCCACGGTCACGGGGAAAGCGGTATCGCTCATCAGATAGCCGGTCGGGGCCGCGATTTCACGGCATACCCATTCGCCGTAGGGGATGCGCTCAAACGCAAAGCTGCCGTCCTCTGCGGACATGGCGGTCGCCAGCGCGGTTTCGGCGGTAAACTGCTCTACATCTGCGCGGAACAGGCCAAACACAGCACCGGCCAGCGCATTGCCGTCGCCGTCCTTTTTCTGCCCGTGAACGCTGCCGTAAATCAGATCGTTCTCAATGGCATTGCCCTCATTGGCTTTGATCTCCACAAGGGCGGTTTCCTGTCCGGCGTACTCAAAGTTGATCGGATAGACCGTATCGCCCAGCAGATAATGATTTTCGGTGGACAGCTCTTTCAGATAGAAGCAGCCCATCGGCAGGTCGGTTTTAGCCTCGGCATGGCCGTTTTCGTTCACGGACAGGATCTCCACAAGCCCATCAGCCGGAATCGTCATGCCGTCTGCGGCAATCAGGTTTTCAGCTGCAAACAGGCCAAAGGTGACGGCAGTAATTTCGCCGTTCATGCCGATGCCGTAATCCGTGTTCTTCTCCAATACCTTGTCGAGCGAAACGGCGGTTTTCTGGCGCTCATTGTAGAAGCTGGCAGCAGTTTCGGTAATCTCGATCTCCTGTCCGGCATAGACCAGGCAGACGGTGCGAATCTCGTCATTCAGCGTCATGCCGTAGGGCGCTTCGGTTTCGTGGATTTCATAGGAGCCAAGATACAGCGCCTTGCTTTCGGCAAGGCCGGTGTCGTCGGTGGTGATGGTGTCCACAACCTCACCTGCAGCGGCGCGCAACGTCCCGTCCGGCGTGATGATGTCCTCGGCGGCGGTGATCTCATAGACTGCACCGGGCAGGCCCTGCACCTCGTAGACCGGCTGATACAGCCCCTCCGCTTCCATGACGCTGGCAAACACTTCGCCGGTCTTGCTGATCTTCACGATGCCTTTCTGAGCGGTGTTTTTCTTGACAACCTCGATAACGATAACCGCATTTTCTTCGGTCGCGTTGTCGGCGGTCACATCAAAGGATACCGGCTCGCCGTTCAGCACATAGCCATACGGCGCGGACACTTCCACAAGCTGATAGCCCGTGCCATACTCCAGCTTTTCGGGCGTCACCAGACAGCCGTCGGCGTTCGTGTAGAACGTGTCGATGGTGGTCGGGGTGGGATAGGTGAAAGTCTGCGTGATCAGGCTGCCGTCCGGGCGGTAAAGCTGGAAGCCGGTGCCGGCCAGCGGAATGACATTGCCGGTTTCGGCATCCACCTTGACGATCTTGAGATAGCTTTCAAAAGCCGCGTTGTTGGCGAGATAGCGGTACGTCTGGCCGTCTTTGGCGATATACACATCAAAGTCACGCAGCATTTCACGGCCATCCCATCCCTTTGTCTGGTGGACAGTGTAGATGCCGTAGGGCAGCATTTTTGTTTCGGCATAGCCGTTCTCGTCGCAGACAAGAATATCGCGCTCGGATTCCTTTGCCGCGTCATAGCTGCCAGCAGATTTCAGATAGACGGCAAACTCCGCGCCCGCCTCCGGTGTTTCCAGCTGCGTTTCGCCGTTGTCCGTGTGCTTGATCAGGGCGATGTTGCCCTTAATGATCTGCTCGGTCACATCGTTGGCGGTGGTGTTCAGTTCGATGGTGTAAAGCTCGGCCTGCGCGCCCACGGGATAGATCGCGGTATCCAGCAGATAGCCCTCGCTGGGGCTGATCTCGCGGATTGTCCAGTCATCGCCGCAAACGTAATAGCCGGTCGTAAACTGGCCGTTCGCGTCGGTGGTGTAGCTGTCGATCAGGACGCCGCCCTTGTACAAGCCATAGGTCGCGCCCGCAAGGGACGCATTGCCCTGCGCCGTGCCGGTTTCCACATCGCTCTTGGTCAGGGTGACGCGGAATTTCTTGAGGATGTTTTGCACGTTCTTTCCTGTCACGGTGTTCCATTCCACCGCTGCCGTCTGCGCATCAGGCACAACATAGCGAACCGGGGTGTCCACTTCCTCCAGCACATAGCCGGTGCCGATCAGAATGTTTTTGAACGTCGCTTTGCCGCTGGCGTTCACGGTGGCATATTCATCTACCGGAATGCCGGAGAGCGATGTTCCATAAAGGTGGAATTTCATGCCCTCGTTCAGTCCGTCCTCGCTCGTCTTGGTGACGGTCAAATCGCCACGGCTCAAAACATTATTAAAGCAGACGGTGGCAACCTGCCCGCTCACGACGGTCACGCTCTGCACCTGCTGCGGCGCATACCGGTCGATGGGATGCTCGGTGACAGTGTATTCGCCGGGGTTGAGATCGTCGATCTGAATCTCGCCGCTGGCGTTCGTGGTAACGGTCTGCTCCACGCTCTCGCCGGACAGGGTGAACGAGATCCCGTCGATCTTGCCGTCCTCGCTGGTTTTGACAATCTTGACGCTGCCGGTTTTCACTTCGAGATTCATGAAGCCCGTCACCGGGTCGGACACCATCGCGCCATAGCTGGCACAATTCTGGTTGCCGCCGCGGATATTGCCGTCAGACCACACCACAACGCCGCAGCGCTGGCCGTTGATCTTTTCGGCCCGGACAGTGACTGCGCCCTTTACGGCGGTATCAGACGTGATCGTCAGCACATTGCCGTTCACGGAAAAGCGCAGGCCGGGTGCGCTGCTGGTATAGGTGTAGTTGTCGAGAACGCCGTTGGTGTCGGTCAGCTGCGCAATATACTGCGTACCATCCCATTTCAGTTCATACGCTTCGGCACCGTCTGCATAGTTGCTGAAGAAGCTGGGCAGCATGGTATGGCGCTGCACGGAGGCTTCAATCTGGCCATAAATGGCGAAAATGAGGTCACGCAGCGGGTGATTCGGCGCGATTTGGTCGATCACATTGTTTTTGCCCACCGACGAGCCGTAAACATGGTTAAACTGGCTGTCACGCTCGCCGACGATCACTTCCCAAATGAGCATCTGCGTGGCAAAATACGCGGCGATCTCATTGGCGTCGTTGGGATTGGCACTGTTCCAGCTGGTATTGCCATTGCCCTGCCAGCCGTACTGCATGATGCGCCCGATATATGCTTTGATAACGGTAGGAGAGATCGTGGGGTTCAGATCAGACGGGTAATAGTCCCAGTAATCTTCACCACGTTCAGAATAGCTTGTGCGCGAATGCGCGCTGATGCCCGGTTCGATGCAGTACACGGCGGGGCCGTTGTAGCTGCCGGAGGTCAGCACATACGTTTTGCGCGCAGCGGATTCCCAGCCGCCCATCAGCGATACGGCGGGTGCGTCCCATCCGGTGCGGTTGGCGTCCGTGCCGCGCGGCATTTCCACCATATACAGCGTCATGCTCGACGCAGCGTAGGCAGAGGTCGCGATGCCGGAGAACGTTCCGAAGCACAAGAGCAGTGCGAGGAACACGGAGAAAAATTTCTTGCAGTTCTTCATGTGCAATTTCCTTTCTGATTTTTGGCACAAAAAAGGACGCATCGCTTTGTGCAATGCGTCCTTTTTTGTGTATTTGGTTTGTGTGATATGGGTGCTTGATCGGGTGTACCTTATGATGCGTAGCCGATATACACGAGATAGCCGCCGTTTCCGTCCGCTTCGGCCCATACCCAAAAGATGGTGAATCCACTGTCCTTGTACCAATCCAGCCGGTCATGCAGATCACGCTCAATATACGGGTTCTTTGCGTTTGCTGTGGTGGGGGTATCCCAGCAGGCTGTTGCATTACTGTTGAGCGTAAGGCCGATGCTGACGCCGTAATTCATGGCGTTCTGCACATATGCTGATACATCAAATGCCGGGGCTGGTGCGGGTTCCGGGGTCGGTTCGGGTTCCGGGGTCGGTTCGGGTTCCAGAACAGGCGCGGGCGGTTCCTCGACGGTCGGCGGGGTCGGTTCCGGCTGCTGCGTGACGATTGTGATCTCTGCGGCGGGCGGGATTGGCTCCGGCTCTTGCGCTGGGATGCCTGCCGTTTCCTGTTGTTCCGGCTGCACGGCGGGTTCGGGATTCGCCTGTGAGGGCAAAGTGTCGGCCTGCGATTGCGGCTCGCTTTCCAGCACTTCCGGGTCAACGGCTTCAGCGTCCTCATCAGTTACATCCGAGAGCGATGCGTCGGCCTGTTTGTCCTCGATATCTTGCATATCCGTTTCACTTTCCGAAGAAGAATCGCTCACAGGTTTTGTAGCATCCTCCGCCGATACAGACGATGGTGCGGCCGCTTCTGTGGATTGTGGCATTTGTGCGCAGCCGGTGAAAGTGAACACGGCCAGTGCCGCCAATACGGTCATTGCTCTCCAAGTTGTCTTCTTCATTTCGCATAACCTCCCTTGCAAATCCAGTATACCGTAAAAGTATCGAAACTGCAAAGATACGATTCTCTTTTTTCGGCTGGTACAGTAGGTTTTAGGGGGGAGAGGTGTGGAGAGGGGGGACGGCGGCAAGGCAGCGCCGCAGAAGTCTCAAAAAAGGGCGCACTTGTCCCTTGTCAGGAAGTCCTCTTTAGCGCGCAGTTTCGCGCTGCCGTTTCCGGTACATTTCCAGCGCTTTGACAATGGTTTCCTCCATCGCGCGTGCGGGCGTCCCCGGCGCGAAGAAGCGGCTGATGCGTTCTTTGGGCATTTTGAATTGTTCTTTCTGGTTGGGCTTTTCTTCCTGCATGATCGAGAGCAGCACCTCCGGCGTGAGCTTGCCCTCTTTGGAAAACTCACGCATTTTGATAGCCTGTGCGTGAGAGGGCGTGCAATCCTCGCTGGAGATAGTTTCAAGCAGGTCGGCCTGTTCTTTTTCGGTAAGATAGGACAGCTCCACGGCGGGACGAAGCGCGATTTTGTTGTCGTCTACCAGATCGAGCAGGGCGGGGACAAGGTTTGTAAGGCGGATATATTTGCGGATTTGCTCGTGACTTTCGCCGGATTGTTCCGCCAATATTTCTCTGCTTTTCTTTCCATCAGAAAAATGGGGCAACACTGTTGCACCATTTTCTTTGCTTGGCCTGCCCGCCTGCCTTTTCATCGCGTCCAGCTTCATTTTATACGCAAAAGCCCGCTCCGATGGCAGGATCGTTTCGCGCTGTAAATTGCTGTCCACCATAATGAGGATCGCTTCATCGTCCGTCAAATCACGCACGATGCAGGGCAGCGTTTCCTTGCCCGCCAATTCGCTGGCCATCTTGCGCCGGTGGCCGGACACCATCTGATAGGTGCCGTCCGGCATGGGGCGCACAAGCACGGGAGAAAGCACGCCGCGCTCCTGTACGCTCTCCACCATCTTTGTCATGCTCTCGTCCATGCGCACCTTGAACGGGTGTGACGGAAATTCGCTGATTGCTGAAAGCGGAATGTCCTGAAGATGCTCGCGCTTTGCCTCGTCGCGCTCGGCCTGCGTCGAGAAAAGCTCATCGACTGGTGTCAGCAGACCGGCTACGCTGTTTGTCGCCAATCTCCAGCACCTCCTTTGTCAGCGCGCAGTACGCCTGTGCCGCTTTGCCGTTCGGTTCATGCCGGAAGATGCTTTTGTCCGCTGTGCTGATCTCTGCAAGCCGCACCGTAGCAGGAATGACAGAATCCAACACCGGCAGACTGCGCCCGAAGTGTTCCTTGACGGTGGCAACAACATCTTTGCGGAATTTGGTTTCGTTCGCCATCGTCAGGAACACGCCGCCGATCTTCAAGCGGGGATTGATCTGCCGCTTGATGCTCTGCACCGTTCCAACAAGCTCTGTCATGTCCTCGGCGGCGAGATAGTCCGCCTGTACTGGGACAAGCACATAGTCCGACGCGGACAGTGCGTTAATTACAAGCATACCCAGCGACGGGCGGCAGTCGAGAAGAACATAGTCATAGCTATCCTTTACGCCGTCCAGATACTGCCGCAGCTTGGTTTCGCGGCTAATAGCATTCACCAGCCCAACCTCCACGGCTGTCAGGTCGCGATTGGCGGGGATGAAGTCAAAGCCCTCTTTGTGCGTCAGGATCTCCGGGTGTACATCCGACGCATTGTCCGGTTCAGAACTCGGCTCCGCGTCCGACAAATCCAGCACATTGGCCAGCGTCAGCGGCATTTCATGCGGCTTGCGCTGGCCCAGCATCTTGGTCAGATCGCCTTGCGGGTCAACATCCACCAGCAAAACCTTTTTGCCGCTCAGAGCAAGCCCCGCGCCGAGGTTAAACACGCTCGTGCTTTTCCCGACGCCGCCTTTTTGATTTGCGACGGCAATCACCTTTGTTTTCGCCATTTTGGTTTCCTCCTTTTTTGATAGATTTAGCCGTCCGAGGGTGAAGCCGGGCGGCTATGTAGGGAAATAGAAAAAGCCGTTTACCCTTTGCAGAATAAACGGCTCCAAACAATTTCTCATTATGCAGTTTTTCTCTATCAGAAGAAGTACACCTGATAAAAGCTATCCCATTGGGTCAAATCTTATCAAATCCGGCCAAACCGTTCAGCTTGTGAAATCGACGCGCCGCTGCGCAGTGAAAACCAGCATCCAAAACCAAAAATTCCTCTGCGCGAGGCCCCCATCTCCCCTGAAATTGCTCAAAAGTTATCCCTTTTATTAACACATAAAACGAAAAAAATGGCAGTTATCCCCTCATTAACACATATAAATGGGGTCAAAATTGGTCAAATTTGGTTAAAACCGGACAAACCGATTTTGCAAAAAAGGCAAAAAGAAAGCCCCGGAAAATGGCTAAATTCCGGGGTTTTCTCAATATTTGGGGCTTTTTTAAGCGGCCGATTAGCGCTTGCTGAACTGCGGCGCGCGACGGGCGGCTTTGAGGCCGTACTTCTTGCGCTCCTTCATGCGCGGATCGCGCGTGAGGAAGCCGGCCTTCTTCAGATCGGCGCGCAGGTTCTCGTCGTAGACGAGCAGCGCGCGCGAAAGGCCGTGGCGGATGGCGCCCGCCTGGCCGGAAACACCGCCGCCGGAAACACGCACGACGATGTCGAACTTGCCCTCGACACCCGCGACGACCAGCGGCTGACGCACGATGAGCTTCAGCGTCTCGAGGCCGAAGTAGTCGTCGATGTCACGGTCGTTGATGGTGATTTTGCCGGTGCCGTTGTACACGCGGACGCGGGCAACGGAATTCTTCCGACGGCCTGTGCCGTAGAAATAGGGTTTTGTCTCGTACATTCTCATTGCCTCCTTCTTTACAGCGTGTACAGTTCGGGCTTCTGCGCGGCGTTCTTGTGCTCGGCGCCCTTGTAAACACGCAGACGCTTCAGCGCGTTCGCACCCAGCGTATTGCCGGGCAGCATGCCCTTCACGGCCAGCATCATGGCCTTGTCGGATTTTTCGGCCATCAGCGTGCGGTACTGCACGGCCTTCATGCCGCCGATCCATCCGCTGTGGTGATAGTAATACTTCTTGTCCAGCTTGCTGCCGGTGAGAACCGCCTTGTCGCAGTTGATGATGATCACGTGGTCGCCGCAGTCAACGTTCGGCGTAAAGGTGACCTTGTTTTTGCCGCGCAGCAGAACGGCAGCGGTAGCGGCGGTGCGGCCAAGGGGCTTGCCGGCGGCATCCAGAATGTACCACTTGCGCTCTACCTCGGCGGGCTTGGCAAGAGTTGTGCTCATGTGTGTTCCTCCTCATAGTATCTGCAAAACAATTGAAAGGCCCTTTTTTCGGGCAAACGGCATATAAAACGCCGCTCTCACCTCAAGGGCGCAAAATAGATTATACCGGATACTTTTGTGCGCGTCAAGCCCTTTTTGCCAATTTTTTTATTTATTCTTTGCGTGCTCGCAAATGCTCTTGTTTTCTCGCGTATCCTCCCGCATCCTCATGTTCGATTTTTAAAATTTTGTGCTATATTATATAATAGGTATGATATAGGGCCATGGCGGCCTCTTTAAAACCGATGCAGACAGGATCTTGGCAGCCGCTTTAAAAACCGGTGTAGAAAGGAAATGCGATGACAAAACGCGAATTCCGGCACGATGTGGAGCGCGGCCTCGGCAGCTGCGTTCTTGCACTTGGCGACGAGGCGGCGCGCGAGCGGTTTCTGCCGCTCGTGCTGTGGGCCTGTGGGCGCGATACGGCATATGACGCACAGAGCGAGGGCAACCGCGGCCGCTATCTGTATTTCCTAATCGAACAGTATCCCGACCCGGCGCCGTTTCTCGATGTGATCGAAACGCGCCTGCTGTGCAGCATCCGCAGCCGCGGCTGGGAATTCGCGCAGGACTGCGACCTGCTTGCATACCTCTTTTCCGGCGGCGTTCCCCGCGCGTGGAAGATTTTGATGCGCTGCTACGACAGGCTGTATTCCATCCTGCGGCAAAAACGCCGGCGGGGAAAATATGGTCTCTGCCCCGAACGGGATAACTTCGAGCATCTGTGCAGGACATTGGTCTGCAAGTGTTTTTCCGGCAAAGCGCAAAAACGCAAAATTTACCGCCGCATCGTACAGGACCTGGGCATTTTGTTTGCTGAAAACCCGCTCTTTTCCTTCTGGTCGTTCGAATGGTTTCAAAAGGAGAGCGAGGAAACGCTTGGCAAAAGCGCCGTGCAAAAGATCCTGTGCGAACCGGATGCGGGCATCGCGACCTATGCGCGCGCGATGGAGCAACGCCAAAAAGAACGCACGGAAACACGTCCGGAGCCGGGCAGCATCCACCCGCAAAATGCGGAGGAAATCTACGCGGCGCTGCAGGCGGGCCAGTATGGCTATTCCTTTCTCTGGGCAGGCCGCCTGTGGCAGCGGAACCGGCAGGACGAGATCGCGAAGCTGGCGGAATTCTACTGCGCAGAGACCGACCTGCGCACGCGCCGCGAGCTGCTGCGCATTTTGCAATTGCGGGTGTGCGCCGGCATGCTGCAGCTCGACGCACTGCTTGCGGATTCACGCTCCGGGGACGAGGATCTCTCCTGGTTCGCCTTCAACGCGCTGTGCTGCCAAAAAAGCGAACGCGTGCGGGCGTATGCCTATGAGCTGTTGCAGAGCGGCGCCCATATCGCCCAAGCGGTGTCGCTGCTCGCGGTGAACTACACGGACGCCGACCGCACAGCGCTGATCGACGCCGTGCGGCGCGTTCCCATCGACCGGGAGGATACCGGCTGGCACAGCGCATTCTGGAGAGTGATGGATCTGTTCCGCGAGCACCGGGCGCATGGACTAAACGAACTGCTCCCGTATCTTTACCGCAGCACGCTGTGCTCCGGCTGCCGCGCGAAAGTAGTGAAGGAAATGGGCCGCCGGCGCATGCTGACACCGGCGCTGCTCGCGGAACTGCAGTTCGACTGCAACAAAGACATCCGCGCTTACGCAGCCAAACGCCTGCGCGCTGCCGAACGACATACCGCCGGACGATGCATTGCTGAGAAAAAGAGGTGCCCATGACAAAGCGCGAATTCCGCCACGCTGTGCAGCGCGGCCTTGGCAGCTGCGATCTTGCACTGCGTGACGACGCGGCGCGCGAGCGGTTTCTGCCGCTTCTCCTTTGGGCCTGTGGGCGCGATACGGCATACGACGCGCAGAGCGAGGACAGCCGCGGCCACTATCTATACAATCTCATCTGCTTTTACCCCGATGAAACGCCGTTCCTCGATGTGATCGAAACGCGCCTGTTTGCCACCATGTGCCGCCG
Organism: Subdoligranulum sp.; assembly: GCA_014799685.1. Taxonomy (GTDB): domain Bacteria; phylum Bacillota; class Clostridia; order Oscillospirales; family Ruminococcaceae; genus Ruthenibacterium. Next base: position 37,389 of record JAAVHN010000051.1, on the reverse strand, counting down.
CGGCTGGGAGTTTACGCAGGACTGCGACCTGCTTGCCTGCTTTGTGCCCGACGGCGTCCGCCGCGCATGGCAGATTTTGATGCGCTGTTACACGGAGCTGTATGCGATTTTGCGCAAAACGCGCAGACGGGACAACGCCGGCTTTCGCCACAAAAGGCACAACTTTGAGGCGCTGTGTGTCACGCTGGTCAGCCTGTGCTTTGAGGATCGGGCCCGCGAGTGCAGGATCTACCGCCGCATCGTGCGCGACCTCGGCGCGCTGCTGCGGGAAAAACCGCTCTTTTCATTCGCGGATTTTGATTGGATCCAGACGGTGGGCGAAAGAGAATTGGGCAAAAGCGCCGTGCGAAAGATCCTGCGCGAGCCGGATGCGGACATCGCGGCCTACGCGTGCGCGATGGAGCAGTACCGCAGGGAATGGCCGGAGACGCGGCCGGAATGCGATGACAGCCGCCCGCAAAATGCGCAAGAAGTTTACGAGGCGCTGAAAGCGGGCCAGTATGGCTGTTCCTTTCTCTGGGTCGGTCGCCTGTGGCGGCGGGAACGGCCGGAGGAACTCGCGAGGCTTATGGAATTCTATTACGCGGAGACCGACCTGCGCACGCGCCGCGAGCTGCTGTTCATTTTGCACATGAAGCCGGTTGCCCGCATGCTGCGGCTCGACGTGCTGCTCGCGGATTCCCGCTCCGGGGACGAAGGCCTTTCCTACCTTGCCTTCAACGCGCTGTGCAGCCATAAAAACGAACGCGTGCGGGCGTATGCCTGCGCGTTATTGCAGGGCGGTGCCCATATCGCAGAGGCAGTATCGCTGCTCGCGGTGAACTATACAGACGCCGACCGCGCGGCACTGATCGAAGCCGTGCGGCGCGTTCCCATCCAATATGGGGATACCCGCTGGCACCGCGCGTTCCATCGGGTGATGGATCTGTTCCACAAACACAAAGCGCACGGGCTGAACGAGCTTTTGCCCTATTTCTACCACAATACACTGTGCTCGTTCTGCCGCGAATCCGTCGTGAAAGAAATGGGCCGCCGGCACATGCTGACGCCGGCATTGCTCGAGGAGATGCAGTACGACTGCAACGGCGACATCCGCGCCTACGCGGCCAAACGCCTGCGCGCCGCGGAAGGGCGCGCCGCCGAACGAAAGACAAAAGGAGGGGATGCACCGGATGAATGAGACCCGGATGGATGAAAACCGTATCCACGAGAACCAATCCGGCGAAAGCCGCGTGGATGAGGCCCGGACTGGCCCGGATCGGGCATGCGGGAAACGCGCGGACAGGAACGATCGCCCAATCAGCGGGAACCAGGCAGGCGAAACATGCATGAACATGCGCAAAAACCAAATCAGTAAAAGCCCGGCAGGTGAAAACTGCATGAAGGAAAACCAAGCAAGCAAAAATCAGGCGGATAAAAACCCGGCTGTCGAAACCCGGCGCTGCTGGGCACAGATCGATCTGGACGCGCTGCGCCATAACTTCCGGCTTGTGAAGCAGTGCGCCGGAAGCGCCGCCGTAATGGCCGTCGTGAAGGCCGACGCCTACGGCCACGGCGATGCCGTTGTCGCGCCGCTGCTGGAAAAAGAGGGCGCGGATGCGTTCGCAGTGGCCTGCCTCGATGAGGCGCTGCGTCTGCGCCGCGCAGGCGTGACGAAGCCGGTGCTCATCCTCGGCTACACCGGCGCGGAAAACGCCGCCACACTGGCAGCGCACGACCTCCGGCAGACCGTGTTCTCGCCCGAATACGCCGCCGCCCTCTCCGCCGCCGCCGTGCGCACAGGTGTAACGGTGCGGGTCCATTTAAAAATTGATACCGGCATGGCGCGCCTCGGCTTTGCGCCGGACGATGTGGAGGGCGCCGCACGCGCGGCTGCGCTGCCGGGGCTTTCGGCGCAGGGCATCTTCACGCACTTTGCCGCCGCCGACAGCGAGGCGCCGCCGGACAAAGAGTATACGCGCCGCCAGTACGCGCTGCTGTGCGGCATGGTCGATGCTCTGGCAGCGCGCGGCCTCACATTCCCCGTGCGCCACTGCTGCAATTCGGCCGGCACGTTCGCCTGGCCGGAATACCATCTCGATTTCGTGCGCCCCGGCATTATTCTGTACGGCGAACAGCCCTCGCCCGAGGTGACGCTGCCCGGCCTTTGCGGGGCAATGCAGCTGTGTGCGGTGGTCTCGCAGGTGCGCACGCTTTCCCCGGGCGATGCCGTCAGCTACGGCTGCACCTATCATGCGCCGCACACGGTGCGCGCGGCCACGCTGACCATCGGCTACGCAGACGGCTATCCGCGCGCGCTCTCCTCCCGCGGGACGGTATCGCTGCATGGGCGCCCTGCGCGCGTGCTGGGCCGCGTATGCATGGATCAGATCGTCGTGGACGTGACGGAGATCCCCGAGACACAGCCGGGCGATACCGCCATTGTTTTCGGCGGTGCGGCGGCCGACAGCGTGGCGGATGTGGCCGCGATGACGGGCACCATCGGCTACGAGGTGCTGTGCGGCGTGGGGCGGCGCGTGCCGCGCGTGTATATCGAAAACGGGGCACGCGTCGCCTCGATGGATTATCTGGCAGGCACTGAAGCATTCCCGGCGCAAGAATCGTTGTAGTAAACGAACTGCTTTTGCACCCGCCGTATTCGGAAAGGAGCAAGACACATGGCCAATGCACAGACAAAGGACGCGGCGCTCGGCACCGAGCCGGTCGGCAAGCTGATGTTCCGCCTCGCGATGCCCGCCGTAGCCGCGCAGTTCATCAACATGCTGTACAATGTCGTAGACCGCATTTATATCGGCAATATTCCCGGCACCGGGGCGCTTGCGCTCACGGGCGTGGGCGTCACACTGCCCATCATCCTGCTGGTCTCGGCGTTCGCCGCGTTCGCGGGCATGGGCGGCGCGCCGCTGGCCTCCATCCAGCTGGGCGCGGGCAACCGCGACGGCGCGGAAAAGATCCTCGGCAACTGCTTTACGATGCTGCTCTGCTTCGCCGCCGTGCTGACGGTCGTCTTCAGCCTCACAAAGCGCCCGCTGCTGTACCTGTTCGGCGCGTCGGACGCAATCATCGGCTATGCCGAAAGCTATATCTCCATCTATCTGATCGGCACGGTGTTCGTGCAGCTGGCGCTGGGGCTGAATACCTTTATCAGCGCGCAGGGCAATGCCACCACGGCGATGCTCAGCGTACTGCTGGGCGCGGGCGTGAACATTGTGCTCGACCCGGTCTTCATCTTTGTCTTCGGCATGGGCGTTTCGGGCGCGGCGCTGGCCACGATCCTCTCGCAGGCCATCAGCGCGATCTGGATCCTGCGCTTTCTGCTCAGCGCCAAAAGCGGCATTCGCATCCGCCGCAAAAATATGCGGCCGGATCTGCGCGTCATCGGCAAGGTGCTCAGCCTCGGCATTGCGCCGTTCATCATGCAGAGCACCGAAAGCCTCGTCAGCATCACGCTGAATTCCGGCCTGCAGCGCTACGGCGGCGATTTGTATGTGGGCAGCATGACGATCATGCAAAGCGCGATGCAGATGCTGGTGATGCCGGTGCAGGGCATTACGCAGGGCGCGCAGCCCATCATGAGCTACAATTTCGGCGCGCGGAACTACGCCCGTGTGCGCAAGGCCTTCGGCCTTCTGCTGCGCGTGATGCTGCTGGTCTGCTTCGGCGGATTTTTGCTTGCGGTGCTCCTGCCGGGCTTGCTGGCGCGCATGTTCACGCAGGATGCCGAGCTGATCGCCATCGTCAAGCGCATGATGCCCATCTTCTTCGGCGGCATCTGGGCGTTCGGCGCGCAGATGGCCTGCCAGAGCACATTCATGGCGCTGGGGCAGGCAAAGATCAGCCTCTTTCTCGCGCTGCTGCGCAAGATCGTGCTTCTAATCCCGCTGGCGATGCTGCTGCCCGTGGTCCTGGGCGGCGACGTGCTGGGCATTTACATCGCCGAGCCTGTCGCGGATATCATCGCGAGCGCCACCACACTGACGCTGTTTTTACTCCGCCGCAAAACGCTTTTGCCGGACGATGCCGCGCCGCCGGATGCATCCCGGTAAGGAGAAGATCTTTTTGCGCGTGTGATATTATAACTTCTATCTGCAAAACGCCGTTTGGGCGAAGCTTTTTCTGCCGCTCCGTACTGCGAAGGACGTCCGGCCCCTTCGACGTTTTCAGAGAATATTCGCAGAAAAATATTTGCAATTTTGCACCCCGTACCTCGCAAATTATGAATTGTGAATTATGAATTTCCCAAACGCTCACCTCTTCCGCCCCAACCGCCGCTATTTTGATCTGGAGGGAACCTTTATTTATGAAACGTGATTCGTTTAAAATTTACCTGCACTGGGGAGTCACAGCCTTTTGCGTGATCGCCCTGAGCATCCTGTTTTTCTTCTCGCTGTTCCGTGTGGATGCGCTGGTGCGCAGCCTGCGTGCGGCGTCCGGCGTATTGATGCCGTTTGTATTCGGCGCGGTGATCGCCTACATTTTGAACCCGCTGTTCAACCGCATCTATGCCTTTTTGCTGCCTCTTTTGAAAAAGCGCTCGAAAAAGCCGCTCGCCGCGGCGCGCACGGCCAAGGCGCTCTCGACGGCGCTGTCGGTGCTCATCGCGCTGCTGCTGGTGGGCGCGCTGTTCTCGATGGTGCTGCCGCAGGTGATCAGCAGTATTATCGGCCTGGTGGAATCGAATCTTCTGCCGGACAGCATCCAGCGCGCGACAAAATGGTTCGACGAAACCCTGCGCGACAACCCCGCTTTAGAGGCCGCCGCGCAGCAGGTATACACCGAGGCGGTGAGCGCGCTGACGGCTTGGGTAAAGACGGACATGCTGCCGCAGCTGACCAATCTGGTAAACGGCCTGATGGGCACGCTCAACTTTGCCAAAAACCTCTGTATCGGCGTGATCATCGCCATTTATATCCTGAACAGCAAACGCCTGTTTGCCGCGCAGGGCAAGAAGATACTGTACAGTATCTGCGGCGTGCGCCGGGCAAATTTTATTCTGGATAACCTGCGCTTTACCGACCACGTGTTCGGCGGCTTCCTGGGCGGCAAGGTGCTCGATTCGATCATCATCGGCATCCTGTGCTTCATCGGCATGTCGATTCTGGGTATGCCGTATACGATGCTCATCAGCGTGGTGATCGGCATCACAAACATCATCCCGTTTTTCGGGCCGTTCATCGGCGCGGTGCCCAGCACGCTGCTCATTCTGTTGATCGATCCGCTCAAGGCGCTGTATTTCGTGATCTTTATCCTGGTGCTGCAGCAGTTCGACGGCAATATCCTCGGCCCGAAGATTTTGGGCCAATCCACGGGGCTTTCCAGCTTCTGGGTGATGTTTGCCCTGCTGGTGGGCGGCGGCCTGTTTGGCATCGTGGGCATGCTTGTGGGCGTTCCGCTCTTTGCGGTGCTGTACAGCCTGATCTCGGGCTTCATCTGCCGTTCGCTGCGCAAAAAATCGCTGCCGGACGATACGCTTGATTACTTCGAGCTGGACCACATCGACGAAAAGACGCGCACCATTGTGCCGTTTGGCGAAGCGCCGGACGATCCCGGCGAGTCCGGTGAAGCCGGCGGCACCGATGCTTCCGATGGCCCCGATGCCTCCGACGGCCCTGATGCTTCCGACGGCCCTGATGCTTCCGGCACTTCCGGCGGCTCCGGCGGTTCCGGCACGCCCAACCCGTCCGGCGAAACAAACGGTGCGGCCGCCCCATGATACAGACCCCGGCAGCTTCCGCTGCACTTTCCCTGCTTTGCTGAAAAACACACAAAAAAAACGGGCTCCGAAGCCGCGCGGCTCCGGAGCCTTGTTTTTTGCGTTTTGTTCTGCGTTTCGATCGGCCTTTTGCCCGGCATTTCACGGCACAGGGCCACTCACTTGTTCCCCGCCGCCACCTGCTTTTCCGCCTGTGCAAAGGCGTCGCGCAGATCCGTCACCATGGGCAGAATCTCGCCGATGTGCGTCGCATCCTTGTGTACATTGGCCTGCGTGATCTTGTAATTGAAGAAATCATACAGTGCCTCTAAATTTTGGGAAATCTCGTACTCCATCGCCAGCGTCTTATTCAGGTGGTTGATGATGCGCTGCGCCTTCTGCAGGCTGGTGTTGGCGCGCTCGTACTGCTTTTGCTGCAAAGCGTCCTCGCCATAGCGCAGCTGCTTGATGGTCTCGTCATACAGCTTCAGCAGCAGTTCGCCGGGCGTCATTGTCATAATGGATTGCTGCTGGTATTTCTGATAGGGATTGACCGGCATGTGCGTTCTCCTTTATTCATCCGTGTTACGGTCCTCTTTCGGGCGCGAACGGCGATCAATAAGTAAACATCTGCGCCAGATACGCGCTCTGCGAGTTCATATCCGCAATCGCCTGTTCCATCGAGTTGAACTGCTTCCAGTAGCGATCCTTTTCCTGCTCGTACTGATTCTTCAGGCGTTCGATCTGCTCGTCGATCTTCCTCAGCTGCTCGTACAGCGTATTGTTCGTCTCGCTGGCCATGCCCTTGATGCCCGCCAGCTGCACCAGCGTGCCCGGGCTGCCGGAGGAGGTGTTCGCCACAGCGCGGATCACCTCGTTCACGCGGACAGCCGCACCGTCCACACTGTTGGCAAAGAAATTCATCACGCCGGTGGGGTCGCTCGCGAGCATTGCGCGCAGCGTCGCCTCTCCGTCGCTCGTGAAAGCCAGCTGGCCGCGCGAGGACCACTCGCCCGTCTCGATGCCGAACTGGTAGATGGCGTAGCCGGAGCTGTTCGTCTCATACCAGATGGAACGCATATCCTGCAGGAACTGCGTTAAAATCGAATCGCGGCGCAGCAAGCCCTCTTTCGCCTTTTCCTCCCACAGCTCGATCTGCTTATCGCTCATCTCCGCACGCTGCTCATCCGTCAGCGGGGCATAGTCGCGGTAGCTTGCATCCTCGTTCAGCAAATCGCTGATCGTCTTTACAAGCTTGTTGTATTCGTCGATAAAGTTTTTCACCGTATCAACGATCTTATCCGTATCGCGCGTGACGGTGATCTTCTCGGCCTCGCGCGCCTCCAGGGCTTTGCCGTTCGCGTCCAGCAACGAGCCGTCCGCGCCGATGCCGCTCACGCCGCTGATCTGCTGGCCGTCCTCCGTGAAGAACGCCATGCCGGTATATTGCTTGAGCGAATACCCGGCGGGAAGGTCATCCGCGGATTTCACGCGCATGTCCTTTCCGCTTGCACTCACGGCCACATACTGGCCATCCTCGGCGCGCTCGTAGCCCTCTGCGTCCACCCAGCGGCCGTTAAAGGATTCCCATTCCTTTGTGCCGCCGCTGCCGTCGTCCACCATCAGCTTGCCCTTCATCGTCTCGCCGGTGGTCTTGGAGACGCTGTTCAGCTCCACCGTCAGGCCGTTGTAGGTGAACACGTTGCTGTTGCGCTCGGTGAGCATGCCGTCGATGTTCACAATGGCGTTGCGGCCCTCGATGACGATGCCGGCCTTGCTGTTCGCGTCCGCCGCGTTCAGCGAAAGCGCGCTCACGCCGAACAGCTGCTTCATCTGGTCTTCCGTGCCGAATTTGAATTCCGGCACCGGTGCGCCGTCCTCTGCGGTGACAACAAGGCGCCCATCCTCGAACGAGACGGTGACACCGGAAAGATTGGTCGCCGAGTTCTTTGATGCCCTGGCAAGATCCGCAAGCGTGGTGTCCGGATCGATCCCCAGAATAGTCGCAAGATCACTGCCCCACTCAGTCTCCGAAAGCTTTGTCGTTTCGCTGAAGACGTTTGTCTTGCCGTTTTTATCCGATACAAGGCCCAGCGCTACGGCCAGATTGCCGCGATCCTGCACCAGCTGTGCCAGCCCTTCCGCGTCATCGCTGTCCACGCTTACGCCGGCCAATTCCACTGCCGCACCGTTGCGCACCACGAGCGCATAGCCCGTGCCCTCTTTCACAAGCTCGATGTTCTGGATGTCCGAGCCGTCCTCGGCCAGCTCATCGGACACGCCGAATTGGCGCCGCAGCTCGCTGTTCAGCTTGTCGATAATCTCGTCGGCCTCATAGGCGGTATCCCGCTTCGACAGCTCCAGATTATACTCCTTGCCGTTCACCGTCAGCGAGAACAGGCCCGAGCGGATCCCCTCGAGATAGGTGTCGCCGCCCGTCAGCTTTTCGCCTGTCAGCGGTGCGCTGGCCACGGTGCCGCCCGTCTTCAGGTTGCCATCGCCAAGACCGAACATCACGTTCAGCAGGTTGCCCTGCGTCTGGCTCATTTCGATCGTGCGCCCCGCGCCCGCATCGTTCGCCATCATCACGAACGTGTCCTCCAGCGGCTTATACACCACCGTCACGCCCGCCGTGCTGTTGTTGATCTTGCTCATCACGTAATCAATATCGTCATCCTCGGTGAACGAGAACTTCGCGCCGTTGATCTCGAACTCGAAGCGCTTGCCCTGCAGGGGCGTGGAGGATTGCAGCTCGCCGAGCGTATTGTACGCCGCGATGCGGTTGCTCTGGCCGTTTTTGAGGCCCAATGCACCCAGTGTCGCCCGATCGCTGCTGTTGGTATTCACCACCAGCTTGCGCCCGGCAACAGCGGTGGAAAGCTCGATGCCGTTGCCGCTGTTCGTCACGGTAACGACGCCGCTGCCGAACTTTTTGTTGAGCTCATTCTGCAGCGCATCCGTCACGCTCTGCGCGGTGAGCCGGCCAGTGCCGTCCATCAGCGCGCGCACATCCAGCGTGATCTCCTTCTGCAGGCTGTCGTCCAGCGTCATATTGAAGCGCAGCGAGGGCGTCAGGTTCACCGCGCTCGTCAGCGTGCGCTGCGTTTTGCCCAGGTTCAGCTTTGCCGAGCTGCTGGTCGTCAGCCCCAGCGCGGAGAGCGCCAGATCGGAGGATTCGCTCGAAACGTTCAGCGAGCGGTCGCCGTCCTTGCTCACGATTGAGAGCTGTCCGCCCGAGATCGTCACCTTCGCATCCAGCCCGGCCTGATCCATCAGCTGCTTTTGGATCTCGGCGGCGATGCCGTTCTCGTCAATTTCCGTGCGGAATGAATTGCCCGACACGAAAAAGTCTTTCAAATCGATCTTCACCACCGAGCTGTCGGTACCGCCCTTCGCTGCGCCGACATCGAACGCCAGCACCCGGTCTCCTTCTCTCTGCTCGTCGATCAGCGTCTGAAGCTGTTCCAGATTCAGTGTGCCCGCCATGCGGCCGCTCACCTTTGCCGCAGAGGAAATGCTGTAATTGGAGGCAAGCTGATACACCGTCACCGATGTATTGCCCACCGGCGCGGAGCTGGACGCGGTGACGTTGATATTTTTCGAACTCGCGGTGGCCACCATGGCGTTGTACAGCGCGCTGGAGGTAAGGCTTGTGGACGATCCGCTGGAAAAATAGCCCGTCTGGAACGAATTGATCTGCGAGATCAGGTCGCGGTAGATCTCCTGCTTCCACTCGGTCTGCTGCTTGAGCCCCTCCTGCTTATCGATCTTGCCCTGCGTGCCGGACAGCATCTCCTTGACAAGAGATTCCGTATCCAGGCCCGAAGCAAGGCCGGAAAGCCCCTTGCTGGCGCTGCTGCCGTAAGTATAAGTACTGGTGGAATTGACATTCATAGCTGAAGCCTCCTGATTCGGGGACGCGCCATCCTGCTTGCGGCCGCCGCCCCTGGGAATTTAAATTCACTTGATCGCTTGATCATCTATTGATCGGCTTTCAGCCTCCAAAAGAGAGGAAAAAGCCGTGAATCTTCGGTGTTCGGTTTGGGCTGGACCGTAAAGCCCGCCCCTCGAAACGCTTCTCCGATCGGGCCTTGGCCCGGCCCGTAAAGCCAACCTCGAATCGCTTCTCCGATCGGGCCTTGACCCGGCCCTCACATTGACCCTGAGAAGGTGGAACGCTGCGAAGGCGCCTGCGCCTGATAATAGCGCGACGCCCGCGCCCCTGCGCTTTTGCCCACGGCACGCAGCTTTTCCAAAATGCGTTCCTGTTCGCGCTTCATCCGCGCCACCACCTGCCGGTCGATCTCCTGCACGCGGCACGCCGCCGCCCGCGCCGCATCCCGCGCGGCCAACACGCGCGCGGCCTCGGCCTCATCCGCCGGCTCGCATCCTTCGCACGCCGCCTGCAGCGCCTTGATGCGCTCGATGTGCCCGGCGCGCCGCGCCGCCTTTGGGAGCAGCACCTCTTCGGGACACGCAATCATCCCAAGCGAGAGCTCCTCCACCGAGAGCAGACATTCTGCAATTTCCTCCCACCGGCCGGCCAGCGTTTCTTTTGCCCCGTGCGCATCATTCATAAGCGTCGCTCCGTTGTTCTCTGTTTTTCATGATTCTTTTTCAAAAAATGTCCGGTTTTTTTGCGGCGATAGACCTATACATCGCAAAACGAACGTGGTATGATAATAGAGAAGCCCCGATTTCATCAATCCCGTCCACAGCGCCGTCAGCGTGCGCCCGGACGGATCGGGCTTCGTCAGGAAAAGTTTTTCGGTATGAGGTGAACCCGTGAGTTCCTATGAGTATGAAAACATGGATGTCAAATTTGACGCCGTGCTGAAAACCATGTTCGGAAAAACCATCGAGATCGGGCGCGGCCAGTTCGACCCCGCAAACCACAGCGTGGATTTTGAATGTGATTTTATCCCGCTCTTTTCGATGGGAACCAAGCTGCAGCTTCTGCGCCTGCACGAGGGAACAGAGGTACATCGCTTTGTCGGCGAGGTGTATTTTTCCTCGGCGGGGCGGCTGCGGCTCATCTCGGTAAAGGACGAGATCCTGCCCGAGGCAGCGATGATCTTTTTGTATTACGTCGATTTGGCCGGCACCGGGCAAACCACCGTACAAACGGAGCGCCGCGGCCTGTTCAGCAAAAAGACCGTGGAGGAAACCGTGGAATTTCCCGTAACCGTGCGCGCGCTTTCCACGCATGAGGTGATGTTCCACACGGATCTCTCCGTAGAGCTGGATCCCGAGCAGCCCGTACTGCTGTCGCTCCCGCAGGGCCCGCAAATCGCCCGCCTGCCCATGGTGGTGAAGCAGGCCATCGTGTTTGGGCAGGAGGCCAACTGCTACCGCTGCCGGCTGCTGACGCTGAATTCCTCGGACGAGCTGCGGCTGGAAAATTACATCCTGCAGCTCAGCCTTACCGATACGCCCAAATCGCTGTAGCCCGAAGCCAGGGCGCCCGGCGTATCATTCCATCTTGCGCGAGATATCCCGCAAAACGGCGGCGGCCACTGTGCCTGCCGCCGATTTGTTTTCCTCCAGCGTATCGTACAGCTCTTTGCGGTATACCTTCATCTCGGCGGGCGCGTCGATGCCGATTTTGATCTTCTCATCCGAAATGCCGGTGATCTTGATCTCGATCTTCCCGTCGATCTTTCCGTCGATGATGATGGATTCGCCGCTTTTTCTGGTTAAGATCAGCACCTCAGGCTTCCTCCTCTTTTTGGACGAGAGGCTGCCGGATGGGATACGGCTCCTCCAGGATCACCTGAATGGCCTTGCCCGTCCTGGTGTTGATGACGACCGGGCTTTTCAGGTTGACCGTGGAATCGTAATACGGGTCCCGGATGACGGTGAGCACGAAGTAAAGCGTGCTCCCCTCGCCCAGCGTTTCGATGGCCCCGGCCGGCAGCGTCACCTGATAGTCGGATACAATCTCGCGGGGATTGGCCAGCACAAAGCAGACCATGGGTTCCTCCACCGACTGCAGCCAGACGAAGTGCGGGTTCAATTCCTCGTGTTCCAGCAGAACATACCTGCGTTGTTCCTCAAAGCCAAAGATCGGCTCGACGAAGGTGATGATATCCTTTTCGTCGATCTCCATTTTGCCGAAATCTCTTGTTTCGATCAGCATCGGTGCACCTCAGCGCCTTTCTCTGGGAAACCGCCCCCTGCCCGTGGCCGGAAAAACCCGGCAGACCCGCAGATTCCCTTATTTTTTCGCGCGGCGCCGACCCGCACCCGGTTCGACGCCGCACATTCCCTGACAGTAATCCCCTGTGTCACGCCTCCGCCTCGAAATCGGGTGCGGAACTGGGCGGCACGTAGATCGGCTTGCCAACGTATTTGATATCCACTTCCGGCCGCTGCAGGATGTTGATGGTAAAGCTGCCCGGCACAAAATCCAGCAGGCTCTCCTCCACCTTCCAATCAAAGCTCAGTTCATCCGGCTGATAATCGATCTGCTGCTCGTTCGGCTTCCACGAAATATCGTAGGGCGCGGGGATGAAGAACTGGTATGTGGTGGGCTGTTCCAGCGCCTTCTGGCGCGCGTACTCACCGATTGTGATACCGTCTTCAATGTGCGCGATGGCGTTGCCGAACTGCACGGCCTCCTGCTTCGCCTTCTGCGCGCCGTCGAAGCCCTTTTGCCCTGCCTGATCCATAAAATCGCCGATGGTCCGATGCTCCAGGCTGGCGCGCAACGCCGTCCCGTCCAGCTGGACCTCGATGTTTCTGGATCGGATCTTCATATCCGAGGGCGTGTGATCCATATCCATCGAAGGGTTTTCCGACTGCCGCATCTGCAGCCGGGCCGGTTCGATCTTAAATTCCCATTCCAATGGGCGGCTGGTGATTTCAAGTGCAAGCATATGTCCCTCCATGCTTCTCCGTACACTGTACTTTTATTCATCAGGCGCGCCGCGTTTCCCTTGGCGCCAGCCCGGCAGCCGCCCCACATCCTTCGAAGCGGCTGCTTATTTTCATTGGTTCGCGATGGGTCTTGTCTGCAAGACCTTTGATACCCCTTGTGTTTTCTGCGCTTTTTCATCTTCGGCGCTACGGCCCTGCGCCGCAAACCGCCGTACCGCTCAGCGCAGGTAATCCAGCAGCGACGACGGCAGGATCTGGCTGCCCAGCGCCAGCACCGCCTGCCACGCGTATTCCACGTTTTTCATTTTGATGGCCTCGCCCGCGGGCTCCGCCGTCATCAGGCTGTCCTCCAACTTTTCCATGCCGTCGATGTCCGATTTCAGCCGGTCCGCGATGTATTCCAGCGACGTGGTCTGCGTATCCATGAACGTGCGCGCCATGCGCATTGTATCGTTCATCTCCGTCAGGCGCAGCTGCATATCGTCCAGATGCGATTCGTCATAACCGGGCCGGAGCAGCCGTTCCACCTCGGAAACCAAATCGTAAATGTTGTTCGTCTTGCGGATCCAGGCCTCATGGTCTTCCACCTGATCCGGGTCATTCTCATCGTACGGCAGGCCGTTATTGATTTCCGGGATAAAATCCATAAAACCGACCGCGTCCAGCCCGACGACATTTACCTGGAACGCCGTGCGGGAATCGACGCCGTCTCCGCCCACGGTAAGGCCAAGGCCGGTATCCAGGTAGATCTTGCCGCTTTGCGGGACAAGTTTATCGTTCGTGCCGGTTATGACCGGCGGCGTCACCGTGTTGTCGTAAATGAAATCCGGTTCTGTTTGGCCTGCATCTTCGTCTATATAGTAGTATTTGTCGTTATACTTATAAATATTGGCCACCGTGATGCCGTTGAACTGCAGGCGTCCGTCCGGGCCTTCGGTGAAGGGCGCCGTGGCGTTGTTCGTGCCGCCAAACAGGAACTTGCCGCCGTACTGGGCATTCATCGTCTGCAGGTACTGCGCCTTCATGGCGCCGATCTTTTCCTTGATGGCGTCCAGCTTTTCCTCGGTGCGCACGCCGGCGGCGGATTTCATCTCTTCCAGAATATCCTGCACGATGCTGTCGGCCGAGCCCAGCGCCTTCCACGCGGAATCCAGCTCCTTCACCAGTGCCTCCGCCGTGTTCATCTGCTGGGTGGCCGCGTAGCGCGATTCCTGCGTATCCATCGCGCGCGCGCCGGCCGCAACGTCCTCGGAAAGCTTGTCGAAACGCAGGCCGCTCTCGGAACGGGCCAGAATATCCGCGCGCTTGCTCAGCGTATTATTGAGGCTCGTCATATAGTTGCGGCTGATGGTCCGTTGTGCAACTCTCATCTGTCAGCTCCTCCTAATCCTTACAGCCCGACGCGGCCTGTGCGGTTGATCAGCACGTCCAGCGCGTCGTCCAGCGTCGTCATCAGACGCGAGGCGGCTGCAAGGGATTTGTTGTACAGCATCAGGTTTGCCGTCTCCTCGTCCACGTTGACGCCCGCGACGGAATCGCGCTGGTCGTCCAGGTTGCTCGCCATCACGCTGGCCGCCTCATAGCGGCCCTCCGAATAGGAAATATCCGAACCGAGCGTGGTGCCGATCACCTTGAAGTAATCGAGGAATGTGCCCGTGAAGCCCTCTGTCGCGCCGTCCGGCTTGAACGTGTTCGTCTCGTCGGAATTCAGCCGTTCCTTCAGCTTCAGGATGTACGTGGTATCCAGGTTTCCGCGCTGCGTCATCAGGTAGTTGGAATCCTTTGCCCAATCTTCGCTGATGCTGATGTTCCCGGCTGTGATCTTACCCGAGCCGTCTGTCGTGCCGATAAGCGTCTTGTAGAGGACATTGCCGTCAGCGTCTTCCTCCAGGCCCGATTCAGGGCCCTGGCCCTTGTAGCCCGCCGGGATGGTGCTGTTCATCACGTCGGCAAACGTCTGCGCAATGTAATCGAGCTGGTCTTTGTAGTACAGCACGCCGCGCTCGGACGTCTCGCCCGGATTCACAATATTGTTGCCGCGGCCGTTGATGTAATCCGCCGAGGCTTTGATGGAGCCTGTCTCAAGCTGTACCGGCTCGCCCGTGGAAAGCCACCGCAGCGAAATGACGCCGGTGTTCTTGTTCTGGGACATATCCAGCGTTTCGTACTTTTTGCCCTGCACCACGATCTTTCCGCCCGCCTCCAGCGTGACGGTGCCGTCGACGTTGTGCGTCACCGAAATATCCGTCATGTTGGAGAGCTTGTCGATGAGCGAATTGCGCTCGTCGTACAGCTCGTTGGGGCCGTAGCGCGCATCGTTGTTGATGACGCCGCTGTCCTCTAAGATCACGCGGTTGATCTCGGCCACCTTGGCCAGCATCTGGTTGTACTCATCCACCTCGACGGACATATCGTATGTATGCTGCTCCTGCACCTTGGCCAGCTTGCCGTCCAGCAGCTTCAGCGTATCCGCGATCTTCTTCACATTCGTGGCCACGATGTTCGCATTCGTCGGAGAATCCGGCTGGCCGGAGAACACGTCGAGGGAATCGAGCAGCGCCATCATGCGCCCGCGCAATCCGGAATCGCCCTGCGCGTCGAGGATATCCAGCGAACTCTGGATGTCCTTCAGGATGTCGTCCACCTTATCAAAGTAGCCCACGTCGCCGTACTGCTCGCGGTAGCGCTTGTCGAGGAACGAATCGCGCTGCTGCGAGATGCCCACGATGTCCACGCCCTGCCCGGCCACAGCCACGCGGTTGCTGGAAAAACGCGAGGAATAATTGTCCTGCGAAAGCGCCACCTGCTCGATGCGCTGGCGAGTATAGCCCTCGGAATCCCAGTTCACAAGGTTCTGACCTGCGATGTCAATGCCCTTCTGGGCGGTCGTCAGGCCTTTTTTCGCGGTGTCAAAGCCCAAAAAAGTTGGTCTGATCATAAATCTGCCTTGCCTCCCCTATTCTTTCTGAAACGCCGGACGCGCCGCAGCATATGCCTTGCCGGCTGCCGCCCGTCCCATGCGGAATATCAATTCAATACTTTGCCTCGAACGCGGCGGGCGCGTCCGTAAGGCGCTTGTCTTTCCCGTGTACCGGCGGGGCGTAGAGGTTTCCGCCCTGTGTCACCTGCCCGCTGCCCTGCACCGACGCAAGCCCCTCTTTTGCAAAGGCCTGCGATTTTTCATTGAAGTAGCGGATATTCTCCACGCACATCTCGATGCGCCGGCACAGCGCCTTCAGCGCCGGGCGCTCCGCCTCGGGGCGCTGCCCGATCATCTGGGCGAATGTCAGGCCGTCATAGCCTGCCTCGCGCTGCAGCTCCACACGCCGGGCCTCTAAGTTTTTCAGCTGCATGATATGGGACTGTACCCCGGACATCGCCTTCGTCAGCTGTTCGCCGTTAAACGACGCCAGCGCGCCGTGCAGCCCCTGCGACTGCGCGCTCATCTCCTCTAAAAACGAGGCGTAATGCTCTAAAAACGCGCGGTATTCTTCAAACGGCTGCGCCATCACAGCATCCTCCACGACGAGACCATCGCATCCGCGATCTGCTCGGCCGGCACGGAATACGTGCGGCTCTGCACGGCCGCGCGCAGGCTGTCGATGCGCTGCGACGCGGTGGGCTGCGCGGCCTGCTGCGTCAGCGTCCAGGCCGTTTTCTCCACCTCGCTGCGCTGCGCGGTGCCGGAGATATCCAGCCGGTCTACGTTCTGTGTTTGATCGGCGGGCTGTCTTGCCTCTTCGGCCAGCGCGCCAATGGCGGTGTAAAAGTTCTTCCTTCCTGCGGCGCTTACTTTCTTCACACCGGTTTGATAGGGACGCAAAGGAGTGATATTCATAAAACCAACCCTCCCAAGTTGCATTTATGTCCGGCCGCGCCTTCAAGGCCACCCGTCCGCACGGCACACCCATTTTCTTTTCTTACTTGTTTATTCGCCCGGTGCGGTGAAAACTAAACGAAAAAAAACGCGCCGCACGGCGGAAATTCGCGCAAGGCCCGGATCTTTTTTCCGTTTGTTTTTCATTTTTTCGGAAAAGTTTCAAAATATACTTTCTATCCGCGCGCAATTCGTATATAATAGAAGAAACATTGCCAAAAGCACTTTTGTTTGATCAATCGAAAGGGGATACCGGAACATGCCTGCAAACAAGGTGAAGCTTGAGATCTGCGGCGTCAGTTATGTCATCGCCACCACGGATACGGAGGAATATGTCATGTCGCTTGCCGAAAAGCTGGACAAGGACATCACGCAGATGCTGGCCGGGGCGCCGTCGGCCTCCGTCACCACAGCCGCCGTCATCACGGCGCTGGGCTACCTGGACGAGTTAAAAAAGAGCACCATCGGCGCCGACAACATGCGCGCGCAAATCAAGGATTACTTAGAGGACGCCGCCAAGGCGAAGCTGGCCGCCGAGGAATCGCGGCGCGAGGTGGAACGTCTGCGGCGCGAGATCACGTATATGAAGGAGAACCGTTGACGGTTCGGGAGCTGCCCGACGTGCGGCCCGAGATACTGGCCCCCGCCGGCAACGCCGAGATGCTTCGCGCAGCGGTGTTCGCCGGTGCGGACGCCGTCTATCTCGGGCTGCAGCATTTTAATGCGCGCCGCACGGCGGGCAATTTTTCGGCGGAAGAGCTGCGCAGCGCCGTCTCGTTCTGCCATGCGCGCGGCGTGCGCGTGTATGTGGCGCTGAACACCACGGTCTACCCCGGCGAGCTTGCCGCGCTGGCCGGGGCCGTCCGTGACATCGCCGCCGCGGGAGCCGACGCCGTGATCGTGCAGGATCTTGCCGCCGCGTCGCTGGTGCGCCGGCTTGCGCCGGGCATTGCGCTGCACGGCTCCACGCAGATGAGCGTGCAGAGCGCGGACGGTGTGCGGCAGCTGGCCGCGATGGGCTTTTCACGCGTGATCCTCGCGCGGGAGCTGACGCTGGGCGAGGTGGCTGCCGTCACCCGCGCGGCGGCGGAATGCGGCGTCGAAACCGAGGTGTTCGTGCACGGCGCGCTGTGCATGAGCGTCTCCGGCCAGTGCTATATGAGCGCGTTTCTGGGCGGCCGCAGCGGCAATCGCGGCGGCTGTGCCGGGCCGTGCCGCCTGCCGTTCGACGCATCGGACGGTGCGCGCACGGCTTTGGGGCACCATCTGAGCTTAAAGGACCTCTCCGCGCTGCGGCTGCTGCCGGAGCTTGCGCGCGCGGGCGTCGCCAGTGTGAAGATCGAGGGGCGGCTGCGCCCGCCCGAATATGTGGCGGCGGCCATCGACGCGTGCCTGCACGCGCGTGCGGCTGAGCCGTATGACGAAGAGCTTTTACGAAACGTATTTTCGCGCTCCGGGTTTACAAACGGTTATTTGGAGAACCGGCGCGGGGGCGATATGTTCGGCACGCGCACCGAGGCGGATGCCGCCGCGGCAAAGCAGGCCGCGCCGAAGCTGCACGAGCTCTACCGCCGCGAGAGCCGCAATGTGGGCGTCTCGCTGGCGCTGACGCTCTCGGCGGACGGCGCGCGGCTGGAGGCCGCCGACGCGGACGGCAACCATGCCGTGGTTTCGGACGCTTCGCCGCTGCAGCCCGGGCAAAAGCCGCCGGAAGAGGCCAAATCGGTCTACCGCCGCGCGCTGGAGAAAACGGGCGGCACGCCCTTTTGGGCCGGGGCCGTCTCGGTGACGGGCAGCGAATGGTTTCTGCCGGGCAGCGCGGTGAACGAGCTGCGCCGCCGCGCGCTGGAGGAGCTGCTGCGGCAGCGCGCGGCGCCCCGGCCCATCCCCTGTGCGCCGCTGCCGGAGGATCCGGCCGGGCTGGCGGCTGTTTTGGCGGGCGGGGCAGCGGATGCAGTCCCACCCATTGGGGCGGGCAATGCGCCCCTCTTTGCCGGGACGCAGGGAGGAACCCCTGCCGAAATGCAGGAAAAAAATCCTGCCGAAGCGCAGAGAAAAGACTTTGCCGAAACGCAGGGAGAAAATTCTGCCGAAGCACAGGGAAAGAGCTCTGCAGGGGAGCGGGCCGAAGCGCAGCCGGCCGGTTTCCCCCGCACGCAGGCGCAGGGGCTTGCCGCCCGCTTTGCCGGCCCTGCGCAAATACCGCCGCAGCTTCCGGATTCCCTGTGCTGTGTGATCGTACCGCTGGCCGCGTGGCGCGAGGTGCCCCCGGCGCTGCGCGGCAAAACCTGGCTGGAGCTGCCGCGCGCCGTGTTCGGCGGCGCGGAGCAGACCGCCGCACACGAAGTACAGCAGAGCCAAAGCGAGGGCTTTGCGGGCTATGTGGCGCAAAATATCGCGCATTTTCACACTTGCGCGGGGCTGCCGGTGATGGGGGGCTTCGGCCTGAACATCGCAAACCCGCTGGCCGCGCGGGAATATGCTGCGCTGGGCGCCCGCGCGCTGACGCTCTCGCCCGAGCTGACGCTTTCCGCCCTCGCTGAATGCACGGCGCCGCTGCCCACACTGGCGCTGGCCTACGGGCATATGCCGCTGATGCTCACGCGCGCCTGCCCGCTGCACAATGTGCACGGCTGCGCCCGCTGCGATCGGACGGGCGCTCTGCTGGATCGCAAGGGCATGCGCTTTCCCGTGCGGTGCACCGGCCCGGACGGCGCGCGCACGGTCTGCAACCCCATTCCATTATATTGGGGTGATCGCCGCACTGCGCTGCCCGTAACGATGCCGCTGCTGTATTTCACCATCGAAACACAGCAGCGTGTGAGCGAGGTGCTGGCGCTGTTCGAGGCCGGCCGGCCCTTCGACGGCCCGTTCACGCGCGGGTTGTACGAAAAAGGGACAAGCTGAAAATAGAGTTTGGCGTGCAGTGTTTAGAGTTTAGGGTCAAGCGGGTTGAGCGCGTTTAGAGAAAAATTTTTCGTCACCGCTCTTTCTGCAATCGCTGTGATACCGCTTTTTCTCTATCCTCTGCGCTTCAGCATTACACTTTAAACTCTATACTCTAAACTCTACACTCTACACTCTGCCCAAAAGGAGCCTTGTGCTATGACTCTGCGTTATCAAAAGCTTCGGCCCGAAGCCGTCACGCCGGTGCGCGCCACGCCGGGCAGCGCGGCGATGGATCTGCACGCCGTGTGCGGGGAGGAGGGCGTCACGCTGCCGCCGCTGGGGCGCGCGGTGATCCCCACGGGCATTGCCATCGAGCTGCCCGGGCCCGAGACCGTCGCGCTGGTGTTTGCGCGAAGCGGCCTCGCCGTCAAGCACGGACTGGCGCTCTCGAACGGCGTGGGCGTGATCGATTCGGATTACCGGGGCGAGATCTCCGTCGGGCTCGTGAACCTCTCGGCCGAGCCGTATACCGTGCACGCGGGCGAGCGCATCGCACAGCTTGCCGTCGTGCCTGTGCTGCTGCCGCAGCTGGAGGAAGCGGACACGCTCACCCCCACCGAGCGCGGCCGGGGCGGCTTCGGTTCCACGGGGAAGTTTTCCGGCTGAACGAACGCCCCGTTTCCCCACTCTGCTGTCTTTGTTCCCCACCGTCCTTTGTTCCTCGCTGTCCTTGTGCCTCGGCTGTTTCGGAACAGCACAAACAGCTTCGGCCTATAAAAAGCTTTTTTCGAATAAAGCCCTCCTGTTCCCGGCAAACTGCAAACAAAACCGGAAACCGCAAAAAACAAATACATGCCCGAGCCGCACGGGCGGCTCAACGATTTTCATTATTTTATTGTAAACAGGTGAAGTGATCATGAGACTGAAACGCAATCTGCTGCTTGTCTTTTTTCTGCTCGCAGGCATTGTGCTGGGCGCGATGCTGGCCAATCTCTGCGCGCACGTGCCCTTCCTCAGCTGGCTTTCCTATTCCAGCTCCATCGGCTTCAATGCCGACAGCCCGTTTGTGCTGGATCTCTCCGTCGTCCGGCTGACATTCGGCTTTTCGATGGGCATCAGCGTGGCGCAGATCATCACCATCGCGCTCGCGATTTTCTGCTACAACAAAACGGATCTGCGCTGATGAAGGGAGCAAAAGCGCCGGTATGAACAAGATGAACATCCTTTTGGCATCGGCCTCGCCCCGCCGGCAGGAGCTGCTGGCGCATATCACGCCGGATTTTGCCGTGTGCGCCGCCGATGTGGACGAGGCCGCCGTCGTGCGCGCCGCACCCTGCGGCAGCCCGGCCCTGCTGGCGCAGCGGCTGGCCGAGGCCAAGTGCCGCGCCGTCGCCCGCACCCATCCGGAGGCCGCGGTGATCGGCTGTGATACCGTCGTCGATGTGGACGGCGTGATCTTCGGCAAACCGCAGGATCCGGACGACGCACAGCGGATGCTGCGCGCGCTTTCCGGCCGCGTGCATCTGGTGCACACTGGGGTATTCCTCTGCGCCGGCAGCCGCAGGACGGGCTTTGCCGAGACCACGCGCGTGCACTTTGCCCCGCTTTCGGACACCGAGATCGACGCCTACACCGCCACGGACGATCCCTACGACAAGGCGGGCGCCTACGGCATCCAGAGCGGCGCCTCGAAATTCATCACCGGCATCGAGGGCTGCTATTTTAATGTGATGGGCCTGCCGGTGGCGCGTTTGTATGCCGCGCTGCGGGAATGCGGCGTTTTGTAAAAGCGTGCCGGGAAGGCAGGATAAGAAAATCAGAAATATGTTGCTATCGCCCAAAAAAACAGTTGTGTCAACTCCATTTTTGTGCTATTATGAAAATAGACTGGCGTAATCTCCTGTTTAAATGAGGGAAAGGCATGAGCGCAAACGTCACCATGATCGCCTCCGGCAAAGGCGGCACAGGGAAAAGCACCCTTGCCGTACTGCTGGGCGCGGAGCTTGCCGCACGCGGCAAGCGCGTTTTGCTGGTGGAGCTGGACTGCGGGCTGCGCAGCGTGGATTATATTGCCGGCGTCTGCGGCAAAACCGTATACGATATCGAGGACGTGCTCACCGGCCGCTGCGAGGCAGGGAAGGCCATTGTGGAAAGCCCCGTTTACCGCGATTTGTATCTGATCAGCGCGCCCTATTCGGGCGGCCGCATCCGGCCGGCCGCACTGCGCGTGTTCGTGGAAAAAGCCGGCCCCGTGTTCGATGTGATCCTGCTGGACACTGCGGCGGGGCTGGGCGCACCGTTCGAGGCGGCGCTGACCGTGGCGCACCGCGCGCTTTTGGTGCTGACGCCGGATCCTGTCGCCATGCGCGACGGCAAGATCGTCTGCGACGCCCTGACAGCCGGCGGCTGCGCCGAGGTGCGGCTGCTTCTTAATCAGGTGCCGCCCACGCTGGAAAACTGCGGCGTGCAAAATCTGGACGAATGCATCGATACCGTGGGCGCACAGCTGATTGGCGTCGTGCCCTACAGCGACGAAATCCGCCGGGCAGGCGCCACGGGCACACCGCTTTCGCCGAAAGGCCGGTCCCGGCTTGTGCTGCGCTCCGTCGCCGCGCGAATGTGCGGGCTGTACATTCCGCTTGTGGTCCGATAGGTTTGCGGCTATATGGTTTATTTTGCCGTGCTTTACCGCTTTATCATTTTATATAGATAAAAGTTATCATTTTCGATCAGTACGATACAGAAACAAAGGGGGAATGCCGAATGAAAATCGCCTTGATCGCACATGATTCCAAGAAAGAGCTGATGGTCCAGTTCTGCATCGCATACTGCCGGGTCCTATCTCAGCACGAGCTATGCGCAACGGGTACGACAGGCAAGCTGGTGGGGGAGGCCACCGGCCTGCGCATTCAGCGCTTTTTATCCGGCACCCACGGCGGCGACCAGCAGATCGCGGCCTGCATCGCCTGCAACGAGATCGACCTGCTGCTGTTCTTCCGCGACCCCATCAGCGCAAAGCCGCACGAGCCGAACGAGATGAACCTGCTGCGCCTGTGCGACGTGCACAACATCCCCATCGCCACCAACATCGCCACCGCCGAGGTACTCATCCACGGCCTCGAACGCGGCGACCTCGATTGGCGCAACATCGTCAACCCGCACCCGTAAGGCGGCGCCTGCCTTGCGCAAAAATCCAATACAAAATGCAGAACACCCGCCGAAGCCGTGCCCAAACCGGGCCGTTTTCGGCGGGTGTTTTTCAGAGCTTTTTGTTTAGATTCGCCTTTCAAAAAAACACTTGCAATATGATAATATTATGATAAAATAAAGATAAATTTAGCACAAGGAGGCAATCAGTCATGATGCAGATCAGGCCGGTATCCGATCTTCGCAACAAATATCCGGAGGTGGAGCGCATCGTCATCGAGCAGCAGCAGCCGGTATTTTTGACCAAGAACGGCTATGGCAGCATGGTCGTTCTAAGCATGGAGCGATATGCCGCATTGACCGGTTCCATAGAGGCAAAATTAGATGAAGCGGACGCCGCGGCAGAGCGCGATCCGGTAAGGCTGACGGGCGAAGAGGTCTTTGGAAACGTGAGGGCGCATATTCGTGAAAAGAAAAAGGTATAAAGTCGAATTCACGCAGCTGTTCCAAAGCGATCTGATGCGCGCAGCCGACTATATTACTGACGTGCTGGAAAACGCCGATGCCGCTCTGCAGCTGATAGAGGATACGGAAGCTGCTATTTATAAAAGGGCAGAATATGCGGAAAGCCTTGAACCCTATCCGGGATCGCGGCACCGCAAGCATCCGTATTATCGCATTTATGTCCATCACTACACGGTATTTTATGTCGTGATCGGCGATGTGATGGAAGTACGGCGGTTTTTATACAGCGCAAGCGATCTTCCCGAATATCTTTAAGGAAGCTCTGATTTGTTTCAATGATTTTATATCCCATATTTTCCTCTTAATTCTTGGAGGGAACGACGTGCGTCTACAGTATTTTGGCTGCGGATCTCATTCTCGGCCTGTGCCAGCTTGGAATAAACATTGTTCAAATACAATGTTTCCTCATAGGTCTTCATGCTCATGATCACCATTTCACCATATCCATTTTTGGTGATTATAAATCGGCTCGTTGGATTCATTGCACATTTGCGAGATGGCAGCAGTATCTTTAAGGTCCCGAAACGGGATGATATGCGGCATATTAACAACCCCCTTTGTGGGATTATTATGTCACAACCAGCTCATGACTGCAAGATAAATGTTTGAGATCGCTTTTGTTCTACACTGTTTATTATATGAAAAACGCAGAAATCGTGAAGACGCACCACAAAAACATACAAAAAACACCCGCCGAAGCCGTGCCCAAACCGGGCCGTTTTCGGCGGATGTTATTTTTGCACATTCTCTTCTCGAAACGAACGCCGTGCCCCAAACGTTACACGCGAAACGCTGCATTCGGAACGAGGCGCCGCACCCTAAGCTTCAAATAATACATCTCTCTAAACGAAGCGCTGCACGCTGAACGCTTCCCTCAAAACGCCCACTCGCCGTTTTCGAAGATCTTCACCGTCTCGCCGGTTTTGGTGGTGCCGGTGATCGTCATATCGGGCGCGCCCACCATCACGTCCTCGTGAATGAGGCTGTCGTTCACGCCTTTTTCCAGCAGCTGATCCGTCGTCATCGCCGTACCGCCTGTCACGGTGCCGGGATAGCCCCGGCCAAACGCGATATGGCAGGCGGCGTTTTCGTCAAACAGCGTGTTGTAGAACAGCAGGTTCCGCCGGTTGATGGGGCTGGACGCGGGCACCAGCGCGATCTCGCCGATGTGGCGCGCGCCCTCGTCGGTATCCAGCAGCTGGCCCAGCAGCGCCTCGCCGACGCGTGCGGAATGCTCCACCACCTTGCCGTCCCGGAATGTCACCGAGAAATCCTCGATCAGGTTGCCGTTGTACACATAGGGCTTTGTGCTCTTTACCACGCCGTTTACACGCAGGCGGTGCGGCGCGGTGAACACCTCCTCGGTGGGGATGTTCGCAATGAACTCATACCCCTCGGGCGTGTGGCTGTTTGCACCCTCCCACACGGCGCCCTCGGCCAGGCCGACGACGAGATCGGTGCCGTTCGCGCTCTGCAGGCGCACGCTCTCCAACTGCAGCTCGTTCATGTGGTCGCGCCGGGCGCACATGCGTTTCACATGCTCCTGCCACTCGAACACCACGTTGCCGCCCTTCACGCGGCACACATCGAAGATGGCGTCCCACAGCTTTTCCATCGCCTCGTCTTCGGGCAGGCCGGGGAACACCTTGCCCGCCCACGCGGGGCTGGGGATGGCGACGATGCTCCACTGGATCTTATCATTCATCGTATAGCTGCGCCATTCCCTCTGGGCTTTCAGCAGCGCCTGCCGGGCACGGCCCACCTTCTCCGCATCCAGGCCCTTGTAGACCTCGGGGTCGCTCGCGACGATGTTCAGCACGCACGCGCCGCCCTCGCTCTGCACATAATCCAACTTGCTGCGCTCGACCCACGGCTTTACGTCCTCCAGTACCTCCACGGCGGTGTGCTCCATCTTGATGCGCGAAAGCTTTTCGTCGATGTAATGCACCACGACCTCCTTCGCGCCGGCACGGTAGCCAGCCTCGGCGCACGCGCGCGCGAACACGGCGCCCTCGATGGGTGCCTGAATCAGCAGTGTCTGCCCCGGCTGGGGATTCACGCCGATCTTTACGGCAAATTCAGCGTATTGCTGGATCAGTTCAGGATTCATTGGAATCTTCCTCCTTAAAGTAATAAATAATTTATTTTATACCGGTTGTTAAAAACAGGAATAAACCTTTTGATTGTTCCAAATCTAATTTTGTATGAGCGATACAACCATTCCGGGCGGCGCACCTGTAATTTTCCCGGATATCTTCCGCCGACTATATAGTATAAATATAGAACCGAATTGGAGACCTTCCAATACCGGCCGGCGCCGCATGTGCGCGCGGATACAGCTCGCGCAGCTTCTGGCGGAACGCCTCGAAGACCGCTTCGTCAAATTCCGCCTCGTTGTAGGACGATACCGTCGCAAAGCGCACCAGCTGCGCCAGGTGTTCGGCCGCACCCGCGCCGTCCACCGAAACGGGTTCGGGCTGCGCCGCCTGCCCGGGCGCGGGCCTGAAAAGCGCCGTGCGCACCAGCACCACCGCACACAAAGCCGCCAGCAGCGCCAGGATGATCCATCCGATCACACAAGATCCCTCCTCATAAAATGAAAATTGCAAAAACAAACTTCCGAAAAGCGCGCCCGGCAGGCTCTGCCCGCCAGGCGCCTCCTTTTTACAATTACAATTGGTTGCCAAACCGCAAATACACAGAACCGCTCTACGCGCCGGAAAATACAGGGCAGAAGCCGCGCTGCGGCACAATGCCCTTACCCAGCAGCTGCCCAGCGAAAAAGCGGGCGCAGAGGCCGCGGCACAATATCCGGGCTGCAAAAGCCGATCCGCAAAGACCGGGCCTGCAAAATATCACGCCGCTTTACGCGCCGATATAGGGCGCCGGGTCGGTGAGGGCGCCGTTGACAGCCACCTCGAAATGGCAGTGATTACCCGTGGAATAGCCCGTGCTGCCCACGGTGGCGATCATCTGGCCGCGCGCGACAGGCGTTCCCACGCCCACCAGCAGGTCGGTGCAGTGCGCGTAGCGCGTGGTGTAGCCGTTGCCGTGGTCGATGAGGATATAGTTGCCGAAGCTGCCGTGCCAGCCGGCCTCCACCACCACGCCGGAATCGGCCGCCAGAATGGGCGATCCCGCCGGCGCGCAGAGGTCGATGCCGCGGTGTCCGCCAAAGCGCGTTGTGATATAGCTGAGTTCCGGCACCGGGAAGATCATCGAGCCCGAACCCACCACCGTGCCGCCCTCGGCGGTGGCATAGCTGTAGGGCACCTGCTTTGTGCCGACGGTGATGATCTCCGGCTGCATCTCGACAGTAACCATCCACTGAATGGGAACGACGGAGACGACATCGCCGTCCACGCTCGTCTGTTCAGCCACCACGTGCTGCACGCCGTCCTGTCCACGCTGCGTGACGCGGCGCGTGCCCTCGTAATACTGGTCGGATTCCTGCTCCTCGGTGGTGTAGGCAAGCGGCTCGTCGTACTCGATCAAATCGATCACGCGCACGCTCAGCACGCCGCCGTATACCAGCGACTGCAGCGCCATCGTGGTATCCTGCACGGAATTGGTAAAGTAAATGCCGGGCACCTGGTCGATGCTGTGCACATACTCCACGCGCTCGTGTGTGCCGTCCGTGTAGCCGGCGATGGTGTCGTCCAGCAGCTGCTGCACGGCGCGGCCGTCCTCCACGATGCTCACTAACTCCCCGTTCACGCGCACGCCCACGGCCTGCATAATCTGATCCGACGAGGCCGAGATGATGCGGTCGGCCAGCTCGCTCGCGCCGGTGCGCGCGGCAGGGTCGACGATGCGCAGCTCAAAAGCCGGATGCGAATTCCAGTCTATCGACGAGCCCATCGAGGCCATCACGCGCTCCTGCACCATCTTTTCGGCGGAATCCCACACGCCTTCATTCTCAATGAAAAACACATTGTCGTTGTAGCTGACGCCGAGCGAGAAATTCGCCCCCAGCATCTCCCGCACCGTAAAGCCGAACACGATCAGCGCGCCCACGGGCAGCAGATAGCTCAGCGCGCCAAAGAGCATTTTCCGATAGGTTCGCCGGCTGATCCTGCCGCGCGCCCGGCCACCGCGGCCGTCTTTGGGCGCTCCGGCTTCGGCCGCCTCGCGCATATTGTTCACGCCGCCCGCAAAATAGCGGATCGGGGCCGTTACATCGTTCCAGATACTGGTGAACAGCGCCCACAGGGGGCCGCAGACAAAGCGCACCAGCGCCGCGGCCGCGCGCAGGGACAGCGCAAAGGCGCCGCGGGCCGCGCGCACCAGACGGATAAAGGCGTATTCCGTCTGGGTGCCAATCAGATACAGCAGCTGCCCGAAGGCGTTGTACACGGCGCGAACCGGCAGCTTTCCGCCCGGGGTGGGCACCGCCGCCTCATTCCGGGCGCGCTGCAGCTGCACCACAAATTCCTGCGTCATACTGATGACGGTGGGCGTCTTTTTGACGCGGCTGCGGATCCTGGTAATTTCTTCTTCTGTGATAAACGACACGTCTTCCTCCTCGACGGGCGGAATGACGGGCGTTTGCTTGGTTGGTTCCATCCGGTGATCTCCTTATTTTAAAAGGGAAAACAAAAATATTCTTCCGGTAAGCTCCGGACAAAAGCGGCGTGAACGCCGCGCCCCGATCATGCTGCACACTTTTTCAGCTGCGGCGCTTCGTGGCAAAATACAGCCCGCTGGTGCCGCCGAACAGCTGCTCCGGGTCTACGCTCTGGTTGCCGATGCGCGCCTCATAATGCAGGTGCGGGCCGGTGGAATAGCCCGTCGTGCCCGCGTAGCCCACCACCTGCTCCTGCTCGACAAAATCGCCCTGCGCGCAGGCGAGGGAATCGAGGTGGAAGAAAAAGCTCTTGAGTCCCCCGCCGTGCTCCACCACAACGGTGTTGCCCGTCGCCAGCAGGTAATCCGCATAGACGACGCGGCCGCGCGCGGGAGACCAGACGGCGTCGCCCAGATCGCAGTCGTAATCGATGCCCGCGTGGCGCTCCGGATACGGCGAGCCGTTCGTGTAGCGGAACAGGCCGTACTCGGTGTTCTTCGCCGTCGCCTCACACGGGCGCACGAACGTGCCCTCCCAGTAGATCTCGGCATCCGCCAGCTCGTAGAGCGGATAGATCGCATCGCGCCACTGCGCGTTGGCGCCCGCGCTGCTCGCCTCGCCGTTCGAGCCGCTGAGGTCGATCCACAGATCCTGCCTTGGGAAATCCCGGTGCACAACGGTGACCTCCTGCGTCACGTCGATGCTGCCGCAGGCGACATGGATGTTATACGTGCCCGGCTCACGGTTGTAGTGCACGCCGATGAACGCGGCCTTGCCGCCGGGCACATCGCAGAACTGCGCAAGGCTTAAATCGTTTTCGATCACGGGCTCCAGCCCGTCCAAAAAGCCGGTGAGCAGCACGGTGATTACCGATCCCTGCTCCACCTTTACGGCGGAAAATTCCAATTTCGGCTCCACATTTACGTCGATGCGCGCCGTGTACCGGAACGAGCCGTAGCCTCCGGCCGACTGGCCGGGCGCGCGGCGGTCGGCCTGCGGCACAGCCACCTCTGCCTCCAACGTATACCGGCCGTTCGCGGGGAATTCCAGCGTCAGCTTTGTCTCGTTGTTGGCATCCAGCAAAACCCCGCCGTTCGCGTCCTTCACCACCATGTGCGCACGGCAGCCGCCGCCGGGCATTGTGATCTCCAGTGAAGCCTGATCCCAGACGCCGAGCTCCTGCGCCTGCAGCGTCGCGGGCGCTTCGCTGCTTTTATAAAGAAGGCCGCCCATCACCGGGACGTTCCAGGTATATCCATTGACGGCAAGGCTCTGGCCGCCCACGTTCACCACGGGCGGCTCGAACGCGGCCGCGTCGGTATTGTGGTACGACCACGCCACCGCGCCGCCCACGATCAAAGCCGTCAGCACGGCCACCAGCAGCAGCCAAAGAAGTATTTTTTTCAAAACACGCATCCGGAAGCCCCCCTTTTGCCGTGTTGTGCATCGTTCAAAGCTTCCCGCGCCGTCAGATCCCCGGCAAGGCGTCTGCGGCGCTGCGCCGCTTTGCGCAGCTTTTGAAATGCTTTGGGAACAGTATACCACATTTTTTTGCGAATGTCACCCTTTCGTGGCACATCCGCACGGAAATCAATTTTGTTTCCAGCTATTTCCATTTTCACCCATTCGTGCGTTGTAAAGGTCGAAAATCATCTTATATCATGGATATTTTTGCCATATAAACTGGCTGGAAATTTCCGCTTCCTTAAAAATTGATTTCCGTGGCACATCCGCGCCAAATCGGGCAAAAATAGCGGTAATGTTTGCTTTGCCGCCCGGGGAACGCCCATCTGCCGGGCGGGGAAATGTTTCTTCCGCCCGGCGGGCCGCACCGCTGAAAGCCAAATGAAAGCCCCTAACTAACCAGCCCGCACAAAAGCCCCGCCGCCGTGCCGGTCAGGTACAGCAGCAGCACGATAAAGGCGTTTTGCCTGCGGCTTTTGTTCGCGCGCAGCAGCACCGCAAGGCCGACGCCCGCGCCTGTGCACAGGCCCGCCACCACGCCGCCCAGCGAGAGCTGCCCTGCAAGGTACAGCTGTGTCAGCAGCACAGAGGATACGCAGTTTGGAATAAGGCCGATGAGCCCCGCCGCCAGCGGCTGCCATGGGCCCGCCGCGGCCAGAAACGCGCCGAGGGTCTCCTCGCCCACGGCGGCAGCCAGCCCGCCGAGCGCGAGATTGAACGCCAGGATAAACAGAAAAATATGCAGCGTGTGCCGGCAGGCGGCTTTGAGGACGCCCTCGTCCTCCTCGTGCGCGTGGCAGTCCACCTCCCGCGCGCTGCCGAGGTATCCGCCGCGCAGGCTCTGCGGCACAAGGCCGCGCAGCGCGATATCGGCCAAAAAGCCCGCCAGCAGCGCCACCGTTAGCTTCACGCCCAGCAGTGCCGCCAGCTGCCGCCAGTGGCCGGGGCTCGCGAGCATCAGCGGCACCGCCTCGTCGGAGGTGGCGAGGAACACCGCCAGCAGCGTGCCCAGCGAGATGACGCGGCTGGCGTACAAATTCGCCGCCATGGCCGAAAAGCCGCACTGCGGCAAAAGCCCCAGCACCGCGCCCGGCACAAAACCGAAACGTCCGCCGCCCGCAAGGACGCGCTCCACCCCCTCGGAATGGCGCTGCTCCACATACTCGATCAGCCAGTAGGCCGCAAACAAAAACGGCAGCATACGCACGCTGTCCCACAAAGCGTCCGCGGCCCACTCCCAAAATTCATTCATCTTTTTCGATTCCCCGTTTTCCTGAATTGACTGCACGCAGCCGGTGCATATTGTATTTGCAGCCCTTCGCAGCCTTTTGCAATCTTTAGAAATAGTATAGGCAAAACCCATGCCGGATACAAGAAGCCCCCGAGGGGTATCGCCGCTTTGCTTTTTGCGCGGGCCGTGCTGCCTTTTGCGCAGGGAGATGTCCGCCTTTTGCGCAAAGCGGTGCTTTGCCCTTTTCGAAAGTGCTTTTTTCCGCTTTCCCGCCGCTTTCGGCCGCTTTTTGCACGGGCCGGACACTTGCGCGCAGCGGCGCGTTATGGTATGATATTTTTATAACACTTTGAGAACACTTTTTATGAAGTGGATAAAATAAAGGAAAAGAGGTTTTATCATGCCGGTGCGAGGAATCGATTCTTCCCTGATGCACATCCGCCGCAAGGTGTTCACCGAGGTGGCCCGCATGGCCTACGAGGGCGGCGATTACAGCCGCATCGAGGAGCTGCCGTACAAGATTGTGCCCGGAGAGGTGAGCCGCTACCGCGACAGTATCTTTTTGGAGCGCGCCATCGTCGGCGAGCGCCTGCGCCTTTCGATGGGCCTCTCGCTGCGCCCGATGGCCGAGCACGCGCCGCTTGCCACCGGCATTGAGGAGGCCGCGCGCCCGGAAAAATATTACGAGCCGCCGCTCATCAACGTAATCAAATTTGCCTGCAACGCCTGCCCGGAAAAATCGTACCATGTCACCGATCTGTGCCAGGGCTGCCTCGCGCACCCGTGCGTGGAGGTGTGCCCCAAGGACGCGGTGTCCATCGTGCACGGCAAAAGCGTCATCGATCCGGAAAAATGCATCAAGTGCGGCCAGTGCGCGAACGCCTGCCCCTACGGAGCCATCAACAAGATCGAGCGCCCGTGCGCGGCCGCCTGCGGCATGGACGCCATCGGCTCGGACGAGCAGGGCCACGCGAAGATCGATTACGACCGCTGCGTCTCCTGCGGCATGTGCCTTGTGAACTGCCCGTTCGGCGCCATTGCCGATAAGAGCCAGATCTTCCAGGTGATCCAGTCCATCAAGGAGGGCGACCAGGTAATCGCCGCTGTCGCTCCCGCGTTCGTGGGCCAGTTCGGGCCCGAGATCACGCCCGAAAAGCTGAAGCCCGCGATGCAGCTGCTCGGCTTTGCCGACGTGGTGGAGGTGGCCGTGGGCGCCGACCTCTGCACCATCGAGGAAGCCAGGGATTTCATGAAGGAAGTGCCGGAAAACCAGCCGTTTATGGCCACCTCCTGCTGTCCGGCGTGGAGCGTGATGGCGAAAAAGCTGTTCCCGGATTTTGCGCCGTATATCTCGATGGCGCTCACGCCGATGGTGTTCACTGCGCGCCTGATCAAAAAGCAGTTCCCCGGCTGCAAGGTGGTATTCATCGGGCCGTGCGCCGCGAAAAAATTGGAGGCCAGCCGCCGCACCATCCGCAGCGATGTGGATTTTGTGCTCACGTTTGAAGAAGTGATGGGCATGTTCGAGGCGAAGGCCATCCAGTTTGCCGAGGTGGCCGAGGGCGCCGAGCTGCGCGAGGCAACGGCCGACGGGCGCGGCTTCGCGGTATCCGGCGGCGTGGCCAATGCCGTGGTGAACGCCATCCACGAGATCGACCCCGACCGCGAGGTGAAGGTAATGGCCGCGCAGGGCCTGCGCGAATGCCGCAAGATGCTCACGCTCGCCAAGACCGGCAAGCTGAACGGCTATCTGCTGGAGGGCATGGCCTGCCCCGGCGGCTGCGTGGCCGGCGCGGGCACGCTGCAGAATCCGGGCAGGGCCACCGCCGCGCTGAACAAGTACAAGGCCAGCGCGCCGGAAAAATACGCCACCGAAAGCCGCTTTGCAAGCGCTGTGCAGTATTTGCACGAATAAAGGAAAAATATTTCCCAAAAGTACTTGACAAATCTTTAACGATATGGTAGGATAGATTCATCGAAAGGGAGTAGTTGCACGGCACACGCCGTGTTGAGGTTCCGTCAGGACAGCCGAACGGCTCGGGGCTTCAAGACTGCTGCGGATCGCTTTGATCCAGAGTTCAACAAGACTTTTATCCGGGCAGGAGCCCGCGGTAAAAGTCTTTTTTGTTATAACTGCTTCCTTTTTTGTGGCCACATGTTTGTTTCCCATTCCGCGTTCCAATTTTCAATCTTTCATTTTCAAAAGGAGGAATACCATGTCCCGCATTCCGTTCCCCGGCGGCTTCGGCCGCAGCTATCAGGCAGGCCCTTCCGGGGCCGAGGACGGCGCGCCGCGCACCGCAGGAGCGCAGCACATGCGGCCGTCCCGCAGCTCGAAAAACACGAAGCGCCTCGTATGGGCGATCGTGCTCGTGGCGCTGCTGGCCATTCTGGCGCTCAATTCCGTCTACAGCATCAACGAGCAGGAAAACGCCGTCGTCACCACGTTCGGCGTACCGCACACCGTCAGCGCCAGCGGCCTGCACTTCAAGATCCCGTTCATCCAGCAGGTGCACAAGGTGGATATGACCATCCGCGGCGTCGCCATCGGGTACGACCCGTACACGAATGCCTCCATCGACGACGAAAGCCTGATGATCACCAGCGATTTCAACTTCGTCAATGTGGATTTCTTCCTTGAGTACCGCGTGACGGACCCCATCCAGTACCTGTACGCAAGCGAGCAGCCCGCCACGATCTTAAAGACGCTGGCGCAGAGCTACATCCGCGACACCATCGGCCTGTACCCGGTGGACGACGTGATCACCACCGGCAAGAACCAAATCCAGAGCGAGATCAAGGAAAAGATCACAAACCGCCTCGAGCAGGAGCAGATCGGCCTGCAGCTGGTGAATATCACCATCCAGGACGCCGAGCCCCCGACGGCGGAGGTGCTGGCGGCGTTCAAGGAAGTGGAAAACGCCAAGCAGGGCGCCGATACCGCCATCAACAACGCCAACAAGTACCGCTCAGAGCAGATCCCTGCCGCCGAGGCCGAGGCCGATAAGGTGCTGCAGAGCGCCGAGGCTACGCGCGAGAGCCGCATCAACGAGGCCAACGGCCAGGTGGCGCGCTTCAATTCCATGTACGAGGAGTACAGCAAATTCCCCGAGATCACCCGCCGCCGCATGTACTATGAGGCCATGGAGGATGTACTGCCCGGCCTGCGCGTAGTGATTTTGGACGAATCGGGCAATTCGATGAACCTGTTCAACTGGGACGACGTTCCCCGTGCCGAGGAGGGCAACTGAAGATGAAAAAGAAAACGATCTCCCGCATCCTGCTTGCCATCGTACTGATCGGCGCCGTGATCGTACTGGGCTCTGCCTGCGTTGTGACGCAGCAGAACGAATATACCGTCATCCGGCAGTTCGGCCGCGTTGTGGACATCCGTGACGTGCCCGGCGTCAGCTGGAAGCTGCCGTTCATCCAAACCAGCGAGACCATGCCCAACCGCGTGCTGCTGTATGACCTTCCGGTTTCGGACGTCATCACGCAGGACAAAAAGACGATGGTGGCCGACAGCTTTATCCTGTGGCGCATCGACGACCCGCAGCGCTTCATCCAGACGCTGAACGGCAGCATCCCCAACGCCGAGAGCCGCCTGACGAGCCTCGTCTACAACAGCATGAAGAACACCATCTCCGGCATGAGCCAGAGCGAGGTGATCAGCGGCCGCGACGGCGAGCTGGCCGGCGCCATCCGCGCGGGCGTGGGCGATTCGCTCGATCAGTACGGCATCGAGCTCATCGCCATCGAGACAAAGCACCTCGACCTGCCGGACGACAACAAGGCCGCCGTCTACCAGCGCATGATCAGCGAGCGCAACAATATCGCCGCCAGCTACACCGCCGAGGGCGAGAGCAACGCGCAGCGCATCCGCAGCCAGACCGATAAGGAGGTACAGATCATGCTGTCCGAGGCCGCGGCCAAGGCCGAGATGCTGGAGGCCGAGGGCGAGGCCGAGTACATGCGCATCCTCTCCGACGCCTATGCCGACCCCGAGCGCGCCGAGTTCTACAACTTCGTGCGCAGCCTGGACGCCGCCAAGGCCAGCCTCACCGGCAGCCGCAACGTGCTGTTCCTCAACCGCACCTCCCCGCTGGCCGAAATCTTTTACAGCAATTGACGCGCGGCTGGCGTTCATAAAAAACGATAAAAACCGCTTTGCAGCAAAAAAGGAGGCGGCCGCAGATCTGTTTCTGCGGCCGCCAATTTTTTGTTTGAAGCCTGTTTATGCCTGCAGCCCCGCCATTGCGCGCCGCGTTCCGGCCCGGACGGTCGGCCTCGCCCGCCTGCTTGCGCAGGCCGTGGGAGCCGTCCGAAACCATCACGCCCGGCACGCCCGGCCGCTCCATGGGCTTCGTGTTCCGGAAATCCCGGCCGGAACACAGACCGGCCTTTTCCTCCGGGGCCATCTGTGCGTTTTGCCTTACGCCTCCCCTTGCCCGGGGTATAGCTGGATAAATTTCAGCGTGAACATTTTGTTTGCAAAGCACAGCGCAAGGCCGCGCACCAGCTCGCTCTCGGGCGTTGTCTTCTGCGCGCTGCTGGGCATGGAAAAATCGCGCGTGCCAAAGGTGGCCTGCAGCGCCTTTTCCAGCTCGGTGCAGAAATAATCATACGCCTGCTCCAGCGGATAGCTGCGGCCCTGGATCGCCATCAGATCGCGCAGCTCGGAGATGCTCATCACCTGCTTGAGCAGGCAGATGAAATACAGCCGCGCGATCTGTCCCCGCTCGTACCGTTTTTTCACGGGCGGATCGATCAGCTGCAGCTTTACATAATTGTTGATCATCGCCGCCGTCAGCGGCGGCTCGTTCCGGCCAAAGAAAAACGGCGCGGTGTAGCGCTCGATCGCATCCAATACCTGGTCGCGGTACAAGGGAATCTCCGGCAGCTGCGCATACCGCGGGCAGCGGTATGCCATCATTTCCTCGACCATCTGTTCAGCTTCTGTGGGCATTCAAACACTCCCCCTCTGAATTTTAAGGCAGCTTCAATCCGATCGGCCAATCGGGAAATCTGCCGCCGGGCCGTGCGCGGCAGTCTATGCAGAAGTTTCTGAAAAAGCGCCCGGCAGCGCTTCGGCCGGGCGCGCTTCGCGGTTTTACGGAAAAGCACGGACACCGCCTTTCCGGCCGGACGCACCGGCCGCAAATGTCCATACCTCTATTTTAGTGCGTTTTCAAAATATGTCAAGCGTCCGCAACAGCGCTTGACATATTTTTTAAAAACACGTATAATAGTTTTTAAAACTATATTATATAATTTCAAAAATAAAAATTCATGCCAATCGGAAAGGGGCCTTTTTTTATGATCCGCATTTTCGCCGACAGCTCCACGCTGTACTCCCCCGGGGAAGCACGGCAGGCGGGATTCACCGTCGCGCCGCTGTCCGTCACCATCCGAAACAAAACCTACCGGGAATTTGACGAGATCCTGCCCGAGGAGTTTATCAGTCTGATCGACGCGGATCATCTGCCCACAAGCAGCCAGCCCTCTCCGGGAGATGTGCTCGAGCTGTACGAGCAGTATCCGGGCGATACCATCATCAACATCGCAATGGCCGACGGCCTCTCCGGCACCTACGCCAGCGCGGCGGCCGCGGCCGGAATGTGCGAGGGCGGGCAGGATATCACGGTGCTCAACAGCCGCACGCTCTGCGGGCCGCACCGGTACTTGGTGGAAAACGCCGTGCGCATGGCGCAGGCGGGCGCAGGCGCGGCCGAAATTTTGCAGCGCACGAAAGAACTGATCGAAACGTCGAAAAGCTTTCTCATCCCCTCCGATTTTGGCTATCTGCGGCGGGGCGGGCGGCTGTCGCCGCTGGTGTCCTACGTGGGGGCGGCGGTGCGCTTTGCCCCGCTGATGACGCAAACGCCGGACGGTACGCGCCTGACGCTGGCGGGCGTAAAGCGCAACTTTCTGCACGCGGCCGAGGCGGCCGCCCACACATTTCAGGCGATGGGCGTGAACGCAGATTGGCGGCTTTACATCACGCACGCGGGCGCGCCCAAATTTGCCGGGCAGGCACGCCGGCTGTTCGGGGCATTGTTCCCCCAAACGCCCGTCGAAATACTGCCGCTCAGCCCGGTGTTCATCACGCACGGCGGCCCGGGCTGCGTGGCGCTGCAGGCCATTCACGCCTGAAGATCCTCTGAAGAACAAAGCGGCAGGGCTGAACCCCCTGCCGCCTTTGTTCTCCGGCCCAATGGGGCCGTATTTTCAGATAAACTCAAACATCGGGTACATTGCCGTTATGTTTTCGGCCCGGATAAAGGGAGCGTGCACCTGGGTTACACCGCTTGGCATCACGGGAACCGGCGCAATGCCCTGCATCATCTCGCTGCAGATCCGTTCAACGTCCTCTTCCCGATACGGATAAGATACGATGATCGGCGGCATCAGGAATTGGAAATCGTTGATATCCAGAAAAATGCCGTCAAATGTATCCGGATAATCCAATTCCATAATGACGGAGGTTTCGCGCTTCAGCAATTTTTTCCACAGCGACTCGATCGCGGGCCTTGCAATCTTGATCATCTGATAAAACGTCCTGTAATCGGGTATGGGTGCGATCGAGGTTTCATTGCTCATGCAAAAGCCGAAAATCAATCCCGGCAGATCCGTATTATTGACATGGTTGAAGGCTTTCAGGGTAAAATCATACAGTTCCTTCAGCGCGGAAATTTCTGCGGTAAAAAAGCTCTTTTCAAAATCGGGCTGATAGATGCCCTTCTCTTTTACCTCTTGATACACCTCTGTTGTTTGCACACTCCAGATCTTTATCTCTGCGTTCCTCCTTTTTCAACATGCAGCATGCAGGGAATTTCTCTCACCGGTGGCGAGCGTTTTCCATTGACGCAGCAGGTTTCGCAGAACTGTTTCATCCTCCTGCGGCGCCCCCTGCCCGGCGGGCCAGTGCTTTTATAAGACGGCATGCTGCAATTTCCACTATTATCATACCATAGAATGATTGATAATGCTACAATATCAATCCTAACTTCCCAGTGGATTCTACTATACACATTCAAAGGCAATTGCGGCAAAGCCAAGAAATTCCATGATTTCTTTTTGCGTTTTGGTAGGCGGGTTGAGCAGGCGGCAGTTGTTTT
>JAAVHN010000050.1 GCA_014799685.1 Subdoligranulum sp. | reverse complement strand
GCGGCCGATGACCCCGCATATTCCCGCGGGGAAATGTCGGCCGCAAGTTCCTTATGCGGCCGATGACCCCGCATATTCCCGCGGGGAAATGTCGGCCGCAAGTTCCTTATGCGGCCGACACCGCCTGTCTTTGCCCCAAAATCTTGAAATACATAGAATACATAGAGTATTCCTGCGATTTTGGGGCTTCGACAGCCTGAAAATTTGCTCGCCGATCTGACCCGTCAATTTAATCAGAGCTTCCCTAGGTATCACAGATGGTCAGAAAATTGTGCATTTTGCGCATTGCATGGCCGCTTGATCTTTGTGAAATATGCCTTTTGAAAAAATCTCCCAAAAACGATAAAATAATAACAAGGGCTTTGACACAGGTTGGCACAAAGCGATTCGTCACCAAAGCATCAAACGAACAGGGGGATCATTCTATGAAGCGAATCAAAGCCGCTTGTCTGTATCAAACCATCCATTTCCAGCTGAAGGATGGCATCTCTACGGAATTTAACCGCAAGCAGGTCCGGCAGGAGTACGAGAGCTATAAAGCGCATCTGGAGCAAACCCGGACGCAGTACAAGATTGTAGAAGAAGCACAGCAGCCGGACGGATCCCTGATCATCCGGATAAAAAAGCAGAACAATTCTCAGCCTGTCGGCGATTATCTGGATTGAGCGCGATGTATACGGTAGGAACCTATCTTTTGTACCGCAGCGCCGGCGTATGCCGGGTAGAGGGGATGGACGCGCCCAAGCTGGCAAGGGCCGAAAAGCGGCAGTACTACAAGCTTCGTCCGGCTTTTTCCACAGGGCTTGACTATATCTATGTCCCGCTCGATTCGCCCGTGCCGCTGCGCCCGATCATCAGCAGCGAGAAGGCGGTGCACTATCTGAATTCGGTCGCCTGCCTGAAACCAAAGGCAGCGGGAATGCAAAAGACAGCGGAGATTTCTGCGCATTATCAGAATTTGCTCTCCACCGGCGACCCGGAGAATTCGCTTCTCGTCATCAAGGAGATTTGGGAAAAGGAAAAGGGTCTCACGGGTACAGGCGGAAAGCGCAAGCTGAACCAGGCAGATGTAAAATACCGCCGCCTTGCCGAAAAGTTGGTATGCGAGGAGTTCGCTGCCGCCTTGCACACAGATCCGGAGGCCATGAAGGAGCGTTTGTATCGGGCGATGGAGCGCAAAGCAGAAGCACCGGCTGTGACGGCTTGAACAGAAAAAACGAATAAAAGAAAGCAAAAGCCTTCTCCGAAAGAGCATCGGGGAGGGCTTTTTTATTTGAAATCATTGATTACATCTATCAAATCAGGATCATCTGTTTCAGAGTTGATCGATAATATCGAAGCCTTCAAATCGGGAATCACCTCTGTAACCATCTCCAGCAGCCTTCGGTAATTCCAATCATCCCGGTATTCAAAATCATTTTTTACGACATCGACCAGGTGCGTCTTGAGCCATACTTTCGGGATTTCCGATACTTTTTTTCGCCCCATCATGATACCGGCTTCGTTTTGTCCATAACAAGCCCATTCAAGCAAAATACGCAATACTTTTTTGGAAATAAAAAGATCATAGTGATCCAGCATACAGATATTTTCCATTTGAAAGCTGTATTCAAGCAACTGTTGTCTTAACTGGTCTTCATACGTTTTTGACATAGTATTGTTCCAATTCTAATATGTAGCTTCAATTCCGGCGGAGAAAAATATTGTCACGAGATAGAGTGTGCAATAGAAGCATGTGCCTGCTTTTTGCCCGGCAGCGCTCACCTGAACCGGCGCCCGGCAACATTCGGCCAGAACGGCAGACGACATCATTCGGCCAATACGGCCGCGCAGCGGCTGCCGTCATAGCCTTGCAGCACCGCACGCACAATTTCGCCCTGCCGGCGCCCCGGCGCAGAGAGCAGAACCGGTACATATTCCCGCGTATAGCCCGTAAATATGTTGTGATTCACCGGCGTTTCCAGAAGTACCTCGGCCGTCTGCCCGGCCATTCCGGCGATCACGCGTGCGCGAATTGCCTCGGCCCGCGCCTGCATTTGGCGGCTGCGCAAAAGCTTTTCCTCCTCGCTGATCTGCCCCGGCATATCGTAGGCGGGCGTTCCGGCGCGGCGGGAATAGCTGAACACATGGATCTTCAAAAAGCCGATTTCCTCGGCGAAGGCGGCGCTCTCCTCAAATTCCTGCTGTGTTTCGCCGGGGAAGCCGACGATCAGGTCGGTGGTGAACACCGCACCGGGGAATGCCGTGCGCAGCTTGTGCACCACGGCGCGGTAGCCGTTTGTATCATATACGCGCCGCATGCGCCGCAATGTGGCATCGCAGCCGCTTTGCAGCGAAAGATGGAACTGCGGGCAGAGCTGCGGCGTCTGCGCCAATCCCTCGATCAGCGCGCCGGTCATCAGGTCCGGCTCAAGGCTGCCCAGACGGATGCGCCGGATGCCGTCCACCCTGGCGGCGCGCGCCACAATGCGTGCAAGATCGGTGTCTGTATCCTTGCCGTAGCTTGAAAGATTGATGCCCGTCAGCACCACCTCGGCGTAGCCGCCCCGCGCCAGCACCTGCAGCTCGCGCAGGATGTTTTCTTCGTCGCGGCTGCGCACGCTGCCGCGGGCGCGGGGGATCACACAGTACGCACAGCGCCTGTCGCACCCATCCTCAATTTTCAAAAACGCACGCGTGTGCCCTTCTAATTTTTCTATCGGCAATTCTTCAAAACGCTCGCCCTTTTCGTGCGGCACCACATCCACGATGCGCTCGCGCGTCTGTATAAAGCGCAGCACATGCTCCAGCACGCGCCGCCGCGCGCCGGATCCGGTGACGATATCTGCCTCCGCGGCGGCGCCGGCCTCCTCGGGGAAGGCCTGCGGGTAACAGCCCGTCAGCACCGTAACGGCGTTTGGGTTTTGCCGCTTGGCGCGCCGCAGCCACTGGCGGCTTTTTTTGTCGCCGCCCGCCGTTACCGTGCAGCTGTTTACAACGTATACATCCGCGCTTTCCTCATTTTGCGCGGGTGTAAAGCCGTTTTCATAAAAAAGCTGCGCCAGCGCGCCGGTCTCGTTCTGGTTCACCTTGCAGCCCAGCGTATAAAATGTGATCGTCAAATCCGCCACCCTCTTTGCGTTCCAGTATAGCAAAAAAAAGAGCAGACTACAAGGGAAGCTCTGCACAAATCGCCGGCAGGATTTGCCCAAATCGCGGGGAGGCTATGTATAAATCACCGGCATGCGTTTTATATCGCTCCCCGGTACGTCCGTGCGCCGGATGAGATTCATCGATCCGGTCAGTGCAGCCCAAGCTTACAAAAGCTGAATGGAATGCGCGGACAAATCATATAGATGAATGAATCAGCGAGAGGCGGGCGCCGTCTGCCGGTTTTGCGCCCGCGATGAGGAGGATGATTATGGAAAAACGGAACATCAGGCTGCAATTGACAGCGCTGATCTTACTGGCGGCATTTGCCGTTTTGTGTGCATCTCCTGCACTTGCTACGGGAGAAGAGCCTGACGATGAAGATCTGCCCGCCGTCATTCTGACACAGGGGCAGGACGAGACGGCCACGGCAGCCACGGCAGGGGAGATGGCCACGGATGTAGCCGCAGCCGCGTCGGCCAATCCGCACGAGACGATTGCCGAGACGGTTCAGGAAAATCCCCGGTTTTCCGCGCCGCAGCTGGAGCTGCCCTGCCGCAACGCGCTGCTGATCTCCATCGATACGGGCGATATCCTGTATGCAAAGGAGCCGGATGCCGAGGTGCCAATGGCCTCCATCACCAAGGTGATGACACTGCTGCTCACATTGGAGGCCGTGGAGGCAGGAAAAATCTCGATGACGGATATTGTGCCGATCAGCGAGCATGCTTTTAATATGGGCGGCAGCCAGATCTGGCTGGAGCCGGGCGAACAATTTACGCTGGATGAGCTGATCAAGGCCATCTGCGTGTGCAGCGCCAACGATGCGGCCGTGGCCGTGGCCGAATATGTCGGCGGATCCGAGCCGGTGTTTGCCGAGATGATGAACGCCCGCGCCGCGGAGCTTGGCATGACGCACACGCACTTTGTAAATGCCTGCGGGCTGGATGCGCCGGGCCACTATTCCAGTGCGCGCGACGTCGCCATTATGTCGCTGGCCCTTTTGCGCCACCCGAAGATTTTGGAATATTCCGGCATTTGGATGGATACGCTGCGCGGCGGCCAGACGCAGCTGACCAATACAAATAAGCTTTTGAAAAGCTATGCGGGCATTACCGGGCTGAAGACAGGTACCACCAACGGCGCAGGTGTGTGTATTTCGGCCAGCGCGGTGCGCGACGGCATGGGCCTTTTGGCAGTGGTGCTCGGTTCACCTTCCAGCAAAGAGCGCTTTACCGCCGCCACCACGCTGCTGGATTATGGGTTTGCCACGTTTGAGGCGGGCGGCATGCCCGAGATCGCGGGCCGGGCGGAAAGCCTCCCTGTGACAGGCGGCGTGGCAGGCGAGGTGGCGCTTGCTTACACTGTTCCCGAAAAGCTGCTCTTGAAAAAGGGGGAGGGGCAGACCCTCACAGCCGCCGTTACACTGCCGCAGCAGCTGAAGGCGCCTGTGCTGGCCGGAACACAGGTGGGCACCGTTACGCTGAAGGCGGGGGAAGAGGTGCTCGGCGAGTATCCCGTTACCACGCAGGACGCCGTGCCGCAGATGGATTGGAACACCGCGCTCTCGCTTTTCCTGGATGCGTTGTTTACATTGTAGATATTTCGTCTGTTTCTATCCGGAAATTCCGTCATTTTTGATTGACACCCGCCGTCATATCCGATATACTTAATATGAGAATTTCTTCCGGCTGAAATGTGCAGAGCATTCTTCCGGAGGATAAAAATCAGCGAAACACAGATGGGAGCGCGTCCGCCTTTGCGTATGCAGCGGTGCCTTTTATCGGCGTTTTGTAAGATCATATGGAGGCGTATGGTATGGGTGTCAGAATGAATGGCAGGCATCTGGCGGGTTTTGTCTCGGAGGAGGAATTTTCCGCGATCTTCCCGCAGGTTCGGCTTGCGCACGAGACGCTGCACGGCAAAACAGGCCCGGGCAACGATTTTTTGGGCTGGGTCGATCTGCCGGTCAATTATGATAAAGAAGAGTTTGCGCGCATCAAAAAGGCCGCGGAAAAGATCCGCTCCGACAGCGACGTGCTGATTGTGATCGGCATCGGCGGCAGCTATCTGGGCGCGCGCGCGGCAATTGAGGCGCTGAAGGGGACGCTTTACAACAACGTCTGCAAGGATACGCCGCAGATTTTCTATGTGGGCAATTCCATCAGCCCGGCCTATCTGCAGAGCGTGCTGGACGCGTGCGAGGGCAAGGATGTTTCCGTGAACGTCATCTCCAAATCCGGCACCACCACCGAGCCGGCGCTGGCGTTCCGCATTTTTAAGGCGCTGCTGGAAAAGAAATACGGCAAGGAAGGCGCGAAGAGCCGCATCTATGCTACCACCGACAAGGCGCGCGGCACACTGAAGGAGCTTTCGGACGCCGAGGGCTACGAGACGTTTGTGGTGCCCGACGATGTGGGCGGCCGTTATTCGGTGCTCACGGCCGTGGGCCTTTTGCCCATCGCGGCTGCCGGATGCGATATCGACGCGCTGATGGCCGGTGCGGCCAGGGCGCGTGAGGCGCTGGCTGTTTGCTCTGCCGAAAACGATTGCTACCGTTATGCGGCGGCGCGCAACATCCTGTACCGCAAGGGCAAGAGCGT
This sequence comes from Subdoligranulum sp., assembly GCA_014799685.1. GTDB lineage: Bacteria > Bacillota > Clostridia > Oscillospirales > Ruminococcaceae > Ruthenibacterium. Next base: position 1,258 of record JAAVHN010000050.1, on the reverse strand, counting down.
GGAGCTGATGGCCTGCTACGAGCCGAATTTCACGATGATGAACGAGTGGTATAAGCAGCTGTTTGGCGAGAGCGAGGGCAAGGATCAGAAGGGCCTGTTCCCCGCGAGCGTAATCTTCTCCACCGATCTGCACTCGATGGGCCAGTTCGTGCAGGACGGCGCACGCATCATGTTCGAGACGGTGGTGGACATCATGCAGCCGCAGCGCGATCTGTACATCGAAAAGAGTGCGGATAATTTTGACGGCCTCGATTTCCTCTCCGAGCAGAATATGAGCATCGTCAACCGCAAGGCGATGGAGGGGACGATCCTCGCCCACACCGACGGCGGTGTGCCGAACATCCTGCTGGAGGTCGACAGCCTGACGGAGGAGGATCTTGGCTATCTGATTTATTTCTTCGAGAAGGCCTGCGCCATCAGCGGCTATCTGCTGGGCGTGAATCCGTTCAACCAGCCCGGCGTGGAAAGCTATAAGAAAAACATGTTCGCGCTGCTGGGCAAGCCCGGATATGAGGCACAGAAGGCCGAGCTGGAAGCAAAGCTTCGTTGAGAAAACCCGTATGTGAAAACCACCGGACGGTGTAAAAATAAAGGAGGATATTTCCTATGATTCAGTTGATTGTTGGCGGCAAGGGCTCCGGTAAGACGAAGAAAATGATCGATATGATCAATGAGTCCGCGAAGACCACCCCCGGCAATATCGTATGTATCGAAAAATCCATGAAGCTGACATATGATATTAACTATAAAGCGCGTCTGATCGATGTGGACGAATACAATGTCTCCGGCTACGATATGCTGTATGGCTTCATCGCGGGCATTCTTGCGGGCAACTACGATATCGTCGAGGTCTATCTGGACGGCGTGCTGAAGCTTGGCAACCACGACCTGGAAGGTCTTGGAAAGCTGCTGGGCAAGCTGGAAGCCCTCGTGAAGGAAAACGTCAAGATGGTCGTTACCGTTTCGGCCGATCTGGAGGCGCTGCCGGAGAGCGTGCGCAAATACGCCTGAGCGCTCCATAATATCCTGAAATAACGTGGGCCGGGAAAAGCAACAGCTTTTCCCGGCTTTCGATTATAAAAAGAAACGGTAAGTTTTTTGGGGGAAAGAAGGGTGTGCGGAACAAGCGTGCTGCATAAATCCTAACTTCCCGAAAAATCAACCAACAAGAATAAGAACCGCAATGAACAAGGCAAGAACTCGAAAAAAGATTGCGAAAAAGCATGAAAAAAGGAGTATTTTTCATTGACTTTTTTGC
>JAAVHN010000049.1 GCA_014799685.1 Subdoligranulum sp. | reverse complement strand
GATTCAATCAGCTTTGTCAAGCCCTTTTCTGATATTTTTTTCGCTCCCCTGCTTTTTCTTCGGTGCAGAGCACCCGGCCAACCGGCCCCGGCGCCCGCCCCATCGGACAGCTCTGTTATGTTACCACAACCCCGCTCCCTTTGTCAACTCCTTTTTTGAAAAATTTTTGCTTTTTTTCCGTTTTTTTCTTTTTGCGCCCCGATCTTTACTTATTTTATATAGACCGCACAATAGAGAGCGCCGCAATCCTTCCGCAGAGCATAACTGCCGCAACAGCCCCTGCAGCCCTTGTATCCGGAAAACGCCTTTAAAAGCTTTGCGGCTCAGACCGTGCAATTTTTTACGATTTTATGATTTATTCACACACCGCCCGCATTTTATGGTATACTGAGAGCGATATATTTGTTTTTGGGAAAAGCGCCCGCAGAACACCGGGCCGGGACGCCGGCCATGCCGGCAGCTTTCCGATTCCAAAAAGGCGGTGGGATATGAACAAGCAGTTAAAGCTCAAGATCCGCGAATCGCTGGACGCCGTCGTCCCTGTCACGCTGATTGTTTTAGTGCTGGGCATGACGATCGTGCCGATGGAGCTTTCGACGCTGGTGCTGTTTTTGGTGGGCGCCGCGTTCCTGATTGTCGGCATGGGCTTTTTCACACTGGGCGCGGATATGGCGATGATGTCCATCGGCGAGCAGGTGGGCACGCAGCTCACGCGCAGCAAAAAGCTGTGGCTGATCGTCATCGCGTGCTTTGCCATCGGTGTGATCGTCACGATGGCCGAGCCGGACCTGCAGGTGCTGGCCGGGCAGACGCCCGCCGTGCCGGATATGGTGCTGATCCTGACGGTGGCGGTCGGCGTGGGACTTTTTCTGGTGCTCTCGTTTTTGCGCATCCTGTTCGCGTGGAAGCTCTCCTGGATGCTGATTTTCTTTTACGCGGTGGTTTTTATTTTATCCCTGTTCGTGCCGGATGCGTTTCTGGCCGTGGCGTTTGATTCCGGTGGCGTCACCACCGGGCCAATCACGGTGCCGTTCATCCTGGCGCTCGGCGTTGGCCTCACCACGGTGCGTTCGGACAAAAACGCCGACAACGACAGCTTCGGCCTCGTTGCACTGTGCAGCATCGGGCCGATCCTCTCGGTGCTGATTTTGGGTCTCATCTACGATCCGCAGGGCGGCAGCTACACACCGCTGACACTGCCGCAAATCTCCCACACGCGCGAGCTGTGGCTTACGTTCGGCAGCGCGATGCCGGATTACCTGCACGAGGTGCTGGTGGCGATCGTGCCGATTTTGGCGTTTTTCCTGTTTTTCCAGATTTTCTTTCTGAAGCTGCGGCGCCACCAGCTGCTCAAAATTCTGATCGGCTTGCTTTACACCCTCATCGGCCTGACGCTGTTTTTGACGGGCGTGAACATCGGCTTCATGCCGGCGGGCCACTCCATCGGCAACCAGCTGGCGGGGCTTTCGCTGCGCTGGGTGATCGTGCCGCTGGGCATGCTGATCGGCTATTATATTGTAAAGGCGGAGCCGGCCGTCGCGGTGCTGAACAAACAGGTGGAGGACATCACCGGCGGCGCGATCTCGCAAAAAATGATGATGACAGGCCTTTCGGTGGGCATGGCCGCCTCGCTGGGCCTTTCGATGGTGCGCGTGCTGACGGGCATCTCGCTGATGTGGTTTTTGATCCCGGGCTACCTGCTGGCAGTGGGCCTGAGCTTTTTTGTGCCGGATATGTTCACGGCCATCGCGTTCGACTCCGGCGGCGTCGCCTCCGGCCCGATGACGGCCACCTTCCTGCTGCCCTTTGCGATGGGCGCGTGCGAGGCCGTGGGCGGCAACATCCAGACGGACGCCTTCGGCGTGGTGGCGATGGTGGCAATGACGCCGCTGATCATGATCCAGCTGATCGGCCTGCTGTATCAGTGGAAGACAAAGCGCATGCACGCCGCGGCAGTGGCACAGCCTGCACGTTCGGAGGAGGAGATCATCGAGTTCGCCGCATCGGGCGAAAATTCAGAGGATGAGATCATTGCATTCGGCGCGCCGGGCGGTGATTCGGAGGACGAGATCATCGAGTTCGGGGTGCCGGGTGAAGATCCGGATGACGAGATTATTGAGTTCGGAATGCCGGGCGATGATCAGGATGAGGGGATCGTCGAATCCGGCCCACCAGACGAAAATCAGAACAAAGCGCAAAACAACAACCGGGACGAAGAAATCATCGAATTCGGCGTATCGGCCGGGGAGGATGGATTATGAGGAATTATCGGTCACCCGTGTGCTGCCTCGTCACGATCGTGGATCGCGGCAAGGGAACGCTCGCCGCGCAGCTGTGCCGGCTGCATCACGGGAACATGCAGCTTGCGGCGCTGGGCCATGGAACGGCAAGTGCCGAGATCATGGATCTTTTGGGGCTGGACGAACCGGAAAAAGATGTGCTCTTCTGCCTGGTAGCAGATAACGCCGTGCCCATGCTGATGGTGGATCTTTCTGCCGCGCTGGGCCTTGGCATGCCCGGGCGCGGCATCGCGTTCACCATGCCGCTGTCCGGCATCAGCGCGGCGGCGCACGGACTGACGGACGGCGGCGCACTGCGCGCCGCACTCAATCAGGAAAAGGAGGATCCTTTTATGGCGGAGACAAATCGTTTTGAACTGATCTTCTGCGTGGCGGAACGCGGAATGTCCGAGGATGTGATGGCGGCGGCGCGCACCGCGGGCGCGGGCGGCGGGACGGTGCTGCGCGGGCGCGGCCTCGGCGGCGAGGAGGCCCAGCAATTTTTGCACATCACGATCCAGCCGGAAAAAGAGGTCGTGCTCATCCTCACGGCGGCCGCGCAAAAGCAGGCCATCATGAAGGCCATTTGCAACGAGGTTTTCACGCGCACGGGCGAGCGGGGCATCGCGTTCAGCGTGCCTGTCAACGATGTCACCGGGCTGAACCTCTCGCGGCTGATGGGCCAGACGGAATGAGCGGCGGGCACGCCGGAATGGACAATGGGCATGCGCAGACTGCACAGAAGCTCCCGATTTGTACACCTCTGCCCGGCAATAGGAGCGGCGGGCACGCCGGAATGGACAGCCACGTCCGGGCTGCCCTGCGCCGCCTGGCTGATACCCCGCGCTTTCCGCTGCTGTGCGGCCCCACGCCGCTGCAGCGCATGGAACGGCTGGAACAGGCACTCGGCTGCGGTCCGCTGTATGTAAAGCGGGATGACTTAACGCCCTTGGGCATGGGCGGCAATAAGACGCGCAAGCTGGAATTTTTGGTGGCGGATGCACTGGCAAACGGCGCGGATACGCTTGTCACGGTCGGCGGCGTACAGACGAACCACGGCCGGCTGACAGCGGCCGCCGCCGCAAAGGCAGGGCTTGCGTGCACGCTCGTGCTGGAAGGCACGCGCCCGGCTTTGCCGTCGGGCAACCTGCTTCTTGACTGCCTGCTAAACGCCGCGCTCGTCTTCACCGACGGTGCGCCCGTGCAGGCGGTGATCGACCGCACGCTGCGCGATCTGGCCGCTGCCGGGAAAACGCCGTACTTCATCCCCGAGGGCGGCAGCAACGCCGTGGGCAGCGCGGGCTATCTTGCGCTGATCCCTGAATTGATGCAGCAGCTTGCCGCCTTGCCCGAGCCGCCGCAGCACCTCGTGTGCGCGATGGGCAGCCTTGGCACGTTCACAGGGCTGTGGGGCGGGGCAAGGGCGTTCGGAGCGCCGTTCTCCGTGACAGGCATCGCCGTGAACCCCAACACAAGCTATACGCCGGAGCGTGCCGCAGCGCTGGCGCGGGATTTGAGCGACGCGTATCATCTGGCGCTCTCCCCCGACCCGGCCGAAATGGAGATCGTCTACGCCGACGGCACGCACGATTACGCGGGCACGGGCTACAACGTCCCCGACGAAAAGACGCGCGCAGCCGTGCTGCTGCTGGCGCGCACCGAGGGCATCTTCCTTGACCCGTGCTACACAGCCAAAGCGTTCCGCGGCTTTTGCGCGCTCGCCCAAAAGCGCCCCGGCGGCGCGGTTTTCCTGCACACCGGCGGCACGCCCGCTTTGTGGACGGAGGAGCATTTCAGCGCATTTGCGGCCCAGCTGTGGCAGGCGTGATGCCTGTTCCTCTGTTCTGCTCTATGTACGATTTGTATTATTTTTTAAAAAATACAAATTGATTTTTCTTCGCATTTTTAAGACCCCATCATTTCTTTGAACAAATTCTTCAGGCTGTACCAAAATTGATAATTTTTCCGTTGCTGACCGTAACCGCTGTCTGTTCATCTCCGCCGCAGCAGGTTACCATATTTTTCAAATATGTTTGCCGGAGCAAACGCGGCGCGCACCCGAAACCGGATGCGCGCTGTTTTCGTCTCTGATTTTATGTTTGTATTTTTGAAGCGGTAGGATCAGGAGCTTTTCGCTTTGGGGCTTACCGGATCCCCGCCCGTTTCATGAATTTCCCAGATACGCCAGAATCCGGGCGACATTCTCTTCCACGGGCAACGTTCCGTCGAGCGGATAAACGGGACATCTCAGCCGCAACGCTGTCTGTTCGACCGTTCCGGGATCCCGGTTTTCCACCATCTCGCGAAAGGCCTTCTGCTGCTCGTACATATCCCCACCGGGAAGCACGCGGGCTCCAAACCGTCTTTCTTCCCGTTCGCCGATCCGCTGCAGCCGCAGCTCCAGCGGCGCACGCACCCAAAACGCGATCTCGATTTTGGCAAGGATTTCCTCGCACCAGTTCATGGTAACGCCGGAAATAATAAAGCGGGAATTTTCCGCAAGATCGTGCAGAATATTGCTCTGCACTTCTTCCTTTGTGCGCGGCCTCGAAAAGGGCAGCACACCGGAATGCAGCATCGGCGCCGCCTCCCTCTCCAGCGCCCTTCGCCGGGAAACGCGCTGTTCGGGAAAGTAATAATCCTCCACATCCATTTCCGCATAGGCCAATGTTTTTGCCAGCGCGTGCGTAATGCTCGATTTTCCCGCCCCGTTCGGGCCAAAGACCGCGATCCCATGGATCATACATATCCCTCCATTTTCCGGCGCATTTCGGCGCCCAGCACAGTTTTACTCACGCAGCAGTTCCACCATCGGCTGCAAATACGCCGGGTCGGAATGGTCGAAGGAAGCGGCGATCGCCTGCTGCAGCGCCGTATCCTCTGGCGTCTTGTCCTTTTTATTGCGCAGCATCGCGGCCAGCCCGCGCATCATCATGCGGTCCACCCAGCCCATCCGCTCGTAGCACAGGCCGCTTTGCAGGTAAAAATGCGGGATCTCCCGCAGCTGCTTTGGCGAAAGGTTTTGCTTCCAAAGCGCATCCACCTGCTCGTGCGCATCGACGGGCATCGCGCCCGTGACGAACAGCACCAGCCGCTGCGCACCGCTTTGCCCAAAAAGCCGCAGCCCCTTGGCAAGCCCATCGATGCGCCCCGCGTGGGCGCGCGTGCCAAACACCAGCGTATGGCAGCCGCGCAGCCGTTCCGGTTTCGCATCCCTTTCCGCAAGCGCGGTGCAGCCCAGTTTCTCTGCCAGCTGTCCGGCATAGCGTTTGGTGAAGCCCGTTTGACTTCTATAAACGATGACTGTCTGTTTCTGCATCCTGTATTTCTCCTATCCCAATAAAATTGCCTGGGGCTCTGGGCAGTCAGCCCAAAGCTTCATCCGTCCTTCTGTGTGTGCCGGAGGACTGCCTGCCGGGAAAAGGCCTCGTAGGCGTCCTCCTGTCGGGCGAAGATCTCCTCCGGCGGGATTTCTGTCATTGCGAAAATTGTCCCGAGGCCCACCGTATATACCAACATCTGCAGGTGCAGCCGCTGTGCTTCATCCGCATCCAGCCCAAGCCCTTCGGCAGCGCTTCCGGCAGCGGATAAATCGACCTCGGTTCGATAAAGCGCATCCCACGATGCAACGTTCTGCCGCCGGCAGGCAAGAAACAGCCTGAACAGCTGCGGCTCGTGCTTTGCGACATGCAGCCACGCGCGCCCTGTATTGCGGAAACGGCCGGCCGGGACGATATGCGCGGCCGAATCTGTGGGGGTAACCGGATTTGTGTTTGCGTCAGGGCCTGTGGCTGAATTGATGGGCGCGGCCGAATCGGGGCTCATTGTTGAATCGGTGGGCGCGGCGGAATCGAGGCACGTAGTCGAATCGATGTACGCGGCCACCTCTTTGCGCACTGCCTCGCAGGCGCGCTGCATCACTGCGTTTCGCAGATCCTCCATATTGCGGCAGTAGCTGTAAATGGGCTGCACCGAGCAGCCCAGCCGCGCGGCGATATGTTTCACCAGCACCTGCTCCATCCCCTGCTCCCGCGCAATGGAAAACGCGGCGTCCACCACCATTTCCCGGGTAATGCGCTGCTTTGGCATTGGAAATTCTTCCTCCTTCCGCAAGGCTCTAACTCTGAACATGGCGTAAATATTCAGAGAATCATTTTCAGATCAATTTTACATAAGTCGTTTATATAAATTGATTGTATATATTTTTGCAATGCCTGTCAAGCGTTTCTTCACCCGAAAACACCACCGAAGACGCCGAGCTTCCCAAAGGAAGAAGGCGGCCTATGTAACTGCAGAGCCGCCCCGTTTAAAACATTCTGTATTTTTATGTGCATATTATACTGTACGAGCGTTTTTTGCAGCACGAAACGCGGCGCGCACCTGAAACCAGATGCGCGCCGTCTTTCTTGTTTCCTGGATGAGCGCGTTCCGATCGCATTGCCTTTATCGCTGCTTAAAAGACAGAAAGGCGGTACGGAAAAACGGATCAGAACTCGATGCTCATTTCCGCCTGCAGCTTCGCGCCGGGGGCGAGCGTCTCGTGCGCGGGCGTGTTCAGGCTGCCGGGAAAGCCGTTCCACGGTTCCATGCACACGAAGCCCAGCCGGCACTGGCTCCACAGCACGGCGTTCTGGAAATGCCCGTCAAATTTCACCGTCACGGTGTGGCCGGTTTCGGTATCGGTGAATGTCATCGGGCTTTGCACGCCCCGGTAGTGACGCTCGGTCTGCTCGTCGTCATAGGGGAAATCGACGCCCGCGAACGGCACCAGCCCGCCCGTTTTGGGGTCGACCGCCTGTTCCGCCTGGATGTCCCACTTCAGATTGCGCACATCGGAAATGCGGAAATACGGATGGAAGCCGAACGAGAACGGCATCCCGGCGTCGCCGGTGTTGGCGTATTCCTGCTCGAAGCGCAGCTCATTGCCGCACAGCGCATAGCGGATCTTCACGCAGAAATCGTACGGATAGCTCTTTTTCGATTCCTCACTGGACGTGATCTGCACCGTCACGCTGGCCGCGCCGTCCGTGCCCGTCTCCACGGCCTCCCACGGCACGGTGTGCACAATGCCGTGGATTTCCATCTCATACGGCTTGCCGTCAAACAGGTTGCCGCCCTCGGGCGCGCGGCCGCACATGGGGAACAGCACCGGCACCGCGCAGCGCGGACGCTCGGGCAAAGAAAAATTCGGCTCACGCAGCCACGAGTACTCGTCGCCGTTCTTTGTAAAGCTTGTCACCATGCCGCCCTTCTCCGGCACGACGGTGGCCGTGGTGCCCGCCTCGGTATCGGCCAGAATATACGCCGTGTATGCGCCCTGTGTGGTTTTTGTCACTGTGAACATGTTGATCTGCCTCCTGTATGTTTGATTTTGCCGGGCTGCTCCAAAACCGGATCCGCCAAACGCTTTGGCAGATGCCGCTGCACGCAAAGCCATGTGCCCGGCACGGGCCTCGCATGCGCCTGCGAAGCGCCCCGGCACACCGCCCTGCGCTTCGGCGCCCATACGCAGCATGGAGCCGGTTGTGCATCTGCGAAACGTCCCGGCCAACACCGCCGCGCTCCGGCGCCCTGCGCCCGGCGCAGCACATCCGGCATATCCGCCCCGCGATTTGGCGCCCTCCCGCTTTGGAACACCCCATTCGCGCTTTTGCGCAATGGGATCCTCTCTTAATTTCAAGTTTAAGCCAAGTTTTACAATGCGTCAAGCAATAATAACAATTTTTTCTTTGTTTGAATGTGATAAACTATAAGTAATAACATGTCGTATTGTGCGCACCGGGCACATGCGGCGGTTCATCCCGCGCGCCGCGTGGGGTGCGATTCAAAAAACGGGAGGTTTTTTCTATGAAAATGTCATTCCGCTGGTACGGCGAATCCGACCCCATCTCTTTGGAGTATATCTCTCAGATCCCCGGCATGCGCAGCATCGTTTCGGCGGTGTACGACGTAAAGCCCGGCGAGGTGTGGCCGGAGGAGAGCCTTGCCAGGATGAAAGAGCAGTGCGAGGCGCACGGCCTCGTGTTCGACGTGGTCGAGAGCATCCCCGTGCACGAGGATATCAAGCTGGGCCGCAATAATGTGGACGAGCTGCTGGACGTTTACTGCGAGAACATCCGCCGCTGCGCAAAATACGGCGTGAAGTGCGTCACCTACAACTTCATGCCCGTGTTCGACTGGACGCGCACGCAGCTGGATAAAAAAGCGCCGGACGGCTCCACGAGCCTTGTCATGTACTGGGACCAGATGCGCGGCCTCGACCCGCTGAAGGACGACATCCATCTGCCCGGCTGGGATTCCAGCTACACGCAGGAGGAAGTGCGCGAGCTGATTTCCGCCTATGGCGAGATCGGCGAGGAAGGCCTGTGGGCAAACCTCGAGAAGTTCCTCAAAAAAGTCATCCCCGTGGCCGAGGAGTGCGACGTCGTGATGGCCATCCATCCGGACGATCCCCCCTATCCCATCTTCGGCCTGCCCCGCATCATCACGTGCGAGGAGCACTTGGATCGTTTCCTGAAAATCGTGGACAGCCCCGCGAACAGCCTGTGCCTGTGCACCGGCAGCCTCGGCTGCGCCAAGACGAACGACGTGGCGAAAATGGTGCGCAAATACAGCGAGATGGGCCGCATCGGCTTTATGCACATCCGCAACGTCAAGATCATGGAGGACGGCAGCTTCGAGGAGCGCGCGCATCTCTCCAGCTGCGGCAGCCTGGACATCTACGAGATCGTCAAAAACCTGGTGGAGACCGGCTTCGACGGCTATGTCCGTCCGGATCACGGCCGCATGATCTGGGGCGAAACGGGCAAGCCCGGCTACGGCCTGTTCGACCGCGCACTCGGCGCCACCTACATCAACGGTCTGTTTGAGGCCTGCGAGAAGGACCGCAAATAACATCTGCACATTTGGAAGATAAGCAGCTTGCTTTCAAATGGCAGGCAATGCGTGACGCGTACACGGCACACCGGTTTTCCGGCCGTGTGCCGTGATACACGGTTTCGGCCGTTTTGCGGCATCCCATCTTTTGTATTTTATATTTTGAAAGGAGCTTGATCCCCATGAACAAGAATGTACTCGATACCGATCTGTCCGGCAAGGTTGCCGTTGTCACCGGTGCGGGCGGCGTGCTGTGCAGCGCGTTTGCCAAAACGCTGGCGCGCGCGGGCGCGAAGGTCGCGCTGCTCGATCTGAACGAGGAAGCCGCGCAGGGCTTTGCCGACGAGATCACCGCCGAGGGCGGCGTGGCGAAGGCCTACAAGTGCAACGTGCTGGACAAGGCCATCTGCTATGAGGTGGCGGAAGCCGTGGAAAAGGATCTGGGCAAGTGCGATATCCTCGTGAACGGCGCAGGCGGCAACAATCCGCGCGCCCAGACCGACAAAGAGTATTTCGAGAACGGCGACATCGACGCCGACACCAAGAGCTTCTTTGATCTGGAAGCGTCCGGCGTGGAATTCGTGTTCAACCTCAACTTCCTGGGCACGCTGATCCCGACGCAGGCGTTCGCGCGCCAGATGGTGGGCCGCGAGGGCTGCAACATCGTCAACATCAGCAGCATGAACGCATACACTCCGCTGACGAAGATCCCCGCGTACTCCGGCGCGAAGGCCGCGATCTCGAACTTCACGCAATGGCTGGCCGTGCACTTCTCGAAGGTGGGCATTCGCTGCAACGCCATCGCCCCGGGCTTTTTCTCCACGAAGCAGAACGCGAAGCTGCTTTGGAACGACGACGGCACCCCCACCGCGCGCACGGGCAAGATCCTGGCCGCCACGCCGATGGGCCGCTTTGGCGAGAGCGAAGAGCTGGACGGCGCGCTGCTGTTCCTCGTGAACAACGAAGCGGCTTCCTTCATCACGGGCGTCGTCATCCCCATCGACGGCGGCTTCTCGGCCTACTCGGGCGTCTGATCGCATCTTCCGGAAAGCTCCAAAACAAAATGAATGGGCACGCGGATCGGTTTTGGGCCGATCCGCGTGTCCTGTTTCCAATTATGGATGCACCTTGATTGATCAGCAATATCTGGCGGAGAGGAACACATTATGGCCGACTTAGAACGCCAACTCAAATTAGAACTGGAAGAGAAAATGCGCCGAGCAAAAAAAGAATGCAAATACAATCCAACCCGATTTAATCAAATGCTTACCGCGTACGGGGCCGCAGAAACAGCGAAACGCCTCATTGCAAACGCAAGAAGAACCGGTACTGTTTCTGAGGGATTTACGACGCTGTATTTATGTGGCCGTTTGGACTTAACGGTAGAAGATTCGGTCTGCAAGAACGAGTATCGCTCTCTTTTCTCGCCGGATGAAATTGCCTATTGCGAGGAGCTGCTAAGTTCCAGATAGTTGCAGACCTTTCTTTTGCATGGTAAAATATAGTCAGTCCCTTTGGGCAAAGCTTATATTCTCACTCCAATCATCACAAGGACATCATATAAAATGGTTCCGGCCATGATGTCCGGTAAAGAGGTGCCATTTTCATGAAACGTTGTCTCGCTCTTTTCCTCACCGCCCTGATGTTGCTCACGCTGCTGACAGGCTGTGGCAGCAAAGAACGCGCGCCTGCGTCGTCCTCCGATCCGGATACCCCGGACGCATCGTCCACCCTCGCCGGCCCGCCCTCGCCGCCGCGGGATGAAAGCGTTCCAACGGACGAAGAGATGGAACAGATCAAATACAATTATTACGTTCAGCTGAACAACGACATCGTCGAGGTGTTGGATTCGCTGGAAAGCTATTTTATGGTGGTCGCGGACGACCCGGAATTTTCGCTGCTGCCGGATACGGGGCTCACCTACGGCTTTCGTGTCTACGGCCAGAATACCGACGTTTTGGACGACTGCCTGGTGCTGGCCGAAATGGAGCCCAGCTTCGGCGCGATGGACGAGCAGGTGCTGGCAATGGGCGAGCCGCTGCATGCTTTAATGGAGACGTTTTCCGCCATCAGCCGCAGCAGCGACTACGCAAACAATCAATATCAAAAGGCGAAAGAATACCACGCTGTCATTTACGAAAACATCGATCCGTTCCTCGCCTCCGCCCTTGATTTTCTGGATGGGATCGCCGAGATGGGCGACGCCCGCGTCGCCGCAGAAGAAGCGAAAATGCTGGAGGAGGGCGAGTTGATCGTCTACAACGCCAGCCACGCCATCACCATCGGCAAGCAGGTTCTGGATGAAATCGCCGCACAGGGGATCACCGACGAGACGATCACGCAGCTGGATCTGACCGAGCTGCGCGCGCTGTACGACGAGCTGGTGTTCACCGTCGCCGATTTCGACGCCGCCACCGCCGACAATGATCAGCTGATCAAGGAATCGCTCTCAAACTCCCGCCCGTTCGACGGCCTGTACGATTCGCTGATCCAGGCGCTGGAGTGGATGATCCGCCAGGTAGAAAGCGGCCGTCCGCTCGACCTCAGCGGCTCCGGCGCGCCGCTCGGCTCCATCGAGCACTTCGCCTATGTGCTGAGCCAGTGCATCGACCGCTACAATTCTGTTTTTGCGGAATAAGCTTTTCAGGGAGGAAGAAGCATGCCCGGTATTTTTGATGAAGGAAACATGTTCACAGTGCTCGCGCCGTGCACGCCGCAAGGCGAAACGGTACTGGCCGGCATTCACGGCATCACGCTGCAGGTGAACCAAAAGAAGACATCCCGCTTCGACGTCTATATCGGCATCACCGAGCACTTCCTGCTCGTGGCCGAATGCGAGGAGCGTGAGTATTTGACAGAGCTTTACGGCATCCGCGTGCGCGACACCCGCACAACCGTGGCCGAGGATGCCGGCGTATGCTTCCCGCTTTCCGAGATCGAGCAGTGCAAGATCGAAAAGGGCATCATGGGTTCTGTCAACTGCTCCGTCACGATGCGGGACGGCTGTTTTCTGAAGCTGCAAATGCCGAAGCTCGGCGGCCTCGGCGGCGGCATGCCGCATCACGCGGAGTACCGCGAGGCGATCCTCTCCCGCCTGCGCATGCTGGCATGATTATGGGTGTAACTGCCGCAAAGCTTCCGTGGATCGTTTTTCGGATGGGGATAGATTGCTTTCCCGGTGCGGGCGCCGGATCGATTCGAATCGGTTTGCACAAGCTGCCGGTTGATGGGCATTCGCGCGTTTTTGGTTTACGTTTTGATTCAAGTTTTAGTTCAAAATTTCTGTTTTCTGTTTCCGGCATTGACGAGCCCGGTTTTTTTTTGCTATAACCCGAGTTTGCCACTTAAAAAAGCAAAACGGAGCCCGAAAGGGCTCCGAAAATGCCGAAAAGAAGGGAAAAAGTGAGAAGAAAAGGGGGCTGAGAAATCTTGAGAAAATATACCTACAATCATGACCTACATGAAAACATTGATCTGCGATTTCAGGTGTCTGAGTTCCGCGCGACGGTACAGTTTTTGGGAAATTCGGATGCCGAACGCATCGAGAATCAGCTTTAGATCCGGATCATCGGCATCCATGAAGCGGTACATTTCGCCGGGGAGAAGGTCCACTTTCCATCGATTCAGGGCGGACTGGATCCTGTTGGAATTCAAACCGCTGCTCCAGTAGAGCGAAGGGTCAGCGGAAAAAGCAGCAGACTCTTTGATCCTTTTTTGAATGATGCGCATCATGATGAGAGCAATCAAACAGATCAGAAGATGCGCAGTGATATGCTCGGGCGTTCGGACAAAAAGCGGACGTGTCTCCAGATCGCCTTTC
>JAAVHN010000048.1 GCA_014799685.1 Subdoligranulum sp. | reverse complement strand
TGAAAAATACTCCTTTTTTCATGCTTTTTCGCAATCTTTTTTCGAGTTCTTGCCTTGTTCATTGCGGTTCTTATTCTTGTTGGTTGATTTTTCGGGAAGTTAGGATCTATGGAAAAATCAGTGTTTTTTGAAACTGTAAAACATTCTTAGAGAACATAAATAAACAACCGGCGCTTACCTTTGACCTTACGGTCACGGGCAGGCGCTTTTTCTATATCCTCTGGAAATTTCACGAAGTGGGCTTTCAAAACCGGCTATTCATGAGTAAACAGATGGAACGAAGTGTTCCTCTTTTGAAAACTGAATAGCAGCCGCCAGAGAGATACCTGCCGCAAAGGATAGTGTGCCACGATACGAGCGCGCCCTTTGCTTGATCCGCGCATAGCGCCGGCAGAGAAAACCCGGTCAGAGTTGGGCGAGGAACCGTATGGCGGTCTGTGCTACATATCCCGTTCATTTGGGATGTGAATTTTCAAAGGAGGAAACCGCCTATGTATCTTATCTGGAAAAAACGCCGAGGGAGGTGCCACCATGCAAAAGCTGAATACGGTGGACGCGGAAACGCTGCTCTACCAGCCGCTTGAAAAGCCCGGCTTCGTTGTGGACGGACTAATCCCCACCGGCCTGAGTCTGTTCTGCGGTGCGCAGAAGATCGGAAAAAGTTGGCTCATGCTGAAGCTGTGCTTGTGTGTATCAGAGGGCAGGCCCTTGTGGGAACTGACCACCACGCCGGGTGATGTTCTGTATCTGTGTCTGGAGGACACTTTTTACCGCATACAGGACAGGCTTTTCCGTCTGACCGACAAAGCCGGCGAAGCAAGCGAACGTCTGCACTTTGCCGTGGCAAGCTGTAAACTGACGGACGGGCTGGTGAATCAGCTTGAGGAATATCTCAAGGAACACCCCGGCACTCGTCTGATCGTTATTGACACACTGCAAAAAGTACGCACAGCATCCAAAGACAATGCCTATGCCAACGACTACGGCGACATATCACTGCTCAAGGAGTTTGCCGACAGGCACACGCTGACGGTAGTAGTTGTCCATCATATCCGTAAACAGGGAGACAGCGACGTGTTTAACCGGGTATCCGGCACAACAGGATTAACTGGCAGCGCAGACGCCACTTTTGTGCTGGAAAAGGAACACCGGGCATCGGACACTGCCACCCTTTATGCCATCGGCAGGGACATTGAGTATCAGGAGTTTACCCTCCGTTTCCGTGATTGCAGCTGGGAACTGGTGGAGCGGAAATCACAAGAACAGCTTGCGGCGGCAGAGGTGCCGCCTATTCTTTTTCGGCTGGTCGCCTTTATGAAAGAACGGCGGGAATGGTCAGGTACAGCTACTGAACTGCTGGCACAGATGGAAGAAACCGACACCGCCCCCAACATCATCACTAAGCTGCTGAACGAGTACCATGCCACGGTTTTGCGGCAGAACAACATCCGCTATGCCTATCAGCGTACCAAGGTGGGGCGGCGCATTGTCCTCTCGCGGGGTGACGGCGTTGACAGTGGTGACGGTTGATTTGGGATGCCCCCGAAACGGAGGTCGTCCGTCATCACCGTTCTGTGACCCAAAGCGCCAGCGGTGGGTCACGCAGGGCGCAGCCCTGCTAAAAGGGAGTCCAGAGGGAACGTCTGGCACACGGCCTTGCTTGCAAGGTGTAGTGTGTTACACCCCGGAAACACAGCCGGAAAAATCGGAGATTTTTTCGGCCGCGGGGGTGGCTCTTTACGAGCCGAAAGGCGAGAAAAGCGCGCCCCTGCACATTGCGTTTCCGGGGTGTTCTCCCGGCAGGGTGACAGCGTCAGGGCATCTCAATAGAACCGTCACCACCGTCACTGCTGTCAACCTGTCGGGCCAACGTGCTATCTGTCCGCCCACACACATTTTGATTGGAGGGATGATGCCATGCCCTATGCGATACTGCGTTTCCAGAAGCGCAAGGCCGGCTCCGTCGCAGCCTGTGAGCGACATAACGAACGTAAGAAAGAAGCATACAAGAGCAACCCGGACATTGATATGAGCTGCTCAAAAGAAAACTATCACATTGTCGCACCGCCACGGTACACCTACAAAAAGGAGATCAACCACATGACGGCAGCGGCAGGATGCCGGGTGCGCCGGGACAGCGTGATGCTGGTGGAAACACTCATCACCGCGTCCCCGGAATTCATGCACAACCTATCAGCAACGGAGCAAAAAGCGTATTTTACAATAGCGCTGGACTTTGTGGCTGAGCGTGTCGGAAAACAGAATATCATTTCAGCCGTGGTGCATATGGACGAGAAAACGCCCCATATGCACCTTTGCTTTGTCCCAATCACACAGGATGGCAAGCTGTCGGCTAAAACTCTGCTGGGCAACCAGCGAAGCCTTTCAGAGTGGCAGACGGCCTACCACGCCCATATGTCGGCAAGCTGGTCGGAGTTGGAACGCGGTGAATCTTCCATGATCACCAAACGCAAGCATATCCCCACATGGCTTTTCAAGTTGGGCGGCAGGTTGGATAAGCAGCATGACGAAATCGTACAAGCCTTGTCTGACATCAACGCTTTTAATGCAGGGAAAAAGCGGGACAAGGCGCTGGCGCTGCTGTCCGCATGGCTACCTGATATGGAGAAGTTTTCACGGGAAATCAAAAAGCAGAGTGGCTATATCGAAAGTCTGAAACAGAAAGTCAGTCAGGCGGAAAAAGCCGCTGACTATATGCGGGACGACAAACTTGCGGAGGAACGGAAAGTGCAGGAGGCCAACCGACGCATTTTTGAGTTGCAGCGTACCAATCAGCAGCTGGAACGTTTGGTGAAGCGGATACCGCCTGATGTGTTAGCCGAACTTCAAAAGGCCGGTAAGGGCCAAACAAAAGAAAGGTAAACGGCAATGAAAAAACAGAAATTGACAGCGCTGAAAATAGCGGATTTACGCCCGTTTCCGGGCAATCCATTTCATCTTGTGGAGGATGAAAAGCTGATGGAATTATCGGAGAGCATCAAAGAGTTTGGCATGGCTGCTCCCATCCTCACCCGCTCCGCAGAGGATGGGGACGGCTATGAGGTCATAGCGGGGCAGCGGCGTGTTCGGGCGGCAGAACTGGCGGGAGTAGAGAGCATCCCGGCCTTTGTACTGCCATTGGATCATGACCGGGCTGTTATCACTCTTGTGGACAGCAATATCCAGCGGGAGAGCATCCTGCCATCTGAGCGGGCTTTTGCCTATAAGATGAAGCTGGACGCCATGAAGCGGCAGGGGTACCGCACCGATCTGACATCGAACCAAGTTGGTGCGAAGTTGCAGACGGATGGTATTGTGGCACAAGGCTTTGGCGTCGGTAGAACTACGGTACACCGCTTTATCCGGCTGACGGAACTGATACCGCAGATTTTGCAGATGGTGGACGAGGGCAGGATCGCCATTACGCCGGGGGCAGAGTTGTCCTTTTTGACGCGGGAAGAACAGCAAAATTTGTTGATCACCATGGAGAGCGAAGAAGCGACGCCCTCATTGGCCCAAGCCCAGCGCATGAAGAAATTGAGTCAGGAGGGACGGCTGGATATGGATGCCATTTTCTCCATTATGACCGAGGAAAAGGGCAATCAGAAAGAAACCGTCAAAATTGGCATGGACAAGCTGAAGAAGTATTTTTCCACGGGGACAACACCTCAGCAAATGGTAGAAGCCATCATCCGCCTTTTGGAACGGGAATTACAGCGCAAACGAAACCGGGACAGCCGGTAATCAAAAAAGGACGGTTTGACTATGAAAACGATCGACATGAAAATTACGAAAGAAATCGATGTTCTGTCTGTCAGCGGCAGCGGCTATACCAAAGAAATCAATCTGGTATCGTGGAACGGTGCGGAGCCAAAGTACGATATTCGCAGCTGGTCGCCGGGACGGGAAAAGTGCGGCAAGGGCGTTGTGCTGACGCGGGCCGAGGCGAAAAAGCTCTTTCTGGCCCTGCAAAAAGTGTTGATTGACTGATATTTTTCGAGGGGGAACGCCTGCGGGCGCTCCCCCCGTTGCTTGATGAGAGGATGTATGACTGTGGCAAAAAGAATCGTGCGGCCCCAAATACGCGTGCAGGCGGTCTATTTAGGCAATCGAGATATGCGGGAGATCTTCGTTTCCCTGCTGGTGGATGCAGCACGGCGGGAAAACAGCTCTGTTCGCACCTTTGAGAATGCGAAAGATACGCAATACAATGAGGATAGCAATCAAATAGAGGAGGTTGTTTGAATGGGCATTTTACGAACGGCCCTTTACTGCCGTCTGTCAAAAGACGACATGACGCAGGGGGACAGCGAAAGCATCAAGACGCAAAAGGCCATGTTGACACAATATGCGAAAGAGCATGGTTTTCTGGTAGTGGATGTTTACGTTGACGATGGATGGAGCGGTCTTAATTTTGATCGTCCCGATTTTACCCGTATGTTGGATGACATTGAAGCGGGTAAAATTGATGTGGTCATCACCAAAGATCTATCACGGCTGGGTCGTGATCATCTGAAAGTGGGACATTTTACAGAAATTTACTTTCCGATGAAGAATGTGCGGTATATCGCGGTCAATGACTGCGTAGACACTGCCAATAAAAACAATGATATAGCGGCGCTGAAAAATGTCATGAACGAATTTTACAGCCGGGACAATTCCCGCAAAATCCGTTCATCCATCCGGGCAAGGGCAAAAGCAGGGCTATATCGCTGTCCCTTTGCACCGCTTGGCTATCGTAAGGCTTCGGATAACCACAATAAGCTGGTTGTGGATGAAGAAACAGCGTGGATTGTGAAGAAAATATTTGAGTATGCCAACGCCGGTATGGGATTACACAAAATTGCCGTTGCTTTTCGGGAGGAACAAGTTCCTTGTCCTTCTTGGTGGCAATACACTCGTGGGGAGAAAGACTATTCAAAACGGTTTGCTGTCCTGTCCAACAAATACGAATGGTCTCGTGGTGTAATCCGCGGTATCATAGGAAATCCGGTTTATCTCGGTCATA
This sequence comes from Subdoligranulum sp., assembly GCA_014799685.1. Taxonomy (GTDB): domain Bacteria; phylum Bacillota; class Clostridia; order Oscillospirales; family Ruminococcaceae; genus Ruthenibacterium. Next base: position 6,507 of record JAAVHN010000048.1, on the reverse strand, counting down.
CTATCATGTGCAAGCATGAAATTGTGTTTAAAGTTGGGCATTGTAAGAAAACATCTGATGCTGACCGCATACGGGTTGACAATACCCATGCACCGCTGGTATCACAAGATATTTTTGACGGAGCAAATGCAAAGATTTTGAGCCGCAAGAGGGATACTGCAGATAACTTTGTATCTCCTTTTTCGGGGCTTGTAAAGTGCGGTACCTGTGGTAAGGCTTTAGGATTGCGGTATTGGGGAAAGGATAGACACCGTATTTATATTTGTTGTACCTATAATCGCAATACCAAAGCCTGCTCGGATCACCGCATTTTCTATGATGATTTATACGATGCAGTTTTAGCTGACATCCAATATCATGCCCAGCTTGCCTATGAAGACAGGGACAAGGCGGTGGCCCTGGCGGTAAAGATGAACGCAAAAGCGGATAAGGGCAAAGGAAACTCCAGCGAGAGCAAATTAAAACAAGCCCAAAAACGCTATGACGAAGTGACACGGCTGTTTGACAGGCTGTATGAGGATTCCCTGTCCGGGCGTATTTCCAGCAACAACTTCACCCGTCTGATCGATAAGTATCAGTCGGAGCAGACCCAGCTTTTAGAGCAGATCAATACACTGGAGCGAACTATGCAGGAGATCAAAGATACCCGGCAGAATGCTGTGCAGTGGGCCGATATGATGGCGGAATATGCAGGTATTCAGGAATTGACCGTTGAAAATCTCAACCTTTTGATAGAGCGCATCGAAGTCTTTGACCGGACAGCGACAGAGAGCGGAGCAGAACAGACCATCCGCATCTGTTACCGCTTCGGCGGTTACATAGGGGAACGATGTTTTAGAACAAAGTTTCTGAAATGGGGCGGTTATAGACGCAAACCGGCAGAAACACAATGAAAGGGGCTATCATCATGGAAAAATCGATCTTTGAACAAATGGGCGGTACATACGAAGTGCAGAGCGATTACCGGCTCCCCTGTCTTACGCTGCCAGCCGCAGATAAATCGGTCGGGATATGGGGACAACGGCACTTGCGATACATTAAGAAATATCGTAAAATTCTATATGTCACCCTTTTGACAGACGGCAAACTGAATGCCTATCTTGCTGATGTTGACCGGCAGGCAGAGGAACTGTTCTTTCGGCTGGTAAAAGAATACGCTGAAAGGCAAGGCATAACGGAGCAGCTAAAGGCCGAAAATCAGATGGAATGGGTACGCCGTATGAATAACTGCAGGGCACTGGTGGAAGAAGTTATTAGGGCGGAAATAATTTATGATTAGGGGGGATGTTGCGATGCTGACTTTTGAAAAGGTGTTAGATGCTTTCAAGGATTTTCTCGCTACCGATGATATGTTTGAAGTTGTTATGACTTCCCACGGATATGCCATATTGGAATGGGATTCTCGCATGAAAAATTGGATAGAGGCGAAATGTTGTGCTACACCGCAGGATATGGCAGAGATATTGCTTAACAACTATATTGGCACTCTGGAATATCAGGTCACACTCGCCCGGAGGGAGTTGACCGAGGACGATCTGGCACAGATAGAGGCACAGCGGCAAATCATGCTGGCAAAGCTTCAAGGATAGAATATCGGGACGGGGGCTGCGTTTATTCAGCCCCCGTTCTCGACTTTTCGATTCCCTCCGCCACGGTTTCCATAATGGTAAGTTCTTTTTCATCCATGCCATTCAATAGGCGCTCAATATGTTTCCGGCGCTCATTTTCGCCGTCTGACTTGTCCGGATAGAAAAACTCGTCCACGGAGATGTCCAAAAGGGTGACAAGTTTGTAAAAGGCATTCAGGCTGGTGTGCTGGCCCCGGTTTTCAATATACATGATGGAGCGCGGGGTAAGGTCTACAAGCTGGGCTAAATGCTCCTGCGTCCAGCCTTTCGCCTTGCGTCTGCGCTTGATTTCTTTGCCCAAAGCGTGACAATCCAATCGTTCCTTGTGTTGGTACATTCTTATATCACCCCAATATTATTTTACATTTCAGGGGACGATATGAGAACGAAACATAAATTGATGTTTTAGTAGTATTTTATTTCGTGTTTACGCTATTGCAAAAAAACAGTGAGTAATAAAAAACACTCCACTTTAACACCAGACTTGCAGGATGGAATAAAATAGTGCAGTAGGAGGGGGGATAATTTGACCACATACAAAACGGCTGAGGTTGCGGCTATCATCGGGGTACATCCGAATACAGTCCGCCTATATGAAGAATGGGGACTGATCCCAGCGGCGGAGCGACAGACAAACGGCTACCGTGTCTTTACTGAGTTTCATATTCAGCAATTCCGACTGGCCCGAACCGCCTTTCAAATTGAGGTGTTGCAAGGTGGCCTGCGAAAAAAGATCGTGGAGGTGGTGAAGCTTTCAGCCACAGGTGATTTTGACGGAGCAATCCAACTCACGCAAGAATATATAGCTGATATAGAAAAAGAGCGCAACCATGCGGAAGAAGCCATCTGCATTGTTCAACACATCTTGCACGGGGACGGTCCGGATTCCCCCGTTTTTATGAAACGTAGGGATGTATCAAATTATTTAGGTATCTCAATGGATACTTTGAGAAACTGGGAAATGAATGGACTGCTGACAATTAAGCGAAAACAAAATGGGTATCGCGTTTATTCTGAGCAAGATATAAAACGCCTGAAAATTATTCGATCTCTGCGGTGTGCAAATTATTCTCTGGAAGCCATTCTGCGAATGCTTCAGCAGCTCTCTTGTGATCCCAACGCTGACATTAGGCTGGCACTAAACACACCACGATTGGACGATGATATTATTTCCGTCTGTGACAAGCTAATTATTTCTCTTTCCTCAGCAGAGAAAAATGCCTTGAAAATACTGGATATGCTGCGTGAGATGCGGAAAAACTTTTGAAACTCTCCATTTTGCCACCATAGTTTTCTTTTGTGATATTTTCTTATCATCACCGGGGAAGAATCATTTTTGAATGATTTCCCCGAAAGAGGGGGGTAATCGAAAATGGGTAAGAAAAGACTTGGTTGGTGTTTTATTATTCTTGGTGCTATTCTTGCAATATGTATCCTTTTACTCAAGTGAAAATTCTGGTTCAGCGGGCAGTTATCCATTACAGATAACTGCCCGTTCGATTGTTTTAACGAAGAAAATCCAACAGTCATTTATCAATATGAAAGGCAAACAGGTAAAAAAATTTGAAACTCTCCATTTTGCCACCAGAGTTTTTTCTGGTGGTATTCTTGTATCACCATAAAGGAGGTATCAATGTGGAAAAAGTTGTAAAAATCGAAAACATTAGCAAAGCCTATGGAAAATACTTGGCGGTAAGCCATGTAAGCCTGTCGGTAAAGCGCGGAACGGCCTTTGGCCTGCTGGGGGCGAACGGAGCCGGAAAAAGCACAACTATTGAGTGCATTTTGGGAACAAAACAGGCAGACAGCGGAACCATTTCTGTTCTATCCCTTGACCCCAAAAAAGATCGCCGCCACTTGTTCGAGCAGGTGGGCGTTCAATTTCAAGAGTGCGACTATCAGCCGGAGATCAAAGTATCGGAACTATGCGAAGAAACAGCGTGCCTTTACAAAAGTCCGGCAGATTGGAACAGGTTGTGCAAACAATTTGGGCTTGAGGACAAAACGCAATCAGCTGTCAAGAGTTTGTCCGGCGGTGAGCGGCAGCGCCTTTTCATTGTGCTGGCACTCATTCCAAAACCACAGGTCGTTTTCCTTGACGAACTAACGACTGGTCTTGACGCAAGAGCTCGGCGGGATGTTTGGAAAATTCTGAAAGACCTAAAAGACAATGGTTTGACGATTTTCTTGACCTCTCATTTTATGGACGAAGTGGAGGCCCTCTGTGATGAAATTTGTATTCTTAACAAGGGCCGTACTGTATTCTATGGTACAGTAGATCAGGCCAAAGAAAAAAGCGGTTGCAACAATTTTGAAGATGCATACTTGAAATTATCCGGTGAGGAGGCAGATGCAGAATGAAAGCTTTTTGCACCTTGTTGAAAAACGAACTCAAATTGAATATCCGCAATATGAACATGGTAATTTTCGCTGTCATCCTGCCCCTGATCGTGCTGGTGATCCTCGGCTTTCTCTATGGAACAAACCCGGCAGCTGACGGCGCGGACTACACATTCTTGGAGCAATCTATCGGCGCCTTGTGCGCAATCTCCATCTGTGCAGGCGGACTGATGGGCTTGCCGCTGGTAGTGGCGGAGTATCGGGAGCGAAAAATCCTCAAACGCTTCCAAGTAACGCCTATTAGTCCCTGTATGCTCCTTGCTGTAGAATTTGTGATTTATGTGCTTTATGCGTTGGCCTCAATGATAACCCTGCTGCTGGTATCCCGATTGCTTTGGGGCGTTCATCTGCGCGGCTCTTGGGCTGAATTTATTGGTAGCTGGCTCTTGACCGTGCTTTCAACCTTAAGTATTGGCCTGATGGTAGGTGGTATCGCAAAGAATTCCAAAAATGCAAGTGTGATCGCCTGTGTGTTATATTTCCCCATGCTGATTTTCTCCGGGGCCACCCTGCCGTTTGAAGTGATGCCAAAGATGATGCAAAAAATCATCAGTGTGTTCCCTATGACACAGGGTATTCAGCTTATGAAATCTACATTCCTGGGTCTGACTATCGAGCATTCTACGATCCCCATTATTGTAATGCTGGGCGTTACGTTGGTTTGTTCTGGAATTGCAGTGAAATGCTTTAAGTGGGAATGACTTCTATACAGCCCCAATAGGTGCTATATCCTATATCAAAAGATTTGACGAATAATTGACGTAATCATCTGCCCAACGGGATAAATAAAAAAACCGTTGTTTTGGCGGCTGGTATCAATGCGCCCAAACAAGAAAACAAGGGGTCAAACGGCGGTTTTGAGATTCAAATTTCAAGCCGCCGTTTTCTTTTGAAAAACAGAATGCGGAGGGTGTATTAAAGTTGCCCATTTTTAAGGACACGGCGGTATCCGGGAGGTGTTGCTGTGTCCTTTTCGATTTTTATACCGCCTGACTTCTCAAAAAAATCACAGTCTTTTTGCTGGACAGCTCTGACCTTGAACACGAAATTTACAAGTACATAAAGAATGGTATCATTTCATGCGCCCATACAGTGCAAGACTGTACGGGCGCTTTTTCTGTCCGTTTTTATTTATATCGTTGTCGTGGCCCACCACCTCTATCTGGTTTTCAGAAATTCAGATAGGAGGAAATGGATACGTCATACAATCATGGTAAAGAGGAAGGCCAGTGGCAGCGTTGGAAACTGGCCGAAGAAGAGGTGCTGCGGGCTTGTGGCGTTGATGAAAGCGCCATTGAGCAGCTCCGTATTTGGGATAGAACGATGTTCAACTCGGACAGGCGGTTTTATGAGAAGCTGCAGGACGCTGGTACATACCTTGACAGCGTCGCGGAAAGCGACACTCCGTCAGAAATTTATACTGTTGCGGATCTGCTGAATGACATTGAAAACATAGAACTGCTCAAGGCTTTATTGACAGCGGACAGGCTCACGCTGTATATCTCCGTGCTGAAAATGAATGGGTACTCCACCAACGAGATTGCCGCGCTCGTTCATCTATCCACAGATGCTATCTATAAGCGAATTGCGGTACTGAAAAGGAAATTGAAAAAATTTCAAGGTTAACTCCAAAATTGCACGTTCCCACAGGCTGCTGGATGAGAGGTTAAGTCCTCTCATCCAGCTTTTTCGTAGGAGGACGAGCACATGACGTTTATGGATAAAGCCTATACGCTTCGGACAGAGGTGCATAGCGGAGGTGAAACATTATATTTTATCAGCTTTACAGACGGGCAGGGTGAATTTTATGATTTGGAAGTATCAGAAGCGTTCTATATGGAATTCCGGCAGATGGAACGCAAAAACCGTAATCTCCAACAGTCTGATTGGCGGCACTATGAGGCTTCGGAGTTATGGGATGAAACGCTCTATGATCGGGCATTCCGAGTGCCCAAAAGCGTTGAGGAACTGGTTTCTGATGCAGAACAAAGAGAATTTCTTTACAGAGCGATTTCTAAACTCCCAGAAACCCAGCGACGACGGTTTTTGCTCTACTATGAATATGACTTCAATTTCCGGGAGATCGGAGAGATGGAGCATTGCAGGCCGCAATCAATTAGAAATTCTGTGTTGCGGGCAAGGGAAAAGCTACAGGCGGAGATAGAAAAGTGTCGGGCAGGATGATATAAAAACACCCCCATATCTTCAGATATGAGGGACGATTAAATGTTCTCTAAAAATGATTTACAACAAAAAAAGAGCCAAAACACTTGATTTTCAGCGGGTAACCACGCTTTACATCTATAGTGTTTTGGCATTCTGTCAAGGCCAGACACTATAGATGCACGGGCATGACCTCACAGACTGAGGATCTCCATGGTTCGATTTAATTTTTCAAAATCTCACGATAGAGCGGGCGATCCGGTTCAGGAATTCCGAGCGAAGTCATTGCCTGCTCCAAGGTCCAGCCTGTAGTAGT
>JAAVHN010000047.1 GCA_014799685.1 Subdoligranulum sp. | reverse complement strand
TGCAGGAGGCGCGTGCCGTGCAGGAGGCGCGTGCCGTGCAGGAGGCGCGTGCCGTGCAGGAGGCGCGTGCCGTGCAGGAGGCGCGTGCCGTGCAGGAGGCGCGTGCATGCGGGTGCGCCGCCGCCGTTTTTACATTCGCGCCGCCCGCAAGCGGCTCGGTGAAGGGCAAGGCCATCTTAACGCCCGAAGAAAAGCTGCGGCGTATGGCGTCCCTTGGCATCGAGGCCGTGCTGTGCCCGCCGTTCGAGGCGTTCTGTGCGCTTTCGCCCGAGGAGTTTGTGGAGACGGTTTTGATCGGGTGCCTTGGCGCAAAGGCCGTGTTCTGCGGCGAAAATTTCACCTTTGGCCGCGGGCGCGCCGGCAACGCGGATACGCTGCGCAGCCTGTGCGCGGCGCGCGGCATCGCGGTGGAGACGCTGCCGCTGATGGAGCATGGCGGCGCGCCTGTCTCGTCATCGCGCATCCGCGCCCTTCTGGCCGAAGGGGATATCCCGGCGGCAAACGCGCTGCTGGCGGAGCCGTACTGCATCGACCTGCCCGTGCGCCACGGCAAGCGGCTGGGCCGGACGCTCGGCTTCCCCACGATCAACCAGGTGTATCCCGAAAACATGCTGCTGCCGCGACAGGGCGTATACGTCACGCGCGTGCTGCTGAATGGACAGTGGCATCCCGGCGCCACGGGGCTCGGCACGCGCCCTTCGGTGGAGGGCGGCGGCGCGGGCGTTACCTGCGAAACATTCATCCCGGATTTTACGGGTGAGTTATACGGCGACGCCGTGCGCGTGCGCTTTTGCAAATTTCTGTGGCCGACGCAAAAATTCGATTCACTCGAAGCCCTCACCGCCATGGTGAACCGCGCGGCGGATGCGGCGCGGGGGTGGGTGGATAATTTGTAATCAAGACAAGAACAAAGCTGGGGATCCTGCTTTTTGGATCCCCAGCCTTCGTGTATCACGATGTTTTATATGGTTTGTCAGCCCTGCAGCTTCTTTACTTCTTCTTAAATAAACCGCCCCGTGCGCACCCTGACGGCAAAATTCCCACTCGCTGCGTGGAAAATGTTCGGGTATATTATCCCTGCAGCATTTCCTGATAGGCGATCAGCGTCACATTGCCCATCTCTGCCGCCCTTTCTGCGCAGCCTTTTGTAAAACCTGTTTTGGCAAACAGATAGAAGTGTTTTTTTCGGGCGTAAAACAGATCGCTGCGCACTGCGAGGGTTTCCAAAACGCTAAGATCGACCTTTTCGTTCGTCCATTTGCACTCCGCAAAGAGGGCATCACCCTGATCGTCTCTGCCGGTGATATCGATCTTCTCCTGGACTCTTGTTTTTGGATCCATGCCCCACCAGCGACCGAGATCGGTAAATCGCACAGCGCATCGATCCGCAAGAAGCAGCTTCCAAAGGTATTGCTTGCAGATTTCCTCGAATACACCGCCCATATAGGCAGAAAGCTCCGGGGCGATGCGCTGATAGGCAAGCCCCCCAGCGCCGCGGGAGATAATCGAGGCGTTTTTCGGCACAAAACGATACCAAAAGCGGAACATATTGTCCTCAATGGAATAGATCGTCTTGCGGGATGACTTTTCCCCGTAGGGCGATTCTTTTTTTACGATGCCAAGCGCGGTCAGATTTTTGATATATGCGGCGCATACGCTTGTATCCTCATCGATCTTATTGGAGATCTCATTCATTTTCGAGCAGCCTGTGGCGATCGCCGTGATCACCGCATTGTAGATCGCCGGTTCACGCACCTCCTGTTTGAGCAGATTGCCCGGTTCTTCAAACAGGGGGGATGCTGGGTTCAGGTACATATTTTTGATATTCTCCTCCATGGAAAGGCCATCGTCGATCTGGAGCAAATACTGCGGCGTTCCGCCGGCGATTCCATACGCCAGCGCCTTATCAAAATCGGAAAACCGCGTAAAACAGCGGCAGGCCTCAAAAAAATCAAACGGCTCCAACTTCAGCTGCGCCGTTTTTCTTCCGTAAAGCGGCGCCTTGTATGCCAGAACATGATCCTCCATATAGGACATGGAAGAACCACAGAGGATGAGGAACAGCTTGGAACTGTCCTTGTTTTTGTCGATCAGAAGCTGAAGCGTAGAGGCAAGGCTTCCCGACGCACGGGCTGCATAAGGGTATTCGTCGATCACAAGCACGATCCGTTTTGCCTTTGCCAGCCCGAAAACAGATTCGAGCGCTGCCTGAAAAGACGCAAAAGACGAATCGACCGCGACGCCCATATGATATTCCAGAATGCATCGTGAAAAGTTATCCAGATTTTGCCTTTCGTTTGTCTCCACACCCGTAAAAAAAATCGCATCTTTCCCTTTTAGGAATTCGCTGATCAGAGCGGTTTTTCCCACCCGGCGGCGGCCGTATATCACCGCAAATTCAAACCGGCCGGAACGATAAAGCTTCTCCAGCGTATTCAGCTCGTGCTCTCTGCCGATAAACATCCGCGCGCCCTCCAAAATTTCGTGGTTTACGATTTACTAAATTGTACCTGATTTTAAGTGGGATGTCAACAGCTTTTGCAACATTTACTTGTTTATGTTTTACGAAATGTAAACTTACTTTTCTGCGTGATTTTGCAAATTTCTGTGGCTGGCGCAGAAACTCGATTCGCCCGGGGCCCTCACCGCAATGGTGAACCGCGCGGAGGATGCGGCGAGAGAAGGGGGGATAGAGATATTTATAAAAGGGCAGATTCGGGTGCGGCTCTGTTCCTGCCTTTTTTGCGAAAAAAATGAGAGCAAACCTGTAAAGGCCTACCCTCAACTTGATTCTGTCGGATTATATTTTACCGATATACCAAAATATTCCGGTCGGTGCAGAAAAGTTTTATTCTTTTATCAAGCAAAATTGCTGATATGTTTTATGTATCGGAGGCTTTGCGGTTTTGTGTTGACTTTGTGCCGCAGCCCATACAGGTTGACAGCCATGAAAAGCATCAGGGGATAAACCCTGCAGCAATTAAAAGTATAGACACTATCGCACAGCATACATAGTGGAAGATCGTGCGCCATTTCTTCTTCTCGATCATCGCGTGTTTTCTTCTGTAAAGAGCAAACAAATCGATATACGCGCACGCCGCCTGATAATACAATTCAATGATATTGAACTTATTGTTCTTGCTGTCGCTGCCAACACTTTCTAATAAACGCGCTTTTTTGTATTTTCTTTTGGCGGAAACATAATTCTCGGAAAAGGTTGGAAGAAACTCCTCGTCCTGTTTTCTGTAATCGTAGTGATAATGCTTCTGCAGCCACCAGCTCAATGCTTTATCCAACTCATCACACAGCATTTTCAGGACATCTATGTTCATTCGTCTGAAATGACCATATGCGTTCTTCAACTCATGTTTGCCCACCCCCTTGCAGTTGAGTTCACCTTCTGCCAAGTGTCCAAGCATTGCACGAATCTCATTGCTGACAGCAAACTCGTTTCCATCGATCAAAAGCCGAACATACTGATATACCGCATCTGAGTTGGAGTAGAAATAGCTGTATAACTCCGGCACGGTCTTTGCCTGAACATTCACCAGTGACGCATCATAGGTTTTGATTCTCTGCTCCAGCTCTGAAAAACGCTCAAAATTTCTCCTGTCAAAGACACTGTTGTTCGCGTGCTTCACCACTTCACCTCCTACGGTTTCAGTGGTTTCCGCTCAGTAGGAGCACCATATATCGTCCCCCGGGCCTGCACGATATGCTTTTTCTCTTTTCCTCCAAGGAAAATGGATGTTGGAATATTTTTCTTTTGTAATACCAGTTCCCTTTTCTCAGCCGCAGTCAGGGTCGAAAAATTCTTTCTCATGTGTACTATCACCTCAAACACAGATAGCGCTCAAATATGACAAAACCACTCGAATTGCCAAAATAACAGGGATCCCGGTCGACAGGAGCCATAAGACTCTGGAAAGCGCCACCATATTATATCCTGATCCGATCACCCGATGGTAATTATCCTCTACCGCTTCTACCACTTCATCGATCAATTGAACATACTGCGCAAGCATTGTCGGCAGTTCCTCTGGATCTGCCATAAGGCCTCCGTTGTGATCGAACTGTCTGAAAAATTTTTTGCGTTCTTTCCTGTAGCTTTTTACAAAGACCATTTTTTTGCGGATATACTCCTGCAAAAGCATCTCGTTGCCGTCTTTATCCTTGACGATAACGCCGTTGTTAAAATTCTTTAATTCCCGCTGGTATCTGCGTACAGCCTCAATTTGGTGATCAACATATCGAATACAAAGCATCTCATGCAATACCTGCAGCATTCTACCCGCAGCCAACAGCAGGGCATCCTTTTGTGCGGCATCCTGCTCCACCTCTGCTGTCGCAAGCATTTGAAATAACTCGTCAACGCCCTGTGCTGCATCCCGGGGCAGCGTGTGACATTCTACTTCAATTTTAGAAATCAAACTGGCAATTTCTTCTTTATAGCATGTGTATATTTTTTCTTTTAACACGTCATATGTCATTGCCGGTTCCTGCACTTGTACTGCATCTGAACCAAGTGGGGTCTCCAAAACAGTGTCCATATCAAACCATCACCTTATTATCATACGCCAAACCACCGCGCCAAGTGCTCTCATTTTTGATTAACACTTAACACAAACGCCCCAGCTCAGAACCGGGGCGATGGACAAATATAAAGCCATCCGTCAGCCTCGGCAGGAAATTATGGCTGTATGCCCCCTGCTGTCTTAAGCGGGATAACAATATTATAGCAGGTGTTTTACGGTTTGTAAATACAAATCTATACATAATTGTATGATTTTGGGGGTGGTTCTGATTCTTTTGCTTTGGTTTAGAGATTCCCCGAAATCATTATGGATTTTTAAGGCAGCTGTACAGAGAAAATCTCACTACATTGGCAAGCCGCGCGGGTGGAGGGCGGCGGCGCGGGCGCGGGCGTTACCTGCGAAACATTCATCCCGGATTTTACGGGCGAACTATACGGCGACGCCGTGCGCGTGCGCTTTTGCAAATTTTTGTGGCTGGCGCAGAAATTCGATTCACTCGAAGCCCTCACCGCCATGGTGAACCGCGCGGAGGGGGGTGCCGGATGCAGGGAATTGGGGATCGAAGTTTGGTTTTGTGGGAATGGCAAGCGCCCGGCGAATTCGCCGGGCGCTTTGATGTAACACTGTTTTAATATCGAAGACAATTCGACCTTTTCTGTTTTCTTTTGGTTACTTATCAGTCGATACTTTTTTGGGATAGGAATTTATGTTTCGGAATCTTGCCCCCCATTCTAAGTTTCCCCTTCGTCGGGCATCTTTGTTGCTTCTGTTTGGTATCCGCATCCCGTTGTGCAAATAGTTGAACCGTCTTCACGTGTTTCGATAGTATGCTCGCCCGTAATTTCTGCAGAACATAACGTACATTCTCCCCTATGATTTCTTCCATCTTTGATATCCGTATAACTGTAGCTGTGACTTGCCACTTCACCAACATTCTCGCCACACGAGCACTTTCCTTGATGTCCACCTTCAACCGGATCATAATGGTCGATACTATGTTCATGTGCAGGAGTTTTTGAATCTCCTGTCCCCATAACCTTGCCGCACACACTACATGTCGGTATATTCGTATGCGTATCCGACTCTCGTTTTTGTCCGTTCGAATCGTGGTTGCCGATTTCTTTCGCCTTATTCGTATCCGGGCAATTGGCGTCTGTGCAATGACGTTCATGTGTGTCGCCCTGATCTGTCCAATTGCTATAGCTATGCACATGCTCCTTCGAGAATGTCACCCAAACATTCAGCGTCTTTTCCGTTGTTCCTCCGGGCACGGTGTAGGTTGCCGTCGATTGGTTGCCGTTGGTCGCGATGCCGCTGCCCTCGTAGAGCCCGCCGACGTCGCAGCCCCATGCCATCGTATAGCCGGCGTTGGCCGTCGCCGTTACGGGCTGGCAGGCCTTGCCTGGCTCCACCAGCTGCATCAGCGTGCCGGATAATGTACCGCCGTCCTTATCCCCACGGATGGAGAAATTGACGGTGACACCCGCGGCCTCCGAGCTGGACGACGACGAGGACGCCGCCTGCGGGTTGAACAGCGCCTCCGGCGTGGGCTGGTGCACGGGCATGTCCGTCAGCGCGGGGCGCGTATCCGGCACAATGTGCGTGTGCGTGCGTACATAGCCCATCAGGGCCTTCGCGCCGTCCTCGTTCAGGTGCAGGCCGTCGCCTATCATATAATCAATGCGCGCATAGCCCGAGGTGGGATCCTTCAGCACCTCGCTGCTGTTCAAAAACTGGTAGCCCTCCTCCTTTGCGAAGTCGGCCAGGGCCTTGTTGAACGCATCAATGTTTTTTTGCGTGTTGGCCGCATTCGCGCGGAACACCGCCACCGGCGGGATCGAATTGATGATGATATCCGCATACGGCCATTCCTTTTTGATGGCATCCAGCGCGGTGCGGTACTGGTTGATAAAGTTATCCACCGAGGAATCGGTGTTGTTCGTGCCGTAGGTGATCACGATGCGGCGCGGCTGCATCATGGCAACGGCGCGCGCCATATACACGGGATCGCTCATCCCCTTGAAATACATGCTGGGCGTGCTGGTAACATGCTGGATGCCCATGCCCACGGCGCTGAGGTTATTCTGCCACGACGTAAGGCTGTAGGTGGCAAGGCGGTAGGTGTTGGAATCGCCGATGAAGATCGTCTCGTCCAGATAGGCCTCGCCGCCGTCTGGCGATTCGGGCAAAAGCGTGCCGTCATATTCCAAAGAATCCAGCGCGTTTTCGTTCGGGTCGTAAACCTCCTGCTCCACCGGCGGGGCGCTGACGGATGCGGATACAGACATCGGAACCGTCGAGGACACATCCACCGGCACCTGCGGCCCGCGGGAGGATACGACTGCGATGGTCGTTCCCACACCGACAAGGCTCACGCCGCAAACGAGGATGGCGATATCCAGCACGCTGCCGTGCGCGACGCGCCCGAAAAAGCGCAGGACGGCTTTCCCTACCTTGCGGAAATATCTTTGAATTTGCTGCACAGTATTTCCTCCTTTGAAAAGGTCCGGATCACTTTGATCGTCCCTCACGGGCCCGCACCGCGCGCCGCCCGCAAATACTATTTTTATTATATATGATTATAACGAAAAAATCTACCTTTTTCTTTCACGCCCAAAAAATGGCGGATGAAAATACCGTTTTCTTCCAAAAAAGGCCCAAAACCGCCCCGCGCGGAGATTCCGCGCGGGGCGGTTTTGCACAGCATGCGTTTTCTGCATCCGTTTTCTGCGTGCGTTTTCTGCGCAAGATGCGTTTTTATGCGCGGCGGGATCCGCGCGCCTCCTTACGCCCCGGCAGCGGCCAGCAGCGTGAAATCGGCAGAGTACAAATCGCCCACCTGGTCTTTGCCGAACCGATCGGTATATTCCTCCAGATAAACGAGCGAAAAATCGTTCTGGCCGGCAGGCACCTCGAACAGCATGTCGTAGGTGACCTCTTTGCCGTTCGCAAGCTCCCATTCCAGCGGCATCATTTTGTCGTTGAACGCATCCACCGCCCACGCGTAATCATAGTCGCCCGGGCCCCACTGGATCTGGAAATCGGTATCATACATGGGCAGCGTTCTGCCGAAATCGTTCTTCACCTTTACGCCCACCACAAGCAGCTTGTTGCCGCTTGCGGCGGTGTAGCCGTCGTACTCGGCCGGGCTTTCAGCCGAGACCACGGTGTAATCAAAGAACATCGTATCGAATGTGCGCCCGATATCGCCGATGGCCGTAAGCATACCGGAAACACCGGCGCTGCCGTCCAGCGGTGCGAACGCAGAGGCACCGCCCTCCATCGTGTTGATGTCCCTGTCCGACAACGCAGAAACGGCGATCATCACGCCGTAATCGTCCAAAAGCTGAAGGTATATCCGTTCCTCGGCCATCACGCCCGAGATATTGAGCTCGATGGGCAGTACCAGAAAGTTTTTGCCGCCGAGCGGCGCACGGTAGGTGTCGTTCATCGTCAATGTGACGCCGGGCGATTCGCTCAGCAGCGTTTCCTGCTGTGCGGCGATCTCTTCCGCAAGCTGATCCTCGCTGAGCCGGGCAAAGCCCTCCAGATTCATGAACATCACCTGTACGCTGCTGCCGCCGACAGGGTCCTGCGCAACCATTCCGTAAACCGTACGGCTCTTACCCAGCTCGGCTGCCAGCTTGGTTTGGTCGCTCAGAACGTCGCTGCTGATAGCCGCATCCACCATTTCGAGCAATTCTTCATCCGAGGCGTACACCCAGCTGTCGGGCAGCGTATAGCAAAGGCCCAAAAATTCATTGGAGTACACATTGCCGTTTCAGGAGCCCAAAAAGTCGATCGTCTGCCCCGCGTCGCCGGGATCCTCCGAATCGTCTTCCGGCTCGTCTTCCGGCTCTTCCTCATCCGACACGCCGGCCGCACGGGGCGGCTCCGGCCGGACATCGCTGCTCGGGCTGTCGTCCTCCAGCGAGCGCCCGCTCTGCTGTTTGCCGCAGCCGGCAAGGCTGCACAGCAGCGCCAGCGCCAGGAACAAGGCGGTGAGCTTTTTCATCATAATCCCTTCCCTTTTCCGTCGTCATTTCGTTTTACGTTTTGCTTTCTGCCTCATCAAAACCCATGCCGCGCCGCAGGGCAAACGGCCCGGGGGGATCCTGTGCTTTATTGTAGCATCTTTCCGTTTTAAAAGCAATTGTTCTGCGCCCGGTTCCAACAAAAGCACCCTCAAAAGGCTCCGCTGTTTTGCCTGGCGGCAGCTCCTGCTGCAGCCCTGCTGCGGCCGTTGGATGCAGGCGATGCAGCGCCGCTTTACGCCGCAGAGGGACGCAAAAGTGTGAAATAGGCATCGTACCATTCACCCGTTCTCTCCCTGCCGGCTTTGTCGGTATATTCCTCCAGATAGGACAGCGAGAATTCCGTCTTGTCGGCCGGCGCCTCGAACAGCATATCGTACACGGCTTCTTCCCCGTTCGCAAGCTCCCATTCCAACGGCATCATATTTTTGTTGAACGCATCCACCGCCCAGGAAAAATCGCTGTCGCCGTTGCCCCAGAAAAGAGGAAAATCGGTATCGTACATGGGCAGCGTACTGCCAAAATCATTTTTCACCCGCACGCGCACCACAATCAGTTGATTGCCGTCCTCCGGCGTGTAGCCGTCGTATTCGGCCGGGTTTTCGACGGAAAGCACGGTGTAATCGAAGAACATCGTATCGAAGGTGCGCCCGATATCGCCGGCGGCCGTAAGCACGCCGGACGTGCCGGTGCTGCCGGAAGTACCGGTGCCGCCGGAAACGCCATTGCTGCCAGCGCCGTACAGCGATTCATCCAGCGGCGCGAACGCGGATGCGCCGCCTGTCATCGTCTCCACGTCCTCGTCCGAATATGTGGTAAACACAATTGCCGCCATCCAGTCATCCACACGGCGCAGATACATCCACTGTTTATACTCTATCACATCGGCGGGCAAAACAAGGAAATCTTCGCCGCCGAGCTGCGTCCAATATGTTTCGCCCAAATCTCTTGTTTCGCCGCCGGGCTCAATCAGAATATCCCACTGCGCGGCCATCATCTCCACATACCGTTCCTCGGTGATCATATCCTTGCCAATTTGATTTTCCAGGCTTTCAAACATAATTTGTACGAAGTCACCATTCGGTTCACTTGCTACCATTCCAAAAATCACGCTGCTTTTTTTAAATTGCGCAAGCATTTTGCCCCGATCGTTCACGATATCACTATCCAAAATGATGTTTATCATCCCCAGCAGCTCCTCGTCCGAGGCAGGTACCCAGTCCTCGGGCAGCGCAAAGCTGAGGCCCAGCGCCTGATTGCAGTAAACATCGCCCTCCCAGAAGCCCAAAAGGTCTTCCGCCTGTACCTCGCCGCCGGCGTCCTCTGCATTTTCTGCATCGCCGGCGTCCTCCGGTTCCTCCGGCGCATCCGGTTCCTGTGCATCCGATCCATCGGGCGCGCGCGGCGGCTCCGGCCGGCCGGTGTTGCCTGGGCGGCCTTCGTCCGGCCGGCGCACCACCGGCTGCCGGTCGCAGCCGACCAGGCTGCACAGCAGCACCAGCGCCAGGAACAAGGCAGTGAGTCTTTTCATCATGATCCCTTTCCTTATGATTTTATCCCCATTCGGTTTCATTCTGCAAAAATAATGTGCGTCTCAAAAAGCGCAGAGTCATTCTCCCAAAATTCACATCGGCAATACAGAACCGGCCGGAAATCGATTTTCGTTTGGATCCTCTGCTCCGTCAGGCCCCGTCCGCACCGCTTTACCCCGCGCGCTGCGGCACGCATTCCAGAACGCTGCGGGCGATGGCGTCGGCCGTGTTCCAGAGCTGGTATTCGCTCGTCACCTGCTCGTACTCGGTGGGGTTCACCATAAAGCCCACCTCTAACAGCACGGCCGGGCACGTGGTGTTGCGCGTTACGTAGTAGTAGCCCCACATTGCGCCGCGCGCATGGCGGCCGGTGGCCCATGTCACGTTATCCACCAGCGTTTCCGCCAGCGTCTTGCCGGCCGGATAGAAATAGTAGCACTCCGTGCCCGTGTGCTTGTTCGCGTCCACGGTAAGATCCACGGAATTGTGGTGGATGGCGATGAAGAAATCCGGCTGGCCGGTGCTGATGGCCTCGTTGCGCTCCTCCAACGAGAGGAACGAATCGTCGGTGCGGATCGTCTGCACGGACGCGCCCAGCTGCTCCAGGCGGTATTTTGTGGCCAGTGTCAGCGCGAGGTTCACATCCTTCTCCACGGGTGCGCCGTAGCCGGCCGCGCCCATCGCGCCCGCGTCCTGGTCGCCGTGCCCGGCGTCCAGCAGCACCGTCACGCCTGCGAGCGGCCGGCCGAATTCCGTGCTGCGCACCGGCGTTTTTTTCAAAATCACCTGCGTCGTGCCGTCGGCGTATTCCACGGTATGTCCCCAGATGGGCTGGGTGAACGAAAGCGTCACACGCGTATACGCGCCGCGCGGCGTCACCGTCACGCCCGACACCATCTCCGATCCGGTGATGGTGAAATCATCCGCGAAGTCCGCGTCGTAAAAATCCATTTCCAGATTGTCCGCCACGATATTGGTATACGCGAGCGGCGTGCCGGCGCCGGTGAAGGTGAGCACCTCGCCCGTGGCGGTTTTGGCCGCCGTCGCGCCCGTAAAGCCGGGGCGCACAGCGTCCCCCGCAACCACCTCGGTATTGTAGGCCATCACATAATCGCCGCTCTCCAACTGGTAGGCCCAGGTGGTTTTTCCGTTGCGCCGCGTCTCCACACAGGAGACCACCGCCGCCTGCGCGCCGCGGCGCACCGTTTCGTTGATGTTGCCGTCGGACGAGGGGTCGTAGAGCAGGCTCGAGATCCAGCCCGTAGTGCGGATGATCGTGCCGGGCGTCACCTGCTGCGTGGCGTCGTGCGAGGCGCCGGAACCACCGCCGCCGCCACCGCCGCCACCGCCGCCGGGACGCTTTACCGTCACCGTCACACTCTGCTGCCCCTGCGTGAACGTGAACGTCTTATCGTACGGCACCTCCACCAGAATGCCGAACGTGCCGCCCGGCGCGCGCACCTCCACGGGTTCGCCGTCCAGCAGCAGCTGCTGCTCCGGATCCGAGGTGCCCATCAGGAAGCATGTTTCCGTATAGATCACCGCGCCGTCCTCGGGATACGATACCGAGAGCACGGCCGCGGGCGTATAGCCGCCCAGCAGCGAGGGCCGCGCGCCGCTCAAATTCAGCGCGCTCGCCATCTGGCTGAAGACCTCCGGCTGTGCCTGGCATTGGGTGTAATCGAACACCACGCCGGCGTAATCCTGCCGCAGCGTCGCGAAGAACAGGGAGGAGGGGTCGGAAAAGGCCGTTCCGTTTGCATTGAACACCGACTGGCCCGTGGCGCTGTTGTACAGCGCGGCGCCCTGCGTATACACACCCGCGACGGCATAGCGCTCCTGCAGGCGCTGCATGGCCTTCTCCCAATCGGCGTTGCCGCCCGCGTCCGGCGTGACGGCGTAGACGGCCAAGCCCTCCGCCGAGGCCTGTTCGCACAGCGTGCGCAGCGGGTCGTAGTGGGAAAACAGCGTATCGTCCTTCTGTGCGCCGGGCCATGTTTCATACACGGTATCCAAAAAGCCCACGCCGGAAAGCCTGTCGCCCGCCACATCCAGCAAAAGCGCGTTCATCCCGTGCGCCCTGGCATAGGCAATGGCTTCCGCAAACAGCGCGTCCAGCGTCTGCGGGCCGCTGGCGGAGAGCACCCCCGCCGTGGTGGGATATTCCTGCGAGATGCGCAGGCCGACCATCGCGCTCTGCGGCGGCATGGCGCTGGGTTGGTTTTTATCCATCGCCTGCGGGCGCTGCAGCATCCAGATTCCCACGCCCGCGCCCACCGCCGCAAGAAGCAGGACGGGAATGGCGATCAAAATAACAGTGCGCAGAATGCGCCGGTTGCGTTTTGCGCGCATGAAGAAAAGCCTCCTTTAAAGTCCAGGTGCGTCAAAGCCACATGCATCTGTATGCATCCATCGTCTGACGTAAGCTTTGGCAAATGATATTGTCCGGCGGGAAGAACGCCTTGCAGGGTTTCCGCCGCCTCATTCCATTGGTTTTCATAAGCGGAAAGGGGATCCGGGCGCTGCGCCCCGTTGCGCAGCGAAAGCCCATTTTGTGATTAATCATAGTATACCACATTACAGGGTACTTTGGGAAGCGTGGATTTTGGCATTCCGCCGCCCCTGTGCCCTTCCTGTGCCGGTTTGACAAATTGCATCTTCCAATTTCAGAACTTTGTGGTATGATACTATATTGGATGTTCTTATTTTTACAGGAGATCTTTTACAAAACGATCAAAAGCAAGGGAGTGTTTTTGCATGAAATTTTCCGAAATGCCTTACGAGCGCCCGGATCTGGAGGCGGCAAAGGCGCAGTGCGCCGCGCTGTGCGGCCGCATCGCCGAAGCGCAGAGCGCCGAAGCGGTGCTGGCCGCCGCGCGGGAATTCGACGAAATGAGCCGGCACATCTCCACGCTGGCCACGCTGGCTGAGGTGCGCCACACCATCGACACACGCGACACGTTCTATCAGGCCGAGCAGGATTTCTTCGACGCGAACGGCCCCGCGCTGGGCGAGGCGCAGCTGGACGTGACGCGCGCGCTGCTGGCGTCGCCCTTCCGCCCGCAGCTCGAGCAGGCGCTGGGCACGCTCGCGTTCCAAAAAATGGAGGTGGACGTAAAGGCCTCCAGCCCCGCGGTGCTGGATCTGATGGCCGGGGAAAACGCGCTTGTCACGGCATACGATAAGCTGTACGCGTCGGCGCAGATCGAATTTGACGGCAAAAAGAACACCGTCAGCCAGATGGGCCCTTACAAGCAAAGCCCCGACCGCGCCGTGCGCAAGGCGGCGTACGAGGCCGAGGGCGCGTGGTTCGACGCACACCGGGCCGAGCTGGACGAGCTGTACGACAAGCTGGTGAAAAACCGCACCGCGCAGGCGAAAGCGCTGGGGTACGAAAACTATATCCCCCTCGGCGCCATCCGCATGCAGCGCGTCGGCTACACGCTGGCAGACATGGCCGCATACCGCGAACAGATCAAGCGGGATGTGGTGCCCGTCGTTGCAAAGCTGAAGGCGATCCAGTATGCCCGCACCGGCACGGCAGACCCGAAATTCTACGACGATTTGTTCTTTTTCGCTGACGGCAACGCCGCGCCGCACGGCACGCCCGAGGAAATTCTGGCCGCTGGCAAGGCGATGTACCACGAGCTGAGCAGCGAGACAGCCGGCTTTATCGACCTGATGTTCGAAAACGAGCTGTTCGACGTGCTCTCGAAGGAGGGCAAAGCGCCGGGCGGCTACTGTACGGGCCTGCCGGATTACAAGATGCCGTTCATTTTCTCGAACTTCAACGGAACCTCCGACGATGTGGACGTACTGACGCATGAGGCGGGCCACGCGTTCGCCGATTATATCGCCGCGCAGAAGGAACTGCCGAACATCCTGCGCTCGCCGGGCCTTGAAAGCTGCGAGATTCATTCCATGGCGATGGAATTTCTGACGGCGCGGCACCACGAGAAATTCTTTGGCGCGGACACGCCCAAATACGAGCTTTCGCACGCCGAGGACGCGCTGTTCTTTTTGCCCTACGGCACGATGGTGGACGAATTCCAGCATCTCGTATATGCAAACCCCGATTGGACGCCCGACGAACGCAACGCCGCATGGGCAAAGCTGGAAGGCGAATACCGTCCGTGGCTCGATTTCGCGGGCCTGCCGTTCTACGGGCGCGGCGCGGGCTGGCAGCGGCAGATCCATATTTACGAGTGGCCGTTCTATTATATCGATTACTGCCTCGCGCAGACGGTGGCGCTGCAGTTCTTTACCGCGTCCCTGCGCGATTGGCCCGACGCATGGCAGCGCTACCTCGCGCTGGTGAACGAAGCCGGGTGCAAGGCTTATCCGGGCCTTGTGGCCGCGGCCGGTTTCGAAAGCCCGTTTGTGCCCGGCACGATGAAGAAGCTGGCCGAAACCGTGGGCGCATGGGTGGAGGCGCAGAACGAAAAGCTGGCCCCGCGGTGAAACGTGTTGCTTTTCAAGGATGTCGATTCTATCAGACAGGGAGGGAAAGAGATGCTGCGGCGATACACCGAACGGATCGGGTCCTTTTTCTGGGGGCTTTACGGCTGCCTGTTCTTTTCCATCTTTTTTTGCGTGCTGTTCTTCAACAAAATTTTCAATTACCAGCCGCTGCTGCAGCTGATTCTGCTGGCAGCCTGGGGCTCTTTGTTCTGGTCCGCACTGCTTCTGATACGCCGCTTTACCCCTTGGCTGACCGCCCACCTGAACCTGGTGCTGGCCGCTGTGCTGGTCTTTATCTTTGCGGTTCAGTTCACCATCAGCCTTTTCACGGTGCCAAACCCCATGTATGACCACGGCAAGGTCTTTTACGGTGCGGTGGCCTTTGCCGAGGGGGCGGACACGGAACAGTTTGCCACCTATAGCGAATATCTCCACCATTACACCAACAATGTGGGGCTGTTTCTGGTTCTGCAGCTGCTCTTTTCCTGTATGCGGGCGGTGGGGATCACCAACTATTATCTGGCTGCCTGCCTGGTGGGGCATCTGCTGTTTTCCCTGATGCTGGCCGCCTGCTTTTTTTACCTGAAAGGGCTGGCCGGGGAGCGGCCCGCCCTGCTGTTTCTGCCGCTGGCGGCCCTGTTCCCGCCGCTCTATTTCCAGAGCACCATCTCCTACACCGACACCTATTCCATCTGGGCCGCCCCCTGCGCGCTGCTCTGCGCCCAGCGGGCCGGCCGGGCCGGGACCCTGCCCAAAAAGCTGCTGCTCGGGGCGCTGGCCGGATTCTGTTTTGGCCTTGGGGCCCAGATCAAGGCCACCGTTCTGATCTGTGCCGTTGCGCTTTTTATCCAGCTGCTGCTCACCGGCCGTCTGCGCCGGTCGCTGGCGGTCCTGGCCGCCGGGCTGGCTCTTTTCTGCTGTGTGCGGTACGGTTTTGACCTGTGGGCCCACCGCCTGGTGCTGGACCAGGACCGGGCCGGAGAGGCCATGCCGGTCACCCACTGGCTGATGATGGGGCTGCAGGGGGACGGTTCTTATAACTGGATGGACGAATGGCGAATCACCGGGACCGTTTCCGGCACTCAGGCCAGAGTGGAGAAAAACCTGCAGGTTATCCGCCAGCGGCTGGAGGAGATGGGGCCGCTGGGCTACTGCCGGCTTCTCTACACCAAAACCTGCCGCAGCTTTGGCAGCGGCACGGCGGATATGAGCTACAACTACCAATACATGAACCAATCGATCCCGGTCAACTGGCTCTATGAGCTGGTGCTGGAAAACGGCCGCTGTTATTTTCTGTACAACAATCTGGCCCACAGCAGTTACCTGGCCCTCTGCCTTCTGGGAACCATGGGCGCGCTGCTGGTGCTGCTGCGCCGCAGCAGCCTGCGCGGCAGCTTTGTGCTGCCCCTCTCGCTGACCGGTTTCTGGCTGTTTATGATGCTGTGGGAGTCCAACCACCGCCAGCTGATCAACCAGTGGCCGTTTTACCTGATGCTGGCGGCGCTGGGGCTTTTTCTGCTGTCCGCGCCGGGCAACGCAAAAAAAACAAAAAAGCCCGCAAACGGCTTGACAAGCCGTGCGGCGCATGGTATACTTTAAAAGCTGTTTTCAAAGACAGCAGGTGCATTTTGCATAAAGGGGCTGTTCCCGCCTGCCGAGAAACGCGAGGTCATACGGGTTTGTATTGATTTTCCGCCGCTTTCTCGCATGGGAAAGCGGCTTTTTCTATGCGTGTGAAAGACAAAACCGAAACGAGGTGAAACAATTTGCCAAGTGAGAAAATCCTGAGCGAAAAGCAAGCGTATGTCGCCGCGCTGCGCGAGAAGATGCTGGGCGCCGTGGCCGGTGTGGTCGTGGAGTACAAGGGCATCAGCGTGGCCGAGGATACCAAGCTGCGCGCCGAGCTGCGCGAAGCGGGCGTGGAGTATTCCGTCGTGAAGAACACCATGTTGCGTCTGGCTGTGAAGGATTCCGACATCGCCGGTATGAGCGGGGCTCTGACGGGCTCCACCGCCATCGCGATCTCGAAGGAAGACCCCATCGCCGCCGCGCGCATCCTGAACAAGTTTGCCGAGGGCTCCAAGAAGGGCTTTGCCCTGAAGGGCGGCTACATGGAGGGCAAGGTGCTGAGCACCGACGAGCTTTCCGCCATCGCCAAGCTGCCCGACCACAAGGGCATGCTGTCCATGTTCGCGGGCGCGCTCACCAGCACCCTCAGCGGGCTGGCCGTCGCCATGCAGGCCTATGTGGACAAGCAGGAAGGGGAACCGGCCGCGTAACATCCCGCACGGCCAAACGGGCAGGGCCGCCTGAACCGTCGGCGCATCCGCGCGCCGCGTAAAAAGCGCCCAACACAAATTTTCAAATTAAAATTGGAGGTATTATCATGGCTTCTGAGAAAATCACTGCCATTCTGGACCAGATCAAGGGCCTGAGCATCCTTGAGCTGAAAGAGCTGATCGACACCTATTGCGAAGAATTCGGCGTTTCCGCCGTTGCCGCCGCTCCGGCTGCTGCCGCTGCCGCCGCTCCGGCCGCCGAGGAGAAGACGGAGTTCGACGTTGTGCTGGCCGAAATCGGCGCCAACAAGATGGCCGTCATTAAGACCGTGAAGGAAGTCACCGGTCTGGGCCTGAAGGAATCCAAGGAGCTGGTGGACAACGCCCCGAAGACGTTGAAGGAAGCTGTCGCGAAGGACGCCGCCGAGGAAATGAAGAAGAAGTTAGAGGATGCCGGCGCGAAGGTCGAGCTGAAATAAGCTTTGCCGGGCAAAGGATCCCGATAAAAATCCCCTCTCTGCCGGGTGTGGCGGAGAGGGGATTTTTTGGTTTCTTTTTGTAAAGTGTGCCCTAAAGTGCACCCCATGCCGGGGACAAGTTTGAACTTTAGGGTGTTAGGGAAGCTCTGATTCAATCAACGGGTCAGATCGGCGAGCAGATTTTTTCCTCCGGCCTAAGAGCCGCCGCTTTGCGGCGGTTGGCCTCTGGACGCGCCTGCGGGCGCAGTGCCTGTCGAGGCTTCAAAATCGCAGGAATACTTGATGTATTTCAAGATTTTGGGGCAAAGACAGGCGGGGAATTTGCCGCCAGGATGTGTATTGACAATTTTGAGAATTGCTACAGGTGCATTTTGGGGTTATTTTTCGGGAGCCTTTCCGGAAGCGAGGCTCCCGTTTTCCGGAATTTCTATTTTCGAGGCAGCATCTGCGGGGGCGCTGCCCTCCGGCCGGAGCGCCTCCTTCCACCCCTCCAGCAGCTCCACCGCCGCGAAGCGGATGCGGTAGGGGCTGTGGATGGCGTTTTGCTCCGCCTCGGAATAGGCGGGCGCGTTTTCGTCCGGCACGTCCTCGTCCGTCGCGGCGGGCAGGCACAGCGGCGGGAACAGCACGCAGAACCAGTTTTTTCCCGCGTGCGCGCCGATCTCAATGCGCACTGCATCGTAGCGCCCGGCGGGCAGTGTGAAATCGTCGTATTCGCGCGTATCGAAATACAGCTCCTCCAAACGCACCGAAACCGCATCGGTGCAGCCGTTTGCGCGCAGCGTTTCCTCGGCGATGGCCTGCAGCAGGGGCAGGCTCTGCCGCGCAGCGTTTAGCGCCTCCTGCTTTGTCTGCCCGGCCGCAAACAGCCCGCCCGCCTCGGCGAGGATCGCGTCCCGCACGGCCAGCTTCAGCGCCTGATCCGCCTCGGAATCGGAATTTGCAAGGATGTGCAGGCGCAGCGTATCGGCGCGCACCTCGGCGCAGGCCGACGCGAATCCCGTGAAATTGCTCAGGCAGAGTGCCAGCAACAGCCCGGCCAACACGGCCAGCTCACGGCGCAGCCGTTTGGAGCGGTTTGCCTGCGGGTGGAAAGCACTGTTTTTGCCGCGCTTTAAAAAGGCCCCTCGCTTTAAAACGGTTTTGCCCGGCTCTCCGGGGCAGCCCGCCTGCGGCTCAAACGGATCCCATGTACTTTGTGCGCATTTTTGCGATGAATTCCGCGCCTGCTTCACAAAAAATGTCTGTGTGCAAAACGCGGATATACGGGAAAACACCCGGCCGTCGGGGAATCCTCGCTCAATGGGCCGGTGCGCGCAAAACCCGGATGCGCGGGAAAACACCGCGTTTTTGTCCTTTTTCCTTTTATCGCTTTTAAATGGTTTCCTTTTCAAAATATCCCGTTCGGTCATCGTCTGCCATCTCCCTGCTTTGATCTGCTTTTGTGCGTTTTGCCTTTGCGCATTTTGCTCTTGCACGTTTTCCGCCGGAGCACATGGATCACGTCTTTCCGTGCAGCGCTTTGGCGTACGCACATTGTTGGCAGGAAAAATATGGCTTATTCCGGTTCCCGTTTCTTTTTTGCATGCCTTTGCACGCCGCGGCCCGTTTCGCCGCAAAAGCGGAGATGGCGATGATCAGGCCAAAAGCATTTTCAGATTAGGGAAGCTCTGATTAAATCGGCGTGTCGGATTGACGAGCAGATTTTTCGACTGTTGAAGCCCAAAAAACGCCGAAATACTTTGTGTATTTCAAGTTTTTGGGGCAAAAGCAGGCGGTGTCGGCCGCAAGAGGAACGTGCGGCCGACATTTCCCCACGGGAATATGCGGGGTCAAATATGCCGTCAGGACGTGCGCGGCAATTTATTCAGAGGTTCCCTAGACCTGTCACAAAAATTTCGATGCCGATCCCGATCAAAATCAAGCCGCCGAGGATCTGCGCCCGGCCCGCAAGCTTTGTTCCGAACTTTTTTCCGATCTCCAATCCGGCCATGCATATCACGAATGTCACCACTGCGATGATCAGCGCACAGACGAATGCCATCATCGGGCCGTAGCCGGCAATGGTAAAGCCGACAGAGAGCGCGTCGATGGAGGTGGCAACGCCCTGCACCAGCAGCGCGCCGATGCCAAGGCCCGGCGCCGTTTCGTCCGATCCCTTCCCCCGGATGCTTTCCAGCAGCATGTTTCCCCCGATCAGCGCGAGCAGGATCAGCGCGATCCACGGGATCAGCTTTTCAAATGTGCTGAAGTACTGCACGATCGTATGTACGCAGACCCACCCGATCATTGGCATCGCGAACTGAAAGCCCGCGAATACCCCGGCGATTCCACACATTTTGTTCTTTTTCATGCCCGGTTCGTTCAAGCCGTTCGCCATCGAGACCGAAAAGGCGTCCATCGCAAGCCCTGCGCCGAGTAAAATGCTGTTCAGAAAAAATACAATGCTCCATTCCATGATCCATTCCTCCCAATGCCCGCGCATCGCGGGTGTCTGCATATAACAAAAGACCCAGGTACCACCGAACGGCAGATCCTGAGTCTTGGTCAAAGCAAGCAGAGAAGGCCCAATGATACCGCGATCCGGTGATACATGAGTCTCGCAATTTAAAACAAGCCAGGCCGGAAACCGGCCAGTATGTTGACTTGCTGCACAGCAGCTGTGCTTGCTACTCCCCCACGGGAATTTTGTTTTTTTTACGATACAACTTCCGCTTGCGAATGTCAAGGGATTTTGGCGGATTTTGCGGTTTTTCACAAAAATATTTTCCGCACCCTCTTGGCGCGGCGGTGCGCGGCGTGTTACAATGGAATCAATATATTTTGGGGAAATGCAGGGCAGGCCGCCCCCTGCGCCGTTTTGCCCCGGAAGGAGGCTTCCTTTTATGAAGCTGAATTATAAACGCACCTTTTTCGTGGGCCTTGCCTTTATGTCCATTTGCGCGTTCTGGCAGGTGTACGACAATGCCGTATCGCTTATTTTGAAGAACACGTTCCATGTGCGGGACAGCTACATCGGCATTGTGCTGGCGCTGGACAATATCCTTGCGCTGTTCATGCTGCCGCTGTTCGGCAACCTCAGCGACAAAACGCGCACCAAGATTGGCCGGCGCATGCCGTACATTCTGGGCGGCACGGCGATGGCGCTGGTGTGCATCGTGCTGATGCCGCTGGCCGAGCGGCTGCACAACATCGTGCTGTTCTTTGTGGGGCTGGGCCTTGTGCTGATCGCGATGGCGACGTACCGCAGCCCCGCCGTGGCGCTGATGCCGGACGTGACGCCCAAGCCCCTGCGCAGCCAGGGCAACGCCGTTATCAACCTGATGGGCGCCGTCGGCGGCATGGTGATGCTGGTGGCGATGAACATTTTCCCCATCACGGGCGACAACCCCCATTACGGCACCATCTTCTTTATCGAGGGCTTCATCATGGCCGTCTGTGTGGCGCTGCTGTTCTGGCAGATCAACGAGCCGGAGCTGGTGGCCGAGCGCGAGCGCATCGAGGCCGAAAACGGCATCACGGACGAGGAGGCCGGCGTGGTGGATGCGGGCGGCAAAATGCCGAGGGACGTGTTCCGCAGCCTCATCTTCATCTTAGCGAGCGTGTTTTTCTGGTATTTCGGCTACAATGCGGTGACGTCCTCGTTCAGCCGCTACGCGGAGCAGGAGCTGGGCGGCAACTTCGCGCTGGTGCTGCTCATCTGCACGGTGGCCGCCATCGTCTCGTATCTCCCCGTCGGCTTCATCGCGGAGCGCATCGGCCGCAAGAAGACCATCCTCATCGGCATTCTGATGCTGGCGTCGGCGTTCTGCGCGGGCATTTTCTTCCACAGCGTCTCGCCGCTGCTGTACATCTTCTTCGCGCTGGCCGGCATGGGCTGGGCGTTCATCAACGTGAACAGCTACCCCATGGTGGTGGAGCTGAGCAAGGGCTCGGACGTGGGCAAGTACACGGGCTATTATTACACCGTCTCGATGGCGTCGCAGATCTTTACGCCGGTGCTCTCGAATATCCTGATGGAGTACATCGGCTACCGCACGCTGTTCCCCTATGCGACGTTCTTTGTGCTGCTGAGCTTTGTGACGATGCTGCTGGTGAAGCACGGCGACGCGAAGCCCGTTGCCAAGCGCGGCCTGGAAGCGCTGGACGTGGACGACTGAGCGGTATTGCACGCCGGGCCCAAACAATACCTGCCGCCTGAACAAAATGCTTTTGATCCATCGCGTTCTGCGAAGGCGGCAGGGAAGGAAAAGTGAATCAAAATGAATATTGTTCTGTGTATCGTGAGCGGCGCGTTTGGCGGCTTATCGCTGTTTGCTGCCGTTTATCAGCTGCGGACGGAAAAGCGCTCCCTTTCCGCCGCCCTGATGATCGGCGGCTCCCTGCTGCTGATTGCCGCCGTCCTTTTGAATCTTGCGAAGCTGCAATATGATTTTGTTTTCGCCCTGATCGGCTGCACGGCCATTTGTGCTTCCGCTATCCGCAACGGCTTGAAAAGCGGAAATTTTCATATCCAACACCATATCATCCGCATTGTGCTGTCGCTTGTGTTGGTTGGCGGGTTTGTCCTGTCATAAGGCTTCATGCTTGAATTGGGATAAAAACGAGGAGGGACAGAGCATGATCAACAGCTTTTCCCAAAAACCGGAGACCAGTGAAAAGCTGAAAGCAAAGCAGTATGGGGCGGCGGGGCTCGTCTGCTTTTTTGCCGCTGTTGTGATGACCCTCATCCGCCTTGTCTGGGGTGATACCCCGTTGGGACGCGGGGGTGATCCAGTCTCCCTGGGCATGGTGATCTTTCTGGTGCGCAGCCTTGTGCTGATCTTTGGAGCGATCGATCTCTTTTCTGCGGGCCGGCATTTTATGCTTTGGAACCGAAACGGGCGCAAGCGCATGGATGATGATGACAACAGCCTGCTTTCCGACTGGAAAAGCGGGGAGCGCTCGCCGGTCAAGGTTTCACTCGCTTTGATCGCCTGCATCGTGGGATTGACGCTGCTGATCGTTGTGCAGGGATAAGGGATATACACAGGAGAACCACATATTCCTGCATTTGACCGCCGGACGGTTTTTCATCCTGCTGCCCCCGTCGTTTTTCTGCCGGCGGCTGCGGAATACGCCAAAGTTTTTTTGCATTGTCCCTGCTGTGGGCAGCCTTTTCCGTATGATGCGCCGCCGCTGCAGCGGGGTCTGGATGAATTGAAAGAGGCGGAGCGCCTGCATTATCGACGGCTGATACATCTTTCTGCCGAAGGCGGAACGCCGCCGGCAGGTGACACAAAAGCGGGAAGATCCATCGTCTTTTGGGGTGGGGTGATCCAGTGGATGGGATCTATCGCATCTGCAAATTCGCCATGGAATGCATCGTCCATGGCGACTACGCATTATTGGAAGACTGCAACGCGCTTACACGGGTATCGGAAGATGATATCAGGCGGGTTTTAAAAGAGTACGCTTCCGATGAAAGCCCTGTGATGCCGCCTGACGCTGCCTTTGAGCAAACAGCATATATTGTTGCATATAGGGATGGCTCCGGGTACCATATCGACATCAACTTTTGGTATCCGTCCGGCGAAAGCGATCTGACCCTTCAGCTGGATGTCCGGAAACGGCAGGGGCAATTATCTTTTATCGTGGATGATATTCACGTTCTTTGAATGCCCGCCGTGTACCCGCTGTGATGGGGCAAGGGCAGGGCCATGGCCGGACTAAAGCGGCAGATCGCACACGGGCGCCAGCTGGACGTACAGCGGGCTGAAGCGGTCGGCCATATAGTCGGGCGGGATGGGCGGCGCGAACGGCGTTTGCCGTGCGTCCGGCATTTCCTGTGCCCGCGGCAGTTCATCTGTGCCCGGTATGGACGGCGTTCCCCGTGCGTCCGGTGAGGTTGCAGTGCCCGGCAGGAACTGCGTTTCCCGTGCGCCCGACAAATTTGCCGCGCCCGGCATGGACTGTGTTTCCCGTGCGCCCGGCAGGTTTCCCTTGCCCGGCGCGCACAGCGGCAGGCACAGCGTAAAGCGCGCGCCCAGGCCCGGCGTGTTGTTTACCAGCAGCTGCCCGCCGAAGGTCTCGGCGTACTGCCGCGCAACGGCAATGCCCAATCCGTCCCCGGTTTCTCCGGTTTCGTAGGGTACTGCGTATCCCGCGCCGTTATCGGCCACGCTCAGCAGCACCATCATACCGCTTTTTCTCGCCCGCACGGAAACAAACGGCCGCTCGCCGCCGTACTGCACGGCATTCGCCAGCAGGTTGCCCAGCGCCGCCGCAAACAGGCGCGCGCACCCCGGCGACCACAGCGGCTCGCGCGGCCATTCGGGCTGGAATACCGCCGAGCGGCACACGCCCGCCGCGCCGTTCACGTACGCCGCGGCCAGCGCCGTCACACAGATGGGCGCCGGTTTTTCCGTTCCGGCAGCCAGCGCGGCGCGGGCGTCCATATTTTCGGCGATGCGCAGCACCCGGTAGGCGGCGCGGGCCATGCCGTCCAGCGCGGCCTCCCCGCCGGCCGGCCCGCCCGCCGCCGCCTTGCGCGCCGCGGGCAGCAGCGCCAGCAGCTCGGCCGTTTCCTCCCGCAGGCGCGCGGCCAGCCGGGCGCTGTCCGGCACGGTGTCGGGCTGCTTTGCATCCGGCAGTTGCTTTTCATATGGCATGGTCTCCGGCTGCGCTTTGCCCGGCAATCGATTTTCGTCCGGCATCATATCCGGCTGCATTTCGCCTTTCCATCGATTTTCGCCCGAAATGGCTTCCATCTGCTTTTCCCCTTTCGTTTGTTTTGTCTGCTGTCTCTGCAATCGCAGTGTATCGTTTTTTCGCTTCGGGGTGTGTTTCCCGATCACCGGCGGCAGGAACCTCTTTTTGGCGGCGTGCCTCATTCGCTCCGCTTTGCGGGCAGTCAGGCAAAGTCAAACTGCACATAGTGTGCGGATTTTCCGCCCCGCTATGTATGGATTGTTACAAAAGTGCGTTTCGCCGCCATTTTTTGGCGTTAAAATTTTATCAAGCTATTGCAGTCGGCACATTTTTGGGGTAAAATAAAGATACATAAAGGCATCATCCGCGCGGCGCGCGGGGCTGGACGAAGCCGCATTGGCGGTTTCCCCATCGCCCAAAATGCCGCCCGGAAAGCTGGATGCCTGAATATAAGGAGGATGTACTATTATGGCAGTAAAAGTTGCGATCAATGGTTTTGGCCGTATCGGCCGCCTGGCGTTCCGTCAGATGTTCGGCGCGGAAGGCTACGAGATCGTCGCGATCAACGACCTCACCAGCCCGAAGATGCTGGCGCACCTGCTGAAATACGACACCGCGCAGGGCCGCTATGAGGGCCACACCGTTGAGTCCGACGAGACTTCCATCACCGTCGACGGCAAGAAGATCGAGATCCTGGCTGAGAAGGATCCGAAGAACCTGCCCTGGGCGAAGATCGGCGTGGACGTCGTGCTGGAGTGCACGGGCTTCTTCGCTTCCAAAGAGAAATCGCAGGCGCACATCGACGCCGGCGCGCGCAAGGTCGTTATCTCCGCTCCGGCCGGCAACGATCTGCCCACCATCGTTTACAGCGTAAACGAGAAGACGCTGAAGGCTGAGGATACGATCATCTCCGCCGCTTCCTGCACCACGAACTGCCTGGCCCCGATGGCGAAGGCTCTGAACGATGCGTTCCCCATCGAGAGCGGCATCATGACGACCGTCCACGCCTACACCGGCGACCAGATGATCCTCGACGGCCCGCACCGCAAGGGCGACCTGCGCCGTGCCCGTGCCGGCGCCGCGAACATCGTCCCGAACAGCACCGGCGCCGCGAAGGCCATCGGCCTCGTGATCCCCGAGCTGAACGGCAAGCTCATCGGCTCTGCCCAGCGCGTGCCCGTTCCCACCGGCTCCACCACGATCCTCGTGGCCGTTGTCAAGGGCAAGGACGTGACGAAGGACGCCATCAACGCCGCGATGAAGGCCGCTGCCTCCGAGAGCTTCGGCTACAACGAGGACCAGATCGTTTCTTCCGACGTCATCGGCATCCGCTATGGCAGCCTGTTCGATGCCACGCAGACGATGGTCACCAAGATCGACGACGACACCTGGCAGGTGCAGGTCGTGTCCTGGTACGACAACGAGAACAGCTACACCAGCCAGATGGTTCGCACCATCAAGTATTTCGCCGAGCTGGCGTAAGCGGTTTTCGCATCCGCCCCGGGCGCGGGGCGCAACACCACAACACAAAATTAAAAAGGCCGCGCCTTCCCGTTTGGGGAGGGCGCGGCTTTTTGTGTGGCAGGCCATAGACATGTTCCCCATATTCATGGGATCCTCTGAACCAATCTCCGGGCGCATCCTGGCGGCGACTCTATCCTGTTGATTTCATCCGGGATCCCCTTACCATAATTACCATAAAAAATCAAAGTTTAGGGCCGCCCTTTTCAAAGGGCGGTGGGGTCCAGGGGTGAAACCCCTGGTGGGTTTGGACAAAGCCCAATAACCGGTGCAATTTGGGCAAAGCCCAACATGCCCGCGCAGCGCATATTTTGCCGCCGTTTGCCGTATCCATAAAAGGAACGCAAATGGCAAAAGGCGAAAGGGGGCGCTGCTTTTGGCGCGGCAGAGCTATCTGAAAAACGCGGCCATTTTAACGGCCACCGGCCTTGTGCTGCGCGCGGCCGGGATGTTCTTCCGCATCTATCTGGCCGCACGCATCGGCGCGGAGGGCATGGGCCTCTATCAGCTGATCTACACCGTGTACAACATGGCCGTCACCTTCGCGACGGCGGGGCTCTCCGTGGCGGCGACACGGCTTTCGGCGCAGCTTTTGGCGACGGACGATGCCGCCAACGTGCGCGCCGCGATGCGCCGCACCATCGGGCTGGGCCTTGCTCTGGGCCTGGCCGCCGCCGCGCTGCTGTTTGCGGGCGCGGGCCTTGCCGCCGAATGGTGGCTGGAGGACGCGCGCGCCGCGCTCTCGCTGCGGGTGCTGGCGCCCAGCCTGCCGTTTATGTCCGTTTCGGCATGCCTGCGCGGCTTTTTTATGGCGCGCCGCAAGGTGGGGCCGAATTCCCGTGCGCAGATCTTCGAGCAGATCGTGCGCATCGGCGTGGTGGCGGCGTGCATCGACGCCGCGCTGCCCTACGGCCCGGAAATGTCCTGCGCCGCCGTGATGTTGGGCTGCACCGTCAGCGAGGCGATGAGCTGGGCCTATATGGAATGGTGCTACCGTCGCGAGCTGCGCGATGTTCCGCGCAAGGCAAAGCATCCCGTGACGGGTCTTTCGGGGCAGCTTTGGGCCATCATCGCGCCCATCGCGGCAAACCAGTATATGACGGGGCTTTTGCGCACGATCGAAAACGTGATGGTGCCCGGCTGCCTTGCGCAGTTTACACAGAGCAGAGAGACGGCGCTGAGCCAGTACGGCGCGCTGAAGGGCATGGCGATGCCGGTGATCTTTTTTCCGTTCTCGTTTTTGGCAACGATCTCCACGCTGCTTTTGCCGGAAATCACCGAGGCGCACGCACAGGGCCGCCGCAATGTATTGGAGCGCCTGATCTGCCGCGTGATGCTGGTGACGCTGGTGCTCTCGGTGCTGGCAGGCGGGCTGTTCACGCAGTTTGCGAGGGAGATCGGCCTCGTGCTGTACCAGAGCGCAGAGGTGGGCTTTTACCTTTCCGTCCTCGGCCCGCTGATGCCGTTTATGTATCTCGAAAGCATGGTGGACGGCATTCTGAAGGGGCTGGGCGAACAGCTTTCTTCGTTCCGGTATGCGGCGCTGGATTCCGTGGTGCGCATTGCGCTCATCTACCTGCTGCTGCCGCGCCTTGGCATGAAGGGCTTTTTGTTCGTGATGCTGGTGAGCAATTTGCTGACGAGCCTTTTGAACCTGAACCGGCTGCTGTCCGTAACGGGCATCCGCATCCGCTGGATGCGCTGGGTGGTGAAGCCCGTCGTCTCGTTCATCTGCGCGGGCACGGCCTGCCGCTTTGTGCTGATGCCGCTTGCCGAACGGGCAGGGCTGACGCTGCCGGTATGGACAGTGCTGGGCGCGGCGTTTACCAGTATAATCTATGCGCTGCTCATCTGGCTGACCGGCTGCGCCGCGCCGTCGGATTTTTTCCCGGGGCGGGCGCGCAGGCGGAAAGAACCGTGATGGCCGTGCCTTTTGTAAAATGCCCGCCGTATCCGCCTTGCGCAATTCAAAAAATCCGCAAAAGAAAAGCCCTTCGCCTTTTGTTCTGTCCTTTCGAAAACAGACACAAAAAGCAAAGGGCTTTCTTTTTTTTACGATTGAACCGCCGTCAGGACAAAACGATTTTCTTCGCCGGATCGGCGCGCTCCTCGGCGGGAATGCCAAACAGTTCCATCGCCTTTTCAACTGAAATGGACAAATTTTTCATCAATGCCGCAATATTGGCCGTTCTGGTTTGTTCAATTCCTTCCCGCATGGATTCCTCCCGCATCTGTTCAATCGCCCGGCACACCGTCAGCACTCCTTCCTCGCTCTCTTTAAAAAACCGCGTGCGTTTTGCTAAAACCTCATAGTGCATCCCGGATGGATCCATGCACTGAAAATCGTGCATCAGCTTCCCGATTGGGTTATCTCCCTGGTATGCACCGTTTACATGATTTACACCGCCTTTATTTCTGCCGGATCCCATTTTCCTGTTATTTGTATCGTATTATATCGCTGCGATTCCCGCAAGAGGCCGGTCCAAACACCGATTGTAAACTCCTTTTCCCATTTTTCCGGATATGGCTTTTTCCGGATACGGCTGCTGCCGGAACCAAACAGCCTGCCAGCGTACACACCGCACAGACCGACGCGATGATCTCCAAAACCATTTGTTTCATTCCCTGCAGATCCTTTCTCCTGTTTTTCCGAATACGACCTTTCCCTGCGCGGCAAAGCGGCTTTCCCATTGCGCTCATGAGCGTCCACCGGTGATCGATTTTTCGCCGGCGTATCCTGCCGCACCGGTTTATTTTGATCATAACACGGAAATGTTTCCGAGTTGTATCGGGAAGAGGGCGGATCGAAAAAATGATCCATGGACAAAATTCAATGCCGGGTCGATCCGGCCCCGATACCATTCGGATACATTCCCGTGCTATCATTGGTGCAAACCGATGCGGCGGAAAACGGCAGGAAGGCGAGCGCACGATCACGATCGCCGAAACGTTTTGAAAAGATCTTTTGCCGCACAAAAACCGCATTCGGAAAGCCATGGGAAAGGATCTGCAGGGAATGAAACAACTGTTTTTAAAAATCATCGCGTCTCTTTGCGCGCTGTGCATGCTGGCGGGCTGTGCGGACGCGGCCCCTTCGCCGGACGCGGGCAGCGGTGCCGCATGTTCGTCGGGGCCGCAGAATGCCGCATATGAGCCGGGACGGGAAGATGCCGCATACGCGCCGGGGCGGGAGGATGCCATGTTCGGGCCGGAGGATGCTGCCGCCGCTTCGCTCCGCATCGTTTCCGGTCTGCGCAATAACATCTCCTGGGGATGCAGCTCCGAAACCGGATTTTACAGCCTGCTCGGCCGCAGTGACGGATCGGTCAATATCTGCTATTTGGATTACGCGTCACGCAGAGAGATCATTCTGTGCGGCAGCCCGGACTGTCTGCACAACACGGAAAGCTGCACCGGCTGGATCGCGCCCGGAAACGGCGCCGCAATTCCCTTCGTGGACGGCGACCATCTTTATCTGGCCTTTTTGGGAAATATGCATGGGCTCGACGACGGCGTGCCGCCCAAGATCGTCCGAAGGGATCTGAACGGGCAGAATGAAACCACACTGATCACATTTTCCTCGTCCGAAACATTTTTGCGCCCCTTTGTCAGTGATGGCGCGTATCTCTATTTTTTGAAAAAAAGCTTTCAAATGGGGAACAGCTCTGCGCTGGGGACCTATGAGCTGGTGCAAATGGATCTGAAGACAGGCGCGTGCGCGCTGCTCGGCCAATGGAACGAGCCGCACACCCTCTCCCTCGCGGGCACGGATGGAAAAAATCTCCTCGTTCAGGATATCGGCCTCAGCACGGGCGGAGGGGAGGACGCCGCGACGCCGCATTGGGCATACACGTTTTATGCCGTTGACCCCAGTACCGGCGAATCGAAGACGGTATGGGTCTGGCAGACCATGGAGGAAATTTCAGAACGCGGCGAGGGGCGTGTTCTGGGCGGAAAATACTATTACTACAACAGCGAAGACGGCACCATCCTGCAGTACGATTTTGAACAGGGTAGCCTCACGACCGTGGCCGAAAATGTTCCGGAGCTGATGACAGGCACCGCCGGCGCCTGCTTCGATTGCTTTGCGGACGGAAATTTATTTGTCCAAAGCGGCACCGGCTTTTATGCCGCTGTCTCTGTGGAAACTGGCGGGATCACAGAGCTGTCGCTTTCCTACGCAGAGGGAGAGAAAGAAAAGCCGGTGCGTATTGTCGATATCGCGGGCGATCATTTCGTGGTCACCATGGGAACCCGGGAGGTGATGATTCCAGGATTTGACTATGACGGGCTTCCGATTGAATCGCCGTCCTTTGAGGATACGCTCGCCCTGATCGCAAAAGAGGATTATTTGGCAAACCGTGCAAATTATATTCCGCTGGAGCGGTATGGGCAGTGACCGGATCGGCGCTTCCCCAAAAGCCGCACCAAAATCAAAATATGGAAAAATAAAGTTTGGAGGCCGGTCCGATTCAACTCCGATACCATTCCGATACATTCCCGTGTTATCATCGTCGCAAACCGATACGGTAAAAACGGCAGGAGGGCTGTGCACAAGAGCGCAACCACCGGAACATCCTGAAAAATCTTCTGCCGCACAAAACCACATTCGGAAAACCACAGGAAAGGATCTGCAAGAAATGAAACAACTGTTTTTGAAAAGTATCGCGTCTCTTTGCGCACTATGCATGCTGGCAGGCTGCGCAGCCCCGGCCCCTTCGCCGGGCGCGGGCGGGGGAGCAGGCGCAAACGTAAGCGCAGGCGAAACCGACCCGGCCACAGAAATGTCTGAGGCGGGGCAAACGACTTCCGATACGCTGCACCTCGTCACCGACAGCCAGCGGGGCTCCGACGTTTCGAAGGGCAATGAAAACGGATACTACTATATCGACCGGGGCGGGGATATCACGGCAAATCTGCGCTACATCGATTATTCGACCGCGCAGGACATTTACCTTTCCGCCCGCCCGGAATCGGACCATCTGACGCCGGACGACGAAAGTTATCTCTCCTCGGTCGCGGGAACCGGGCGCGTCTTCCCAGCCGGCGACAAGCTGTTTCTGCTGCGCGCCGGCGCACCCAGTGCTGCGGACACCTTCGGAGACGATGCGATGGCGGCCGTCTTCCGGATGGACCCCGACGGCTCGAACCGGACGCTGCTCTATCAGGGCGGCGCAGACGAACGGTTTGGCGATACCGCTGCCGCCGACGGCCATTTTTTGTATCTGATCGGGCAGCGGACGGAAACCACCGGCGATGCACCGGTTGAAAAATCGTATCTGCTCCGGATGGACGGGGAGAGCGGTCAGACGGAAACCCTGTGCGAGCTGGCGGACGGCGCATGGTTCATCGGCGCGGCGGACGGGATGCTGATCTTTCACAGCATTTCCGACATCGCGGACGATGACAGCACGCCGCCCATGTTCGGGCATAAGATTTTCGCATACGATGTGGCCTCCGGCACGCTTTCCGTCCTGCAGACCTGGCAGTACGAAGAATACACCGAAGCCTGGGTGTATGATGATCTGCTCGTCACGGCAAGCTGGACATCCCGGACGGTGACTTTGCGCAGGCTCCGGGAAGCGGAAGCATTTGCCGCGTATCCCTTTGCCAATGATATCCCGGCGGATCACATCAATTTCTGGTTCGCCGGCTGCACCGACGGACGCTTTTACTTCTATGTTGATACAGCGCTCCGCACCCTTGATCTCGCCACAGGGGAATGGGGAAAAATGACGCTGCAATATGACGATCCGGAAAAAATGGAGCCGCGCCCCGTGCAGATCTATGCCGAGACGGCCACACAGTATCTTGTCCTGTGCGATCAGCAAATGACCACACGGCGCTATGTCAATTGGGACGACCATTCGGTCTATGCACTCGAGGCGCTGCAGCCGGTATTCTCCCTGATCGCAAAAGAGGATTACTGGAACAGCGTACCGAATTACCGGCCAGTCACGTTTAATGAGTAGATTGCCGGGGTATGTTTCAATCGATTTGATCATTTCACTGATGCTTTACTGATATTTGAATCCCGCTTCGGTTTTATGTTGCAGGATCGATGCATTTCGCGAATACCACCTGCGCGTTTTTCAAAATTTTGCTCTCAGAATACTTAAATGAATTGGGGTGTATTTGAAAAGTGGCTATAACATTGATAAAAACCGAATTTCCGGGAAAGAGGGTCCTGTTCCAACAAAACCGATTTATTTTCCTGTAACATTGTTCATAGCGTTCCTTGCTTTGAAAAGTAATTTTCGCCGATGTTTTTGCATCGACAGCTGTCCCTTCATCATTATTTTTCTTTATAAATTAGAGATTGTGAACAAAATGTCCTCGCGGCTATCAGCAAAAAGTCACACTGTAACCGCCCAACGAAACAGCGTCCTTGCAAAACCAAGAGCCATCTGCGACAATGGACTATAAAAAAGGCATGAGATTTTTTGGATAATTCCCAAAAATCACAGAGCCGGACCGGGAGG
>JAAVHN010000046.1 GCA_014799685.1 Subdoligranulum sp. | reverse complement strand
GGCAGCACCGGGACGGCGGACACCTGCGGCTGGCCCTCGATGTATCGCTCGGCGATCTCGTTCACGCCGCAGTCTTTATATTCCTCCAGGCAGGCTTTCATAATCCGCGCGAGGATCGCCTTTTCGGAGAGAACGCGCTTGCAGGCCGCGTCGTAGCCTGCGCTGTCGTCTGTGGCGTGCAGACCCTGGGACATGGTTGTTTCTTCGGCCACCGGCTTCACCTTCTTCTTCTCTGATGATACGATAAGCGCGCAGTGTGTATGGTTCAATTGGAGGATTTCGTAGATAAGCCCCGCCAGAAGACAGAGCAAAATCCATGAAATTCAGTATCATAATGATTCCTGTCATCATTGTATCACAGCGAGGCGAAAACGTCCACTGCTTTTTAGCGTGCAGAAACAGAAGCAGATACTTCCAGGAAGACATCCTGAGCGTGGATATGGATCAAACGCGCCCTACCCCCTCTCCGCCCGCAGCTCCCCTTTCCGCAAATGAAGCACGACATCCGCCTGCTTTGCCAGCCCGGCAGAGTGTGTGACGATCACCACGCATTGCCCCATCTGGTGCGCGCACTCCTTTAAAACCGCCGTGATCCCGGCGGCCGTATCCTCGTCGAGGTTGCCGGTCGGCTCGTCCGCGAGGATCACGCGGGCGTCGGAGGCCAGCGCCCGGGCGATGGCCACGCGCTGCTGCTGCCCGCCGGAGAGCTTTAACACATTGCGCCGGCTCTCCTCGCGGGTGATGCCCACGCGCTCCAAGACCGGCAGCGGCGGCAGCCTGGAGGTAAGGGCCACATTTTCCTGCGGCGTCAGGTAATCGATGAGGTTATAGCTTTGAAAGATGAACGCAACGTTGTTTTTCCGGTGCACAGCAAGGCCGATCGTCTCCAGACCCTGCCCATCGAACAAAATTTTTCCCTCTGTGGGGCTGTCCAGACCGCCCAGCAGCGAGAGCAGCGTCGTTTTGCCGCACCCGGACGGGCCGACAATGGCGTACATTTTCCCCGCTTCAAAGCCTGCCTGCACGGATTTCAGTACATTCCGCCGGCCGTCATAGGTGTATCGAACCGCTTGGATCTCCATCAAACTCATAAACCGCTCCCCCTTTAGCTCATTTGAGATAAGATCTCTTTTGGTTTCATGCGCAGAACGGGCGCCGCCGCAAGCAAAACCGCCGCGCAGATCATCAAAAACCCGGCGCCGAACATGCCTGCCGCCATCCGGGGCGCCACCTCCACCTCAATTTTCGTGAGGGGATTGCTTCCCGCAAACGCGGGCGCAAAATCGGAGGTGTCCGCAAAGAATTCCCCGTCCAGACTCGTGCCAAACGGATCGGATGCGGCCGTCTGCGCGGTGTCCGAAACGGCATTCTCCAACAGCCTGCCGCCTATCGTGTCCGCCACGAAACCGCTTGTGACCACCGCGAGCGAAAAGGCCAAAACGGCGATGAGCAGCACCTCGGCCAGATACTGCGCGACGATCGCCTTCTTGCTGATGCCCAGCGCAAGCTGGATGCCGCTCTCCCGCACCCGCTCCTTCATGCGCAGGGACAGCACCAGGCACAGCACCGCCGCGCCCACGCCGAGCGTCAGCGCAATGAATATCGATAGGAGCCGATCGATGTTGGCCAGCGGCCGGGTCACGGCGTCCACATCGCTGCTGTCCACACTGACGGTAAAATCCGTCGGGTCGAGATCCGGCAGGGCGTTTACATCGCGCACGATGCGGTCGAGCTCGCCGGGGTCGTCCACGTAAAACTGGATCTGTTCAAAGCTCTCGTCACCCATGTCCGGCCGCGCGGCTTTGAGCACCTCCAATGTGGTGAAGATCGTGTTGTCCATCGACCAGTTCGAAAACAGGGTCGTGCTTTTAGCCGTGGCGCGGAACAGACCCACGATTGTAACTTCCGTCGTTGTCGTTCCGGCGTCCATGCCCCTTATCGAGGCCGAGTGCTCCGACATGCGCAGGGTGATCCGATCCCCCACCTGCAGCCCGTTCTGCGCCGCCAGCTCCGCGCTGATGATCGCCGGGTTTTCGTCCGCGGCGGTAAAGTGCCGGCCCTCCGTCAGGTTGAGATACCCGCCTGTAAAATAGCTGTCGAATGCGGTGTTCGTGGCGGCGACGGTGGCCACCGTGGAACCAAAATCCCCGAGGCCGGCCAGCAGCGATGCCAGCCCGCCGTCGCTGTCCTCCGATTCCAGCAGCTCTAAAATATTTCCGTTTGCATCCACCGGGACCGTATAGCCCGTATAGGTGGCGTTATAGCCGCGGATGCCTGCTACCCCGTCCATGATGCGCCGGGCCAGCGCATCGGTGAGCGGCTCGCCCCCGTAATAGGACCGGGTGCCGAAGCTGCCCACCTGTGTGGAGATCCACTTATCGGGGTCGCTGGTGTTTTGCTGCAGCGTGAAAATGCCGCCCAGCGCCTGCCGGACATTCAACGCGGCCGTGCCCGCGGCGCTTTGGATCGCGGCCGCGGAAAGCACCAGTGTCGCGATCCCCAGAAGGATGCAAAACAGCAAAAAAGATTTTGTTCGTTTGCGCGTGACATAGAGAAACGCACGGTGCAGAAAGCTCATCAAAAAACCGTCCTTTCCTGATTCGGGTCTGCCCGCGACAGGCTGCCGCCATGCGCCGGGCTTTCCTCATAATAGAAAAAGACGGTTTGTTTTTGATTTGCTTTGGGTATGGATTCGATTATGAATTATGAATTGTGAATTAAAAAGGCCCGCCGCGCGAAAATCATCCTTTCACTCTGAACGCGAACCGCTTAACGCTCAACACTTCACTCTGCCGAAAGCCTTATCTCAACCGCCACGCCGCTTTGCGTGTTGCCGATCTCACACGCCATCCCGTGCAGATCGAGAATGGTTTTCACAAGATACAGCCCCAGTCCGCTGCCGCCGGTTGTCCGGTTCCGGGATTTATCCACCCGGTAAAACGGAGTGAACAGGTGGGGCAGTTCTTCCTCCGGGATGTTCACGCCGGTGTTTTCCACCACCAGAATCGTTTCGTCCCGCAGAAAGATCGCGATCCGTGCGCCGGCGGGCGAATACCGCACGGCATTGCCGATGATGTTGGACAGCGCTTTCTGCCAGAGCGCGGGGTTTACGCGCAAGACCCTGCCGGCATCCACCTGTTGATCGATCTGCATCCCTTTTTCCCGCGCCAGCGGCAAAAGCGTCCTGACGGCATGCGCCACGGTATCGCAGAGAGAAACCTCCTGCAGCGTTTCCTTGATTTCCATGCTCTCCATTTTGGTGATAGAGAGAATTTCCCGCACAAGCGTTTCGATCTGCGTGACGGTCTCCATCGCCTCGGGCAGGTATTTCTCATGATCCTGATAATCCCCATAGCCCAGCATCATGTTTTCAATCTGCCCTTTCAGGATGGTGAGCGGCGTTTTCAGCTCATGCGATACCGCCGCGAAGAAATGCCGGCGCTCGGCTTCCAGATGCCGGAAATGCTCTACGTCCGTTTCCAGCCGGCGGTTTGCGCTTTCCAGCTCCCGCATCGCCGCGTGCAGGCGCTGTGCCATCGTATTCAGGCTCTGCGCCAATATGCCGATCTCGTCACTGCTTTTCACCGCACAGCGCCAAGTCATGTCCAGCGCCGTCATGCGCCTGGCGATGCGGCTGATTTCGGCGATGGGGGAGACGATGATCCGGCTGCAGAGAAACGCGCTGAGGGCGGATAATAAAAGCACCGCACAGACGACTGCCGGGAGCAGCTTCCAAAACAGGCCCGCGATCTCCTGCGTTGTCTGCGAAATGGATGTGATGGAGAGGATATATTCCTCCGTGTGGTCCGCAAAGCGGATAAACCCGAAAATGCTGGTCGTGGAGGTGTAGTCCGCCGCTCCGCTTTTCATCTCGCCAAAGCTCAATGTCCGCTCCCCGCCGGAAAGCACGCCGACGGAATTGTTCTGGATGCAGAAGTTGTAAATTTGCTTGACAGCCTCGTCGTAGGGCTGTCCCTCCAAATCGGCGGTCAGCGCCTGTGCGTTCGCCTGCAGCCTGCTGTCGTAGGCGAATTGGTAGCGTTCGGGCAGCACGAGCATCAGCGCCGCGTAGGTCACCGCGCTGCAGGCCGTGAGGGCCGAAAACACCAAAAGAAACACCTTTGCGCTCAAATGGCTATGGATCCAATTTCGCAATTTTGTACCCCACCCCTCTCACGGTCCGGATGCAGTCCACCTGCAGCTTTTTGCGCAGATTCATGATGTGGAAGTTGACGCCCTTTTCATCCCCCACAAATTCATAGCCCCACACCAGATTCAAAAGATCGTCCCGTGTAAACACGCGCCCCGGATGCTTCAGAAACAGCAGCAACAGCTCGAATTCAAGGCGTGTCAGCGCCACCTCGCGCCCCGAGACAAACACCTGACGGCCGGTCTCGTCGAGCGCAATCTCCCGCCAGCGCAGAAGGCCGGGCGCTTCCTCCGGCGCTGTTCTGCGCAGCAATGCCTCCACGCGCTTCAGCACGAGCCGGACGGAAAACGGCTTGGTGATATAGTCGTCTGCCAGCAGATCGAAGCCCTTCACCTGCGCGTCCTCCGCGTCCAGCGCGGTGATCAGGATGATCGGTATTTGGGAATCCTGCCGGATCGTTTCGCATACGGCGTACCCGTCGCGCTTCGGCAGCAGAATGTCGAGGATCACCAGATCGAACGACCCTGCGCGAAAGGTCTGGATGCCCTCCAGCCCGTCCGACGCCGCCGTCACCCGATACCCGGCGGCCGTAAGCGGCTCCTGCAAAATCCTCCGGATGGCCGGTTCATCTTCAATGATCAAAATTCTTTTTTCCATCAAAACGCCCTCCGGTTCTTATGATACCACGTTTTGGTTAGATTTTGGTTTGTTTTTGGCCTCCGGCTCATCACTTCCCCGGTGATCGGGCCGCAGCGCGGGAAGCCCCCGGCAGGCGACGCCCCCGTGTGTCATTCACGCGGCATTCGCGGAATTTACGGAAAAACAGTTGATTTTTTTGCGCGCCGCGCCTATACTGAAAATAGCATCCGCACGGCGGCGGATTGGGCCTATCGGTCAATTCAGAGCTTCCGCAGGGAAGAAAGGGGAAACAGCATGAAAAACTATGTCGTCACGATCGCCCGGGAGAACGGCAGCGGCGGACGCGCCATCGGCGAAGCGCTGGCCGGACGCCTCGGCATCCCGTTTTACAACCGCGACATCCTGCGCATGGCGGCGGATGACAGCGGCATCAACGAGCAGCTGTTTGCCAACGCGGAAAAAAGCTTCCGCAGCAGCCTTTTGTTCCGCGTGGCCAAGGATGCGTACAACGGCGAGGTGATCCCGCCGGACAGCGACAACTTTGTCTCGAACGAAAACCTGTTCCGCTATCAGGCCAAGGTGATGCTCGGCCTTGCCGAAAACGAAAGCTGCGTGATGATTGGCCGCTGCGCGGATTTTATCCTGCGCGACCGGCCGAACGTGCTGCGCGTGTTCATCCACGCCCCCGAGGAAGTGCGCGTGCAGACGCTGATGAAGCGTGCCAGCATCTCTGAGGCCGAGGCGCGCCGTCAGATGCGCAAGGTGGATAAGCGCCGCGCGGACTATTACCGCGCCTTTACCGGCAGCGACTGGCGCGACGCGGGCCATTATGACATGTGCTTCGATTCCGACCACATGGGGCAGGAAAAGATTTTGCGCTTTATCATCGGGTACATGGGCGTCTGCTTTGAGGATTGAGCGGGCACATCGAAAAAATCGGCCCGCTTTGATGGATTTCGATGGAGCCTGACAGGCTTGGCAAACATACTAAAATGAAAGCTGCCGCACTGAGGGAATCCCCCGGTACGGCAGCTTTTTCTGCTTGCTTATGTTTCCGGGTAAATATCCCGGATATTCCATATCAAAGCCTTTGCGGGCCACTCAATATCCGGACTCTTAACAGAAAGATACTCATCCGATTTATCCCATCGGGAAATCCGCACTTTTTCTGTTCCCTCGATCCACTCCATCTGGGCAGCGCCAATCCGGATCAGTTCCCCGCCTGGATTCTCCAACCATTGCAGAACTTTTTTCCGGGCGTCGATGTCCTGTTTCAGTTCGTGAAAAATAAAGTCAAATGTATGAACCATCTTTCATCTCTCCAATTTGATTCTTAAATCTATTCGCCGAGTGATTCAGCCTGGTTCCTGCCTCCGTGCACAAAAATGTCTGCGCCGCATTTCTATTTTTCCTTTTCCGCCGCCTTACGCCTCTTCCGTGCACCCCAGCACCGCGAGAAACCGGCTGAACGCGGCGATTCCCTCGGGCGTCTGCTTGAATACGCCCGCGTGCTCGAGACACGTTTCAAACTTGG
The DNA here is from genome assembly GCA_014799685.1 of Subdoligranulum sp. GTDB lineage: Bacteria > Bacillota > Clostridia > Oscillospirales > Ruminococcaceae > Ruthenibacterium. The sequence goes on along the minus strand of JAAVHN010000046.1, from coordinate 15,886 downwards.
CGCCGATCTCCTGCTTCACGGCCTCGCGCGCCGCGTCCGGCGAAAGCGCCGTGCCGTATTTCCCGGTTAAGAAGTTCAGCCAATCGGCGTGCTCGGGCGCTTTTTCGCTGCAGGCGGCCGCGGAGAGCCCGCCCGTCAGCACGCGGGCGATGTCCTCGCTCTGCTGCTTCAAACGGCTGGGCAGAATGGCAAGGCCCATCACCTCGATGAGGCCGATGTTCTCTTTTTTGATGTGATGGATCTCGCGGTGCGGGTGGAAGATGCCCTCCGGGTGCTGCTGGGTGGTGCGGTTGTTGCGCGGCACAAGGTCCAGCACATAGCCGCGGCCCTCCTCGCGGTGCAAAATCGGCGTGACGGTGTTGTGCGGCACGCGCCGGCCGTCCTCCCCGGTACAGGCCAGAATGTCTGCCGAAGCGTCGGAGTAATCGCGCCACGCCGTCAGCAGCGCGCCCGCAAACTGCATCATCGCGCCGGCGTCCTCGCCCGTCACGCGCACGGTGCTCACGGGCCAGCGCAGCGTCTCAATCGAAAGCTGCGGATAGTCGGGGTGCGTATAGCGGCGCAGCGTTTTCGCGCGCTGCATCGGGAACGCATAGTTGCCGCCCTGGAAATGCATATGGCTCAAAATGCTGCCGCCGACGATGGGCAGGTCGGCGTTGCTGCCGCAGGTGTAGTGCGGGAACTGGCGCACAAAATCGAACAGCTGCGCGAACGTATCCGGCGCGATGCGCATCGGCGCGTGCTCGTGGGCAAACACGATGCAGTGCTCGTTGTAATAAACGTAAGGGCTGTACTGCAGATACCAGGGCTCGCCGCACAGCTCGATGGGCACGACGCGGTGGTTCTGCCGCGCGGGGAAATTCACGCGCCCGGCATAGCCGATATTCTCGATGCACAGCATGCATTTCGGATAGCCGGAGGCGGGCTGCAGCCGTTCAAGCGCGATGGTTTTCGGATCCTTCTCGGGCTTCGTCAGGTTGATCGTGATCTCCAATTCGCCGTATTGGCAGGGGTAATTCCATTGGATGTTTTTGGCGATTTGCGCGGTGCGGATGTAGTTCGACTGGATGCAGAGATCGTAGAAATAGTCCGTGGCGGCGCGCACGCCCCGCGTCTGCCGCAATGCGGCAAAGCGCGCTTCTACCTCGCTCTGGCGCGGCATCAGCGCGCCCATGATGCGCGCCTCGAAATTGACGCGCAGCGCGGGGATCTCGCCGTCATAAAGGCCGCGCTGCGCCGCGTCGTCCAGCAGCGGCTCCAGCAGCTCGGCGGGCGTATCGGGCAGCATCTTTGGCAGCTCCCCTGCCCACGGCCCGGCAAGGCCGAACAAATCGAGCAGCGTGTTGCGCGCCACATATACATCGGACGGGCCGATGAGCGCGTGGCGCAGGCCGAATTGCAGCAGTTCCTCGATGCGAAGCGCGGTGTTTTCCATGGGTACTCCTCCTGACACAAGTTTTATGAAGATACGCAAATCATACAGGGGCGCTTTGCCCGGGCGGGCAGGAGCCGGGCGACCACGTCTCGCAACGCCGCACTTTTGCCTGCCGGGTCAGCGCCTTCCGTAAATAAGCATATCTTTTTCTTCCCCTTTAGTATAATTCCGCCGCGCGGGAAAAGCCATGTATTTTTGTTGTGCAAAGCGGCGAATCTGTCGCCTGCGGGAGGGCGGCCCAACCGATAAAAGTGATTTCCACGCGTGTGCGGCATCGTCCCTTGCGGCAATGATTTTTGTATGGGGATTACAGCAATTTTCATGCAAGAACGTTGCGCATGCGTGCTTCGCTGCTCGGAATGCGAACAAAAGGCGCGGGCGGATTTGCTTGCTCTTGCCTTTTTTGCATCCCAAACTTCCCATGCCCCCAAATCTCATCCTTGACATTTCCCTCCGAAGATGATAGGATACATGCAAAGGCGATGACGAAGAAAAGTACGGCGGCAAAGCAGGCCACGGGCGGCTTCGAGGCACGTGTTTGCGTCCCTCCCGTTTTCAAAGGCGCGGGTCAGGGAGCTTTAAAAACCGGTGTCCGGAACAGCCCGGCAAGCGAGCGGGGGACGGTGCAAGCCCCGCGCCGCGCCCCGCCCGAAGAACACTTTACCAGCCGCAGGCTGAACGCCGGTTTTGCGGGCGCAGGAATTTTATCTTCGCGCGTACAAAACCTGTCAGTAGGTGCGCCGTGGGCAGCGCGTTACGCTGCGGCGCTTGCGAAAAGGGTTCCGGCATTTACGCGCACGCGGAACGGCTTTTCGGGGAGCGAAAAAGGGATCCTTTCCGAAAGGGAAGGATAATTTAGGTGGTACCGCGGATCCGGACAGCGATTCGTCCTAAAATGGGGACGAACCATGCTGTCTTTTTTCTTTATTCGGGGAAACTCTGAATCGGGCGTCACGCACGGGAAGCGGCGAACCCATGGCCGGGCGGCCGGACAGATCTTTGCGGAAATTCCGCCCGCCTGTGCCGCCGGGCGGCTCCGGCTCTTCCCGACCCGGCCGGTCAAATCAGGGCTTCCGCTATTTTGTCTATTTTGAACGATGGAGGGAAATTTTATGGAACGCACAGAGATCCGCGCATTGTATGCCGCGCCGCCCGCGGACGGCACGATCGTCACCGTCTGCGGCTGGGCCAGGACGGTGCGCGATTCGAAAAATATCGGCTTTTTGGAGCTTTCGGACGGCTCGGGCTTCAAGACGCTGCAGGTGGTGCTGGAGGCCGCAAAGCTCGATAATTACAAAGAGATCGCAAAGCTCGGCGTGGGCGCGAGCGTGCAGGTGACGGGCCGCGTGGTGCTCACACCGAACGCCAGGCAGCCGCTGGAGGTAAACGCCGACGCCGCCGAGGTGCTGGGCGCCTGTCCGCCCGATTACCCGCTGCAGAAAAAGCGCCACAGCGTAGAGTTTCTGCGCACGATGCCGCACCTGCGTCCGCGCACAAACACATTCAGCGCGGCATTCCGCGTGCGCAGCGTGGCGGCGTATGCGCTGCACAAATTTTTCCAGGAAAACGGCTTTGTCTATGTGCACACGCCGCTCATCACCGGATCGGACTGCGAGGGCGCGGGCGAGATGTTCCGCGTGACGACGCTGCCCGCCGGAGACGCGCCCCGCACCGGGGACGGCGCGGTGGACTATACGCAGGATTTCTTCGGCCGCGCCACGAACCTGACGGTCTCCGGCCAGTTAGAAGCCGAGGCCATGGCGACGGCCTTCGGCAAGGTATACACGTTTGGCCCCACGTTCCGCGCCGAAAACTCCAACACGCCGCGCCATGCGGCGGAGTTCTGGATGATTGAGCCGGAGTTGGCTTTCGCCGATCTTTCAGATTATATGGACACCGCCGAGGCCATGACGAAAAGCGTCATCCGCTATGTGCTGGATACCTGCCCGGACGAGATGGCGTTTTTCAACCAGTTCTTCGATAAAACGCTTTTGGAGCGCTTGACCGCTTTGGTGGACAGCGATTTCGCGCGCGTCAGCTATACCGACGCCGTGGCGCTGCTGGCGCCGCACAACGATGCGTTCCAGTATAAAGTGAGCTGGGGCGCCGACCTGCAGACCGAGCACGAGCGCTTTTTAACAGAGCAGATCTATAAAAAGCCCGTTTTTGTCACGGATTACCCGAAGGAGATCAAATCGTTCTATATGCGCCTGAACGACGACGGCAAGACCGTGGCCGCGGCCGACATGCTGGTGCCCGGCGTGGGCGAGCTGATCGGCGGAAGCCAGCGCGAGGAGCGGCTGGACGTGCTGACGGCGCGCATGGACGAGCTGGGCCTCGCCCGCGCGGACTACGAATGGTATCTCGATCTGCGCCGCTTCGGCACCGTAAAGCACGCGGGCTACGGCCTTGGCTTCGAGCGGCTGATCATGTATCTGACGGGCATTCCCAACATCCGCGACGTACTGCCGTTCCCGCGCACGGCCGGGGGCTTTTGAGGTTCTCCGCGGCTTTTGATTTAAGGCTTCTGGATGCATTCAAATCTTTTCAAAGCTTTTGATCAAAAAAGTCTTGCGCCGGTGCTGCTTTTCTGGTAGAATCAACTTGAAAATTGAATCAAAATAAATGCTTCGTGCATGGCAGGCCGCCCAAAAAGCCGCCTGCCGCCGGGGAAGCGGGTGAAAATCCCGCACGGTCCCGCCACCGTGTTGGGCGTGCGTTTCGCGCGCCCTCAGTCGGATCGCCGGGTACGGAGCATCCCATGGTTTACGATGGATAGACCGTGTGGGTTTTTGCAAGACAGCCACGCTTTGCCGGACGGCAAGCGTTGTGTTTGCGTTGTCGCGAACACTTGCTGTGTCGAGAGCTTTGGGATTGCTTTCCCCTTCTTCTCCGTTTCTCCGGCATTCCTGTTTCTTCCGGGGCCTGATGCCGGAGCCGTACAAGCATTGCCTGACGGGTAAATCGCCCCAAAGCCCCCGAAAGCTTTTCTGCGCTGTCCCTTCCTTTGCAAAAAGCCGCGCTCTTTATCCCAAAGAGCGCGGCTTTATTATTTTATTTTCACAGGAGGAAACAACATGAACACGCAAAAGAAAAAGGTCTGGCTTTTCGCCGGCATCGCGCTGGTGCTCGTCGCCGTGATGGCGGCGGCCTGGTTTACGCTGGGCCCCAAGGGCACGGCGGGGCAGAAAAACATCAGCGTCACGGTGGTTTACGCCGACGCGTCCACCGACAAATTCGACATCTCCACCGACGCGGAATTCCTGCGCGGCGCTTTGGAGGAGCAAAACTTCATTGCGGGCGACGAAAACGAATACGGCCTGTTTGTCAAAACCGTGAACGGCGTTACTGCCGACGACGCGAACCAGGAATGGTGGAGCTTTTCCAAAGACGGCGAGTCGCTGATGACGGGCGTGGATTCCACCCCCATTGCCGACGGCGACGCGTTCGAGATCACGCTGATGATCGGGTGGTAAGATGAACCCGGCCGGCAAAACAGGAAAAACGCGCGGCCTTGTGACGGCGGCCTTCCTCGCGGCGGTGCTGACGGCATCCAAATACGCGCTGGACGGCCTGCCGAACATCGAGCTGGTGAGCCTGCTGATCATTCTATACACGCTGGAATATCCAAAGCTTGTGTTCCCCGCCGTATATACTTATCTGCTCGTTTACGGCCTTTTGAACGGATTCGGGCTTTGGTGGTTCCCGCAGCTGTATATCTGGGCGATCCTGATCGGGCTGGCGCACCTTGCGCGCAACAACGATTCGGTGCTGCTGTGGGCGCTTTTGAGCGGCGTCTTCGGCCTTTGCTACGGCGCGCTGTACGCCGTGGCACACGCCTTTGTGGCCGGGCCGGCCGGGGGCATAGCATACTGGATCACCGGCATCCCGTTCGATCTCCTCCACGGCGCGGGCAATTTTGCCGTCTGCCTGCTGCTGTTTGTCCCACTGCGCAAATGCCTGCAGCGTGTAAAACGGGCGGGGGGTTCGGGTTAGACCCTTTTCGGCAAGCAAGGGAAGCTCTGATTCAATCAATGGGGCAGATCGGCGAGCAGCGTTTTCCTCCGGCCTAAAAGCCGCCGCTGCGCGGCGGTTGGCCTGTGGCCGCGCCGCCTCCACGGTGTTTTCTGTTGGGCTCCGCGCTTCCTTCACGTTTGCTTCTTTTCCGTCTTCTTTTTATTCACCCTGTTTTCCCGCTTTCCTTTCCATCCTCTCTTGTTTTTTTGCGCAAAATCCCGTACAATAGAGGGCGGGCTGTGGGGGCTTCTGCTGTGGGAGTTCCTAAGGGACCTCTGAATCAATCTCCGCGCGCGTCCTGGCGGCACGTCGATTGAATCAGAGCTTCCCTGCAAAGCAGCCTGTGAAATTACAAAATCCCGCCGCACGGCGAACGCCCGCTTTTTTGCGCGGCGGTCGCGGCAGCTTGCGGCGGTTCGAACAGACTTTAGCAGGCTTTCACAGGCCTTGACAGGGTGGAGGATCATTGTGGAACAGTGGAATGAACAAATTGAAAAGCGCCGCACGTTTGCGATCATCTCGCATCCGGACGCGGGCAAAACGACGCTGACGGAAAAGCTGCTGTTGTACGGCGGCGCCATCCAGCAGGCGGGCATCGTGAAGGGCAAAAAGGGCGCGCGCGCCGCCGTGTCGGACTGGATGGAGATCGAAAAGCAGCGCGGCATCTCGGTGACGAGCTCGGTGCTGCAGTTCCGGTACAATGGCTGCTGCGTCAATATTCTGGACACGCCCGGCCACCAGGATTTTTCCGAGGACACCTACCGCACGCTGATGGCGGCCGACAGCGCCGTGATGGTGATCGACGCGGCCAAGGGCGTCGAGAACCAGACGAAAAAGCTGTTTAAAGTATGCACGATGCGCGGCATCCCCATCTTTACGTTCATCAACAAGATGGACCGCGAGGCGCGCAGCCCGTTCGACCTTTTGGAGGAGATCGAGCAGGTGCTGGGCATCGAGACGTACCCCATGAACTGGCCCATCGGCTCGGGCAAGGAATTCAAGGGCGTGTACGACCGCAATCTGAAAGAAATTCTGGCGTTCCAGCACGCGGGACGCGTGGGGCAAAAGCAGGCGGAGAAGATCGAGGCAAAGCTCGGCGACGCCGGGCTGGACGAGCTGCTGACAAAGCCCCTGCACGAGACCTTATGCGACGACATCGAGCTGCTCGACGGCGCGGCGTATGAATTCGATCTGGAAAAGGTGCGCCACGGCAAGCTGACGCCCGTGTTCTTTGGCTCGGCGCTCACGAATTTCGGCGTGGAGCCGTTCCTCGCGGATTTTCTGCGCCTCTCGCCCCCGCCGCTGCCGCGCGATTCCTCGGCCGGCCCCATCGACCCGATGGGCAGTGATTTTTCGGCGTTCGTCTTTAAGATCCAGGCCAACATGAACAAGGCCCACCGCGACCGCATCGCCTTTATCCGCATTTGCAGCGGCAAATTCGAGCGCGGCATGGACGTGCTGCACGTACAGGGCGGTAAAAAGGTGAAGCTTGCGCAGGGCACGCAGTTGATGGCGTCCGAGCGCGAGATCGTCGAGGAAGCATATGCGGGCGACATCATCGGTGTGTTCGACCCCGGCATCTTCTCCATCGGCGATACGCTCACCACGGCGAAAACGCCGTTCACGTTCGCGGGCATCCCCACATTCGCGCCCGAGCACTTCGCGCGCGTGACGCAGGTGGACACGATGAAGCGCAAGCAGTTTGTGAAGGGCATGGAGCAGATCGCGCAGGAGGGCGCCATCCAGATCTTCAAGGAGCTGGGCGGCGGCATGGAGGAAGTGATTGTCGGCGTCGTGGGCGTGCTGCAGTTCGAGGTGCTGGAGTACCGGCTGAAGAACGAGTACAATGTGGATATCCGCATGCAGACGCTGCCCTACAGCCTGATCCGCTGGATCGAAAACGAGGACTGCGACCCCAAGGCGCTGAACCTCACCAGCGACACCCGCCGCGTGGAGGATTTCAAGGAGCGCCGCCTGCTGCTGTTCACAAACAGCTGGAGCATCACCTGGGCCGAGGAGCACAACGCCGGGCTGCGGCTGTCTGAGGTGGGGCGGTAACGGCGATTTTGCGGCAATTTTGCGCCGTTTTTTGCCTTTGCAGGCAAAATTCCCTCTTGCATCTTTGCGCAAGCTGTGGTAGAATGTATATTGTACGATTATGGATGGATGAAAGAGTGGGCCGGGCGGCCCGCTCTTTCCTGCATATTGGGAGGGTTTTGATGGCAAACGGCAAAGGCGGCAGGGGCGGCAAAGGCAGCAAGTCCGGAGGCACCGCCGCCGCGGTGGAGGCGCTGGTTTCGCCCGTACTGGCGGAAATGGGCCTGCGCGTGTGGGACGTGCGCTTTGAAAAGGAAGGGCCGGATTGGTTCCTGCGCGTCTATATCGACCGGGACGAGCCGCTGGACATGAACATGTGCGAAACCGCCACGCGCGCGATCGATCCTGTGCTGGACGAAGCCGACCCCATCCAGCAGAGCTATTACCTCGAGGTGGGCAGCCCGGGTTTGGGCCGCCGGCTGACGCGGGACGCGCATTTTGAAATTCTGCGCGGGCGCAAGGTGAGCGCGCACCTCATCCGCCCGGATGAAACGGGCGCGCGCGACGTATCCGGCACGCTGCTGGGCAAGGAGGGCACGGACGTTCTGCTCGAGCGCGGGGACGGCACGCGCTTTTCCGTAAGCGAAAAGGATGCAAGCTATTTTAAGCTGTGCGACGACGAGGATCTGTTCTGACGCAGGGTGCTGCACTTCTCTGCACCTGGAAGTATTCCTCGCAGCCGGATCCGCCCGGCGCAGAAACATTTCCCCGGGCGGAGCAGTTGTGGCCCGGATAGTCCCGGCACAACACCAAAGCAAGCGCAAAAAATAAACGATAGAATGGATGATCAGAAAAATGAATGCCGAATTTTTTGAAGCGCTGGCCATGCTGGAAAAAGAGCGCGGCCTGCCCGCCGATTATTTGCTCGAAAAGATCAAAAACGCCATCGTGATCGCCGTAAAAAAGGATTACAACGTTGAGGACGCAAACGTCAGCGTTTTGATCGACCCCTCCGTGGGGCAGTTCAGCGTCTCGCTGCTGAAGACCGTCGTGGATGAGGTGGAAAACCCGGGCACGCAGATCTCTCTGGAGGAAGCGCGCCAGAAGAAAAAGAGCTGTCAGCCGGGCGACGAATACGCCATCCCGCTGAAGACAAAGGATTTTGGCCGCATCGCCGCACAGACGGCGAAGCACGTGATCCGGCAGGGCCTGAAGGAGGCCGAGCGCAGCCAGATGTTCGCCGAGATGCAGTCGAAGGCGCACGAGATCATCTCCGCCGTCGTCACCAACATCGACCCCGACCGCGGCGTCGTGACGTTAGAGCTGGGCAAGGGCGGCGTCGCCACGCTGCCGCGCTCCGAGCAGGTGGCCGGGGAACAGCTGGAGGAAGGCCAGCACGTCAAGGTCTATGTCGTGGACGTCATCGAGGGCGAGCGCGGCCCGCGCATGATGATCAGCCGCACACATCCGGGCCTTGTCAAGCGTATGTTTGAAATGGAGGTGCCCGAGATCTTCGACGGCACCGTCGAGATCAAGGCCATCAGCCGCGAGGCCGGCGCGCGCACGAAGATCGCCGCGTACAGCCGCGACGAAAACGTCGACCCCGTGGGCGCCTGCATCGGCCCGCGCGGGCAGCGTGTGGCGAAGATCGTGGAAGAGCTGGGCGGCGAGAAGATTGACATCGTGCGCTGGAGCGAGGACCCCGCGCAGTTTATCAGCGCGGCGCTCAGCCCCGCCACCGTCGTGGGCGTGGAGATTTTAGAGGGCGAAACGCGCTCCTGCCGCGTCACCGTGCCGGACCACCAGCTCTCGCTGGCCATCGGCAACAAGGGCCAGAATGCCCGCCTGTGCGCGCGTTTGACGGGCTATAATATCGATATCCGCCCCGAGAGCGGCTATTACGGCGAGGAGCCGCCCGTGAAGAAGGCGCCGGAAGCGAACGCGGAAAAGGCCGGGGCGCAGACGGACGAGAAAGCGGAACCGGACGCGGGAGCCGAAACGGAAGCGCCCGCCGAAGAGGCAAAAACGGAGCCGGATGCAAGCGCCGAAGCCGAAACGCCGGCGGAGTAAATGTTCGGCGGGCTCACGCCCTTGACAGGATCCGCACCGGCAAAGGAATGCTGCAGGCAGAAGTTTTCGCCGGCAGGATAACGTGCAGGCGGGCCAAACCCGCCCGCGCGCAAAAGCGTGAAAGCGCGGCAGAAATCCAACACCCAGGCCAGAAGGAGGGGGCGCCTATGAAACCGAGAAAGATCCCGCTGCGGCGGTGCAGCGGCTGCGGCGAGAGCAGGCCCAAGCGCGAGCTGGTGCGCGTGGTGCGCGCACAGGACGGCACGGTCTCGCTGGATCTTGTGGGCAAAAAGCCCGGGCGCGGCGCCTATGTGTGCCCCCGCGCCGCGTGCCTTGCCAAGGCGCGCAAGGCAAAACGCATCGAGCGTGCGCTGGAAGTAAACATCCCGGAGGAGATCTACGACGCCATGGCCGCCGAGATCGCGCGCGCCGAGGCGCAGCAGGGGGAGACGGATGCCGGGTAACATCATATTCGCGCTGTCGCTGTGCCGCAAGGCCGGGGCGCTCGTCACGGGCTTTGAAGCGGTGAAGGACAGCGTATTCCAGGGGCGCGCGCAGTTGGTGCTGTGCGCGGGGGATCTTTCGGACGGCTCGCGCCGCCGTATCGGCTTTGTCTGCGAAACGCAAGACGTCCCGTGCCGCGGGATGGCCGAGACGCAGGCCGCGCTGGCCCACATCTGCAAACGACCAACCGGCATTTTTGCCGTAACAGACCCGGAGCTTGCGAAGCTCTGCAAAAAGAATCTGCCCGCGCAGGATGCGGCAGATCCCATTCGAACGGCCGGAGCGACGGCCGACCATAAGGAGGAACGTCCATGCCAGTAATGATCAAATACAAGCTCGGCGACGTCGCGAAGGATCTCGGCGTCCAGAACAAAGATGTGATAGAGCTGCTGCGCAGCCTGACCGGCGAGGCGAAAAAGCACACCACGCCGCTCAGCGAGGCCGAGCTGAACCTTGTGTTCGAGCACTATACCACCACAAACGCCGAGGAGAGCCTCGACGCCTATCTTGCCAGCGCGCCCGCGCCCAAGGTGGCCGAAAAGGATATCCTGAAAAAGGCCGACGGCACCGTCGTGGCGGCGGGGCCGGCCAAGCGGCGCGAGCGCATCCGCCCCGCGAAGCCCGAAAAGGCCGCGAAGCCCGCGCCCGCGAAGCGCGAGGTCGTCACCGTCACCGTGGATACGCGCACGACGGATGTCAATCTGGATAAATTCAACGAAAAATACACGGAGCTTGCCTCCACGAAGAACGTGGAGAACCGCCGCAAGCCCACGCCAGCGGGCAACAAGCAGAAATTCACGGGCCGCAATAACCGCAAGCAGCAGCCGTTCCAGAAAAAGCGCGAGACCGAGGCCGAGCGTTTGCAGCGCATCCAGCTGGAAAAGGCGCGCAAGGCGCAGCTGAAGGTGTCCATCCCGGACGAGATCGCCGTAGGCGAGCTTGCCAGCCGCCTGAAGGTGAACGTGGCGCAGGTGATCAAAAAGCTGATGGGCCTCGGCGTGATGGCCTCCATCTCCGAGACGGTGGATTTCGACACCGCCAGCCTTGTGGCCGAGGAACTGGGCGCGAAGGTGGAGCACGAGGTGCATGTCACCATCGAGGAGCGCTTGTTCGAGGTGGACGAGGATAAGGCCGAGGATCTGGTGGAGCGCCCGCCCGTCGTCGTCGTCATGGGCCACGTCGACCACGGCAAGACGTCCATCCTGGACGCCATCCGCAAGACGCGCGTCACCGCGGGCGAGGCCGGCGGCATCACGCAGCACATCGGCGCGTACCAGGTCGTCATGAACGGCAAGCCCATCACGTTCCTCGATACACCGGGCCACGAGGCGTTCACCTCGATGCGCGCGCGCGGCGCGAACCTGACGGACATCGCCGTGCTGGTGGTGGCCGCGGACGACGGCATCATGCCGCAGACGATCGAATCGATCAACCACGCCAAGGCGGCCAATACGACGGTGATTGTCGCCATCAACAAGATGGATAAACCCACCGCGAACGCCAACCACGTGATGGAGCAGCTGACGCAGTACGAGTTGGTGCCCGAGGAATGGGGCGGCGAGACGATCTGCGTGCCGGTGTCCGCGCTGACGGGACAGGGCATCGGCGACCTTTTGGAGAGCATCAACCTTGTGGCCGAGGTAAAAGAGCTGAAGGCCAACCCGCACCGCCGCGCCAAGGGCGCCGTGGTGGAGGCGCGGCTGGATAAGGGCCAGGGCCCGGTGGCCACAATCCTGGTGCAAAAGGGCACGCTGCATCAGGGCGATGTTGTCATCGCCGGCACCTCGGTGGGCCGCGTGCGCGTGATGCGCGACGACCAGGGCAACGTGCTGAAGGAGGCCGGCCCCTCGATGCCGGTGGAGATCACCGGCCTGACGGAGGTGCCCGCCGCGGGCGACCTGTTTGACGCCGTCGAGGACGAGAAGCTGGCGCGCGAGCTGGCCGACCGCCGCGCCGCCGAGCAGAAGGAGCAGCAGTTCAGCACCTACAAGCGCGTGACGCTGGATAACCTGTTCAGCCAGATCGCCGAGGGCGAGCGCAAGGAGCTTGCCATCATCGTAAAGGCCGACGTGCAGGGCAGCGCCGAGGCCGTGAAGCAGAGCCTCGAAAAAATCTCGAACGACGAGGTGCGCGTGCGCGTCATCCATGCGGGCGTGGGCGCCGTGAACAAATCCGACGTCATGCTCGCCAATGCGGGCAACGCCATCATCATCGGCTTCAATGTCCGGCCCGACCCCATCGCCAAGGAGGAGGCCGCGCAGGCCGAGGTGGAGATGCGCATGTACCGCGTGATCTACGACGCCATCAACGACGTGACGGACGCCATGAAGGGCATGCTCGCGCCCAAGTTCCGCGAGGTGGAGCTGGGCCGCGCCGAGGTGCGCAACGTATTCAAGATTTCTTCGGCAGGCACCATCGCGGGCTGCTATGTGCAGGAGGGCAAGATCACGCGTGCGGCCAGGATCCGCCTGGTGCGCGACGGCATCGTCATCACCGAGGACGAGATCGACAGCCTGCGCCGCTTCAAGGACGACGTGAAGGAAGTGGCCCAGGGCTACGAGTGCGGCGTCGGTTTGGACAAATTCTCCGATATCAAAGAGGGCGACATCTTCGAGGCGTTCATCATGGAGGAATACCGGGATTAGGCTGTCGGTAAAGCCGACAGCCTCTAAGGGATCCCAAACGCTTTGTGCTCCGCATCTCCGCGCGAAGAGCTTCGCTTCGCTCGGTTGCGCTTTGAAACGCGCCTGCGGGCGCAGTACGCTGTGCAGTCGCTTATTGGTTTCCCTTAGTGTTCCTTTGCTCCGGCCTAAGAGCCGCCGCTGCGCGGCGGTTGGCCTATGCACGCGCCTGCGGGCGCAATCCGGCTCAAAAACATTTTATTTTGCGCATTGCGCCCGCAGGCGCATCCAGCGAGCAACCGAGCGAAGCGAGGCTCTTAGTGAGTCGGACTACGCACACAAAATAAAACGTTTTTGCTGTAGAGGTGTTTGCATGCCCGGCGCATGTCCGTGCATGCAAACGAGATTTCGACTTTTCCAAAAACAGAAAGGGGCATTCCATGCCGCAAAGCAAAAATATGGCGCGCCTTGCCGAGGATATGAAGCGCGAGCTGATCGACGTGGTCGGCGCGATGAAGGATCCGCGCGTGCAGGGATTCCTGACGGTGATGCGCGTGGAGGTCGCGCCCGATCTTTCCTCTGCCAAAGTGCATATCAGCCGCATGGGCGCGCCGGATGCAACGGCCGAGGCGGTCGGTGCGCTGAACCGCGCCGCCGGACACGTGCGCAGCGAAATCGCAAAGCGCATGCACATCCGCAAGGCGCCGGAATTCCGCTTTATCGCGGACGACGGCGCAAAGTACGCGACACATATCAACGAGCTGATCGCGGGGCTGGAACAGGAACAGCCCTGACGCCCGGCCCGGCAAACGGTAAACACGGGGCCGCGCGGCGGCGGCTGCCCTGCGTTGCCCCGGCGTACCGCATGGCGGGAAGCTGCCATATGCGGCAAGCCGTTTTTGGCACGCCGTTTACCGCGGCATAGGCGGAAGCGGCCGGCAAGCAAAGTTTCACGAGGGGATGAGCGGTTATGAGCGAGATCATAGATATCACGACGGCACTGAGCCGTTTGCTGAAGGCGGATCGGGTGTTGCTGATCTGCCACAAAAACCCGGACGGCGACACCATCGGCAGCGCGGGGGCGCTGTACCACGCGCTGAAAAATCTGGGCAAAACGGTGGCCGTGCTGTGCGCCGACCCGATCCCTGCGCGATATGCCTATATGGATCTTACGCTGTATACCGGCCAGTTCACGCCCGGCTACACCGTGGCCGTGGACGTGGCGGGTATCCAGCTGTTCGGCGACGCCATCGCGGAATACACAAAGGACATCGATCTTTGCATCGATCACCACCCCTCCAATCCGGGCTATGCCCGCAGCCTGCTGCTGGACGGCGAAGCCGCCGCGGCCGCGGAGGTGGTTTACGAGCTGCTGGTAAAGGCCGGCATCGAGATCACGCCCACCATTGCAGACTGCCTGTATACAGGCATTTCCACGGATACGGGGTGCTTCAAATTTTCCAGCACGACGGCGCGCACGCATGAGATCGCCGCAAAGCTCATCGGCGCGGGCGCGCATCTGGTTTCGCTGAACGGCATTTTGTTCGAGAGCAAGAGCCGCAGCCGCATTGCGATTGAGCGCATCGCGCTGGAAAGCCTGGAATACAGCTTCGACGGGCGCTGCGCGACGATCTTTTTGACGAAGGAGCAGATCGCGCAGGCGGGTGCGGAGACCATCGATATCGAGGGCATCACCAGCCTGCCGCGCAACATCGAGGGCGTCGAGGTGGGCATCACGATCCGGCAGCAGCCCACCGGCAGCTACAAGGTGAGCGTCCGCACGGTTCCCAGTGTGGACGCGGCGGCCATCTGCGCCCATCTTGGCGGCGGCGGGCACCGGCAGGCCGCGGGCTGCGAGCTGCTGGGCAGCCTGGACAACGCAAAGGCCGCGCTGCTGGCTGAGGTGGAACAAGCGCTATGCAAGGGATAATCGTCGTCGATAAGCCGGCGGGCTTTACCTCGTTTGACGTGGACGCAAAGCTGCGGGGCATCTGCGGCACAAGGCGCATCGGGCACGGCGGCACGCTGGACCCGATGGCAACCGGCGTACTGCCGGTTTTTGTCGGCGAAGCGACCAAGGCGGTGGATATGCAGCAGCGTGTGGATAAAACCTACACCGCGCTGCTCCGGCTGGGCTGCCGCACCGATACGGGCGACATCACCGGGCAGGTGCTGGAACAGGCGCCGGTGCCCGCCTCAGTGGACGCTGCGGCGGTGGCGGCCGTGCTGGGGCAGTTTACCGGCGAGCAGATGCAGGTTCCGCCGATGTATTCCGCCGTCAAGGTGAACGGGCAGCCGCTCTACAAGGCGGCCCGCGCGGGCAGGACGGTGGAGCGCGCGCCGCGGCCGATCTCAATTTTCCAGCTGACGCTGGAGGATCAGCCTGCCGCGCACGATTACCGGCTGCGCATCCACTGCAGCAAGGGCGTGTATGTGCGCGTATTGCTGGAGGATATCGGCCGCGCGCTGGGCGTGCCTGCGACGATGGCCGCGCTGCGGCGCAATGCCTCGGGCCCGTATACATTGGAGATGGCGCACACGCTGGATGAGCTGCAGAGCGCCAAAGAGGCCGGCACACTGGAGAGCCTGATGCTGAGCGTGGAGAGCGTTTTCAGCGAGCTGCCCGCCGTGGAGGTAAACGAGGAGACGCGCCGCCGCCTTATCAACGGCGCGCCTACGTACCGCTTCCCCGCGCGCGACGGGCGCTACCGCGCGCTGTGCGCAGGCGAATTTCTGGGCGTCTGCCGCGTGGAAAAGCATATTTTAACGGTAGAAAAGCTGTTTTGCGCAAGGAGCTGAACCATGCAAACGAAACAGGAACGACAGGGGGACGGCGCTTCTGTCCTGACGGACAGCGGATCGCGCCCCCTTTTGGTTGGCGGAACAGAACAGCCGGTGTCGGATCGTTTTATGGCCGGGGCGGCGGATCCGTCTTCTTATTCTGATCCGGCCGGGGCAGGGGAGCGTTCCCTCCGGTTTTGGGATACGCTTACAAAGCTAAACACGGCAGCCGGCAGCTGCGTGGCGCTGGGATATTTCGACGGTGTCCATCTTGGGCACCGCCTTGTTTTGGCACGAGCCGTGCAGGCAGCACGAGCCGTTCAGGAGGCGCGTGCCGTTCAGGAGGCGCGTGCCGTGCAGGAGGCGCGTGCCGTGCAGGAGGCGCGTGCCGTGCAGGAGGCGCGTGCCGTGCAGGAGGCGC
>JAAVHN010000045.1 GCA_014799685.1 Subdoligranulum sp. | reverse complement strand
GGGTCTGTTCATATGCCTCTACCAGCAGTCTTCGCGCCTCGTTATGTAACATTGCTATCACCTTCTGATAACATTTTACTCCCTATGTCAATATCTGCTATTTTATTGGATTGCTATAGAATTCGTTTATGATGCTTCCATACGCGCTACAATTTGTGGTGTATCATAACAGCGCCGCAGTCCATTTTGGACTGCGGCGCTCAAACCATTGAAAAATCTAATGCCCGAAAAAGTATCCAGGGCCTGAAGTAAAACATAGAATTGCAAACAACAGAAGTGAGGAACCGAAAGCCTTGCATTGAGCAAGCTTTTGAGACCTATGACAGTGGACTTAAACTGCCTGGGACAGAAAATCGTTGGCACGCAAAACTGAACAGCGAATTCTTACGAATGACTTTGTAAGAACAAATCCCTTTATGGCTTCCGCCAGTCATTATGATTCTGTTTAGGACGTCCACCATTGCTGTGTTTACCTTGCCCATAAGGACGATCAAAACCGCCAATGGGCTTCGGATTGTAATAATGGTTGCCGCCCGTTATGTAAGAGTCGGATTTTATCCTGCCGCCCCCCGAATACGAAAGGCTATCGTGATGGTTCCGGTTTTTGTTTAATCCTTTTTGCATTCGCTGACCCATATTTAATCCTCCTTTATGTGTGCATGAAATTCAAGGCCTAAATACATATCCTTGTTTTACATTATATATTAGAAATTTCAGGAAAGTCAACCAGAATTTGCATTTTTCACAGTTTTTTCACACGTCCTGCGCGCGATATGTGATATTGCACAAAATCTTTTGCGAAACAGAGCACTTCTGCGGTCTTTGAGAGCAATTCAACGGATGAATAAATCATGAGCAAGCAGTTATACAGGCTGAAAAGATAGCCAAAAATAAGAGCACATCAATCCGATTCTTAGGCCTTCTATTTCGACATCATTAATATACCATAATTCTGTTTGTTTTTAAATGCTGTTGTTTTGGGACTGCGCAGAATAAAACCAAAACAGGGGCGATTTTACAACAAAAGCGACAGGCCCTCCTCAACCGGAAAGCCCGTCGCCGATGCATAGAATCTGGCAGAATTTAAATTTTTGGGATTTACAAAAACGCGTTCAGCTCCTGCGCGTAGGTGTTTTCGGCGTTCTGCAGGCGCTGGGCGAGGGCCATCGCGCCGGGGCCGGCCTCGGGCGCGTCGCGCATGGCCTTGGTCAGGTCGGTGGCGCCCACGTTGCTGCCCTCGATGAGCATCTCGGCGATCTTGCGCGGAGATTTGTCCATTGCAGTCTGCATGGCGACGCCCATCTTCGCGTTCAGCTTGGTGAACGCACTCTGCCCCTGCGGCGTCTCGCCCTCCACGGCCAGCATCGCGTGGGCGCGGCTGGAGAGATCCTCATAGGTGGCAAGCTGGCGGTGCAGGTGCTCCTTCAGCCGCTCGTCCTCCGCGATGCCCAGAAGCTGGCGGATCGTGTTTTTGCCCATCTCGGCGTTTTTCACGACCTCGTTCAAAAGGACACTGGTTTGTTCGTTCATGGTTTCGCCTCCCTTTTCCGGTAGCATGTGCAGAAAAGGGGGGGATTATGCACGGGGGAAGATCATGCCAATGGCCGCAAAAATCGGCTGCCATTTATTTTGCGGGATCCTTCTGCCCGCCGCGGACCAGAAAGACGCCGGCCAGCAGCAGAAAAGCTGAGACGATCACGATGCCGCCGATGTTTCGCCGGTTCCATGCCTCGTTTGCGATTGGCTCCGGCTGCGCGCTGTCGGGCGTGCTTTCGATCCAGATGTGCAGGGGATACTGGGTGACAACAATCGTAGAGCGAGAGGGTGCGCCCACCACATACCGGGAGACCAGGTCGCTCCACGACGCTTCGGGCATGGGAGGGCCATACGAGACAGATTCGTGAAAATTTTCGTCATCGGCATATGCGCTGCGCAAATATTCCTGAAGTGTCTGCGCTGTATCGGTGCATTCCGCCTCTGCCCCTTCGGGGAAAGTAAAACCCATTCGTATCAAAACGACCCGTGCGTTTTCTTTGTCCAGATTCCGGTCGAGCTGAAATGAGATCGATGCGTTTCTTCCCAAAAGCGTCTGATCCTTATAGCCGACAGAGCCGTAATGGGGATCGAACATTTCCCCATAGTGTTCGCCCGAGGTATAGTCCGGCTCGCCCATGCGGCGATAGACCTCCTCGAGCGTGCTTCCAAGCCAGACGCTGCAGCCCTCGATGCCGGAAGGGAGCTTCGTTCTGCGGTACGTCCGTTCGATCTCGATCAAACCGGCCGCGCACAGGAACCACAGAAAAAACAGCAAAAGGACAAAGGGTGCGGCGGTCAGGCATTTTTCCCCGGTGGTCAATCTGGTGTGCCAGTGCTCTTCGATATACCGATCCGACATTCTGTATGACACCGATCCTTTTCATACGCAAAAACAGAAAATACCGCATCGCCGCGCGTTCACTTCACCCGCAGCCGCTCGGCCAGCGACGGATCCGGCGTGACGACGGCGGTCTCGTAGGGGTCGTACAGCACCATGCCGGGCTTTGCGCCGTTCGCCTTCCAGACGTTTTTCACCTCGGTGTAATCCACCTGCACCTTCGCGCCGCCGTTCTGGCTGGAATGCACCGCCGCGAGAACGGCAGCCTGCGTTTTGGTGGAATCGGGGATATCCTTGCCGCCACTCATCACCACGGCGTGGCTGCCCGGCGCGTTTTTTACGTGGAACCACAGATCCTTGCCGCGCGCGGTTTTCAGCGTCAGCTTGTCGTTCTGCGCGTTGTTGCGCCCGACAAGGATCAAAAAGCCGTCCGCCGATTCGTAGCGCAGAAAATCGGCGGGCTTTTGCTTTTTGTCGCGCACCTTGTAGTATTTCAGATACCCCTGCGCCTTTAGTTCGGCGCGGATCTCCGAAAGCGCGGCCTCACCCTCGGCGGCCTCCACCTCGTACTGCACGGTCTCCAGATACGCGGCCTCGGCGTCACTCTCGGCGATCAGGTCCGTCAGCATGCGCGCGGCGGTTTGCTTTTTCTTGTATTCTTTAAAATATTTCTGCGCGTTGGCGCTGGGCGTCAGGCGCACGTCGAGGGGGATCGTCACGTCGCTGCCGTCGTAGTAGTTTGTAAGCGTCACGCTCTTTGCGCCGCGCTCCACGGCCCAGAGGTTCGCGCTCAGCAGCTCACCGAACACGCGCAGCTCCTCGCAGGCGGCGCTCTGCACCTGCTCCTCGCGGCGGGCGGCGGCCTTGCGCACCGCGCGCTCGTGCAGGTTTTTCACCGTGCGCGCAAGATCGCGGCTTTTCTGCCGCAGGCGCTCGGCCTTATCCTTGGTGGCGTAGTAGCCCTCCAACAGCTCGGAATAGCTGCCGTAAACCGTTTCTTTTGCGCCGCCCGCGTACTGCGTCAGCGGCAGGAAGCTGAATTCAATGGGCCGTCCGTCCGGCGCCGTGATGGCCACCGGTGTGCCGCCGGCCGCGTGAATGGAACGGATTTCCTCGATCACAGCGCGCAGCGCGGCGGCGTCATCCTCCGTCATGCGGCCGGCGAAAACGTCCCGTCCGCCGAACGCGCGCAGTGCGGCCTCGCGGCACACCACCGGCCCCACGCCGCCCGTCGTTTTGATGAGGGCTTCCGATACCGGCAGATCCTTTTCCCGCACGGCGGCGAGCAGCGCGTCCAAATCGCCGTGCAAAAACGAGTGCTTTTGCGGCTGCGGCGGCAGTGTGTAGGCAAGGCCCGGCAGCAGCTGGCGCACCTCGCTGTCCTCGAAATCCACGCGTTTCAGCGCGTCGATGATTTTTCCTTCCGCCTTGGGGCTCGCAGGGTTCTTCGTCTGCACCAGCACCAAATTGGAATAGCGGCCCATCAGCTCGGCGGCCATCGTGTTCACAACGGTGTCGCCCATCTCGTTGGTGCACTGGAAATCGAAAAAGACGATGCGCTCGTCGGGCAGCGTGCGCACGGCGAGCAGGCGCCCGCCCGTGAAGTGCTTGCGCAGCAGCATGCAGAACGAGGGCGGCGTCTGCGGGTTTTCAAACGTTTCCCGTGTCAGGCACGCGCGCGCGGAGCCGCTGCGCGCCGAGAGAAACAGGCGCGGGTTATCTGTGCGCGTGCGCAGGTTCAGCACCACCTCGTCCCGCGTGGGCTCGAATATTTTGTCGATGCGCGCGTCCACCAGCGCGCCGGAAAGCTCCCGCGCACACAGCGCGAGCGTTGCTGCATCCAGTGCCATAGGGCCTCCTTTTTGGCTGTTTTTTGTTGATCACAATGGGTTGCGGATTCCGGACGGAATGCAGAGGATTTGGCGTTGCGTGTGACCTATTCCCATCCTTCTATGCAATCTTCTGTTACAAAATCATAATCCCCGTCTATCAGTGATTGTAAATATTCGTCAAAACGATCTGCGATGATCACCAATTCGTCCGGGTCATGAAGATAGCGCACGACCTGTCCTTCTTTTCCCTCTGACGAGGGCGAGAAATCAATATACAGTTGCGATGTTCCGCCGTTGTTCACACAATCTGCGAAATGCAGCCAGTGCAGCTGATTCAGATCATTGCAAATGCCCGCATCTACAGGAATGTCGTCAAATTCCCGGTTGATTAGATAATCTCCCCACGTTTGAAAATCGTCTTTCGTATCGATCATCTGCTGCGCGGATAGTAAAAAATAGGGATATTCTTCGATGTCAGAACCCAAAAAGAGCAAGGCAATCTTTTCTTCAGAATATTTTCTCCAATATGTGCCGTCTGCAATATCTAATAATTGTAACAGGCTGTCAGGAATATCAGGGTATAATACCAGTAATTTTTCCCGATCTTCTCTGCCGATGCCATGTGCCGCTCTTTCAAAGCGCTCCCATTGCTTTTCTCCGCCGTTTTCATAATAAGCCTTTTTCAGCCCGGCAACATATTTTTGAGCAATATTCATAGAGATCCTCCATCTTTGATATTGGCAGCAGCAAAAAACCTGAATTTTGATTATAGCACTTCCCAAAATTGCCAATACGCATCTCGGCGGCAAATTTTCCAACTCGCTAAGAGCCGATGCTGAAACAGATCAACACGAAAAAGAAAGGGGGTATTGAAATCACACCACCCGCACACGGATGATGCCCTTTACAGCCATCAGGCGCTGCGCGTCGGCTTCGCCGACGGAGCCGGCCACGTCGAGCATTGTATACGCGTAATCGCCGCGGGATTTGTTCGTCATGTTTTCGATGTTCAGCCCCGCCTTGCCGGCCACGTCCGTGATGGCGGCAAGGATGCCGGGCACGTTGCGGTGCACCGCGCACACGCGGCTGCCGCCGGAGCGCGGCATCGAGACACTGGGCAGGTTCACGCTGTTCTGAATGTTGCCGTTCAGCAGGTAATCGCTCAGCTCGTCCGCGGCCATTACCGCACAGTTGTCCTCGCTCTCGGGCGTGGATGCGCCGAGATGCGGCAGGCACACCGCACCCTCCGCCGCCAGCAGCGCTTCGCTGGGGAAATCCGTTACGTAGCACGCAACACGGCCCGTTTTCAGCGCGCCCACCATCGCGGCGGTGTCCACCAGCTCGCCGCGCGCGAAGTTCAAAATGCGCACGCCGTGCTTCATCTGCGCGATGAGGGCGTCGTTCACAAAGCCCTTGGTGTCCTTTGTCGCGGGCAGGTGCAGCGTGATATAGTCACACTGGGCGATCAGGTCGGAGAGGTTCACGCAGTGCCGCACACTGCGCGAAAGGCTCCACGCGCCCTCCACAGAGATATATGGGTCGTAGCCCAGCACCTCCATGCCCAGATGCGTGGCCATGTTCGCCACCTTTACGCCGATGGCGCCGAGGCCCACCACGCCGATGGTCTTGCCCGCAAGCTCCGGCCCGACGAATTGGTTCTTGCCCTTTTCCACCAATTTGGCGATGGCGTCGCCCTGCCCGGCCAGCGACTGTGTCCAGGCAAGGCCCTTGCCCACCTTGCGCCCGGCCAGCACCAGGCCGCCCAGCACCAGCTCCTTCACGGCGTTCGCATTCGCGCCCGGCGTGTTGAACACGACAATGCCCGCCTCGCTGCATTTTTCCACAGGGATGTTGTTTACCCCAGCGCCCGCGCGCGCCACGGCCAAAAGGCTTCCGGGCAGCGCCATCTCGTGCATCGCGGCACTGCGCACCAAAATGCCGTCCGGGCTCGCGCCCTCCTCGTCCACCGCGAATAAATTGCTGGAAAGCCGCGAAAGACCCAGCGGCGAAATATTGTTAAGTGTTTTGATTTGATACATTTCCCGTTCTCCCTCTTTTCTTTTCCCTTTGCCGGATCATACATTGCCGAATGCACAGAAAGCCTTCTCCGGCAGGCATTTGGCGGAGTCAGGCCGGTCCGGCCCGCCCCGGCAGGCATTTGGCGGGCCGGGTCAGCCTTGCCCGGCAGACAGCCGTCCTGCGGACGTTTTCCCTCACCCGTTCGCCTTTTCGAATTCTTTCATAAACGCCACCAGCTGTTCCACGCCTTCGGCGGGCATGGCGTTGTAGATGGAGGCGCGCATGCCGCCCACGCTGCGGTGGCCTTTCAGGTTGACAAAGCCCGCTTCGGCCGCTGCGGCGCAGAACTTTTTATCCAACTCCGGCGAGGGGCTGGTGAACGTTACGTTCATGATGCTGCGGTCGGCTGGATTGACGGGGTTTGTAAAAAATTCGGACGCATCGAGGAAATCGTACAGCAGCTTCGCCTTGGCGTTGTTGCGTGCTTCCATCGCGGCAAGGCCGCCCACCTCGTTTTCGATCCACTTTAAAACGAGCCCCATCATATAGATGGTATAGCAGGGGGGCGTATTATACATGCTTTCGGCGTCAATAAGCGTTTTGTAATCCAGCATTGCGGGGCGCGCGATGTCCGTGCGGGCGTTTTCCATCAAGTCCTCGCGGAGGATCGCCACGGCCATGCCCGCCGGCGCGACGTTTTTCTGCACGCCGAAATAGACGAGCCCGTATTTGGATACGTCCGTCGGGCGGCTGAGGATGCAGCTGGACATGTCCGCCACGAGCGGCACGCCCGCCACCTGCGGCAGCTTCGTATAGCGCGTGCCGTAGATCGTGTTGTTTTCGCAGATGTGGATATAGCTGGCGTTCCGGGAATATTCCACCGCGTCCACATCGGGGATATACGTGAAGTTTTTATCCTTGGACGAGGCGACGATATTCACCTTGCCGAACTTCCCGGCCTCCTGCGCGGCCTTGCCGGAAAACTGGCCCGTTACAAGGTAATCTGCCTCGCCGGTGGTCATCAGGTTCATCGGTACCATCGCAAACTGTGTGGACGCGCCGCCCTGGATGAAGCCCACCTTGTAGTTGTCCGGGATGGACAGCACCCGGCGCAGCGACGCCTCGGTCTCCTTGATGATCGCGTCGTACACGGCGCTGCGGTGGCTCATCTCCATCACGCTCTGGCCGGACGTGCCGTATTCAAGCAGCTCGGCCTGTGCGGTGCGCAGAACCGATTCAGGCAGCATCGACGGGCCCGCGCTGAAATTGTATACTCTCGACATGTTGTTTTCCTCCCCCTCATCGCTTTATCGGTATAAAGCGCTCTACAATCTCCATTGTATGGAAAACATGACGGCTTGTCAATGCACAAAATTGACGTTCTGCACAGGGCGCACAGACAAAATTTGCGCAAATTGACAAATTGTATGCATAGAAAAGACAGTTTTGTTTCCGGACAGCCGGAACAACGCGGCGCGGTGTGGATAAAGCAAAGGGGAGGGCAAGCAAGCCGGGGGGATAAAGTAAATCCGGGGAAGACAAAGCGAGCGGGTACGGATCTGGCGGTCCAACGCCCGATAACGCAAATCCGGCGCGGACAAAACAAGCCTTTGGAACATAGAATGGTGTACCCGCGGCGTGCCGCGGAGACCACGGCGCGCCGTCCGCCACATCCAGACGGCAGGGGAGGTTTTTCTATGGCTGAAATTTTCGAAGAGGGCATCGACGTTTCCCGCTATCAGGGAAATATTGATTGGGCGGCCGTCGCCGCGGCGGGCAAGCAGTTTGCCATTCTGCGCGTGGTGTCGTCCAACAACGACGGCGTTTATATCGACCCCACCTTCGAGCAAAACTACGCGGGCGCGAAAGCCGCCGGCCTGCGTGTGGGCGTATACTATTACACCTACGCCCAGACGGAGGCCTATGCCGACCGCGAGCTCGCGGCGGTGTCGCAGGCACTGGCCGGCAAGCAGCTGGAGTATCCCGTCTTTGCGGATTACGAGGCGCAGAGCCTCACCGCCCTGGGGCGCGACCGGCTGACGAACCTGGCGCTGTACGCGATGAAGGCGCTGCGCGCGATGGGGTGGTATTCCGGCTTTTATACGTACTCCTACTTTGCGATGAACCGGCTGAACATGGCCGCGCTGAGCGCCTATCCGTTCTATGTGGCCGATTACACGGGCAGCGTCACATATCCGGGCAAATACGAGATGTGGCAGTATTCCGACAAGGGACAGGTGCCGGGCATTGCGGACCGTGTGGATCTCGACCGCTCGTATGTGGATTTTCTGCCTGCGATCCGTGCAGGCGGCTACAACGGCTACCAGCCGGAGCCCCAGACGCCCGAGATGACGCCCGTGCCCGACCTGCAGTTAGAGGTGTACGGCACCAAAAACTGCCAGTATTTCAACACACCCGATGTGAATGATGTGGCCGGTACGCTGCCCGTGGGCGTGTACGAGGCCGTGGCGCAGTCCGTCGGCTGCTGGAACGGCTTTACATGGGTGACGCTCGACTACAACGGCGGCATGTACTGGACGGCGCTGCTCTCCGACCGGTGCTTTTTGCTGCGGGGCTGAAGCCGCCCCGGTTTGGCCGTAACTGTATAAAAATGCCCCACAGTTTGCCGCCCGTGCAGGCGGACACTGTGGGGCATTGCGCTTTTGTGAAAAGGGCCGCTGTAAAAAATGAGACTGCCGCAGCTGTAACACATCGGCAGCAGCCCCTTTTGCGCGATTAACATTTAGGCGCCTTGCCCTGCTTGCAGTTTCCTGATTTCGTCAGGCGAGAGGCCGGAAATATTAACGATTTCTTCAATGGCGTATTTCCCAGCACGTAACATACGAAGTGCAACCTCCGTCATGGTTTCCTTTCTATTTTCTTGCATCATATCCTCAAACACCTTACACATTTGCCTCACTCCCTCCGAATTCTCCTTCAAATATCGTGTCCGCTCTGCCATCAGTTCAAAGTGCATATCACCGGCATCGGTGCAGTTGAAATCGTGCATCAGTTTCCCGATATCAGAATCGCCGCGGTATTCGCCGTTTACATAAAGGATATGCTCGCCGTCCGCAAAGGGCTCGCCCGTGGTGATGTTCATCCGTTCGATCACATAGACCGGCTCGCCTTTTGCGAAAAAATCCTTTTCGGTGATGAAGATCGTATAGGTCTCCGGCAGCTCG
>JAAVHN010000044.1 GCA_014799685.1 Subdoligranulum sp. | reverse complement strand
GTGGCGCCCGTCTCCACCACATACTGCCCCAGCGCGACGGCGCGCTCCTCCGGATTCCCTTTCATGCACACACCACTCCCCATGCGGGCGGCCTTTGTGCATGCCGGCAAAGACGCCCCGCCGATCTTCGGGTTCCTGAAAATGTATATGTTTTGAAAAAAGAGTTATTCAACTTCCGCAGGATTCGACTTTTTTAACAAATTGGATAGATTTTGGGCAGGGATCTATGCTATAATGAATAAATAGGGAGGTGATCGGATGGTATAAACGGATAAAAGCACACGCATTCTGAAACTGCACAAAGGAGTGATCCAATGAATCTACATATGGAAAACGACCGCAAAATCGAAAGCCCGGAGGCGTTGCCGGAGCAGCGCATCCAGGAACAACAAACAGAGCTCAAAACCAATGCGCAGGCCTCTCCGGAAGCTCTTGAAAAAAACATGTCCAAAATTGACAGCGCTGCCGGTACTGAATCCGAAAATGCAGAACATTCTGAAATGACAGAAGAACAGTGGATCGAGCAGCAGAACAAGGTGATCGACGAGGTCAAAAACGGTGAGGGAGGCCTTGAAAAGCCACAGGAAAAGGGAAATTACGGCGAAATGAAAGTAGATCAGGATTTGCGGAAAAAGGGATATGAAAGAATATCTAAAGATATTGTCATCAGTCTCGACAGTAAAACACGTCAGGGGATCGACGGCGTTTACTATAGCAAAAACGGTAAACCGAAGTATATGATCGTTGATGCAAAATATGGAGCGGGACAGCTGTCTAAAACACACGATGGAAAACAAATGAGCGATATGTGGATCAATAACCGATTGGATCAATCGGTTGGCAAGGAACACGCGGACGACATTCGTCTCGAAAGGGTATGGAATCCGGACAATGTTGTCAGCTGCGTTTCCCATATTGGCAGCGATGGAAATGTTACTTATAATGAATTGGACGTTAACGGCAATATTAAAAAGGACGTGAGTAAAAAGATTCGAGATAAGCATAAATTGGAAGAAAGTTATTTTCTCATGTATTTTCAGGAGGAAGAAAAACGTATCCATAAATTCAAAACAGCTCTGGACAAATTGCTCGCTGGAAAAGAAACGCAAAGGGCGCAAATTTCGCGCTATATTGCTACAATATACAGAAATTACGTATCTGCAATGTATTCTTCCGGTGCAAAAATCGATGAAATTTCCAATGCTTTTCAGGTGTACCTGGATTACCTGAAACATGCAAAAATATATGATTATGAAGAAACGGTCGATGTATTATCTCTTGCGATTTTACTGAATATCGATTATTTTTCTGTCAAAAGCGTGCTGAACCCGGAAATTTCCGATCCCCTGACATTTGCCTTGGAGAGCTGGCTGAAGAATGGAGCGCTTGAAATTCAAACACAGAAATTGAAATTCCCATCACAATATTTCCATCTGTGGGAATTTCTGAACAAGAAAGAAAACATGGATGTTTCGGAGATTGTTTCATATGCCGAAGAACAATGGTACGGTAGCTGCAATGGTATATACTGGCATAATACGCACAAAAGCAGCGAAAACATATATGCCGGATACTGGTGCTGGCTGGCAGCCGCGATCATCAAGATATCCGGCAAACATTTAGACAGGGATCGGTCCTATAAGTATCTGCCTGTTGACTTGATTTAATAAGTTACGGCCTCTCCAATGATGAGTATTGGGGAGGTCGTGTGTTGCCGTTGTTTGTTTTCCGATGCCGGATTGCCGTGCACTGTTTTACGCTTCCTCCCCATACATCCCACGCAGCAGCGCGATCTCTTTCGCCCAGCCCGCATCGTCGTTGGGGGTTTCCAGAATGAACGGCAGGCCGCGCAGCGCGGGATGGTTGACGATGCGGCGAAAAGCATCCAGGCCGATGTGCCCTGCGCCGATCTGCGCGTGGCGGTCCTTGTGCGCGCCCAGCGGGTTCATGCTGTCGTTCAAATGCACGGCCTTCAGGCGTGTTAAGCCGATCACCTTGTCAAACTGCGTCAGCACGCCGTCCAGATCGTTCACGATGTCATACCCGCCGTCCCAGACATGGCAGGTGTCAAGGCATACGCCCATTTTGCCGGCGCGCTCCACACCGTCCAGAATGGCGCGCAGCTCCTCGAAGGTGCGGCCCACCTCGCTGCCCTTGCCGGCCATTGTTTCGAGAAGAACGGTGGTGTGCTGATCCTCCGTCAATACGTCGTTCAGCTGCGCGGCGATGAACGCGATGCCCGCCTCGGCGCCCTGCCCCACATGGCTGCCGGGGTGGAAATTGTAAAAATTGCCGGGCGTGTGTTCCAGACGGGCCAGGTCCTCGCGCATCATATCGCGCGCGAATTCGCGCAGATGGGGGTCTGCCGCGCAGGCGTTCATCGTATAGGGGGCGTGCGCCACCAGCGGGCCGGTGACGCCGTTTTGCTGTGCCTCGGCCAGAAACGCGGCCACGTCGGCCTCATCCAGCGCCTTGGCGCTGCCGCCGCGCGGGTTGCGCGTGAAAAACGCGAACGTGCTTGCGCCCAGCTTATGCGCCTGCCGCCCCATCGCGGCGTAGCCCTTGGCGGCGGAGATGTGGCTTCCGATCTTCATCATAGGGGGGATCATCCTTTCTTTTCACTGCTCCACAGACTTCGGCTGCGGCTTCGGCCTGCCAAAATACCGGACGCGCTCGATCAAAAACGAGGAGAGCGTCACCGTCAAAAACGAAAACGCGATGCGGCGCAGGGGGATATAGCTCAGCGAGAGCGCCAGAACGACGGCATCCGTAAAAAAGTAGGCCTTGGAGAGCGTCAGGCGCGTGAATTTTTCCAGAAGCAGCGCCAGCACGTCGTCGCCGCCGGACGCGCCGCCCGCGCGCACCACAAGCCCCACGCCGGCGCCCACAAATACGCCGCCCAGCAGCGCCGCCGCGAGCGGATGGGCCGAAAGATTCGGCAGCAGGTATCCGGTGCGCTCCCAGAAAAGATAAAAAACCGCAAAGGCCGCGCTGGCCGCGAGTGCGCGGCGCAAAAAGCCTTTGCCCAGATAACGGCAGCCCAGCGTGTAACAGACTGCGTCGATGACAAATTCGCTGATGCCCGGCGAGATGCCGAACCAGTGGTGCAGCAGCAGCGTCGTGCCCAGCACGCCGCCTTCGGTGACGCCGCTCTGGCTGTGTACGTTGAACAGGCCGAAGCTTAAAATGGCCGCCCCGGCGAGCAGTGTGGCCCCGCAGGCAAGCTTTTTGTGTTGATTTTTCATAAAATATTACTTTTTGTATTTTTGCTTTTGGCGTTTTTATTTCCCGATTCATAGGGAAAAGCCAATCGCCCGAAAAGGGGACAGGACCTCGATGTGAGAGGCGGGATTTCGATCCGTACGGCGGGGATCCGCTTTTGGTGCGACGGCGCCTTGACCTAAGATTCAAAGGAGGAAGTACAGACAATGGCAAACGAATTCACCAAACGCATTTATGAGGTGGTGCAAAAGATCCCGCGCGGGTGTGTCGCGTCCTACGGGCAGGTGGCGGCGCTGGCGGGCAATCCGCGCGGCGCAAGAGGCGTGGGCTTCGCGCTGCACCGCAACCCGCTGCCGGGCGTGATCCCGTGCCACCGGGTGATCTTCAAGGACGGAAGCCTGTGCAGCGGCTTTGCGTTCGGCGGCGAGGGCGCGCAGCGCGCGCTGCTGGAGGCCGAGGGCGTCACGTTCCTGCCCGACGGCCGCGTCGATCTGCAAAAATGCGCATGGCTCGGCGCGCCGGGCGGCGGGAAGTGATTTTGCCGCCGCCGGGGCTGAGGTTCTGCTGACGGGGCAGGGAGACCGTCTCTATAGCTGTCAGATAGGCGCTATGCTGTGCCGCGCGGCTTTGGGTACAGCCTTTGAAACCGAAACCCGAAGACCGAAACAGGGCGGCACCCGCTTTTGAAAAGGCGGATGCCGCCGTTTTTATCCGGCCTGCCTGTTTGATTCAAACGGAATACATAGGAAATTCTTCGAAGAAAAACGAAGAAAAGCTGAACAGGCAAAAGCCTTTACAGTGCTGCCATCTGTGCCGCGATGTCCGCCTCGCCGGCGCGCATGGCCTGCAGCGTCATGTCGAGCAGCTTGTCCAGCTCCCAGCCGAGGCGCTCGGCGCCCTGGCGGATGACGTCGCGCGAGCAGCCCGCGGCAAATTTTTTATCCTTGAATTTCTTTTTCAGGCTGGAGAGCTCCATGTCCTGCACGCTCTTCGAGGGGCGCATCAGCGCCGCCGCGCCCACAAGGCCCGTCAGTTCGTCCGCGGCGAACAGCACCTTTTCCATCTCGTGCTGCGGTTCCACATCGCTGCAAAGGCCGTAGCCGTGGCTGCACACCGCATGGACGAACGCCTCGTCCGCGTTAATCTCGGCCAGCAGCTCCGGCGCCTTTTTGCAGTGCTCGTCGGGCCAGCGCTCAAAATCAACGTCGTGCAAAAGGCCCACCAGCGCCCAGAAATCGGCCGCGTCGGCATAGCCCAGCTCATTTGCATACCAGCGCATCACGGCCTCCACCGTGAACGCATGCTGCAGATGGAACGGCTCCTGATTGTACTTTTTCAGCAGGGAAAGTGCGTCTTCGCGTGTCATGATGATCTCTCCTTTAATACATTTTGTATATTAAAAATATAATAATACCTAAAATTGAAGTTTTCCGCATGAAAGCCGGCAGAGCAGCTGATATGGCCGGCCGGCGGAAAACGTTTGGAGGGCGGCGAAAAGTCTTTCGTACGTTCCGCGCGGCTCTGCATTCCGCTTGGATGCCGTATGGAAAATTTTGCCGTGCAGTTACAGGCTTACGGGATCAAAAAATCCTCTGATTGAAAATTGCTGTAGTACCGCCCTTTCACGGCGGTGAATTTCAGGACACAATAATCGGGATCATCCACGCCCCTGGGATAGTACGCCGTATCGCCGGCGCGCCAAAGGCGTCTTTTGGCTTCGGCGGTTTCCAGCACCTCTACCGTGCCCACAAGGCTGGCGCCGCGAAAAAAGAGCCGGTCCATCAGATAGACGCTGCCCTTATTGTTTTTGCGAAAGCAGGCCACTTTATTGGATGAGGTATTCGTGGAAAACCACAGCACCCGGATGCCCTCGTGTTCGCGCGGGGCGAGCATGGCCCTGGTGACGGCAAAGCCGTCCGCATCCGTATAGGAAAGGAAAACGGTTTTGGCCTTGTCGAGCATTTTTTTGGCGGCTTTTTCCACATCGCGCATTTGCATCGCTCCCCTGGATGGCGTTTTGGTCCCCGCTTGATCCCCCTTATTGTATCACGCGCGCAGAAAAATGACAACCGCAAACGCCGCAAAAGCTGTTTTTATACAAGGCTTGCCGTCTGCCGAAAAATGTAGTATAATGAAGTACATTCCATTATGTCATCATGGTAAAATAAGCAATACTATGTCCGGACGCCGCGCTGCGCGCCGGTAAATATTCCCCGGCCCTGTAAAAGCCGTATCTGAAGGGGGAGCCATTCATCCAGGAGGTGCCGACCTATGGGACAAAAGTTTACGCCGCTTGCGCAGTCACGCGCGAGCTACTATTGTAAGGGCAGCCCGGTGCACTTTGTGCGCGTGGAGCTGTTCCGGATGGAAGGAACGGGCGACACGGTTGTGACGCTGACATTCAAGAACCTGTTTTCCCGGCCGCTGGTCTCGTTCACGGCCTATTTCCGCTGTAAGAATAAATACGGCGAGGTTGTGGTGGAGGATGCGTTCACCTATGACGATGTCTATGCGAACGAGGGCGATTGCTTCGGCAGCGACGACGCGGTGTTTGTGAGCGACGAGCCGCTGGGCAGCGTGGAGGTGCGCCTTGGCTCGGTGACGTATGATGACGGTGCGCCGCATGACCTGCGCCGCTGCGCCGCCGTGGCGCTGCCGCCGCTGCGCCCGCTGCCGCAGCGCGAGCGCAGCGCGCTGTGCCGCATACTGGATACGGAGGACGCGGATTATTACCCCGAGGAGGCCGCGGACGGGTGGCGCTGCATGTGCGGCGCGTTCAACTACAACGCCGGGCAGGGCATGTATTTTTGCAGCGAATGCGGCATGGAAAAGGCGATGATGCGGTCGGCTCTGCGGGAGGTGCAGCAGGCGGCGAATCCGCCGCAGCCGCAGTACGATGCGGGCATGCAGTACCTGCCCGTGCGGGACGAGGAGCCGGAGGACGACCCCTACACCGGATCGGGCTATGGCCGCATCAACTATTCGACGGGCGAAACGGGCAGCCGCACGCTGTATGGCGTGCCGGAGAATGGGACAGCGGGCATTGCCCGCGGGCCCGCGGGGCGCGGAATGCCGGGATACGGTGTACCGGAGCGTGAGGCGCAAAGCGAAATGCCGCCGGCGCCTGCGCGCGGCGCGCATGGCGTGCGTGCCGACGCCGGTGCTGACACGGGGGCCGGGGCTGTCTCGATTATGAAGGATTCCACGGCCGATTTTATTCTGAAGTACCTGCCGTTCTGGACGCTGGCCGCCGCCGGGGTGTTTGCCGTATGCGCGGTGTTTGCGGCGCAGTTTTTGCTGTGAGGTTTTGCCGCTTTTCCACTTGCAAATCCGCAGGCAAATCGGTTACAATAGAAAAACAAGGGAAGCTCTGGTCAAATCGATGCGCCCAGCAATTGATTCAGAGGTTCCCGGGGAAATTGGAAAATAAAACCGCCGCACAGGACAGAGGCTGTCCGGCATCGCCCTGTGCGGCGGGCGATATGGGATAGAGTGGCTGCACTGTATGTCTGGCAGTGCAGCAAACTGCAGGATCTGAGGGGGACACACAAAACACATGGCAAAAAAAATCGCCTACGACAACGAAAGCATCACATCGCTGAAAGGGGCCGACCGGGTGCGCAAGCGTCCGGGCGTTATTTTTGGCTCCGACGGCGTGGAGGGCTGCGCGCATTCGATCTTTGAAATTTTATCGAACGCCATCGACGAGGCGCGCGAGGGCTACGGGAACCGCATCCTCATCACGCGCTTTGCGGACGGCTCGGTGGAGGTGGAGGATCACGGCCGCGGCATGCCCGTCGATTACAACACGGGTGAGCAGCGCTACAACTGGGAGCTGCTGTTCTGCGAGATGTACGCGGGCGGCAAGTATAACGCCGGGGAGGAGAACTACGAGTATTCGCTGGGCTTAAACGGCCTGGGCCTCTGCGCCACGCAGTATGCCTCCGAATGGATGAAAGCCGATATTTACCGCGACGGCTTTCATTACCATCTCGATTTCGAAAAAGGCGAAAACGTGGGCGGCCTGCAAAAGGAGCCGCTGGGCCGCAAAAAAACGGGCACCACCATCCGCTGGAAGCCGGATACCGAGGTGTTCACCGATATCAACGTGCCGGGTGAGTATTACCGCGACGTCATCAAGCGGCAGGCCGTGGTGAACGCGGGCGTCACGTTCGTGTTCACGGACATGGGCGGCGAAAAAAAGGAAACGACCGAGTATTATTACGAAAACGGCATCCGCGATTACGCCGAGGAGATCGCCGACCTGCAGAGCCTGACGCCCGTGGTGTTCTGCCAATCGGCCGCCGAGGGGCGCGACCGGCCGGACCGTGCGGATTATAAAGTAAAGATGAGCGCCGCGTTCTGCTTTTCCAACAAAAACCAGATGCTGGAATACTACCACAATTCCAGCTGGCTCGAGCACGGCGGCAGCCCGGACCGAGCGGTGCGCTCGGCGTTCGTCAGCCAGATCGACGCGTTTTTGAAGCAGAAAAACCTGTACAAAAAGGGCGAGAGCCGCATCACGTTCACCGATGTGCAGGACTGCCTGATCTTCATCTCCAGTTCGTTCTCCACGCAGACAAGCTACGAGAACCAGACGAAAAAGGCCATCACGAATAAGTTCATCCAGCAGGCGATGACGGATTTCCTCAAGCACAATTTGGAGGTATACTTCATCGAAAAGCCGGACGAGGCGATGCGCCTGGCCCAGCAGGTGCTGGTGAACAAGCAGAGCCGCGAGCACGCCGATAAGGTGCGGCAGGGCGCGAAGAAGACCTTAACGGCGCAGATCGACATCGCGAACCGCGTGCAGAAATTTGTCGATTGCCGCTCGAAGGATGTCGCCCGGCGCGAGATCTACATCGTGGAGGGCGATTCGGCCATGGGCGCGGTGAAGCAGAGCCGCGATTCGGAATTCCAGGCCATCATGCCCGTGCGCGGCAAAATTCTGAACTGCTTAAAAGTGGACTACGACCGCATTTTCAAAAGCGAGATCATCACCGACCTCATCAAGGTGCTGGGCTGCGGCGTGGAGCTGGGCGGCAAGGGCAAAAAAGATCTTTCCAGCTTCGATCTTGCGAACCTGCGCTGGAGCAAGGTGATCATCTGTACCGACGCCGACGTGGACGGCTACCAGATCCGCACGCTGATCCTCGCGATGATCTACCGCCTGACGCCGACGCTCATCGAGGAAGGCTACGTGTATATCGCGGAATCGCCGCTCTACGAGATCGAGAGCAAGGGCAGAACGTACTTTGCCTATACCGAGCCGGAAAAGGCGGAATTTTTGGGCCGCATCGGCAATGCGAAGTATACCATCCAGCGCTCGAAGGGCCTTGGCGAAAACGACCCCGAGATGATGTGGCTGACGACGATGAACCCCGAGACGCGCCGCCTGATCAAGGTGACGCCCGAGGAAGCGCAGCGCACGGCCGAGGTGTTCGACCTGCTGCTGGGCAACAACCTCGCCGGACGAAAAGAGCATATTGCGAACCATGGGTATGAATATTTGGACGATTTGGATGTGTCCTGAGAATTCACCATTCACAATTCATAATTGAAGGAATCGAGCAAAAAGAGGAACAACATGGCAAGAACACCGAAGAAAAAACAGCCGGCGAAGGCGCCGGTGCGGCCGCAGCTGGGCGACGGCGTCGAGATCATCGACGCAGGCAGTGTATTGGAGGAACCGATCACCCGCACGCTGGAGATCAACTTCATGCCCTACGCGATGAGCGTCATTGTCTCGCGCGCGCTGCCGGAGATCGACGGCTTCAAGCCCGCGCACCGCAAGGTGCTGTACACGATGTACGAGATGGGGCTTTTGAAGGGCGCGCGCACGAAATCGGCCAACATCGTGGGCAGCACCATGCACCTGAACCCGCACGGCGACCAGGCCATTTACGATACGATGGTGCGCCTTGCGCGCGGCAACGAGACGCTGTTGGTGCCGTTCGTCTCCGGCAAGGGCAACTTCGGCAAGGCGTACAGCCGCGATATGGCCTACGCGGCCTCGCGCTATACCGAGGCGAAGTTAGAGGATGTGTGCATCGAGCTTTTTCGCGATATCGACAAGGACACCGTCGATTTTGTCGATAACTATGACGCCTCCACGAAGGAGCCGACACTGCTGCCCGTCACGTTCCCCACGATTCTGGCGAACAACACGCTGGGCATCGCCGTCGGCATGGCGTCGAACATCTGCTCGTTCAATCTGGCCGAGCTGTGCAACACCACCATCGCGCTGCTGAAGGATCCGAAGCACGACCTTTTCTCCACGATGCCCGCGCCTGATTTCGTGGGCGGCGGCTATATCCTCTATAACGAGGAGGAGCTGCAGAAGATCTACGAGACAGGGCGCGGCAGCGTGCGCGTGCGCGCGAGGTACGCCTATCAAAAGGACGGCAACCGCATCGAGATCACGCAGATCCCCCCGACGACGACCGTCGAGGCCATCATGGACAAGATCGCCGAGCTTGTGAAGGCCGGGCGCGTCAAAGAGATCAGCGATATGCGCGACGAGACCGACCTGAACGGCCTGAAGCTGACGATCGATTTGAAGCGCGGGCAGGATCCGGAAAAGCTGATGCAAAAGCTCTTCCGCACCACGCCTTTAGAGGATTCGTTTGCCTGCAATTTCAATATCCTCATTGCGGGCATGCCGCGCGTGATGGGCGTGCGCGAGATTTTGGAGGAGTGGACGGCGTTTCGCACCGAGTGCGTGCGGCGGCGCACGTATCACGAGCTGCAGGGCAAGGAAAAGCGCCTGCACCTCCTGAAGGGCCTCGCGGCCATTCTGCTGGATATCGACAAGGCCGTGCGCATCGTGCGCGAGACCGAGGAAGAGGACGAGGTGCTGCCGAACCTGATGATCGGCTTTGGCATCGACCGCGAGCAGGCCGAATATGTGGCTGAAATTCGTCTGCGCCACCTGAACCGCGAATATATTTTGAAGCGGACGCAGGAAACCGGCGACCTCGAAGCCGACATCGCCCGCTTAAAGGATCTGCTCGCCAGCCCTGCCAAGCTGAAAAAGGTGATCATCGACGAGCTTTCGGCCGTGGCGAAGCAGTACGGCGAGGCGCGCCGCAGCGAGATCATCTATGAGGCCAACGAGGCCGAAGACGACGAGCCCGCCGACGAGATGCCGGATTATCCTGTCACTGTGTTCTACACGCGTGAGGGCTACTTCAAAAAGATCACGCCGCAGTCGCTGCGCATGTCCGGCGAGCAGAAGCTGAAGGAGGGCGATGTGATCGAGGTGCAGCTCGAGACGCGCAACAACGCGGAGCTGCTCTTCTTTACGAACAAATGCCAGGTGTACAAATGCCGCGTGGGCGATTTCGACGACGGCAAGACCAGCGTGATGGGCGATTACATCGCCGCGCGCCTTTCGATGGAGGAGGGCGAAGCGCCCGTCTACATGGCGCTCACCACCGATTACAAGGGCCACATGTTCTTTTTGTTCGCGAACGGCAAGGCCGCGAAGGTGCCGATGGAGAGCTACGCCACCAAGCAGAACCGCCGCAAGCTGCTGAACGCGTTCAGTGATAAATCGCCGCTTGTGTACGCGGCCTACCTGCACGACGAATGCGAGCTGGCCATTTACACCAGCGCCGGGCGGCTGCTGCTGGTGCACTCGGCGCAGGTGCCCGCGAAGCAGACGAAAAACACGGCTGGGGTGAACGTGATCACGCTGAAAAAGAACCAGTCGATTACGCTGGCGCGCCGCGCCGAGCGTGTGGAGCTGGCCGACCCGCACCGCTTCCGCGTGCGCACGCTGCCCGCTGCCGGCGCCCTGCTGCGCGCGCAGGATACCGCCGAACAGCTGAAGTTAGAGTAGCAGTGCGGCCAAGACCCGGTTTGCCCGGCAGGAGCCCTCCGCTTTTGCGGGGCCGAAAAACAGGGACGCCGCGCCAATCGCAAACCAGCCGAATCGCGCATCAGCCGAATTTGGAATCACCAGACCGTCCCAAACGCCGCACCGAACGCGGCAAGGGATAGCGGCATTTGGCACGCGCCCCGCGCGGGCAAGCATTTTGGGCAGTCTGCCGTACAAACGACCACTTAAGGAACGCTTTTATAAAGGAGAAGATTTTATGCAACATGTGAAGAAATCTGTCCGCCTGCTGGCCGCCGTGCTGGCGGTGTGCGTGTTGGCCTGCGGCTGCGGCACGAGTGTGTTCAACCGCAGTGTCCGGCTCGACCCGCTCGTGCGCGCCGTTCATGAGAACATCGATTTCCCCAGCCTGGAATACGTGCGCCCGGATATCGACGCGCTGGACGCCAAGATTGACGAAGCGCTGGCCGCCACGGAAAAGGGCGACGCAAAGGCGGCGATGACGCTGTACAACGACATCCTGCATGCCATCAACGAGCTGGATACGATGAGCAGCGTGGCCAGCATCCGCTATGATCTGGACCTGACAAACGAGTTTTACGAGGAAGAGGATCTGCTGCTGAGCGAAAACTATACGCGCATCGACAACCGCATGAACGAGCTCACCGGCGCGATCCTCGATTCGGAGTTCGAAAAGGCGGCGCGCGAATATTGGGGCGAGGATTTCATCGAGCGCTATGAGATCAACAGCAAGCTCAATTCGCCCGAGATCGAGGCGCTGAGCAAGCAGGAGGATGAGCTTGTCAGCGCCTACCAGAAGGCGTCCGCGGAAGAGTATACCACCGAGCGCGACGGCGTGGTGTATACGATGGACGATATCGACCCGGGCACCGACGAGGGATACGAGCTGTATAACGAGATCCAGGCAAAGCGCAATGAGGTGCTGGGCCAGTACTATATCGACCTGATCGATGTGCGCATGCAGATCGCCCATACGCTTGGCTACGACAGCTACACCGATTACGCTTACGATTGTCTGGGGCGCGATTTCACCAAGGAGGATGCCGCCGCATTCAGCGACGCCGTGGAGGAATGGCTCAGCTTTGTGGGCATCGTGGCGATGGTGTACAGCTATTCCGAGCCGGACAGCGTGCAGGAGGCACTGGAGGCCGTGCCCCTCAGCGACGGCTTTGCCTATCTGGAAGAGGCGCTGCAGGCCGAGGCGTTCCCCGAGACGATGCTGGAAGCGCTGGATTACATGCGGGATAACCGCCTGTACGATTTCGGCGGCGGACAGAATCGCATGTCGTCGGGCTACAGCACGGAGCTTGCGCAGTACGATGCGCCGTTCATGTTCATCAACACCGATTATTACACCGACCCGAGCACGCTGTTCCACGAATTCGGCCACTACCACAATTTCTACTGCGAAGAGGAAATGATCTGGAACGACGGCATCAGCCTGGATCTTGCGGAGGTGCACTCCCAGGGCCTTGAGCTGCTGATGTTCAGCAGCTATGAAGAGATGTACGGCGCGGATGCCGAGTGGATCGAATACGATCAGCTGGTGAACACCATCTACTCCATCCTGTCCGGCTGCGCGGAGGATTCGTTCCAGCAGGCTGTATTTGAAAACCCCGATATGACGCTGGACGAGATGAACGCGCTGCACGCCGAGCTGACGGAGCGGTTCATGGGCTACAGCGACCCCTACGGCTGGGTGGACATCCATCATCATTTCGAAACGCCGTTTTACTATATCAGCTACGCCACCAGTGCGCTCTCGGCGCTGGAGCTGTGGGTGGATTCGCTGGAAGACCGCGAAAAAGCCGTGGAGATCTACAGCGCGCTGACGCAATACTGCGCAAATGTGGATTACCGCGAGACACTCGAAGCGGTGGGCCTTTCCGACCCGTTCGACAGCAACTGTGTGGAGCGCATCAGCGATGCCCTGATCGATGAGATGGATATTGTGAACGCATACTACTCGATCATGGGAGAGTAACGCGCCGAACGGGTAACGCGCCGAACGGGTAATGCGCCGCAAAGGGAATGCGCCGCAGAAACGAAAAAACAGAACAGCGCCGCGGCCCCGGGGGATTCCGGCAGGCCGCGGCGCTTTTTAGACGGTTCGCGCTTCGAAGTGTTTTGATTGGAATGGCCTGCTTTGGCGGGCGCGATTCAAAGATGGTACGTCCGGCGCAAAGCACGGCCCGCGCGCCCGTAGGCATCCAGCCTGCACGGGATCCATTCCACCGGCTCGCCCATGTCCTGGATCTGCGCGGCAAAGCGGGCCGTTTCTTCAAAATCGTTTTTTAATAGCCCAAGCTGGTTGAATCGTGATGTAGGCAGCTCTTCCTGCAGGCCGTTGCAAAGAAACGAGTGAAAATTGCCGATATCCCAGCCGAGGATATCGTTTCCGATCCAATCGCCGTCGGCCGGCGCCCCGCTCACAAAGCCGTGGCAGGCACTGGCCCGGCTCAGCTCCGATGCAAGAAGATCAAAATAGTCCGGCGCGGTGGAAATGCTTACAACAACGCAGGGAAGTGCGGAGAAGTATGTCTCGCAGAGCTCCATGGCGTCCGAAAGATATAAAAAGCGGCAGTCCACATCGATGCGTTTGGCGTCAAACAGGCGGTGCCCGATTTCGTTCAGCGCGCGGTATGCCGCGTCGTTAAGCTTCAGCATTGCCTGATATTCCCCCTCTTCCAGGCCGAGGGAGGTTTGCATAAAGCATTCCCGATATGGGTGCTGTTCGCCCAGACAGTTGCTCACGGATAAAAATTTTCGGATATTCTGCCCTGTGTGTTCGGAGTCCGCCGCATCACCGAGGCCCGCGCTGCCGAACAGCCCCTTCGGAACGTCGATCACTTCGCAGATATAATATCCGATCACGCGTAATGGCATCATTCGATCATCCGCCTTTCAAACAATTGCAATGCTGCCGCGGTCAGAGCTTTCGAACGACAGCGCAGTGATGGGCCGCAGCCGTTCGCAATTTGCGCTTTGCCGAACAAAAAACGCCCCGCACATTGTGCGGGGCAAAGCTGTGTGCGGGATAAAACTCAAACTGCGCGGGTAACTTTGCCCGAACGCAGGCAGCGGGTGCAGACGTGGATATAACGGGGGGAACCGTCCACCACGGCCTTCACTCTCTTCACATTGGGTTTCCATGTCCGGTTTGCACGTCGATGCGAGTGGGAGACCTTGATGCCAAAGCTGACGCCCTTCCCGCAGCAATCACATTTCGCCATTTTCCTGCACCTCCTCTTTCGGTATCCAAAAGCAGGGAAACCGCGTTGCCGCTGTAAAATCTCCTTGCTTTTCAAGTCGCTATAATAGTTTAGCAAATAACGCGGAAAAATGCAAGGGGTTTTGCAAAATAAATCGGGGGATCCGGAAAATTTGATGAAAAAGCA
Source organism: Subdoligranulum sp. (assembly GCA_014799685.1). Classification (GTDB taxonomy): domain Bacteria; phylum Bacillota; class Clostridia; order Oscillospirales; family Ruminococcaceae; genus Ruthenibacterium. The sequence continues at coordinate 16,086 of JAAVHN010000044.1, read as the reverse complement.
GATGCCCGGCCGATCCTGTAATGCACTGTTCGGCACCCGATTTGTCATCGCCGCATCCGTTCCGGCCGCAGCCGGCGGCCCGGGGCGAAAGGCAGCGCGGCATGCGCCGGAAAATCCGTGGAATTTTGCCCGAATTCGGCCGTGCATCTTGCATTTTGAACCGGGGTATGCTACACTATTTTATAGTGTGGCTGTTCCCCCACCCGCGGGCGGCAGGGATGCGCCGCGAAAACAGGAGGTTTCAAAAACATGAATGCTTTAGAAATTGTCAGCGGCGTATTGCTCATCCTGTGCAGTATCGCGATCATCGTGCTGGTGCTGTTTCAGGAATCCAAGGGCAACGGCCTCTCCGGTGCGATCGCCGGCGGCGAGATGATGGGCAACGAGGGACGTTCGCGTTCCTCCGGCGCGATTCTGGCCAAGTATACAAAATATGCGGCCATTGCGTTTTTTGTGCTTGCCATTCTCGTCTGCGTCATCAGCGTGTATCTGAAATAAGCCAAAACGCCCGCCCGGTTTTTGAAATCGGGTGGGCTTTTTGCCTTTTTCAGGGCTTGCCCGCCGGGATTTGGCTGCGGCCGGGCCTCTGCCGGGGCGCCGCCGGGTTGCTGCCGGATCGCCGCCGGTCTGTTGCAGATCTGCTTTCGGGCTGTTGCCGGCGGACGGCCCCGCGGCAGGAAGAAAATGATTTGTGCAGGTTTTATCGCGGTTTTTCCGGCAGGAGTGGACATCATAGGGGAAAGACCGGTTCAATAGAAAGAGATATCGGTGTGGAAGGGGAAGGAATCGGAAATTTATGGGCATCAAATCGAAGATCATCAAAGAGCTGCAAAAAAAGCCGCGCAGCCGGCGGGAACTGAAGGCAAAGCTTGGCAACGATAAAAAAGTGGTGCGCGCGCTGGAGGAACTGACGGCGCGCGGCAAGCTGGCGCAGCACGAGGGGCTGTATGCCATCCCCGACGCGCGCGCGGCCGGGGCCGTGGAATGCGGGATCGTGAAGGTGGCTGAACGGTTCGGCTTTGCACGCCCTGCGGCGGGCGGGCCGGATATCTTTATTCCGGGCAAGGCGCTGCGCGGCGCGCTGCCGGGCGATACGGTGCTGGTGGCGCTGTCGAAGCATCCGCGCGACGCCGCCTCCCCGGAGGGCGAGGTGCTGGCGGTGCTGAAGGAGAACAACCGCTTTACCGGAACGGTCGTGCGTGTGGACGGCGGGCGGCTGGCTCTGGCGCCGGACGCCTGTCCGGCGTGCCTGCTGCCCATCAAAAAAAGTGCCGACGGCGGCGCGCGAGAGGGCGAAAAGGCCGCCGTGGAGATCATCGGGCGCGGTGAGCACCACGCCGACCACCGCGCGGGCGTCTCCATGCGCTTCGGCAGCGCCGAGGATGCGCGGCACTGCATCAAGGCGATGCTGTACGGGGCCGGGCTTTCGCGCCATTTTCCGCAGAGTGTGAAGGCCGAGGCAAAGCAGATCGCCGCTGCCGTCACCGAACAGGAGCTGGCCGGCCGGCGCGATTTTCGCGCGCTGCCTGTATTCACGATCGATTCGGCCGAGACGAAAGATATCGACGACGCCGTTTCCATCGAGCGCACCCCCGCGGGCTACCGGCTGGGCGTGCACATCGCGGACGTGAGCCACTATGTGCGTCCGGGCAGCGCGCTGGACGCCGAGGCGATGGCGCGCGGCACGTCGGTCTACTATGCAGACAGCGTCATCCCCATGCTGCCGCGCGCGCTTTCGAACGGAATTTGCAGCCTGAACGAGGGGGAGGATCGTCTGACGTTTTCCTGTCTGTTGGAGCTCGACGAAAGCGGCTGCGTGACGGACACGGCGTTTGTAAAATCCGCCATATGTTCCCGCGTGAAGGGCGTGTACAGCGAGATCAACGCGCTGTGGGACGGCACGGCGGGTGAAGACGTGCGCGCGCGCTACGCCGCGGTGGAGCCGGAGCTTTGGCTGATGCGCGAGCTGTATGAAAAGCTTGCCGCCCTGCGCGCGCAGCGCGGCGCGATGGAGATCGAGAGCGGCGAGGCCAGGCTGACGCTGGACGAGGGCGGCCGCTGCATTGACGTGCAAAAGCGCACGCGCGGCGACGCCGAGCGCATGATCGAGGAGTTTATGCTGCTGGCGAACACCGCGGCGGCCAGCCTTGCGCGGCGGCGGGGCATTCCGTTTGTGTATCGTGTACACGAGGAGCCGGGCGCCGAGCGCACCGAGGCGCTGAAAACGATGCTGGCTGCGGCAGGCGTGGAGCTGCGGTGCGCGGGTGCGGCGCCCACCGCAAAGGAGCTGGCGGCGCTGCTGGATGAAACGCGCGGCTCAGGCCTTGAGCGCATGGTGCACACGGGCGTGCTGCGCAGCATGGCGAAGGCGAAATACGAACCGCTGCCCAAGGGGCATTTTGGTTTGGCACTTTCGGATTACGCGCATTTTACTTCGCCCATCCGGCGCTATCCGGATCTTGCGATCCACCGCATTTTGTCCGATCTGTGCGCAGGGCAGGATGCCGGCACGCTGCGCGGCAAATACGAGGCGTTTGCGGCCGAGGCGTCGCGGCAGTCCTCTCTGTGCGAGGTGCGCGCCATGCAGCTGGAGCGTGACGCGGAGGATTGCTACAAGGCCGAATATATGCGGCGTTTTGCCGGCGATGCCGGGAACCGCATCTGGGAGGGCGTCATCTCCTCGGTGACGTCGTTCGGCGCCTATGTGGAGCTGTTGAACACCGTCGAGGGGCTGGTGCGGGCCGCACAGCTCTCGGATCATCCGTTGACGCTGACGGAGGGCTGTGCGCTGTACGATGCGCAGACGGGGCAGAGCTGGCGCATCGGCGATGCGATCCGCGTGCGCGCGGCGGCCGTGGATGTTTCGTGCGGACAGGTGGATTTTGTGCCGGCGGAGTGACGCCAGGCGGGCAACCGGATTGGGAGCCGGCCGGGTGACGGGATGTTTTTGCACAGGCAGACAGATCGTCCGCCGGCCGGCGCCGCACGGGGAAAATCGTTTGCGAGCCGGTCTTGTTCATACAGTTCTATGCAGCGGCCTTGTCCGCATATATTGCGACGAGGTGAGAACGGTATGGTTTTTGTAGAAACGATCGCGCTGTTTGCGGCGCTGCTGAGCACAGCGGGCGTGGTGCTGGCGGCCTCCAAGGCAAAGCGGCCGATGCTGCGCGCGCTGGGCAGCGCAGTGTGCGGTGCGGCCTCGCTGGGGGCGGTGAACCTGCTGGCGGGCTATACGGGCGTTTCCATCGCGCTGAATTATGCCACGGCGTTCGTGGCCGTCGTGCTCGGCGCGCCGGGAGTGATCACGCTGCTGCTGATGCGGGTGCTGCTGCTGTTTTAGAAAAGCGTTGGCGCGTGTGCGATCCGCTGCCCGGCGCATTCCGACGGCTTTTGAGTGGCTGCGGCGGCCCCATGACGCGGACGGAAAATATAAGAAAGGATGAAAAAACGATGAAATTCAGCTGGTTTTCCTTTGACGATACCGCACAGATGGACAAGGCGTTCGCGCTGCGCCAGACGGTATTTATCGGTGAGCAGGGCTTTGCACCGGAGGTCGATCGGGACGCGGAGGACGAGACCGCGCTGCATGTGCTGGGCACAGACGATGCGGGCGTGGTGTACTGTACGGCGCGCCTCTTTTCCACAGAGCCGGGGGTGTGGCACGCAGGGCGCATTGCCGTGCGCAGGGATCTGCGCGGGCAGGGCGTGGGGCGGCAGCTGATGCAGGAGCTTGCGCGCAAGGCGCGCGCGCTCGGCGGCAAAACGCTGGAGCTCGGCGCGCAGTTCGATAAACAGGGCTTTTACGAGGCGACCGGCTTTACCGCTTACGGCGAGACTTTTCTGGACGCGGGCTATCCGCACCGGATGATGAAACAGGAGCTGTGATACAGTACGTTCAGACGTTCAAGGCGGTTTTCAGGATCGGCGGAATGCCGGCCGGCGCGCAATTTTCCGCCGGGATGCGGATGGACCATTTCGGGCGCGGCTTCAGAACAGGCGGCTTCGCATGGTGCGGGGCCGCTTTTTCTATAATTTGGAATTGTGATTTTGACCTCAAATGCTATAATCAAATAGGACAAAAGCGTGTATGCACTGTGGTTTTCTGCGCCTGCGCCATTGCATCATTTTGGCTGTTCACTGCATTTGCCTGTGCCGCGTATCGGCAGGCAAAGCAAACCGCGTTGGTGCATTACGCCAAAAATGAACCTATTTTACAAGACAAACGAACGAACAAGCGGTACAATCAATAACAGAGGGGCAATAACAGAAGGGGGGTGCAGGGATGAAAAACGGCATCCGAACGATTCAATACGACGCATCGCTGCGCATTGAGGCGTATCGCTTCGAAGGCGTGGCGCAGTCGTTTCCGAATCATTTTCACGCCCACTATGCCCTTGGCCTTGTCGAGCGCGGGAGGCATGTGCTCTCGTGCAAAAACCAAACGTACGTGCTGGGGCCGGGCAGCGTGGTGGCGTTCAATCCGGGCGACAGTCATGCGTGCATTCAGGACGAGGGCGGCGCGTTCGATTACCGGGGTCTGAACATCGAGGCGGAAGCACTGCGCGCGTGGGCGCCGGATGGAATGGGTGCAAAGGGGCCGCTGCGGTTTTCTCAAAATGTGACGGACGACGCCGAGACCGCCTGCCATCTGTACGCGCTGCATGAAATGATCCTGAACGGCGCGCCGGACCTGCAAAAAGAGGAGCGGCTGTTTTTGCTGTTGGCCGCGCTGGGGCGGAGCTGCGGACAGGCTGTTGCAGGTGACGCGCCCGGTGAAACACCCGGGGATATATCTGATGACACACTTGCAAACACGACCGGGGATACGCCTGAAGATGTGCCCGAGGATACGCATGGTGGAACGCCCGGAGGCGCGCCTGAGGATGCGCCCAATCACCGGCAGGAGGTTGGGGCGGTTTGTGCGTTCCTGCGCGCGCACTGCGCGGAGCATATCGGGCTGGATATGCTCTGCCGCCATGCGGGCCTCAGCCGCTCTACGCTGCTGCGCGCGTTCATCCGCGCAAAGGGCGTTACGCCCTACCGCTATCTGGAAAACGTGCGCGTCGAACAGGCGCGGGCGCTGCTGCGCGGGGGCGTGCCGCCCCTGGAGGCTGCGCTGCGCACCGGATTTTCGGATCAAAGCCATTTTACAAACTATTTCAGCAGCGTTACGGGGCTGACGCCCGGCGCGTACCGGGATACCTTTCTGGAAAGAGCGAGGGTGGGCGCAGGTGCGGGAGCGGGCGAAAAACCGGCCGCTGCACAAAAGGAGACGCAATGATGGACACACAAACGGAAAAATGCGTGCTGGTACTCGACGAGCGCCTGCCGCTGGGGCTCATCGCCAATACGGCGGCAATTTTGGGTATTACACTCGGAAAGCAGCGGCCAGAGGCCGTCGGCGAAACGGTATACGATGCCGCGGGGAACGCGCATTTGGGCGTCATCGAATTCCCCGTGCCGGTTTTGCGGGGCAATGCGCAGCTGCTTGGGGAAATGCGCGAAAAGCTGTACAGCCCCGCGTTTGCGGGTTTGACGGCAGTCGATTTTTCGCAGCTTGCACAGGGGTGCAAAACCTACGGTGAGTTCCGGGACAAAATGGCGGCTGTCCCGGCAGAATCGCTCCGCTATCTCGGCATTGCGATCTGCGGGGACAAAAAGGCGGTGAACCGGCTTACGGGCGCTCTGCCGCTGCTGCGGTGAGGGCAATGCACCGAAAAAGCAGGCGCAGGGCACAGCAGAAAAGCTTCCGATCACGGAAATCAATTTTGCGCCGGATATTTTTCATGTAAGCGTACGAGAGTATCATCATGATTGCAGATTCTTCCGTATAACAGGATTTTTGCTGTATAAAACGGACGCGCAATGAGGAAAAAGGGTCAATTGAAGCAGACGAAAATTCCATTTTTGAGAAGCTGATTTCCGTGGCATCCACTACGGCAAGGTGCTGCGCAAAAGCCCACAGCTGGCGGAGATGTGCAAGGTGCAGCCGTCCCGCATGGAACAGATCCGTATTATCCTGCACGGCGGCCGGAGCCGTTGATGCCGGATTTTGCGCCTGCAATTTGGCAGGAGAATTTGCAAGAGAATTTTGCAAAAGGTATTGACAATCCGTGCACAAATTGTTATTATAATAAAGCGCTCTTGATTCGCCCCTTTTTGCGGGCGGTCATCTGCGGGGCTGGGTCCGTGAAAGCGGAACGGGCCGCGCTGATGCTGGTGTAGCTCAGCTGGTAGAGCAGCTGATTTGTAATCAGCAGGTCGGGGGTTCGAATCCGTCCACCAGCTCCAATTGAATATGGGAGAGTTCCCGAGTGGCCAATGGGGGCAGACTGTAAATCTGTTGCGTCTTCGCTTCGATGGTTCGAATCCATCCTCTCCCACCATAAAGCCAAGACACTATAGATGCAAAGCGTGTAAACCCGCTAAAAATCAAGTGTTTTGGCACTTTTTTTTGTCTCGAAAAACAGTAGTTTTTCCATAGATGCAAAACCGGTATTCGGAGCGAGGGGATGGATTCGAACTGCGGTTTTCCGGTTTTGGCCTGTGTTTTGCGGGTGGCAGACAGCAGCTTTTACGCGTGGCGCCCTTTTTGAGAAGACATTTTCTCAAAAAAGGCGCTATTTTTTGGATGCCTTTTTCACCAATCTTTTGCGCACGATTCTATTGGTTTTGCACATATCATTTTTAGCGCCCTTTTTCAGATTCAAAAAGGGCGCCACTTTTTCAAGCAGAATAAAATGCATGCAGAGCGCCGGTTCGTTGGCCCATTTGGGGTCAGCAGACCGGCGCTTTTTTCATTCCCGGCAAAAAGGGCGCTATGATACAGTACGGGCAAACAAGTGTTTGATCTCATTCCTTCAATTCTGCAGGCAGTTTTCTGTTCCTGTATTCCGATGGCGGAAACCCGGTCATACGCTGAAAAGCAGCAGAAAAATGAGCAATCGAGCTGTAGCCCAGATCGTGGGCAATTTCGGTTATGGATTTATTTGTGCGGGTCAGCAGAGCCTTTGCCTCTCGCAACTTGCTTTCTTGAATGAAGCGATAGAGCGTTTTTCCTGTTTCGGCTTTGAAAACGCGGCTTAAATATTCAGGGTTGAGACCTATGAATTTCGCTACTTGGATGGCTGTCAGGGCGGAATACAGATTTTGTTCTATATAGTGAATGGATTTCTCTACTGTATACCCATACGCCGGCCTTTTGCTCCTGTGAATCAGGGAAAAGCTCAGTTTCCCCATCATGTCAAAAAGTTCCCGGGCCTCATTGAAAGAGCATATGCCGTCCGCTTTGCTGATGAAATAATCTGAATTGTTGTAGGCAAGTTCCGGATCCACATGACGTTCTATTAAGAAGCTGCACAGGTAATAGCAAAATCCGATAATGGTATACTGAATGTTTTTCAGGTCGTTGTCATTCAGATGTCCCAAATCACCGTCAAGGCCTCCAAGAAAGAACTGCGTGGCGTCTGCAAGTTCTTCTGGATGGTCTGCCGCACGGGTGAACAGCTCAATGATTTTTTCCGGGGAATGATGAGAAACGCCGCTGGCCCGGCGTCCGTATATGAAATCGTAATATTCCTGATACACGATAGAATCTCCTTGAGAAAATGAGTGTGATTTTTATAAATTATATCTGGAATATATAAAACTGTAAAGTCCTTTTTTATTTTAATAGAGATACCACAAACAAAAATAAAAAAGGAGTGATATTGTGGAGACGAAAAAGACAACCAGTATGTGGGAAAAGCTGGCCTATTCCATCGGTGACTCCGGCGCAAACTTCGTCTGGACTTTTACATCATCGTTCCTGACGATGTACTACACTGACAGTGTTCTGCTGGCGGCAGGCGTTGTGGGAACGATCATGCTGATCACACGGCTTTTGGACGGTGTGAGTGACATCGCTTTTGGCTTAATACTTGAGCGGACACATACGCGTATCGGCAAGGCAAGGCCCTGGTTTGGTTTGAGCATCATACCTCTAGTAGTCTCATTTTTGCTGGTTTTCAATGTACCCGCAGGAATAAACGCAATCGGAAAGACCGTGTATGTGATCATAACCTATATATTGATGACAGTCGTAATTTATACAATCAATAATCTTTCGTTCCACGCCATGCTCTCCCGCATCAGTCTGACGCAGGATGACCGAAACAGGATCAGCACTGTGCGCGGTATTTTTGCCTTTGTCACCGGCCTTGTTCTGGCGATTGCCACCTCTATGCTGCTTTCCGCTTTTGGAGGAGAAAAGGAGCAACATTCATGGACGACGATCGCATTCATTTACGCGACCGTATGCTTGGTATTTCAGTCGCTTTGCTTTTTCGGCACAAAGGAAAAGCTTCCGGCAACTTACGGAGAGAGCGCCAAAAAAGAGGATATTGGCAAGGGAATCAAGGCTCTGCTGCATACGAAATATTTTTACCTCGCGGTTCTGATCTTCATTTTTTCTTACCTGATCAGCGGCTCCATGCTGGGCACAGCCGTATACTATGCCCGTGATGTGCTTGGCGACAGCGGCACCTACATCTATATTGCTCTGGTTTATGTACTCTTTATGGTTGCCGGTATGCTGGTCACACCAAAGCTGATCCTCCGCTTTGGAAAGCGTAAGGTGATGGCTTGGGGCGGCGTCTTGGCTTTAGTGGGCGCCGTTGGCATTCTCAGCCCGTACAATTTGATCGTAGTCCTTCTGTCCACAGCAGTCAGTTCTTTCGGACAGGCGCCTTTTTCTTCCATTATGTTTACCTTGGCCCCGGATATTGTTGACTATCTTGAAAAAAAGACAGGAGAACGTTATGAAGGTCTTGCCACCAGTGCCAACAGCTTTGGCATGAAGGTGGGAACGGGCCTTGGTTCAGCGGCTATCGGCTGGTTCCTGGCCCTGGGACATTATGATGGGGAACTGAGTGTACAGCCTCAGTCAGCGCTCACAGCCGAAATTGCTCTATTGTTTGTTTTGCCACTGGTTTCCAATCTTGTTCGTACGGTGTGCATATCCCAGTGGCGCATCAATGAGGAGTCTTGATCATGACAGATAAAAAAACAAGACTGAGCTATACCGGACGCGCCCAGGACATCGTCAGGCAGATGAGCCTCAGTGAAAAAATTGGCTTGATGGCCGCAAACTATGGACTCAAGTCGTATTTCAGCAAAAAGGGCTACAATGTGGTGCCATATGAGGCGGGCGGCAACCAGCGCCTTGGCGTGCCGGCTATAAAATTTTGTGATGGGCCGAGAGGTGTAGTTTCCGGCCACTCTACCTGTTTCCCTGTGGCCATTGCCTGTGGCGCTACCTTTGACACTGAACTGAACGAGCGGGTCGGCGATGCGATCGGTCAGGAGGTTCGGGCTCACGGGGCAAATTTCTATGCGGGCGTTTGTGTGAATCTGCCCTACAATCCGGGCGACGGCCGCACCCAGGAGAGCTTCGGTGAGGATTCCTACCATGTGGGCGAGATAGCCGCTGCGCGCATCCGCGGCGTGCAAAAGAATAACGTGATTGCCTGTGTGAAACACTTTGCCTTTAACAGTATGGAGCGTGCGCGCTTCAAGGTAAATGTTATCGCCTCCAAGCGCGCCGAGCAAGAGGTCTTTTTGCCTCATTTCAGGCGCGCTATCGACGAGGGTGTTGGAGCAATGATGAGCAGCTATAACAAATATCAGGGTGAGCATTGCGGTCACAACGCCTATCTTTTGCGGGAAGTTGCCAAAAAGCAGTGGGACTTTGACGGCCCGGTGATGAGCGACTTCATTCTTGGGGTCCGCTCGGCCGAGGGCGGGATATCCGGAGGCTGTGACATAGAAATGCGTTTTCGCTGGCGCTATTCAGAAAAAGCGATTCGCCGAGGGCTGAAAAAAGGAAAGATCACCGAGGCCATGATCGACGAAGCAGCCCTGCGTATTGTGCGCACGGTTTTGGCTTTTTCCGAGAGCCCTGACCCTATGGTATACACACCGGAGTTGATTGCTTGCAAAGAGCATATAGCGCTTGCACGGGAGGTGGCGGAAAAGTCGGTGACAATGCTGAAAAACGAGTCCCTGCTGCCGTTCCGGAACATAAAACGTCTGGCGCTGGTGGGGGATCTGGCCGATACTGCCAACATCGGAGACCACGGATCCAGCATGGTTAGGCCACCTTATGTTGTTACACTTCTGCAAGCCATGCGGGAAAATTACCCGGAGATTGAAACAGTTTATGTGCCCACAAAAGAGGTAAATGTCCGTTTGGAGGGGATAAGGGCTTGCGATGCCGCAGTAGTCGTATGCGGTATGAATCATGGCGATGAGGGTGAGTACATCTGGGGAATCGCACGCAAGACGATTGGTGGGGATCGGGCAACGCTTGGTCTTCATGCTCCTGACATTGATATGATAAGGCAAGTCTGCGCTATCCAGAAAACAGCAGTGCTTCTGATGGGGGGCAGTGCAATCACCATGCATGACTGGAAAGATCTGCCCAAAGCCATTATGATGACCTATTACCCTGGCATGGAAGGCGGCAATGCCCTGGCGGATATCCTTTTTGGAAAAGTCAGTCCGAGCGGAAAACTGCCCTTTGTGATTGCCAAAAACGATACGGATTATCCTCATGTGGACTGGAATGCCAAGGAACAGACATACGAGTACTATCACGGTTACAGAAAGCTCGACAAGGAAGGAAAAGAGGCTGATTTTCCTTTCGGTTTTGGCCTGAGTTATACAAGCTTTGCGATCTCTGGGCTGACGGTCTGTACCACGACCGAGGAGGCTGTTTTTTCCGGGACACTTACAAACACAGGCGCAGTATTTGGCGGCGAGGTTGTACAGCTGTACATAGGTTTTCCCGGCAGTGCAGTGGACAGGCCAGTGAAAACTCTGCGTGGATTTCAAAAGCTGTATCTTGCGCCGGGTGAGAGTGGACATTTTGAACTGGCAGTAAAGAAATCTGAGCTTGCATACTACGACGAAGCGAGAGGCGAGTTCCGGCAGGAGGATCTGAACTATGCGGCATTCATCGGTACTGACGCAGAAAATGCCGCGGACAGTCGTCTCAATTTCTGTTTCGAAGCGTAATGGAGGGAGAAATGGAAGAACTCTGTTTACAGTCTTTTGATGGCTTTCCACTAAAAGCCGCTTGGTTCCCGGTAGAAAATGCGAGGTTCTGCGTACAGCTTATCCACGGGGCGCTGGAGCACAAGGAACGGTACTATCCTTTCATCTCATTTCTCAACGCTCATGGCTGCTCGGCCATTATAGCCGACAACCGTGGTCATGGCGCATCTGTAACGGAAAAATATCCTCCCGGTTTTATGAATGGTGTAAAGGAAAGTATGCGTGATCAGGAACTTTTAGCCGATTTTCTAAAAGTGCGCCAACCTGGTGTAAAACGAATCCTTTTTGGTCATTCTTTTGGTTCCTGTCTCGCACGCTGCTATCTTCAGGAGCATGATATGGATTTTGTGGGGCTTATCCTCAGCGGTACGGCAAATTACATAGCGGCAGTACCCCTTGGTCTGGTGATCGGTAGACTATGTATGCTTTTCACTGGAAAAAAGGGTTACAGCCGTGTGATTCAAATGCTCGCAGGTGGGGATAAACCGCCTGAAACCTGGATCTCGTACAATAAGGAAAACCTCCGATCTATAGCAGAAGACCCTCTGTTTGTTCCACGCTTTCAAAATGCAGGCCAGATGACAGTGTTTCAGTCAGATTGGGAATTGAAAAGATATCGCCGGTTTCGCTGCCAGAATCCGGACTTGAAGATCCTCAGCATTACAGGAAAGGATGACCCGGTAACTGGCGGCGAAGCGGGCCTTTTGGACACCATAGCTACTCTACGAAAAATAGGGTATAGCGATGTAGAGAGTATTGTCTATCCTGACATGATGCACGAAGTACTTAATGAAACACGACGAGAGCGAGTATATACGGACATTTTGCATTTTTTAGACAAGTGTATGTGAATACCTATGTTTTTTTGCGGACCACCGGTGTGGGCTGAATTTAAGGGAGATGACCGTGGTACAGAGGCATATAGCCAGGACACGATTGAAGCAAGTTGTAGAACTCTACTGAAAATCAAATGCTTTCACGCATCATTGTGCATGCCAAAGTGCATTGCCTTTTTCCGTTTTAAAAGAACACTGTGTTTCAAGCAGAGTAAATCGCAGACAGGCGTCGGTTTATTGATTCTTTTGAGTCAGAAAACCGACGCTTTCTGTTTTCGGATGCGCTCCCCGCAGAGCAGACAAATGAACAGAAGAAAGAAGGAGTTTCTATGCAGCAAACAGATCCCAAAATCCTCGAACGGTATTTCGGGGAACTGACCATTGCCCTGGGCAAAGAGGGCTTCTCCGTTAAGGAACAGGAGAATGGAGAGCTTTCCGTCAGCCAGTTTGGCGAACCTGTCGGCACAGCCGGATTTCGCGCGATTACCTATCCGCACGACGGGATGCCCTGCGCCCCGCGCGAGGCACAGGAAAAAGCGTGGTCGATTGTTCGCACCGTCAGTGAATATATGCGGTTGATGGAGGCGGCGCCCCTGTTGAAAGCGTCTGGGCTGGAGGGGGACTACCGCATCCTGGGACAGTTCAATGATGTGGTCTTGGCCGGGCACTTCACAAGGTTTGGCGTCCAGTTCATCACATGGGACTGGAACCAGGATCACACAGCGGTCTCTGGTGGCTGCTATATGCTCGGCAAATACGAGGAGGCTAAGCAAGACTTTGCCGTGCGCAGCGGTCTTGTGTCGCAGGAGATGTTCTTTACACCGGACCAACTCAAAGGACTGGACGTGTGCTGTGCATCAGCCCTTGCACACGACGATACACTCACTTTTGAACAGGGGCTGCTGATCAGCGAGCTCCGCGATCAGCTACGGGAAATCGAACCGAGCCTCAACGCCCCGGAACCTGTGGAGGGACATACCGAATCAATGGCACAGCAAGGTCCAATAATGTAGTGGAATCAGAAGGATAGTCGTAAACGACAGTCATCAGGGGAAACACAATGGCGCCCATTTTGATTGTCCTGCTGTGTGCCCTTGGAACGCTGACCGCCTTTGCCTGCTGCACTGTGGCAGGGCGTGCGGATGACGCGACAGAGGCTTGGAACAAGGCGCATAACGAAGCATCGTATACAACCTAATATATATATATCGGTACGCTGGCCGGGGCGGTAAGGTTCAAAGGAAATGAACCAATCGCCCCGGCCTTTTTTGTTTTCAAACGAAGGGAGAAGAGAAATGGAATGAACACTCACATCTACACCGAGATCCGCGGCCCGTCCCGCATACGCTCGGATGATGCGGCATGGCAGACGGTTTCCGCAAAAACGCCGCACATCATGGTAGCACCGCCGGAGCCGCCTGTCTGCACCCGGACAAAGCGCTGCAAGGGTTGCCCCTATCCCGCGCACGGGTTCATCTGCTGGAGCAGCGGGAGCCAGTGCCTGCGCACGCTTACGCAGAAAAAACGAAAACCGTCCCAGAAAGAGGTGAGCGAATGAACCTGGATGTTCTTCGTGCCACGTTCAGAAATCCCAAGCATCCGGAATGCGGTGAGATTACGCTGCCCTTTCCCATCCCAGAGGCACAGTACAATGCAATCCTTGGGATGTTGTTGACGATACAGATGGGCGATGTGCTTCAGCGGGACTGCCTTGTCACGCGTCTGGACAGCGATTTTCCGGCACTGCAGTGCTTGGAGCAGCAGACGGTCAATTTCGATGAGTTGGACTATCTCGTGAGCCGCCTTGAAAGTTTTGTACCAGAAGAGAGGCTGCAGTTCTGTGCGGCAGTAGAGGGGCTCGGCTATTCCAATATGACGGACCTTATCAATTTGACGTTCTGCTGCCAGGAGGCCACCGTCATCAGCGACTTCGCAAACCTGGAGGAAGAGGGAAAAGAGCACTATTTGAATCTCCATGGCGGCTCTGCATTGACAGAAGAACTGGAAAAGCTCGATGGACAGCGCATCGCAGAGGAACTGATTCGCACCGGGAATGGGATCGTCACGCGTTTCGGCGTCCTCTATAAAAACGATATGGAGCTGAAACCGCTCTACGAAGAAAAGAGCTTTCCGGCATATGTGTACGAACCCAAGATTCTGGATGCATTTGTATACCGGGAGGACGATCCCGAAACACCGCTGGCCTTTGTCCAGCTCCCAATGCCAGAGGCAAAGGTTCGGCGCACACTGGTGCGCGCGGGGATCGAGCCGCAGGTTCCGGTCAGTCTCAGTGCAGAGAACAGCTTGTTTCCAGCATGTGTCACGGAGCTTTTGAAGGAGCGCTTCCATTCGCTGGAAGAGTGGAACGATGTGTGCAGGGGTGCAGCACTGCTGTCCTATTCGGACCAGAGAAAGTTAGAAGCAGTGCTCAAGTTCGCAAAGCCTGACGATCCGGCGCAGGTCAGGCAGCTGGCGCAGCCGGATATGCTGGCGCTGTTCTCATTTTTGCCGCGCGTGGCATTCCCGGCAGACGGCGCCCGCTGCCTGATCAATGAATCTGGATGCTATCAGTTTGATGAAATCCTCGGAAGATACAGCAACTACAGCGACTTTGGCCAAAGGTGGATCGAAGAGCATCCCGGAGAATTTTTGGAGGAAGGATACGTTTCCTACGACGGCATTGTCCCGCTCGATGAGCTGATCCACCGGAGCGACCAAACAGAAGAATATGAGATGGGAGGGATCGTATAGAATGGAAATGCGTTTGACGAAAGGCGGCGACAGCAGCTTCGAGGCTCGTATTTGCTCTCCAGGCGAGCCGGATACCGCGAGGACAGCCATTGAGGATTTGAGCCATCAAAGAATGGCAATGGCTGAAGAAAAACCTCAATATGGCCTGACGGAAACCGGGCTCCAGATGCTTCGGGATACCGCTGATCCCAATTTTCCCCACAGCTACGACTGGTATGTGATGGAGGCTTGCAACACAGCATATGCAACGTTCACCGATGGCTTATCTCTGGATGAGGCGATCCAGCGCTACATGGCCAGTGCGGAGGACAGCAAGCGGCTGGGTGTCACGAAGGATGATGTGGCTGCGGTGGATGTTGTGATCCGGCACGACGGTCGGGAGTGGGTATCAGAAGATTGGACAAAATCGGAAAGCTTTGCACAGGATCCCGTGATTAGCGAGGCGGTCGCGTTGATCCACCAGACCTTGGATGAGCAGGATACTGGTCAGGATATGACAAATATGACGATGGGAGGGATGAGATTTGAATAAGCCGTCGGAAAACATGATCCCGCGGGAAGACTTTTTCGCCTGGCTGAGGGAAGGGACGAAGCCGCTGCAGTTTGTAGGAAATACCAAAAGCTGCACCACGTTTGTTAAGCTTCCCCATGGGGAGAACACGGTCTATCTGTTTTCAGCAACACATTACATGGGAACATACATCGGACCGGAAATTCGCTGGAACAAGCCCTTTGAATTCTGCGGTATGTATTTCCCCGAAACGCGGACGCTGCGTCTTGCCGAATTCGATCTGGCGCGGGCGGTCGATCATCTGGAAGCAGACGAGATGAAGAGCGTGGAGCATTGGTGCGGACACATTAGCCAGAGCGTCAACGAACGGATCGAGCAGAAGATCGCCAATGACCGGAACAATCTTTCGATCCAGCAGCTGTCCAATCCCAAGAATATCCAATGTCTGCAGGATTTTAAGGAATATGGGGCAAAAAGACAGGCGGCAGCTATTTTCCTCAGAGGCGACGCGCCGGATCTGGAGATCCATTCGTTCTACAACCTGCAGGCCTTTCCCGATGCGTATCAGGAAGATGCAATGAATTTGTACTTTCAGGATATGGAAAAATTCCTTGAGGACGAGGCACAAAAATATATCGATGCACATGAAGAAGATATTCTGTTGACGTTTCTTCAAAATGATCTTTTGCGGGAAGAATATGAGGCACTCGAACAAAATACAGGCGGTGATTTTTCTCTCCAAAGACAGATCACCACAGCTATCAGAAATGCCGGCGCGAAAACAGTAGCCATCACAGTGGAAAAAGACGGTGCGGAACTGACATTCAAGGCCGATGCCAGAGAGGTCATACGCAGCGGCGATAAATATTCTCCATACTGCATTGTCTCCGGAGC
>JAAVHN010000043.1 GCA_014799685.1 Subdoligranulum sp. | reverse complement strand
TAAAGATGGCGAACCATCTTATATCATGGAATTTTAACCATACAAATTGGATGCGAAAACAGGAAAAAGGCCAACGAAAGTGGCTGGAAACTTCCAGTTTTTAAAAATTGATTTCCGTGCTTTTTTCTCGCTGCGCATTGACAGCCTTTCCCTTAGTCTGATACAATGAAATGTGGAGAAAAGCGTCTGCCTGCGCAGCGCTGTTTGCACGGAATCGATCCGGCACCGGCTTTTTGCCGGAGCCGCACGCTCAGGGGGAACAATATGTACCACTGCCATATCAACATTTATTATACCGGCCGCCGGCGCGACGGGCTCTCTTTCCTGCGCGCCCTCGCGCCCCTTTCGGCCTTTACGCACACCTTTGCCGAGAGCGATGTGCCCGAGCAGGCGCCCGCGCAAAACGCGGACGTCATCTTTGCCGATGTGCGCGGGACGGACGCCTGCGAGACTGTGCGCGCGCTCACGGCCTGGAAAAAGCCCGCAGCGGAATTGATCCTGCTGGCCGACACCGCCGCAGCCGCGGCGCTGACGGACGCGAACGACGGCGCAAACGGCGCGCTGCTGCCGGAGGATACCGACCTCTGGCTCGTGCCCATGTCCGACGCCGAATGGCGGTTCCGCCTGCAGCGGTGGCAGCGGGCATACAAGAAGAAAATGGACGCCTGGCAGACAAACCAGTTTTTGGAGGCTGCCCTCGATTGCTCGCCGGACATGGTGTGGTACAAGGACAAAAACGGCCTGCACGAAAAGGTGAACGAGGGCTTCTGCCGCATCGTCGGCAAGACAAAGGCGCAGGTGCAGGGGCGCGGCCACGCCTATATCTGGGACGTGGAGCAGGACGACCCGGCCTGCATCGAATCCGAGCGCATCGTGATGGAAGAGCGCCGGACCCTTGTGTCCGAAGAGCTCGTGCGCTCCGGCGACGAAACAAAGATCCTCACCACCTACAAATCCCCGCTGTACGATCTGGACGGCAGCGTGATGGGGACGGTGGGCGTCGCCATCGACGCAACCAAAGAGCGCGCCTATGCCAAGGAGCTGGAGCGCAGGAACCAGACGCTGGAAACCATCATCACGGGCATGGATTACGGCGTCATCTGCCATACGCCGGACGGCAAACGGATCCTCAACATCAATCAGGCCGCCTTGCGCATTCTCGGTTATGAGACGCAGGAGGACCTGATGCGCGGCGGCTTTTTGTCGGTGGCGCCCTCTGTTCTGGAAGAGGATAAGCCCCGCCTGCGCGAGGCCATCCAATCGCTGCGGAACATCAATGATTCCTCCAGTCTGGAATACCGCGTACGGCATGCGGACGGCGAGGTCGTGCATGTGCTCGGCAGCTTCAAGTTGGTGGAAGAAAACGGCGAGATCTTCTACCAGCGTTTCCTGCTGGACATCACCGCGCAAAAGCAGCACGAGGAACAGGAGCGGCTGCGTACAAAGCGCCGGCAGATCGAGCTGATCCACGCGCTGAGCATCGATTACAACCTTGTGTGCTTCTTTGATCTTGATACAAAAAAGGGCGAGACGCTGCGCATCGGCGATTGCCCGCACGGACTTTTGCAGCGGCTTTTCTCGGGCGATATCTCTTTGCGTGAATCGCTGGATCAGTATATTGAGGCGGGCGTGCTGGAGGAAGACCGTGCCATGCTGCATCAGGCCACCCTGGCCGCCTATCTGAAGCAGGAGCTTTCGGAAAAGCAGATGATCCTGGTCAATTTCCGCACCGACTGCTGCGGCCGCGTGCGGTACTTCCAGATGAAGGCTGTGCGGGCGGGCAATTGGGGTGAGCGCCACGGCGTGGTGATCGGCTTCCGCAGCATCGACGACGAGCTGCAGGAGGAGCGCGAGCGTCAGGCTGTTTTGGAAGATGCGCTCCTGCGCGCCAACCAGGCCAACCGCGCAAAGAGCACGTTCCTCTCGAACATGTCGCACGACATCCGCACGCCGATGAACGCGATCATCGGGTTCACCACGCTGGCGCTCTCGCACATCGGGCGGCAGGAGCAGGTGGAGGAATACCTGAAAAAGATCATGGCGTCCGGCAACCATCTGCTGAGCCTGATCAACGACATTTTAGACATGAGCCGCATCGAAAACGGCAAGCTGCGCCTGGACGAGCACCCGTGCAGCCTGCCCGATATCCTGCACGGGCTGCGCAACATCATCCAGGCAGATGTGCATACCAAGCAGATGGATCTGTACATCGACGCCGTCGACGTGCAGCATGAGGACATCTGCTGCGACCGGCTGCGCCTGAACCAGGTGCTTTTGAACCTGCTGAGCAACGCCGTCAAATACACGGGCGCGGGCGGCAAAATCTGCCTGAAGGTGGTCGAAAAGCCCGGCGCGCCGGAGGGCTTCGGCAGCTATGAATTCCATGTGAAGGACAACGGCATCGGCATGAGCGAGGAATTTGTCCAGCACATTTTCGAGCCGTTTGAGCGCGAGCGCAATTCCACCATCAGCGGCATTCAGGGCACGGGGCTCGGCATGGCCATCACGCAGAGCATCGTAAAGATGATGGGCGGCACCATCACGGTGACGAGCCGGCAGGGCGTGGGTACGGAATGCGTCGTCGCGCTCACCTTCGCGCTGCACGCCGGCGAAAAGGTGCCGCAAAAGCTCCCCGAGCTGCAGGGCCTGCGCGCACTGGTGGTGGACGACGACTTCAACGCCTGCGACAGCGTCTCCTGCATGCTGAACCAGATCGGCCTGCGCGCCGAATGGACGATGTCCGGCAAGGAGGCCGTGCTGCGCACGCGGCAGGCCAATATGCGCGGCGACCACTACTCCGTGTACCTCATCGACTGGCTGCTGCCCGATATGAACGGCGTCGAGGTGGCGCGCCGCGTGCGGCAGGAGATGGGCGACGAAGTGCCGATCATCGTTCTCTCCGCCTACGACTGGGGCGACATCGAGGAAGAGGCCCGGCAGGCCGGCGTCACGGCGTTCTGCCCGAAGCCGCTGTTCTTATCCGAGCTGCGCACCTGCCTGTACTCCGTCGTGCACACCGGCGAGGAGCGGCCTGAGCCTGCGCCTGTGCGCATTCCCACGCACAGCGAGCGCATCCTGCTGGCCGAGGACAACGAGCTGAACCGCGAGATCGCGGTCGCCATTCTGGAAGAAGAGGGCTTCTCCGTCGAAACCGCCGAAAACGGGAAGATCGCGGTGGAGATGCTGTGCGCCCACGAGCCGGGATACTACCAGCTGATTTTGATGGACGTCCAGATGCCCGTGATGAACGGCTACGAGGCGACAAAGGCCATCCGCGCGCTTGAAAACGAGGCGCTCGCCTCCATCCCCATTCTGGCCATGACGGCCAACGCCTTCGAGGAGGACCGGCAGGAGGCGCTGCAAAGCGGCATGAACGGCCACATCGCAAAGCCCATCGATATGGCGAAGCTGATGCAGACGTTGGAGGAGACGCTGCCGTAAGCGGCTGCACCGAAAGCAAAAAAGTTGATTTTCAAAAAACCCCGCACGGCGCCGAAACCGTGCGGGGTTTTCTTTGCAAAACATTCTTTTCTTTTTGAAAAATGCCGGAATGTCTGTTCCCGGCGCGGGGCTGTGATCTGCACATCTTTTGCGCCGCGCGCATACGATGGCGCAGAAAAGGGGGACCGCACACCGCGCCGGCCAAGGCGGCGCAATGCCGCGCGGCGCGTTTGAAAAACGCCGCCGCATATGCCTTTGCCCGCGCGGGGTGCGCCCGGAAAGAAAGGAAATGAGATTGTATGGCGATCACAAACACCGACAAAACTCTCAGCGAAACACGTATCAGCAGAGACGGCACGTTAGAGGTGACGCTCAGCGTCACCGCACAGCCCGGCGGCACGGCGTGCGGCGATATGGACGTCGCGCTCGTGCTCGACCGCTCCGGCAGCATGGCGGGCTCGCCGCTCGAGCATCTGAAGGCCGGCGCAAAGGATTTCATCGATCTGGTGCTGGCGCGCGGCGGCGCAAAGGATGATGGCTCCGACGGCAGCCGCGTCGGCATCGTCAGCTTCGCGGGCACAGCCACAACAGACGTGCCGCTCACCTCCGACAGCGCCGCGCTGCGGCGTGCCGTGGACGCACTGACGGCGCAGGGCAGCACCAACCATGCGGACGGCTTCACCGCGGGCGGCGCGCTGCTGAACGGCTCCACACGCAAAAAGGTGCTGGTCATCTTCACCGACGGCGAGACGACCGTGGGCGCGGACCCGACGGCCATTGCCGAAAAGCTGCGCCGCCACGGCGTCGAGATCTACTGCGTGGGCCTTGTGGGGCGCACGGGGCTGGACAAAGCGACGCTCTGCCGCTGGGCGAGCGAGCCGGCGGACGACCATGTCATCACCACCCCCAACGCCGAGGAACTGGAGACCGTGTTCCGCCGCCTCGCCGGCGTCATCGCCGGTACCTCCGGCGCGCCCGGCGCGTCGGACATCCGCATCCGGGACACCGTGCATTCCGATTTCCGCATCCTCGGCTTCACGCCGCCGGCCCTCGGCACAGCCGCGCTGGACGGCGCGCAGGCGATCAGCTGGCACATCCCGACGCTTGCCGCCAGCGCGCCCGAGACAGCGGCGCTCACCTTCCAGGTGCAGCACACCGGCCAGACGGGCGGCGCAAAGCAGGTGAACCGCAGCATCGAATTTTCGAACGCCGCGGGCGAGACGCCCACGTTCCCCTCGCCCTCCGTGACGGTGGAGAGCGGCACGGTGATCTCGCCGGACAGCCCGCATACGGTGGACGTATACGCCGCGCCGTGCCAGGATTCGGTCTTCTGCGACGCGGGCGACGTCGTGCTTGCGCACCAGGGGCGCATTTTGCAGGTGGATTTCACGCTGCGCAACGTCTGCCCGCATTCGCGCACCTGCGCGGCCGTCATCGTCACGGAGCTGATGCCCTCCGGCGTCGAGGAATCGCGCGGCTTCAAAACGCTGGTGCTGCCCGCGCACGACGGCGACACCTGCCGCGACATCCACGTGATGTGCGTATCGTTCGTTCTGCCGAACGACCCGAACAACTGCGGCTGCGAGCGCGGCTCCTGCGGCGGACGCCGGCTGCGCGTACGCGTTCTTGCCAACTCCATGGACAGCACTTGGAACGGCTGTGGCACCATCCCTATAGCCTGATCCGGCGCGTGTCCGTTTCCCCCCTTTTCCGCAGGCCCCGGCCCGGAAGGGTTTGGACCGGAAGCTCCGGACTGAACGGTCCGGACTGGAGGGTTCGCCCTGGAAGGCCCCTTCCCCCTGCCCCACGGCCTCTCTGAGCCGGGCCTTTCCAGGCCGGTTCCCTCCGGGCCGAGGCCTGCTTTTCAAAGCGTGCTTTTGTGCTCTTTGCGCTCCTCTCCAAGCGCCTTGCACGCTTTTCCCAGCGCTTTGTACGCTCACTTCTTTTGCTTCGCACTTGTCCCGCAGGCTTTTTCTGCGAAAGCCGCCCGCATGGCCGTACACAGTTTGCGGCTTGGGCGGTTTCTTCTTTTCTTCATTTGTTTCATTTCGCATTTTGTTGGCACAAATGTCTCTTTTTTGCCCAAAAATGCTCCTCGCAAAAACAAAAAATGTATAATACTGTTCAAGAGCTAATTGATCCATTGTCCGGGCCGGCCGCTGCGCACATCTACCGGCGCGGCGGGTCTTTCCCCGCCAACATATGAAAAAACGCCGCCCTGTGGAAAGGCCGCGTGAAAATACAAAAGGAAGTGCATCGCTATGATTCTGAAAAACGGTTTGGTATTCACCGAAGAGGCGCGCTTTATCCCCGCGGACGTGGAACTCCGGGACGGCAAGATCGCGCGTGTCGCCGCGCCCGGCACACTGACGGGCACGGACGTTCTTGATGTCACGGGCAAATACGTCACCCCCGGCTTTGTGGATATCCACATCCACGGCTCGAAGGGCTCGGATTTTTGCGACGCGGGCGCGGAGCACATCGAAACGATGTCCGCGTACCTCGGCAGCGAGGGCGTCACCAGCTTCTGCGGCACGACGATGGCGTTCGACGAGCCGATCCTGACCGGGATATTCAGGATTGCAAAGCCCTATATCAACAAAGAAACGGGCGGCGCGGTGCTGCGCGGCATCAACATGGAGGGCCCGTTCTTCAGCAAGGCCAAAAAGGGCGCGCAGGCGGAAAAGTACATCGTCGATCCGGACATCGAGATGTTCGAGCGGCTGTATGCCGCGGCTGACGGCGCGATCCGCCTGGTGGACGTTGCGCCCGAATTAGAGGGCTGCATCCCGTTCATCGAGCAAGCCAGCAAAAAATGCGTGGTCTCCATCGCGCACACCACCGCAAACTATCAGCAGGCGAAGGCCGCGTTTGCGGCGGGCGCCTCGCACGTGACGCACCTGTTCAACGCGATGCCGCCGTTCGGCCACCGCGACCCCGGCGTGGTGGGCGCCGCCAGCGACGACGCGGCGCATGTGGAGATGATCTCCGACGGCATCCACCTGCACCCGGCCGTGGTGCGCAGCGTGTTCCGCTGGTTCGGCGCCGGGCGCGTGTGCCTCATCAGCGATTCCATGCGCGCCGCAGGCATGCCGAACGGCGTGTACTCTCTGGGCGGGCAGACTGTTTATATGGCGGACGGCAAGGCCACATTGGAGGACGGCACCATCGCGGGCAGCGCGACCTGCCTGGCCGAATGCTTCCGCCGCGCGGTGAGCTTCGGCGTGCCGCTGGAAACGGCGCTGCGCGCGGCCACCATCAACCCCGCCGAGGCCGTGGGGCTGTTTGATACCGTCGGCAGCATCACCGAGGGCAAGCGCGCCGACGTACTGGTGCTAGACGAGACGCTGCACCCCGAGAAAATTTTCATCGGCGGCGTGCAGACAAAATAAGCGCTTCGCGCGGCGGCAGATGCAGGCAATCGCTCCAAACGGCTGATTCAGACATCGGGTTTGGGCAACAGATTCCGGCAACAATCCAAATGAAAAACCCCGGATCGAACGGCGTTTCAAGACGGCGTTTGATCCGGGGCGTTTGTTTTTTATTTTGGAATATAACATTTAATATCAACAAAACGTATATTTAAAACGCATTCACATCCGGTATGCTTTTGGGTCATTATGTATTTATATATATACTTTATACAATTCGTTGAATCGCATCGCGCCTGCACATATTCCGCGCCCGTACGGGGAACACTGAAGAAGGAATGGCACGCCCTTTTCCGGCGCGTCCCGGGAAGGCCCGGCCGGGCCGCCTGCCATAACTTTTTGCCGGACGGCCGGCATTTTTCCCGATTCCCCCTGATATCCCAAAAAGAGTTTCCAAAAAGGAGCGCGATGTATGAGACCCGATCCAAAGCAATACGATGAAATGTGTAAAAAGGCGTCGCCGCCCTCGCCTCTTGTAAAGGACTGCGCGTGGGCGTTCTGCATCGGCGGCGCAATCTGCCTGCTGGGCGAAGGGCTGCGCACGCTGTACGCAGCGATGGGCCTGACGCTGACGGACGCCGCCACGCTCACCAGCGCTACGCTGATTGCCCTTTCGGCCATCACCACGGCGCTGGGCTGGTACCAGAAGCTGGCCTCGAAAGCGGGCGCGGGCACGCTCGTGCCCATCACCGGCTTTGCGAACGCCGTCGTTTCGCCCGCCATCGAGTTTCGCAACGAGGGGCTCGTCACGGGCGTGGGCGCGAAGATGTTCATCATCGCGGGGCCGGTAATCGTGTACGGCATGCTGGCCAGCGTGGCATGGGGCGTAGTGTACCATTTTCTGCGCCCGCTGATGGGAGGGTAAGCGGATGCAAAAGAAAGGCGATACAATCCGTTTCACACAGCCGCCATGCATTCTGTCCTACGCGGCCATCGGCGGCAAAAAGGAAGCCGAAGGCCCGCTGGCCGACGCGTTCGACCTGCTGGTGACGGATTCCCGCTGCGGCGAAAAGACATGGGAGAAGGCCGAGAGCGATTTTGCGCGGTATGGCCTGGAAACCGCGCTGAAAAAGGCCCGTCTGCAGCCCGATCTGCTGGACGCGGTGTTCGCGGGCGACCTGCAGTGCCAATGCACCGCCTCGGCTTACACGATGCGCGGCTTTGACGTGCCGTATCTGGGGCTGTACGGCGCGTGCAGCACGATGGCCGAGGGGCTGGCGCTGGCCTCGTGCATGGTGGCGGGCGGCATGATGCGCCACGCCGCGGCCATGAGCAGCAGCCACTTCTGCGCGGCGGAGCGGCAGTTCCGCACGCCGCTGGATTACGGCGGCAAGCGCACCCCCACCGCGCAGTGGACGGTGACGGGCGCGGGCTGCGCCATCGTTGCGCCGGACGGCGGCCTGCCCTATGTGCGCGGCGTGACGTTCGGCCGCGTGCGCGATTACGAGATCAAAGACATCAACAACATGGGCGCGGCGATGGCGCCCGCCGCGTGCGAGACGATTGTGCGGTATTTTAAGGATACGGGCGAGGATCCGAAATCGTTCGACGCCATCTACACCGGCGACCTCGGCCTTGTGGGCAGCGACCTTCTTTTGCAGCTTTTGGATCAGGCGGGCCTGCCGCTGCGAAACCACAAGGACTGCGGCCTGATCGTGTACGACCGCGAGACGCAGAACGTACAGGCAGGCGGCTCGGGCGCGGGCTGCAGCGCCACGGTGCTGTGCTGCCATATCCTGCCCGCGCTGCGCGCGGGGCAGCTGAAGCGCGTGCTGTTCCTTTCCACGGGCGCGCTGATGAGCCAGACCACCTTTTTGCAGGGCGAGAGCATTCCCGGCATCGCGCATCTGGTGGAGCTTTCGGCCGGGCTGCCGGAGGAGGATGAAAACCGGGCGGGGCAGCCGGGCGCCGCGGCAAATCAGGCGGCGAAGGCGGCGGCAAATGCCCTGCAGCGGCAGGAAAAGGAGGGTGCGGCGCAATGAATTTTGTATGGGCGTTTCTTGTGGGCGGCGCGATCTGCGTGATCGGCCAGCTGCTGATCGATCTGACAAAGCTGACCCCGGCACGCATCCTCGTCACCTATGTGGTGGCGGGCGTGGTGCTTTCGGCGCTGGGCTGGTACGACCCGCTGGCCGATTTTGCGGGCGCAGGCGCGACCGTGCCCCTCATTGGCTTCGGCCACCTGCTGGCGCAGGGCGTGATGGACTCCGTAGCCGCAAACGGCCTTTTGGGCGCGCTGACGGGCGGCTTTACGGCAGCCGCGGGCGGCGTCACGGCCTCGCTGACCGCCGGGTTCCTCGCGGCGCTGCTCGGCCAAAGCCGCGATCAGAACTGATTTTTCAGAACCCAAATGCTTTGTACCGTTTCGACGGGCCAAAGCTGCGTCGGGCCAAAGCTGCGAATGACACCGATTTTTCGTGAACACCAAACGCTTTGCGCGCACGGTGCAGCCGGAGCGGGGCTGCGGCTCAAACGGATTCAAAACGAAAAACACCCGCCTTCTCCAAAGAGAAGGCGGGCTTGCTGGAAAACAATGATCAGTTGGCGGCCTTGTTCGCGGCTTTCGCCATGCGGGAGACCTTGCGGGAAGCCGTGTTCTTATGCAGCACGCCCTTCGCCGCGGCTTTGTCGATCGCAACGACAGCAGCCTTCATAGCAGCGTCCTTGTCGGCGGCGCCGGCGGAAATGGCGGCGTTTGCCTTCTTGACGACTGTTTTCAGGTTGGACTTGATCGCCTTGTTGTGCATATTTTCCTTTTTCGCCTGCACGACGCGATCCTTCTGCGATTTGATGTTAGGCATCGTACCACCTCCTTAATACCCATAACAGTTTGCAATTAATCATACCACTTTTTGCGCCGCAAGGCAAGGGTTTTTTTGAAAAACAACGCAAATTTATTGCTTTTCCCAATTATTTTTCCCGATCCGGTTGTGTATTGCCGCACATAAAATATTTGAAAACGCACAGGCGGTTTTGAAAGGACAATATTGATCCGGCAAAACAAAACCGAATTGATATTTACTTTTTGGGGAAAAATCAATGCAAAAACAAACCGAAGGAGCGATTTTTGTGCCCGTATATACCGACATTGCCGCCGAGCTGTACCCGAAATCGAAGGGAAGCGTGCCGCGCGGCGTAAAAACGTTCCGCGCCACGGCCTCGGGCATCGGCCTGACGCGCGTGGAGATAGAGCGCAGCGGCCTGCGGCGCCCCAAGGGACGCTACATTACACTGGATATGCCGCAGTTCGCGGTGATCGACGACCGCAACGAGGCCTATGTGTGGGCCATCGCCAGCCAGCTGCGCGCGCTGCTGCCGAAGGAGGGGCTGGTGCTGGTGGCCGGTGTGGGCAACCGCGCCGTCACGGCGGACGCGCTGGGCCCGGAAACGGCCGACCGCGTGTTCGTCACGCGGCAGCTCTGCACCGGAACCGAGGCGGACGAGACGATCCGCCTGCGCCCGGTGGCGGCGTTTTCGCCGGGCGTGGAGGGCTCCACCGGCCTTGCCACAGCCGAGCTTTTGCAAAGCGTGGTGCACCGGCTGCAGCCCGAGGCCGTCGTCTGTGTGGACAGCCTGTGCACCTCGGACGCGCGGCGGCTGGGGTGCAGCGTGCAGCTCTCCACCGCCGGCCTCTCGCCGCACCACGCGCCGCCGCTGACGGAAAAGACGCTCGGCGTGCCCGTGGTGGCCGTCGGCGTGCCCACGGTGATGGAATCCGCCGTCTCACCCGACGAGGCGCGCCCGCTGGTGGTGACGCCGAAGGACATCGACGCCATCATTCGCCGCGGCGCGACGCTGCTGGCCCTGGCCATCAACAAGGCCCTGCAGCCCGCCTTATCTGTGGGCGAGCTGACATTTTTGACGTCTTAACGGCAGCCGCCGGAAAACCGCTGCGGCGGAAAGGCGGCCGCCATGAAACAGCAATGGAAAACAATTGCCGGTATGCAGCCGCCGCGACGCGGCAAAGAGAAAACGACTGCCGGTATGCAAGTCAGCGTAAAGCGCCGCCCCCAAAGGGATGCCTTTTCACCCGCTTTGTATTCCCCGCTGTTTTTGCGTATCTGTTACGGGCGCAGCATGCCCCTATGCCTCGTCGTATTCCGCAGCGATATCGATCAAATGCACATATACCGCGCAAACGGCGCCACTTGCGTCATAGGCAAAGTAGCAGGGATAAACGCCGTCGCCCCAGCCGGAGGCGAACAGGGGCACATTGCAGCTTGTTCCGGGGATCGTCCAGTTCGCCCAATCGCCGCCGTCGCGCTGGTATTCGGGATGTTCCCGGCAGCTGTCCGCCAAAAGATCGCTGAACAGATCGTCATAGGGATTGGCGCTCGGATCCTCTGCTGCCCGCTTTTCCCAGTATTTACCGAATTCCCGGTTCGTCTCAAGATCCGTGATGCAGCCCATTCCGGCATCCACGAAAAAACCGAAGAACACATCTTTATCGGGCGCATCGATCACCTTGTCGAGGTTTTCCGTTCCGGTCATCCCGAGCTCATACCGCACGGGCTTTTCGGCGGTAACTTCCACCTTTACACAGGCGTACCGGTCGCCGTATGTTTCGCTGGGCGCCACACACACCGTCACCGGGTAGGTGCCTGCCGGCACGGTCTGCAGGTACGGCAGCAGCTCATCCCCCAGGCTGACGAGCGGGTCGCATGCAACAACCTGCCCCGTGGGGAAATGCACGGCGCCGATGCCAAACGTATCCACGCCGACCCCGCCGATCTGTTTTTGGGAAAAATACGCCTCCAGATCGACCTTGCAGTCGAGGCGGCTTTTCACTTTTTCGTACTTTTCGAACCATTCTTTTTCGGGCATTTGAATCATCCTTTCTTCTTATTATATTGTGGCAGGGAATGCGCCGGCACGCTTATTTTGTCGCTCCATTGTATCCATGCAGGGTCGCCGGTCAGGAAATGTCCAGATCGTCCTTCCGCCACATTTCGTATTGATATTCCGTCCGCGTCTCATCCGAGGCGCGGTTTTTGCGGTCGTGGCTAACGGCAGTGCGCGTCATGCCGAGCTTTTCCATGATGCGGTACGAACCGCGGTTTTCCGCGTCGCAGTGCGCGATAAAATGGCGGATGTGCAATGTCCCGATGCAATATGCCACCAGCGCCGCTGCGGCCTCACCTGCAAAGCCCCGCCCCCAATAGTCCTTATGGAACACCCAGCCCAACTCTCCGGATGGTCCGGCTTCCCCGGCCGCATCCCTCAGACAGACGCTCACCGCGCCGATCTGCCGCCCCTCATAAAGTACCGCAAATTCATAAAACGACGGGGCTTCCTTCTTCCACTCGGCCTCGGCGCTTTTCAAAAATTCCAGCGTTTCTTCGATGGTTTCGTTCGGCAGGTGCATCATATATTTTGTATTTTCCAAATCGGACGCGTACGCGTGCACGGTTTGCAGGCACTCCGTACCGAGCGGCCTCAATACAAGCCGCCGCGTTTTCAGCTCGATTTTTTCGCGCATAGATGGCCGCCTCTTTTCATTTTTTTCAATCCGGTTTCATATTGCTCATGCGAAAATTTATGGCAGCGTATATGATACTTTTGCCGGAATGTATTCCAGCGGCAATACATAACCGAATTGGGGGCCCACTTTTCAGGAAAGCTCCGATTCAATCAACGGGTGCAGAATTGCCTGAACTTCCTTTTCTTCCAGCGGCCCGCCGCGCGCCATGCAGGCGTCGAACAGGGCGGCGAAAATTTTTGCGCGCGTTTTCTCATCGGGAATGCACGCCCTGATGCGCGGGCGCTGCGCGGCGAGGAAATCGAGGATCGCTTCCCACGCGCCGCCTTCGGGCAGCACGCTTTCGATGCGCCGCCGTACAGTTGCCGCCGCCGTGGGGCTGGCGCCGCCCGTGGAAATGCCGACGGAAAGCGCGCCGCGCCGCACGAGCGCGGGGAACAAAAAGGTGCAGTTCGCCGGATCGTCCACCGCGTTCACAGGGATGCGCGCGGCCCGGCACTGCGCGGCGACGGCGGCATTTACCAAGGCATCGTCCGTCGCGGCGATCACGAGCGTCTGCCCGTCTATATCGGTCGGGCAAAAGGCGCGCCGCAAAAACGCCACGCAGCCGGACGGTGCGCCGGGCCGCGGGCCGGACAGCGCCTCCCACCCCGGCGCAAACGTGGGCGCGACCGCCGTCAGCCGCGCGCCGTAAGAAAGCAGCTTTTCCGCCTTGCGCAGCGCAACCGTTCCCCCGCCCACGATCAGGCAGGGCTTTTCCTCCAATTCTACAAACAACGGAAAATACGCCACGCGGGGTTCCCCTTTCCGGATTTCAATGGTCTCAAGCGGGTTATTCGCACAGGATACTTGCGGCAGATATTTCCCCACGGGAACATGTGGGGTCACCGGCCGCAAAAGGCACTTGCGGTCAAGTATCAAATCCGGCAGCGCCTCTGGATGCCGCCGGGAAATCATCTCACTCGCAAAAATACTGCCAGCCGTCCTCCGTGGATATGCGGCGCACGCGCACCTCGAACGCCCTGTCCAGCACGCCGCTTTGGTAAACAGCCCCGGGCGTATCGGCCAGCAGCAGGCCGCCTTCGGCGAACACCGCCGCGCGGTCGGCCGTGCGCAGCGCGAGGCACAGATCGTGGCACACGATCACCACCGCGCGCCCCGCGTCTGCCAGCGTGCGCGCGGCACGCATTACATCCAGCTGGCAGCGCACATCCAGCCACGCCGTCGGCTCATCTAAAAAGACGGTGGGCGTCTCCTGCGCCAGCGCCATTGCCAGATACACCTTCTGCCGCTGGCCGCCGCTCAGCTCCGGGAGCGGCCTCCCGGCAAGATCCCCTGCGCCCGCCGCCGCAAGCGCGCGCTGCACGGCCTCGTAGTCGCACGGCCGATAGCGGCGCGGGAACGAAAGGTACGGGAAGCGCCCGTGCAGCACCATCCGCCGCGCCTCGATGTCCGGCACGGCGCGGCTCTGCGGCAGATAGGCCGCCCTTTGCGCCGCCTGCCGCGGCGTCAGCGAGGAGAGCGGCGCGCCGTCGTACCACACTTCCCCCGCCACGGGCTCCAGCAGGCCCAGCGCCGTTTTCAAAAGCGTTGTTTTTCCGCAGCCGTTCGGCCCCAGAAGCGCCGTCACCGTTCCCGGCGGGAACGCAAGGCTGATGTTTTGCAGCACCGGCTGTCCCCGATACCCGGCGGACAGCGCCCGCAGCTCGATCATGCTGATGCTCCTTTGCCCTTTTCTCCCCTGCTTTTCATCCCCGCTTTTGACGCAGCAGCAGCCATAAAAAGAACGGCCCGCCCGCCAGCGAGAGCACGATGCCCACCGGCAGCTCGAACGGCGCAAACAGCACGCGCGCCGCAACATCGCACAGCGTGAGCAGCAGCGCGCCCAGCAGCGCGGCGCCCGGCAAAAGGCGGCGTGCCTCGCTGCCAACGAGCCGCCGCGCAATGTGCGGCGCGACAAGGCCGACAAACCCCAGCAGCCCCGCAAAGCTGACAGCCGCACCCGCCAGCGCCGCCGCCAGTGCCAGCAGCGCCAGACGCACCGCGCGCACCCGCAGGCCAAGGCTGTGCGCTACGTCCTCGCCCAGCGC
Organism: Subdoligranulum sp.; assembly: GCA_014799685.1. Classification (GTDB taxonomy): domain Bacteria; phylum Bacillota; class Clostridia; order Oscillospirales; family Ruminococcaceae; genus Ruthenibacterium. The sequence goes on along the minus strand of JAAVHN010000043.1, from coordinate 11,271 downwards.
CAGCACGTCCAGCTCGCCAGCCAGCAGCATCAGCGCGGCAAGGCACGGCACGATCACCCACGCGGCGGGCGCTACCTTGTTCATGGAAACCTGCGCAAGGCCGCCGATGCGAAAATCCGAATAGCCCACCAGCGCGTCGGGCACGAGCGTGAGCACCAAATCCACCCCTGCGCTCAGCATGCCAGAGACCGCGACGCCCGCGAGCACCAGTGTCATGCGGGAGGCGCCCGCACGCCGGGAGAGCGCGATGACGAGCGAAACGCCGCCGAACGCACCCCAAAAAGCGGCCAGCGGTGTGAGCGCGGCCGCGCCGGGCGCGAGGGCGCAGCACGCCGCCACGCCCAATCCCGCGCCCGCATTGACGCCGATGATATTCGGCGCTGCAAGCGGATTTGCCAGCACGGTCTGGATCACCGCGCCGGACGCCGCAAGCGCCGCGCCCGCAAGCAGGCAGCCGGCTGTGCGCGGCAGGCGCACATAGCATACGATATCCGCCGCCGCCCGCTCCGCGTCAGTCCCCATGCCCAGCAGCGCGCGCAGCACCGCGCCGGGCGCCAGCTGCCGCGCGCCGAGGCACAGGCTGAGCGCCGCCGCGCACAGCACCGCGGCCGTCAAACCGGCAAGGCAAGCTGCGCCCGGCCGGTTTGGCGGCCTGCAGCCCTGTATGCTGCTCCTCCTGCCATGCTGCGCGCCGTCCTGCCTGCCATCTCGTCCTCTGCTCTGTAATATCCTGGCTTTTGTGTCATTCTCCATGGCGGCGTTGCTCCGACTGTCGTGCTGCACACTCCCCTGTCCGCTGCCAGGATCGCTGCGCTGCACACCGTCCCGTCTGTCGCCCTGCCCGCTACGGCGCATCCGTCAATTCCCCGTTTGCAGAATCCGCGGAACCGGTAACGCCGGCAGAACCGGCAACTCCGGCAGAATCGCCGTACAGAATCTCCGCAAGCGCCTCGTATGCCTCGCCCCAGCGGGCGTTCGGCTTCAGATTATACAGCCGCTGGTCAAGGTAATGGCACGCGCCGCCTTGCACCGCGCGCAGCCGCTGCCACGCGGGGTCTGCCAGCAGCGACGCCTCCAGCGACGCGCGCGCCGCCTCGACGTCGTTGCTCTGCAATACGATAAAGATCTTGTCCGGGTCGGCGGCGAGAATCGCCTCCATGGAAAGCTCCTCCAAAAGGGAATCGTCGCTGTCGGCAATGTTCACACAGCCCAGCGCGGCAAGCATTTCGCCCAGCACGCTGCCCTCGCTGTTTTTCACCTTGCAGCTGCCCGTGGATGCGCGCAGATACAGCACGGACGGGCCTTCCCTGCCCTGCGCCCGCGCGAGCGCCGCCTCCACCTGCGCCTGCACCGCCGTGCCGTATGCTTCATACCGCTCCGGGCAGCCGGTGATTTGGGTGCAGATGTCCAGCATCGCAAGATAATCGTCGAAGGTGCTCACATCAAAATAAGCCGTCGGGATATCCGCCGCCTGCAAAATGGGCAGCAGATCCACATCCGCCTGCGTACCGGTGCTGGCGATGACAAAATCCGGCTGCGCGGCCAGCAACGCCTCGGCGCTGGGGCTCTTTGCGCCGCCGATGTTCTCCACCGTATCCGGCAGATCCAGCCCGAACTGCGTCCACGCGTCGTCCGCCGTGGCCACAAGCACATCCTTGCCGCCGGCAGCGCACCACACATCCGCAAAGCTGCCGATCAAAACCGCCACGCGCCGGGGACGGTCGATCGTCACCGTGCGGCCGAGGGCGTCGGTGAAGGTGACGCTCGTCCCGCCGGGCCGGCCGGCTTGTGCCCCGTCCGGGGCCGGCGCGTCTGCGGCGTCTGCATCCGGGGCATCCGCATCCTGTCCGGCCTCGGGCGCGCCCGGGCCGATGTATGTCCCGACGGTTTGCGTGGGGCCGTCGGGGGAGGTAATGGCGCCGGACGAGCAGGCAGTCAGCAGCAGCGCCGCCAGCACAAGCAGCGCCGCCGGCGCGCGCCACGGCAGGTGTTTTCGGTTTGCTTTTTGCATACGGATGTTCCTCCGTCCGCTGAATTTGGTTGATTTCAGCCAAATTCAGGCTGAATTGAAAAGTAATAGATTTCCCCCTTGGAAACGGCGCTTGCCGCAAAAGGCAAAATTTCAGTTATTCCGGCTCTCCACCAGCTCCACGTCGATGGTAATGATCGTTCCGCTGCCGTGCTTCTGGATCTCTAATTCCACGGTTTCGCCGGGCTTGTGGGTTTCGAGGACATCCAGCAGATCGGCGGTATCCACGAGCGTCACGCCGTCCGCCTTCAAAATCACATCGCCCACCGTAACGTCGTGCCGGTTTAAATCGCTGTATTCCTCGATGCTGGAAATGTACAGGCCCTGCTCGGGCAGATCGTTTGCCGGGCCCGTCGCGGGCGAAAGCGCGATTACCATCACGCCCAGCGCCACGCGGTCTTTTACATAGCCGTAATCGATCAGATCCGCGACGATGGGCTGCGCGGCCGCCGAGGGGATCGCGAAGCCGATGCCCTCGAACATGGCGCTGTTCAGCTTTGCGGAGTTGATGCCGATCACCTGCCCGAACCGGTTCACCAGCGCGCCGCCGGAATTGCCGGGGTTGATGGCGGCCGAGGTCTGGATCAGGGTCATCGTCACATAGCCGTTGCTGGATTCCATCGTCACCTCGCGGTTCAGCCCGGAGATGATGCCCTGTGTCACCGTGCCGGAAAACTCGCCGGCCGCGTTGCCGATGGCCACCGCGCGCTCGCCCACCTGAAGCGCATCCGAATCACCGAACACGGCGGGCACCAGATCGTCGGCCGTGATCTTCACCACCGCGAGGTCGGTGCGGGTATCCGAGCCCACAACCCATGCGCTCATCTCGCGCCCGTCCTCCAATTTCACGGTGATGGCGGAGGTGTTTTCCACCACATGGGCGTTGGTGACGATGAAGCCCTCTTCATTTAATATGATGCCGCTTCCGCTGCCCGCGATGGAGATGCTGCCGGGCTCGTACACGTTGATGCACACCACGCTGGGGCCGACCATGCGGGCGATCTCCACCGTGGAGAGGCCGTCGTCCATCTGCTCGGGCGGGGCCTCGATCGTGAAGCTGGGCACCTCGCCGGGCTCGGGCCGCTCGCGCAGCGCGCCATCGCGCTGCATCACGTTGACAGCCGCGCCCGTGAGCGAAACCAGCACCACAATCCCCACGCAAAGCAGCGCCACCACCAGCGGCGCATGGTTTTTGCGGCGGCGGGGCGGCTGCGCTGTTTTGGGCGGCATTCCGGCCGCATAGTGCGGCATGCCATAGGTGCCTGCCGGCGCTGCGCCCGGTATCTGCGGGCCGGCGGCTGTACCGGGCTGTGCGGCGCCCGGCTGGGCTGTACCGGGCTGCGCCGTGCCAGGTTGTGTATAGCCGGGCTGCGCGGCGCCGGGCGCCCCATACGCATAGGGCATGCCGGGGTATGGAGGATAAGGCGCTCCGGGGCCGGCCTGATAGGGCGGGTATGGCGGATAATACGGGGATCCGCCGTATTGCGGGTACCCCGGATATTGCGGATAGCCCGCATTGCGCGAATATTTCGGTTGACGCTGCTGTGCCATGATGATCCTCTCCCTGCCGGAGCCCCGGCGTATGTAGTTGGCCGAATGGATCGGCGCAAAAATTCTTTCCTGCAATATATAAATGGCCTGTTTTCCTGTTTTGATTCAAAAAACAAGCCCGTTCCGGATCCTGATCCGGAGCAAACCTGCATCCCGCCTACGGATCCTCCTTCAGCTTGCCGCCCTTGATGGGGGAGGTTGGCGGGGCGGGCAGGGTAAAGAGGAATTCGCAGTATTGGCCCTCCTTGCTGTCCACCCAGATCTTGCCGCCGGAGAGGTTCACCAGCACCTTGCAGATGTGCAGCCCCAGCCCACTGCCGGCCGCGTTCAGGCCGCGGCTTTTATCGGCCTTGTAGAACCGGTCGAACACATAGGGCAGCGCATCGGGCGCGATGCCCGCGCCGGTGTTGCGCACGCCCACCGTGACGAAGCCCTTGCCCTGTGTGACGGAAAAGCGCACCTCGCCCCCCTCGTCGCAGAACTTGACGGCGTTGTCTACCAGGTTGTACAGCACCTGATGGATCAGATCCTGATCGGCCAGCACAAGCGTTTTGTTCGGCGCAAAGCCGCTGATGCGGATCTGCTTTGCCTCCAACTGCTGCTCCACGCTGAACACCACGCCCGTGATGTTCTCCCAGATATCATAGGTGGTGGCGTTCACCTGATATTCCCCGGCCTCCAACTTTGTGATATCGAGCATATTCTTGATCAGGCGCGTCAGGCGGCCCACCTCCTGCGAGACGATGCTGAGGTAGTGCTCGTAGCTCTCCGGCGGGATTGTTCCGTCCAGCATGCCGTCCACAAAACCCTTGATCGTCGTCATCGGCGTGCGCATCTCGTGCGCGAGGTTGCCCATGAAGCTGGAGCGGGATTGATCGATCTTCTCCAGACTGTTCGCCATCTCGTTGAACGTCTCGGCCAGATGCGCCACCTCGTCGTCGCCCTCCACGGGCACGCGGGCGGTGAAATCGCCGCCGCCGAATTTCTGCGCGGCCTCCGAGATGCGGCGCAGCGGCGTCGTCATGCGGTTCGTCAGCAGGATGGAGAGCACGCTCGACACCATCAGCATCAGCCCCGCCGAGAGGATGAACGTGGAAAAGATGTTCGCCAGATATTCCGTAAGGCTGCCGGCATCCGCCCCCGCGAAGATAAAGCCGCGCAGCCGTCCGTCCGCGCCGAGCAGCGGCTTGCCCGCAATGTAATGCCGGCTGTCGAAAATGCCGTTCAGCGTGCCCATATCCTCGTATGCGCCATAGCTGAATACCGCGTTGCAGATTTTTTCCGATACGGCCATGCCCTGATACGCCGACGGGATCGACAGCACCACCGTGCCGTACGCATCCGTGACCAGAATCGTCTTGCCGGCGGCACGCGCCGTCAGGATGATGCCGCGCTGAATGTCGGAGATGTCCAGCCCGGTATCCTGCGCAGCCCTTTCGGCTGCGTCGATCGCACGCTGCGCCACGTCGGGATTTTCCGCCGTCTCGCTGATGACGAGGAGCGCGTTATCAATGGTCTGCATCAGATCCTCGCCGTTTTCCTTGCGGAAATAGCCCGTCGCCAGATACAGCTGGATCATGCCCATCACCGCGACGCTGCACAGCAGCAAAATCGCGGTGGAATAGAAATACCGCGTGGTAATGCTCTTGCGCACCGATGCACACCCCCTTTTTTGGAATTCACACTTCACAATGCATAATCAAATGGAGGAAGCGCAGCTTCTCTGCGGCAGCGCTTCCCGGAACAAAGACTTTTCGTCATTCGTCCCCCAAAATCCTGCAAACACATGCGGGAATGGGCTAAAGCGCTGTTTTTCGCAGAAAGGCTCCGCCGCGCCCAAATTATGAATTGGAATTACTCCTTCACCTCAAACTTGTACCCCACGCCCCAGACGGTTTTCAGGCTCCACGCGTCGCCGGGATAGTCGAGCTTTTCGCGCAGGCGCTTCACGTGCACATCGATGGTGCGGGAATCGCCGTAGTACTCGAAGCCCCACACCTCGTCCAGCAATTGGTCGCGCGTGAATACGCGGTTGGGATGGCTGGCAAGATAATAGAGCAGCTCCAACTCCTTGGGCGGCGCCTCCACTGTTTTGCCGTTCACCCGCAGCTCGTAGCGCGTCAGATCCACCGAAAGGCCCTCGTACCGGATCACGCCGTCCGCGGGCGCCTCGGCGGCGGGCGCGCAGCGGCGCAGCACCGCCTTGATGCGCGCCACCACCTCTTTAGTATCGAACGGCTTCACCACATAATCGTCCGCCCCAAGCTCCAGGCCAAGCACCTTGTCAAAGGTCTCACCTTTCGCCGTCAGCATGATCACGGGCGTGCTGCCTGCCGCGCGGATGCGGCGGCATACCTCCCAGCCGTCCATCTTCGGCATCATGATATCCAACAGCACCAGATCGGGCTTCTCCCGCTCGAACGCGGCCACGGCCGCCTCGCCGTCGTAGGCCAATACCGTGTCGTACCCCTCTTTCGCCAGATACAGCCGCAGCAGCTCGCAGATATTCTGATCGTCGTCCGCGATGAGCACTTTTTCTTTCGCCATGCGATACACATCCTTTCCCTTTTTACAGTATAGCGCAAAATTGTGTCTAAAAAAAGTATCCGCGCGCAAAATTGTGCCTAAAAAAGCATCCGCGCGCAAAATTGTGCCTAAAAAAGCATCCGCGCGCAAAAGATGCGGCGAAATGGGTTTTCTGCCTCCTGTATTCCCCCGCACGCTGCGCGCTCCCGGCGCGCTCCGCCGCTCTTTTTTGCCGCACGATTGCCTTTTGGGGTAAAAACGATTTAAGCAAAAACATAAATCGAAAAATAATTTATATAAATCTATTGACAAATTATTGTTTTCATGGTACTATGTGTATCAGAAAAGTTTGGAGGGATGGCAATATGGGCAAAAGCGTATACAGTATTGTGCTGATGGACGAGGTGGTGCAGGCAGTGGACCGGCTTGCCTACGAGGCGGGCACGAACCGCTCGAACATGATCAACCGCATTCTGGCCGAGTACGCGCAGATGGCCACGCCCGAGCAGCGGATCCAGAATATTTTTTCCTCTATTGAGGACGCCATCAGCCGGCAGAACGCGCTGCAGCTGATGCTGAACGCATCGGACGCGATGCTCTCGATGCGCAGTGCCATCCGCTACAAGTACAATCCCAGCATGCGCTACGTGGTGGAGCTGTACCCGCATTCGCCGGACGCACTGGGCGAGCTGCGCGCGAGCCTGCGCACGCAGAACCCCTCGCTGCTGCTGGCCATCGGGCAATTCTATAAGCTGTGGACAGGGCTGGAGTGCGTATACCTGCAGGGCGCGCCGCGCCGCAGCGAGACGCAGGGCGGCCGCTACACCCGCCGCCTGCTCGTGCCGCAGACAGAGATGGACAGCGAGGCCGCCGGCCAGGCCATCGCCGGGTATGTGGCGCTGTTCGACGCCTGCCTCAAAACCTATTTCGAGCACCTGGACGACCCCACCGGCGCGCTGCGCGCCGTAGAAGGCGCATACCGCGCAGGTCTCGACGCTGAAACAGCAGGGTTGTAGAGCAATTTGTAATTCACAATTTCCAACGCCCATGTTCCGGCGACAACTCACGCTTCCATGAGGAAGAGGAGCTACCTCTATCCGTCAATCAAAATCAGCTTTTTCGCATAAGGGCCCCAGCGTTATGTCATTAAGAACTGTTAGCGGGGGCCGCGAAAAAGCATTCCTTGTTTGCCGTCGGGGTTCCAAGGGGCATCGGAGCGAAGCGTTAAGAAAAATTTGAATTTGCAACGGAATTTGAAATTCAAATTTTTTAGCTGAGCGGAAAGCCCCTTGGCGTTCTTTCGCTACCTTTCTTGACGTCAAGAAAGGTAGGACGTTCCCCATAGAAGACATCCACCATTACGAAGCCTTTAGAATATCGTTATTCACAAAAAGGAGAAGCAAAATCATGAACGCACAAAAAATGACGCAAAAATCGCTGGAGGCGCTGCAGTCGGCGCAGGCGCTGGCGATCGAATATGAAAACCAGAGCCTTTTCCCCGAGCATTTGTTCTGCGCCCTGCTTGGGCAGGAGGACGGGCTGATCCCGCAGCTGTTCCAGAAAATGGGCGCCGAACCGGGCAATCTGGCCGCCGCCTTCGCCAAAAAGGTAAGCGCGCTGCCGCACGTCACCGGCACAGGCCGCGACCCCGATAAGGTCTACCTCTCGCCGGAGCTGGATCGCGCCCTCACCGCCGCCGAAAAAACGGCCGCGGCAATGAAGGACGAGTATGTCTCCGTCGAGCACCTTGTGCTGGGCATGCTCGACGCGCCGAACGCCGCCGTGCGCGAGGTGCTGCGGCAGTTCGGCATTGATAAGACCAAATTTCTGGAGGCGCTCGCGCAGGTGCGCGGCAACCAGCGCGTGACGAGCGACAACCCCGAGAACACCTACGACGTGCTGGCCAAATACGGGCAGGATCTGGTCGAGCTGGCGCGCAAGCAGAAGTTGGACCCCGTCATCGGGCGCGACGCCGAGATCCGCAACGTCATCCGCATCCTCTCGCGCAAGACGAAGAATAACCCGGTGCTCATCGGCGAACCGGGCGTGGGCAAAACGGCCATTGCCGAGGGTCTGGCGCAGCGCATCGTGCGCGGCGACGTGCCGGAAAATTTGAAGGATCGCAAGGTGTTCAGCCTCGACATGGGCGCGCTGGTGGCCGGCGCGAAGTACCGCGGCGAATTTGAGGAGCGTTTGAAGAGCGTTTTGCAGGAGATCAAAAAGAGCGAGGGGCAGATCATCCTGTTCATCGACGAGCTGCACACCATCGTCGGCGCGGGCAAAACCGACGGCGCGATGGACGCGGGCAACCTGCTCAAGCCCATGCTGGCGCGCGGCGAGCTGCACTGCATCGGCGCGACGACGCTGAACGAGTACCGCCAATATATCGAAAAGGACGCCGCGCTCGAGCGCCGCTTCCAGCCCGTGATGGTCGACGAGCCCACCGTGGAGGACGCCATCTCGATTCTGCGCGGCCTGAAGGAGCGGTACGAGGTGTATCACGGCGTCAAGATCCAGGACGGCGCGCTCATCGCGGCGGCGACGCTCTCGGACCGGTATATCTCCGACCGTTTCCTGCCCGATAAGGCCATCGACCTCGTGGACGAGGCGTGCGCGATGATCCGCACCGAGATGGATTCCGCCCCGGCGGAAATGGACGATCTGCGCCGCAAAATTATGCAGCTGGAGATTGAGGAGGCCGCGCTGAAAAAAGAAACCGACCGCCTTTCCGCCGAGCGCCTGGCCGACATCCAGAAAGAGCTTGCCGCCATGCGGGACGAATTTTCCGCGATGAGCGCCAAGTGGGAGAACGAAAAATCGGCCATCGGCAAGGTGCAGCGCCTGCGCGAGGAGATCGAGCAGGTGAACGGCGAGATCGCGAAGACCGAGCGCGAGTACGACCTGAACCGCGCCGCCGAGCTGAAATACGGCCGCCTGCCCGCCCTGCAAAAAGAGCTGGCGCAGGAGGAGGCGCGCGCGGCCGCCGCCGAAAAGGAATCGGCGCTGCTGCACGACCGTGTGACGGAGGAGGAGATCGCGCGCATCGTCGGCCGCTGGACGGGCATCCCCGTGGCGCGGCTGATGGAGGGCGAGCGCGAGAAACTGCTGCGGCTCGACGGCATCCTGCACCAGCGCGTGATCGGGCAGGACGAGGCTGTGCAGCGCGTGACGGAGGCCATCCTGCGCAGCCGCGCGGGCATCGCGGACGAAAACCGTCCCATCGGCAGCTTTTTGTTCCTGGGCCCGACGGGCGTCGGCAAAACGGAGCTTGCCAAGGCGCTGGCCGAAGCGCTGTTCGACGACGAGAAAAATCTGGTGCGCATCGACATGAGCGAGTATATGGAGAAGTTCTCCGTCAGCCGCCTGCTGGGGGCGCCTCCGGGCTATGTCGGCTACGAGGAGGGCGGCCAGCTCACCGAGGCTGTGCGCCGCAAGCCCTACAGCGTGGTGCTGTTCGACGAGATCGAAAAGGCGCACCCGGATGTGTTCAACGTATTACTGCAAGTATTGGATGATGGCCGTATTACAGATAGTCAAGGCCGGACGGTCGATTTTAAGAATACGATCCTCATCCTGACCTCGAACCTCGGCTCGTCGCACATTTTAGACGGCATCGAAAACGGCGAGATCAGCGCCGAAGCCCGCGCCGCGGTGGACAGGTTGCTGAAGGCGTCGTTCCGGCCGGAATTTTTGAACCGTCTGGACGAGATCGTCTACTACAAGCCGCTCTCGAAGGACGAGATTGGCGGCGTGGTGGAGCTGATGCTCGCCGACCTGCGCCGCCGCCTGGCCGAACGGCAGCTGGCGCTGCACGTGACGGACGCGGCAAAGCAGCTGATCATCGACGGCGGCTACGATCCCGTCTACGGCGCGCGCCCGCTGAAGCGGTATATCCAGCAAAAGGTGGAGACGCTGGCCGCGCGCCACATCATCCGCGACGACCCCGCCCCCGGCAGCACGATGACGGTGGACGCCGCAGAGGGCGCGCTGGTGCTGCGGTGAGGGCGCAGCCCTCCGGGCAGATCTCTCTTTTCTATATTATATAAAGGCCCAATCATCGCATTCAACCAAAAGCAGCGGCTGCCAGACCCGGAAACGGATCTGGCAGCCGCCATTTTTGTGTATCAAGATTCATGTGCCGATGCATTATTCCGCTTTGCGCAATTCCCGGAGCTCTTTGATGGCCGCCGTATGGTCCATCACAACATTTTCCAGAACCTGCACTCTTTCGCGCACATCATCGATCTGCGCTGCGCGGTCATTGAGTTTATCCAGCTTTTTGACAATGTCCGTATGCTGTTCAGCAATCAGGCGGATATTATGCTCCTGCTTTTCCAACAATACACGCGTCTGACGGGAATAGGTTTCCAGACCGTCCATGCGCTCTTCCAGACTGCCCATGCGCTGGTCCAGACCGTCCATGCGCTCTTCCAGACTGCCCATGCGCTGGTCCAGACCGTCCACGCGTTCTTCCAGACTGCCTATGCGCTGTTCCAGACCACCTACGCGCCGGTTCAGCTCGCCCACGGAAGCCTCCAAGCCGTCCATGCGGGTTTCCATCCTGTCCTGACCGGCTTTCAGGTCTACCAGCATCTCTAATATCTTTTCTTCGTTGTTCATAGGAATCCCCCCTTTGCCTTGCGCTTTTTTGTAAGCCCTTACTCTGCTTCTTTAGTATACCGGTAAGTATGGGGAATGTCAACCTGCGCAAAACATGGAAAAACCTGGGCCTGCAAACAAAAAAACAGCCGCAAAACGGCTGAATTTCAACGAAAATTGGGATTTACAAAAAAGTGTACTTTTTTGTAAATCCCCGAAAAGCGAAAAAATTGAAAAAAAGGGATTAAGTTTCCGCCAAAGCGCCCGAATATGGTTAGTGAAAGGGCAAGGAATACAGCAGAATCACCAATGCCCAAACAAAAAACAGAGCCTTTGAAAAAGTACACTTTTTTGTAAATTGCACCGCCTTTTTACAAAAAAGCCCGGCTCTATTCCAGAAAGACGCACAAAGCCCGGGGGAACGCCGTTTTGCCGATTTTGTAAGAATTTGCAAGGCATTTCCCCGCATGCGAAAGGAGTTGCAGCGATGCTTGTGCTTGGAAGGAACATCGGCGATACCATCGTCATCAACGACAATATCTACATCACACTTTTTGAAACCAGCC
>JAAVHN010000042.1 GCA_014799685.1 Subdoligranulum sp. | reverse complement strand
GGCTTGTCTTCCCCACTTATGGCCCCTTGGTCAAGCGGCTAAGACGTCGCCCTCTCACGGCGAAAACGGGAGTTCGATTCTCCCAGGGGTCACCATTTTGCTTTCCCTGCCCCGTTTTGGGGCATTGCTTTTACATCGTTTGCGGGTGTGGTTGAACGGCTGCTTCTGTGAGGTTTTTTGCAGCCTGTTCCCCTTTTCCCAAACGCATATGCACCTCTAGCTCAGTTGGTAGAGCAGCTGACTCTTAATCAGCGGGCCCAGGGTTCGAGTCCCTGGAGGTGCACCAAAAAGCCACTGGCACAGCCAGCGGCTTTTTTGTATGCCTCCCTTTTGGGGTGGAGAGGCTATAGATGTGTTGTAAATATTGGCCAAAAGTAACAGTAGAAAAGCCGATAAGAATATGATATACTGATGATAAAGAAAAAGATTTGATGCAGGAGGTGCTCCAATGGGCCTGATTCCAATGGATGCGGAGCTTTTGCCGCCGTCTGACGACCGTGTGTTTAAGTTGCTTCTGACAAAACCGGAGGCAAAACCAGCGCTGCTCAATTTGCTTTCGGCTGTCTTGGAACGTAAAATTGTAGATGCGGAACTTTATGCGAATGAATTGCCCGCCGAGGATGTCCATGAAAAATCAGAGCGATTCGACATCAACTGTAAAACCGACGATGGCTCTCAGGTAAATATTGAAATGCAGGCGAGCCGGATGCCGGAGCTGCTGGACGGGCGCTTTCGTAATCTGAAAGGCCGCTCTGTCTACTATGCATGCGATTTGCATTCTTCCCAGCCTGCCAAAGGGCAACCGCGCTATGATCAGTTGGCGCGAACCTATCAGATCACATTCTGCACATATACAGTGTTTCCCGGGCAGACGAGTTATGTCAATTCGTTTTCATTGCGGAACGATGAGACGGGGGAGTTGCTGTGCGATGCGATTCAAATCTTTTTTGTAGAGTTGTCTAAGTTGGGCGAAATTGTTCAAAAACCGGTTGGGAATATGACAGATCTGGAAAAATGGTCAGTCTTTTTCCAGTACGCGCCAGACCCAACCTATCGGGAGACGGTAAATCAAATCATTGCGTCGGAGGAGGCGCTTCAAATGGCTGGAAATTTGTTGATGAGTATCAGTAAGGATGAAGAGGAACGTGCGCACTATCGCAGCCGGAAGAAATTTGAGTGGGATCTGGCATCCGGTATGGCTACAATGCGGGAAGTGGGTTTGGAGGAAGGCCGCGCTGAGGGTCGCGCTTTGGGCCTTGCTGAGGGCCGTGCTGAGGGCCGCGCCGAGGGCCGTGCCGAGGGGGCATTTAATGCAAGAGTTGGCGCTATCCGTGACATTATGAACACTTTCCATGTCCCGCTTGAACAAGCAATGACGGCACTGAAGATCCCCGAGGCCGACTGGCAGAAGTACAAGGAAGTATTGACGCAACAGTAAAAATATATCCCCATTCAGCATTGTCCGGCGGTTGCAGGCGGCGCTGAGAAACATGGAGAAACACAGGAAAAAAACGAGGAGGTTTCTGTATGCAGGAAAAATCGCAGGAAAAAACCTATCTGAAGGGCTGGCAAAAGGTTGCCTATGGCGCGGGGGATTTCGGGTCGAACTTTATGTACACTTTTGTATCCTCCTTTGTGCTCATCTACCTCACCGATACGGTCGGCCTCAATGCCGGCATTGTCGGCACGCTGATGCTGCTGACGAAGTGCCTGGACGGCGTCACCGATGTGTTCTTCGGTCGCCTGATCGACCGCACCCACACCAGAATGGGCAAGGCGCGGCCCTGGATGTTCTGGACGGCATTCCCGCTTGCGGTGTGCGAGATCCTGCTGTTCGTCACGCCCAATATGGGCCAGACGCTGCAGTATGCCTATTTCTTTGTGGTGTACACGCTGCTGAACGCGTTCTTTTACACCGCAAACAACATTGCATATTCCTCCCTCACCGCATACATGACGAAAAACCCGAACGAGCGCGTGCAGGCGGGCACGTTCCGCTTTATGTTCGCGATGCTGGCCGGCATTGTGATTGCCGCGGCCACCACAGGGCTTGTCACCGCGTTTGGCGGCGGAGCGGCCGGCTGGCGCATGACGGCGATTTTGTATACGGTGATTATGCTGGCATTCAATACGCTGTCGGTGCTGTCGATCAAGGAGATCGAGACCGATGAAAAAACCGCGGCAGAAAATTCGGACGGCATCACGTTCTTCCAGAGTTTGAAGATCCTGCTCACGAACCGTTACTATCTGCTGATTTTGGCGTTCTATCTGCTGCAATACGGCATGCAGGGCGTGACGAACGGCGTCGGTATCTACTTCTGCACCTATGTACTGAACAATCCGGACGCGCTGGGCCTGTTCTCGTTTGCATCCATGGTGCCGATGATCGTCGGGCTTGCATTCACGCCGGCGCTCGTGAAAAAATTCGGCATCTACAAGGTGAACAAGTACGGCGTGCTGTTCAGCGCGGTGTTTGGCGTGGTGTTCATCGGCGTGTGCTACACCGGCAGCCTGCCGCTGATGCTCGTGGTCACCGCGCTGCGCGGACTCGGCCTCAGCCCGATGCTGGGCACGATGAATGCCGTCATTGCCGAAACCTCGGAATACACCTTCAAAAAGGATAAGGTGCATCTGGACGGCTCGATGTTCAGCTGCTCGTCGATGGGCATCAAGCTGGGCGGCGGCATCGGCGTGGCGCTCTCGGGCTGGCTGCTCGATCTGGGCGGCTATGTCAACGGCGCGGCCAGCCAGCCGGCGGGCGCCGTCAGCATGATGAGCTTTATGTATGCGGTGATCCCGGCTATTGTCTGCGTGCTGATGCTGCTCGTCGTCAGCGGGCTGAATATTGAAAAGGGCATGAAAGCGCTCGAGGAGGAAGCGGCATGAAGCCCGGCCTGCTCGTGCGCTGGACGCGCAAAAAACAGCTGAAGGATAACCGCGCGCATTTCGCGGCCAAAAATCTGCAATATTCCGTGGACGTTCAAAAGGATCTGAACTATATGGGCGACGGCAGCCCGTTCCACACGATGGACATCTACGGCCCGAGGGGCTCGGACGAGGTGCTGCCCGTGATCCTGTTGATTCACGGCGGCGGCTATGTCTCCTGCGAAAAATTCATCAACGCGGGGCAGGCCGGTTTTCTGGCGCAGGAGGGCGCGCGCGTGGTGAATGTGAACTACTCGCTGCAGCCGGAGGCAGATTTCATCGACGTGATGCGCGAGCTGTTCTGCGCGCTGCACTGGATCGAGCAAAACGCCGCGGCGCAGCGGTTCGACCCGAAGGGCATCTGCGTCAGCGGCGACAGCGGCGGCGGGCACTACGCGCTGCTGATCGCGGCCATCCAGAACAGCCCCTATTTACAGGAATATTTCGGGGTGGAGCCGCTGGCCGCGGGCCTGTGCGGCGTGGCCGCCAGCTGCCCCATGACGGAACTGCGCACCGCCGCGGCCGGCCGCGACCTCACGGCCCGGTTTTTGCGCAAAAATGTTTTGCATGGACGGGAAAAGGACGAGACGTTTATCGACAATATCTCGATCCCGTATCTGCTTGATAAATGCGAATACCCCGAGGTGTTTTTGCTGACAACGCCCACCGATCCGGAGCTGTACGCCGAGGCGAAGCGGCTGCACGAGACGTTTGACGCGAAGGGCGTCCGGCACGAATACCGGGAATATCTTTCCCAGTCGCCGGAGCGCACGCTGGGCCATGTGTTCAACGTCACCGATCCCGAATGGCCGGAATCCATCGCCGCGAACCGGGAGCTGCTGGCGTGGTTCCGGGGCCGCCGGGCGCTGCGCTGACGGAATAAAAAAAGAGCCGGCGTGAGGTGTTTATGCTTTGCAGAACCTCACGCCGGTAGCGTTATTTCATTTGCGGTGTTTTGTTGATTTTTGTGATATTGTGCTGCAGTACAAAACAACCGGAGGTTGCCTTGCGGTTTATTCATAACAAGGCTATTTCCCGAATTCTCTGCATAGTTCTTCCAACCGTGTAAAATCGTTGCATCGCTTTGTCAGGGGGGAGATGCTCCCACCGGTTTTCAGCCGATACAAAGTTGCGGCATTTTTCAAGATTCGCTCTTGAATGGACTTTATGTAGCGGTACTCAGCCAAAAGAAGAGCCTTGTATTTTGGGTTTTTCTCTTTTGCTATATCCACATAACGATATTGACCAGCAGGCACTGGAAACATATTATTCAAGTTAATAACGGCATAGTCCTTGATCTTGATAAAATCAAGCCCTTCAGACATTTTGCGGTGCTTATCCTTAAATGACGACAACGGCGCAAAATAGTCTATGCCATGAACTGTCAACACAATGCCGATATACTTCCGCTCGTTTTGTTGGCCGGGCTTCTTATTGTGGAAAAGGTGCGGTGCAGCAGGCTGTAAATGATCCACATAAGCCGGGCTGATTTCGTACAACCTGATGTTTGCCATGGTTACGCTCCTTTACAGAAAAAGGCGAGAGCAAATGAACCTGCTCCCGCCTTTTCGTCGCTTTTGGAGTAGCGAAACACTCACTCGTAACTTTCTTGCATGAGGGCCAAGAGAAGCCCGCTTAATAACTTTCTCATTTAGGGCTGAGATACACCCACATCTATAGTATATGCAGGAAAAAGAGCAATGTCAAGATTTTTGCGCGATTTTTACGGCGAACCCGTATCTGCAGGACAGCTGTGGACGCCCCGCGCCGCTCTTTCCGAAAAATTTTGTGAAAAACAGTTAAGTTCGCCCTCCATCGCCCGAATACAGTTAGTGAAAGGCCACCGGATGTGGCGTTTCACAATGAACCGGCTTTGGCCGGTGCCTCAAAGGCTGGCGCGCGGTACTTTGAGGGTCTGGCAAAAGCAAATATTTACAACATGGCCGTTAAAGGGAAGCCGGATGCTCTCCCAAGGCCGCAAAAACATGGAGGTACAATTATGGGTATGGTAGTAAGAACCAATACGATGGCTTTGAACGCTTATCGTCAACTGGGTCTGAACAACAGCGCGGTAGCGAAGAGCCTGGAGAAGCTGGCTTCCGGTTACCGCATCAATCGGGCTGGGGATGACGCCGCCGGTCTCGCGATCAGCGAGAAGATGAAGGCGCAGATCACCGGCCTTGAAACCGCGTCTGCGAACGCGCAGGACGGCATCAGCCTGATTCAGACGGCTGAGGGTAACCTGGGCGAAGTGCATGACATGCTGAACCGTATGGTCGAGCTGGCCACGAAATCCGCCAACGGCACCTACACCGCTACTGAGCGCCAGGCGCTGCAGGACGAAGTGAACCAGTTGCTGGACGAGATTGACCGTATTTCACAGAGCGCGAACTTCAACGGCGCGAAGCTGCTGGATGGCAGCATGGGTCTGAACACCACGGCCATGAGCATTGGCAGTTCTGCGGATGCCGTTAAGGCACTGAAGCTGCGTGGTGATGGCATCAATGGCCAGTTCGGCACCGACACTCTGCACATTACGGACGCAAATCACATTTCAGTTGGGCAGACCGCTACAACTCCGGAGTTCATTATCAACTTTGCGGACTATACGGTCACAACAACGAAAGGTACCGCTGCTAGTGCAGGCGATTATGCTTTGATCAATACGCTTTCCGTTGACGGAAAGGCCATTACGAAGTATGTCGACACCGCTGACAATAATAGCATTAAAGATTTGGATTGGGAGACCAACAAGACTGCGGCTGCGGCGGGAACTGTGAAGGCCGGGGAAGATATTGCTGGCGTTCTGGATAACAAGACTATTGTTATCGGCAATGAGCTTTATACAGCTGCAAAAACCGATGCGACAGTCAAGTTTACCTATGCCGGGTATTTGGATGACGAAGGAAAGGCTGTCATGGACACGAACCCGCGTGAAGGTGCATGGGCACCCACGGGCGATGTCAAAATCACTACCGTCTCTAAGGATGCTGATAAGGCCACCGCAGCGGTCACAGGCCGTACTGATTGCCATGTTGTGAATTTGAAGGACCCCGTCAACGGCAGTGCGACGATTCGCTCCGGTGCAAAGATGACCCTGACTGAGGATATGCTCAAGGATGGCAATACCCTAAAGATTGGCGAAACTGTGTTTACCTTCAAAAAGGGTGAAGTCGGCGACGTTAATCTTGCGGATAATGTTGGAGCTGCCAAGGACATCATCCTTGTGGATGGGCTTACCGGTGATGACCTGCTGAAGAGCGTAACGGAGCAGTTGTCGTATACGACTGCCGAAATCAAAAAGACTGTGGGCGGCGCAGAGAAGACGTTTGTGTTCAGTATCGGCCGTAGCGATGATATCGGCGGTATTGAGATCGAGGAGCATGGCGACAAGGCTGATGCCGGTACCGCTGCTACTAAGACCGATGTCAATGATGCGCTTGGCGGTTTTACCAAGAATGAGCTACTGAACGCCGTGACGCTTTCTACAAAAGCGGTCAATGCCACCACCAAGCTGAGCATTAAGGACAACGCGGCTCTTTTCGAGGGCGACACCGTGATCGTCAATAACCGCACCTATACGTTCGGCGATGGCTCCAACGGTACTGTTAAAATCGGCGATACCGCTGAGGATACGCTGAAAAACTTGGGTGCCGCGCTGAAGGACGTGAACTTTACGGTAGATGGCGACACCATCTCGATCGAGGCAAAGGCAAACACCGATAAGGCCCCCGTTGTTGCCGGTAGCGGCTTGACTCTGCAGATTGGCGATACTGCGGACAGCTTTAACAAGATGACTGTGAAAGTTGCGGACATGAGCGCTCGCGGTTTGGATATCAACGGACTGTCTATTATGAGCGAGACTAGCGCCAGCAACGCTATCGACAAGATCAAGGATGCTATCAACACGGTTTCCACTACGCGTGCCGGCATGGGCGCCCTGCAGAACCGTCTCGAGCACACGATCAACAACCTCGACGTAGCCGCCGAGAACCTGTCTGCCGCGAACAGCCGCATCCGCGACACCGATATGGCCAAGGAAATGATGAACTACACGAAGATGAACGTCCTCGTGCAGTCCGCGCAGGCCATGCTCGCGCAGGCCAACCAGCAGCCCCAGAGCGTGCTCCAGCTGCTGCAATAAGCTTAACCAAAACCGCGCGCATCTTCCCGCAAGGGAAGAACCAGCAATACCCAAAACCCGCCGGGGATCTTTCCCCGGCGGGTTTTAGTCTCTGATGCAATCATAAAAATAGGATCTAAAGACGAAAAAGAACTTGACGCATAGGAATAAATATTGTACTATAATAATACAATAAAAGAGCGATATTCGATGTCGCTCTTTGGGCTGGCCGAAAGGCCCTGGTCCACCGAAACGGCGGGGGCATTCCCCGCCATTTTTATTGCCACGGGAGCCTTTGTATGGAAAAGAGGACACTGAGCGTTTTTATTGATGAATCCGGAGATTTTGGAACATATAGCCCGCATGCTCCGTATTATATCGTTTCGATGGTGCTCCATCACCTGAGGACAGGAATGCTTTACGGCGAATCGGGCAAGATAAAAGCCAGCTCATTTCCGGCCTTACCGGCCAGGAAACAACATTCACTGCCAATCTGTTTGACGATATTGGCATCTAAAGGAGGTCATACAGTCATGTTAAACATGGATACAGCTCGAAAAATCGGTGTGAATGCCTGCATTGACAAACTGGGGCGTGACTATGTTTTAACGCATAAGGACTCTGCCGCCTCCGCTTATGGTCAAATGCCAAACGGCGTGTTTTGCTTTGTCGGCGTGGGTGATGTTGCATCTGCACCGTTGCCGGAAAATGTTCTGGTGTTGGACAGCATGTCAAAATTCCCTTATCATGCAAGCTGCATCGTAGATTTGCACAGCGGCATTCCCGCTTTTCGGGAATGCGTTCTGCCACCGAACCTTTGAAGTGGCTGCCGGAAACAGTCCTGTCGCTTATTCCAGCGTCCCGGCCACCTTCTGCAGCAGCTCAATAATGGGCAGGTGCTGCGGGCACTGGCCCTCGCACTGGCCGCACGCGATGCAGGCCGAGGCCTTGCCCTTGCCCATCTCGCCCACGGTGTGGTTATAATTCCACTTGGCGTGGCCGATGTGCGTATCGCCGAACTTGGAAAGCTGGTTCATCAGCCGGAAGTAATCCGGGATCGCAATGTTCTGCGGGCAGCCCGCCACGCAGTAGCGGCAGGCGGTGCAGGCGATGCTCTCTTTCGATTTGACGATCTGCGCCGCCTTGTCCAGCGTTTCGCTCTCGGCCACCGTCAGCGGCTGGAAATCGCGCATGCTCGCGAGGTTATCAGCCACCTGTTCGGGCGTGCTCATGCCGGAGAGCACCATCACCACGTTTTCCAGCGACGCGGCAAAGCGGACGGCCCACGAGGCGATGGAGGCCTGCGGCGCCGCGGCCTGCAGCACGGCCTCGGCCTCGGGCGCGACGCTTGCCAGCAGGCCGCCCTTCACGGGCTCCATCACGATGACAGGCTTGCCGTGCCTGGCGCATACCTCATAGCAGGCGCGCGATTGAACATCCTTGTCCTCCCAGTCGATGTAGTTCAGCTGCAGCTGCACGTACTCCATCTCCGGGTGCTTTGTCAGCAGGTCGTCCAGCACGTCGGCCGTATCATGGAACGAAAAGCCGATGTGACGGATTTTGCCCTCCGCCTTCTTCTTGGCCATAAACTCAAACGCGCCGATGCGCTCGGCCTCCCCGAGGCGGTCGCCGCTCACCGCGTGCAGCAGGTAAATGTCAAAGTAGTCCACGCCGCAGCGCTCCAACTGGCCGGCGAAGAATTCTTCCAGCTTGTCCGCTCCGCTCACCATGTGCAGGCTGAGCTTGTCGGTGATGGTGTAGGCGTCGCGCGGGTAGCGCTTTGCCACGCATTCCCGGAACGCAATCTCGCTGTACGTGCCATGATAGGGCGCGGCCGTATCAAAATAAGTAAAGCCGCCCTTCAAAAAGGCGTCCACCATGCCGTTCACGGTCTCGTAGTCGATCTTCGTGGAATCCGCCGCGTCCAGCAGCGGCAGGCGCATCAGACCGAAGCCCAGTTTCTTTGCATTCATCTCGAACGTTCCCTCCATCCTCGTTTGCGTTCTCTTTGGAACACTATATATAATAGTATACCAAAAATGTTTTTTGCGCAATCCCCAATTCGCACAGGGCTGTTTTTTGGGGGTGCACGGCAGCCGTTTCAAAAATTGAAAAAAATCCGAAAAAATCAAAAAATTTTTCAAAAACCCTTGCATTCCCCGGGAGATTTTGTTATTATAATTAGGCGACTGCGAATGCCCTGCATTTTCGCAGGGCAACGATATGCGATGACGCGGGAGGTTGCGGCGCTTTGCGCCGGTTTTTCCGCCGAGTATGTCCGATCATGAACCGGGCGAAAGAATACTGAATGCAAAGGGATACGTTTGCGGTGCCTCTGCGCGCGCAAACCAATGTCCACGTTCATTTGCTGCAAGTGTTTCCGGGGGAACTGCATGGCGGTTCACCGGATTTTCTGATGCAAAGGCGTGAAACACCCGGCGCAGTGTTCAGTATTGATCGAATGGTTCGTCCCAGGACGCTGTTCCCCCAAAAAGAACGGCCGGCAAACGAAAACGGCGGTTCGTTGCTATGCGGAACGGACGTCCAAGCAGAATTTTATAGGAGGCGAAACAAATGGCAGTCAAGGAGAAAATCAGGATTCGGCTTAAGAGCTACGACGCGTCCCTCATCGACAGCGCGGCGGAGAAGATCGTCGAGACCGCGCGCCGCACGGGCGCCCGCGTTTCCGGCCCCGTCCCCCTGCCCACCGACAAGGAGATCGTCACGATCCTGCGCGCTGTGCACAAGTACAAGGACAGCCGCGAGCAGTTCGAGAACCGCACGCACAAGCGCCTGATCGACATCCTGAAGCCGTCCAATAAGACGGTAGAGGCTCTTACGAGCCTGCAGCTCCCCGCCGGCGTCGACATCGAGATCAAGCTGTAATTCCCCTGCGCCGCTCCGTGTGGCGGCTGGCCGTAAAAAACGGCCAAAAGAGGACAATGCAGCGGGATCTGCAAAACGATGCAGACGCTCTCGCAGGAGAGGTCATGTTGGCGCGCACCACCGCGTCAACCAATAACCTGTTTAGGAGGCAAAACGAAAATGCAAAAAGGTATCATCGGCAAGAAAATGGGCATGACCCAGATCTTTGACGAAAACGGCCGCGTCATCCCCGTTACCGTTGTGGAAGCGGGCCCCTGCGCGGTCGTGCAGAAGAAGACCGTTGAGAGCGACGGCTACGTCGCGGTGCAGCTCGGCTTCGGCGATATGTCCGCCAGGAAGGTGACGAAGCCCGCGAAGGGCCACTTCGACAAGGCCGACGTCGCGCCCAAGCGCACGCTGCGCGAGTTCCGTCTGGACGATATCAGCGGCATGAACGTGGGCGACATCCTGAAGGCCGACGTCTTCGCCGTGGGCGACCATGTGGACGTTGTGGGCACCAGCAAGGGCAAGGGCTACGCCGGCGCCATCAAGCGCTGGAACCAGCACCGCCTGCGCGAAAGCCACGGCACCGGCCCTGTGGCGCGCCACGCCGGCTCCATGGGCTCCTGCTCCACGCCGTCCCGCGTGTTCAAGGGCAAGCGCCTGCCCGGCCATCTGGGTGCGGAGCGCGTTACCATCCAGAATCTGAAGGTCGTCAAGGTTGACGCGGAAAACAATCTGATCGCTATCAAAGGTGCGATTCCCGGCCCCAAGGGCAGCGTGGTATGCATCTCCGACAGCGTGAAGGCGTAAAGGAGGAAAGCATCATGGCTAAATTTGACGTTTTGGATATGAACGGCAAGAAGGTATCTGAAGTCGAGCTTTCCGACGCCGTCTTTGGCATCACGCCGAACGAGAAGGTTATGCACGCGGCTGTTGTGAACTTCCTCGCCAATCAGCGCCAGGGTACACAGAGCACCAAGACGCGCAGCGAGGTTTCCGGCGGCGGCAGGAAGCCGTGGCGCCAGAAGGGCACGGGCCACGCCCGCCAGGGTTCCACCCGCAGCCCGCAGTGGACGCACGGCGGCGTCGCGCTGGGCCCCAAGCCCCGCGATTACAGCTACCGGCTGAATAAGAAGGTGCGCCGTCTGGCTCTGCTGAGCGCGCTTTCCAGCAAGGCCGCCGGCGGCGAGATGATCGTCATCGACGAGCTCGCGGCCAGCGAGTACAAGACAAAGACGATCGTGAGCATGCTCGCGGCCATCGGCGCGGACAAGAAGGCGCTGCTCGTCACCCCCGCTGTTGACGCGAAGCTCGTGAAGAGCGCCGCGAACATCCCGGGCGTGAGCACCGCCACCGTGGGCACCATCAACACCTACGCCGTGCTGAACGGCGGCAAGTTCGTCATCAGCGTGGATGCCGCGAAGAAGCTTGAGGAGGTATATGCGCAATGAAAACGCCCGCTCAGGATATCATTCTCGCCCCGGTGATCACCGAGGCATCCATGGCCGGCATCGCGATGAAGAAGTACACCTTCAAGGTCGCGCCGGACGCCACCAAGATCGACGTCGCGCGCGCCGCTGAAGAGCTGTTCGGCGTGAAGGTCGCCAAGGTGAACACCGTTTCCGTGCGCGGCCGCTATCGCCGCCAGGGCATGCACGGCGGCTACACGGCCGCCGGCAAAAAGGCCATCGTCACGCTGAAGCCCGATTCCAAGGGCATCGACTTCTTCGAATCGATGGTGTAAGCCCTCGGAACGGCTCGGGTCCGTTCCGACGAAGCTCCCCACAGGGGGCGCCTATGGAGATATGACTCCGATAATCATGTCATAAGACAGGAAAGAGAGAGAAAACATGGCGATCAAAAAGTATAAACCGACTACGCCGGGCCGCCGCGGCATGACCGTGACCGACTACTCGGTTCTCTCGAAGGTCGAGCCGGAGAGAAGCCTGCTCGAACCGATGAAGAAATCCGCCGGCCGCAACAACACCGGCCGCATCACCGTCCGCCACCACGGCGGCGGCAACCGCACAAAGTACCGCGTCATTGATTTCAAGCGCGACAAGATTGATATGCCGGCCACCGTCAAGACGCTGGAATACGATCCGAACCGCTCGGCGCACATCGCGCTGGTGGAGTACGAGGACGGCGAGAAGCGCTATATCATCGCGCCGGAGGGCCTGAAGGTGGGCGACACCGTCATGAGCGGCCCGAACGCCGATATCAAGCCGGGCAACTGCCTGCCGTTCACGAACATCCCCGTCGGTACCGTCGTGCACAACATCGAGCTGTATCCCGGCAAGGGCGCGCAGCTGGTGCGCTCTGCGGGCAACATGGCGCAGCTGATGGCCAAGGAAGGCAAGTACGCGCTGGTGCGCCTGCCCTCCGGCGAGATGCGCAACGTGCCCGTGAACTGCATCGCGACGATCGGCCAGGTGGGCAACATCGACCACGAGAACGTCAACATCGGCAAGGCCGGCCGCAAGCGCCACATGGGCTGGCGTCCGACCGTCCGCGGCTCCGTCATGAACCCCTGCGACCACCCGCACGGCGGCGGCGAGGGCAAGAGCCCGGTGGGCCGTCCCGGCCCTGTCACCCCGTGGGGCAAGCCCGCGATGGGTTACAAGACCCGCAAGAACCACGCGCGTTCCGATAAGATGATCGTGAAACGCGCTTCGAAGTAAGGAGGAGTAGCTGTATGGGTAGAAGTGTTAAAAAGGGACCTTTCGTACAGCCCAAGCTGCTGCAGCGCGTGAAAGCGATGAACGAAGCGGGCGAGAAGCGCGTGCTCAAGACCTGGAGCCGTTCCTCTACGATCTTCCCCGATTTTGTCGGCCATACGTTCGCTGTGCATGACGGCCGCAAGCATGTCCCCGTGTATATCACCGAGGATATGGTTGGCCACAAGCTGGGCGAATTCGCCCCCACCCGCACGTTCAAGGGCCACGCGGGCGGCAAGACCACCGGTCGATAAAAAGGATAGGAGAGGATTACAATGGAAGCAAGGGCACATCTGAGATACGCCCGCATCGCGCCCCGCAAGGTTTCCGTCGTTCTGGACCTCGTCCGCGGCGAAGATCTGGACAAGGCGCTGGCGATTTTGCAGTACACCCCGAAGGCCGCCTCTGAGCTCCTTTACAAGCTGGTGAAGTCTGCCGCCGCCAATGCGGAAAACAATCACAACATGGATAAGAACAACCTGTACGTCGCCGAGTGCTTTGTCACGCCGGGGCCCACGCTTAAGCGCATCCGTCCCCGCGCACAGGGCCGCGCGTACCGCGTTCTGAAGAGAACGAGCCATGTAACGGTCGTTCTGAAAGAGAAAGAGTAAGGAGGTAAGGCAGTATGGGTCAGAAAGTCAATCCCCACGGACTTCGCGTGGGTGTGATCAAGGATTGGGACAGCCGCTGGTTTACGTCCAAGCGCGAATTCGGCGACACCCTCGTGGAGGACAACAAGATCCGCAAGGTGCTGAAAAAGCAGCTGTATAACGCCGGTGTGCCGAAGATCGAGATCGAGCGCACCATCGACAACGCCACCAGCAAGCCGCGCGTGCGCGTCACCATCCACTGCGCGAAGCCCGGCATGGTCATCGGCCGCCAGGGCGCCGAGAAAGAGAAGCTGCAGGCGCAGCTTTCCAAAATGACAGGCAAGGATGTTCTGGTGAACATCGTCGAAGTGCCGAACATGTCCACGAACGCCCAGCTGGTGGCCGAGGACATCGCCAGCCAGTTAGAGCGCCGCATTGCGTTCCGCCGCGCCACGAAGATGGCCATGCGCAACGCCATGAGCCCGCGCCGCGGCTCGAACGCCGTCGCCGCGAAGGGCATCAAGGTGCAGATCGGCGGCCGTCTGAACGGCGCCGACATCGCCCGCAGCGAGAGCTATCACGAGGGCACCATCCCCCTGCAGACGCTGCGCGCCGACATCGACTACGGCTTTGCCGAGGCGAACACCACCTACGGCAAGATCGGCATCAAGGTTTGGATCTACAAGGGCGAGGTGCTGAAAGGCGCCAAGCCCAAGGCCCGCAAAGAAGGAGGCAACAAATAATGTTACTGCCCAAACGTGTAAAATACCGCCGCGTGCACCGCGGCCGCATGACCGGCAAGGCCATGCGCGGCAATACCGTTTCGCAGGGCGATTTCGGCATTGTTGCCCTGGAGCCGGCGTGGATCACCTCGAACCAGATCGAGGCCGCCCGTATCGCCATGACGCGCTATATCAAGCGCGGCGGCAAGGTGTGGATCAAGATCTTCCCGGATAAGCCCGTCACCGAAAAGCCGGCCGAGACCCGCATGGGTTCCGGTAAAGGCAGCCCGGAGTACTGGGTGGCCGTCGTGAAGCCCGGCCGCGTGCTGTTCGAGCTTGCCGACGTGAACGAGGAGACCGCGCGCGAGGCCCTGCGCCTTGCCGCACACAAGCTGCCTGTAAAGTGCAAGTTTGTAAAACGCGAAGGATTGGAGGAAGCGTAAATGAAAGCAAACGAACTGCGTGAGATGAGCGCGGCAGAGCTGGCGAACAAGCTGGCCGAGCTGAAGGCGGAGCTTTTCAACCTGCGCTTCCAGCACACGATCAACCAGCTCGACAATCCCGGCCGTATTGAAACCGTCAAAAAAGACATTGCCCGCGTGAAGACCATCCAGCGCGCCAATGAGCTGAAAGACGCACAATAAGAGAGGGAGGAAGAGCAATGGATCGCAATCTGAGAAAGACCCGCGTGGGTGTCGTTGTGTCCGACAAGATGGATAAGACCATCGTTGTCGCCGTGAAGGACAGCGTGCAGCACCCTCTCTACAAAAAGATCATGAAGCGCACCGTGAAGTTCAAGGCGCACGACGAGAAAAACGAGTGCGGCGTGGGCGACCGCGTGGAGATCATGGAGACCCGCCCTTTGAGCGCCGACAAGCGCTGGCGCTTGGTCCGGGTCATCGAAAAGGCGAAATAATCGACCAGCTTTGAAAGGAGATTCTGTCTTATGGTACAGATGCAAAGCTATCTCAAGGTGGCCGACAACACCGGTGCGAAGGAGATCATGTGCATTCGCGTGTTGGGCGGTTCGCGCAAGAGATATGCCGGCATCGGCGACGTGATCGTAGCTTCCGTGAAGAAAGCGGCGCCGGGCGGCCAAGTGAAAAAAGGCGATGTGGTCAAGGCTGTTGTCGTTCGCAGCAAGCAGGGCCTGCGCCGTGAGGACGGTTCCTATATCCGTTTCGACGAAAACGCCGCGGTGATCATCCGCGACGACAAAAACCCGAGAGGCACGCGTATCTTTGGACCGGTGGCGCGCGAGCTGCGCGACAGCGGCTACCTGAAGATCGTCAGCCTTGCTCCGGAATCGCTGTAAGGAGGTTTTACAGAATGGCAAAAGTTCATGTTAAAACCGGCGACACCGTTATGGTCATCAGCGGCAAGGATCGCGGCAACTCCGGCAAGGTGCTCCAAGTTAGCCCCGAGGAAGGCAAAGTGATCGTGGAAGGCCGCAATATGGTCACCAAGCACGTCAAGCCCCGCCGTCAGGGCGAGCAGGGCGGCATCGTGAAGGCCGAGGGCGCCATGTATGCCAGCAAGGTGATGCCGGTTTGCCCGAAGTGCGGCAAGGCCACGCGTGTGGGCCACACCGAGAAGGACGGCAAAAAGGTCCGCGTCTGCAAAAAGTGCGGCGCAGAGTTTTAAGGGAAGGGAGTAGAAAAGCATGGCAAGATTACAGGAAACCTACGCCAAGGAAGTTGCTCCCGCTCTGATGAAGAAATTCGGCTACAAAAGCGTGATGCAAATCCCGAAGCTGGATAAAGTGGTTGTGAACGTCGGCTGCGGCGAAGCCCGCGACAACCCGAAGATCATGGACGCGATCCTCTCGGATCTCGCGAAGATCACCGGCCAGAAGGCCGTCGTCTGCAAGGCAAAGAAGAGCGTGGCGAACTTCAAGCTGCGCGAGGGTATGCCCATCGGCGCGAAGGTCACTTTGCGCGGCGAGCGCATGTACGAGTTCGTGGATCGCTTTTTCAGCGTGGCGCTGCCCCGCGTGCGCGATTTCCGCGGCATCAACGGCAACTCCTTCGACGGGCGCGGCAACTACAGCTGCGGCGTGAAGGAACAGCTCATTTTCCCTGAGATCGATTACGATAAGATCGACGCGGTGCGCGGCATGGACATCTGCTTCGTCACCACCGCAAAGACCGACGAAGAGGCCAAAGAGCTTTTGAAGGCTCTGGGCGCTCCGTTCGCGAATTAAGGGAGGGCATGAGATTTGGCTAAGACAAGCAAAAAGATCAAACAGCAGATGGCGCCGAAGTTCAGCACCCGCGCTTACAACCGCTGCAAAATCTGCGGCCGCCCGCACGCATATCTGCGCAAGTACGGCATCTGCCGCATCTGCTTCCGCGAGCTTGCCTACAAGGGCGAGATCCCGGGCGTGAAAAAGGCCAGCTGGTAAAGGCAAGCGCCGGAGCATTTCTTCTTTGCCCGGCGGGCCATAAGTGTCCGCCCCGCGCGCGGCGGCAGGCCAAACCGGCCCGCGGCTGCGCAGAGAGAAAAGACCCGGCAAAGCCCGGCGGCTTTCCCGCACATTTGAACGATTCAAAGAATTTAGGAGGTTAGTGGCGTGAATATTACCGATCCGATCGCGGACCTGCTGACACGCATCCGCAATGCCAGTTCAGCCAAACACCCTTCTGTGGACATCCCGGCTTCCAAGCTGAAAAAGGCGATCGCCAACATCTTGCTGGAGGAAGGCTATGTGAAGGGCGTTCAGGTCATCGCCGATGACAAACAGGGCATCATCCGCATCGCACTGAAATACACCGAGACCGGCGCGCCCGTCATCACGGGCATCCGCCGTGTGTCCAAGCCCGGCCTGCGTATCTACACCAACTGTGAGGATATGCCCAAGGTGATGAAGGGTCTTGGCACCGCGATCATTTCCACCTCGAAAGGCGTTATGACAGACAAGGCGGCCCGCGCCAACAACGTGGGCGGCGAAGTGCTCGCCTTTGTGTGGTAAGAAAGGGGCATAGACAATGTCGAGAATTGGAAGAAAACCCATCGTCATTCCCGCGGGCGTTGAGGTCAAAGTCGATGGCAGCAACGTCACCGTGAAGGGCCCCAAGGGTACGCTGAATTCCACGATCCATCCCATGATGACTGTCAAAGTGGAGAATGGTGAAGTAGTCGTTACCCGCCCCAATGACGAGAAAGAGGCCCGCAGCCTGCACGGCCTCACGCGCTCGCTCATCAACAACATGGTGGAGGGCGTTACCCACGGCTTTAAGAAAGAATTAGAGATTCAGGGCGTCGGCTACCGCGCCGCGAAGCAGGGCAAGGACCTTGTGATGAACCTGGGCTACTCGCATCAGGTGATCGTTCCCGAGGTGGACGGCATCACAATCGACGTGCCCGATCCCCTGAAGATCGTCATCAACGGCATCGACAAGCAGCGTGTCGGCCAGTTTGCCGCGGAAGTGCGCGAGAAGCGCCCGCCGGAACCCTACAAGGGCAAGGGCATCCGCTATGCGGGCGAGTATATCGCGCATAAAGAAGGCAAGGCCGGCAAGGGCGCGAAATAAGAGAAGGAGTGAACGAGAATGGTCAATAAGAAGGACAAAAACGTGTCCCGTCTGCGCCGCCACCGCCGTGTGCGCGGCAAGATCTCCGGCACGGCGGCATGCCCGCGTCTCGATGTGTTCCGCTCCTCCAAGCATATTTACGCGCAGCTCATCGACGACGTGGCCGGCGTAACGCTGGCCAGCGCATCCAGCATGGATAAGGATTTTGACGGCTACGGCGGCAACATCGAGGCGGCCCATAAGGTGGGCCTCGCCATCGCGAAGCACGCTGCCGACAAAGGCATCACGAAGGCGGTCTACGACCGCGGCGGCTTTGTATATCACGGCCGCGTCAAGGCTTTGGCTGAGGGAGCCCGCGAGGGCGGCCTCGAGCTGTGAGGAGGATACAAATGGAAATGATCGACGCATCCACTTTGGATTTACAAGAGAAGGTTGTTGCCATCAACCGTGTATCCAAAACCGTTAAGGGCGGCCGCGTGATGAAGTTCTCCGCTCTGGTCG
Source organism: Subdoligranulum sp. (assembly GCA_014799685.1). Classification (GTDB taxonomy): domain Bacteria; phylum Bacillota; class Clostridia; order Oscillospirales; family Ruminococcaceae; genus Ruthenibacterium. The sequence goes on along the minus strand of JAAVHN010000042.1, from coordinate 22,220 downwards.
TCGTCGGCGACGGCAACGGCATTGTTGGGTTCGGCCTTGGCAAGGCGGCCGAGGTTCCCGAGGCGATCCGCAAGGGCTGCGACGCCGCGAAAAAGAACCTGCACCGCGTAAACCTGAAGGGCACCACCATCCCGCACGAGACCGTCGGCGTGTTCGGCGCCGGCCGCGTGCTGCTGCGTCCGGCTCCCGCCGGTACCGGCGTGATCGCCGGCGGCGCGGTGCGCGCCGTGCTGGAGGTTGCGGGCATCAAGGATATCCGCACCAAGTGCCAGCGCACCAACAACCCCTGCAACGTGGTCACCGCCACGGTGAACGGCCTGTGCAGCCTGCAGAGCGCCGAGCAGGTGGCTGCGAAGCGCGGCAAGACCGTGAAAGAAATTCTGGGTTAAGGAGGCAGTGACCAATGGCTGAAGAAAAGATCGCAGCGGTAGAGGAAACAGCCGCAGAGGAGCAGAAAGCCCCCGCGAAGAAGCCCGCCGCGAAGCGCGCCCCCGCCAGGAAGGCGGCCGCGAAGGAAGCCCCCGAAAAGGAAGCTGCCGGTAAGAAGGCTCCCGCAAAGAAGGCGCCTGCGAAAAAGGCGCCCGCGAAGAAGAAGGAGCCCGAGAAGCTCACCATCAAGCTGACAAAGAGCCTGATCGGCCGCGGCGAAAAGCAGATCGCCACCGCGAAGGCGCTGGGCCTGAAGAAGGCGGGCGACGTGACCACGCAGCCCGACAACGCCGCCACGCGCGGCAAGATCAACAAGATCTCTCACATGGTAGAGGTCGTGAAAGCGTAACAGCAAGGAGGTGCATTCGCAATGATGCTTCATGAATTAAAGCCCGCCGCCGGCGCGAACAAGGCAGCGAAGCGCAAGGGCCGCGGACACGGCTCCGGCAACGGCAAAACGGCCGGTTACGGCCACAAGGGCCAGAAAGCACGTTCCGGCGCGAAGCGTGCCGGTTTCGAGGGCGGCCAGATGCCGCTGCAGCGCCGCCTGCCGAAGCGCGGTTTCAACAATATTTTCGCCACCAGGTATGCTACGATTACGTTGAGCGATCTTGAAAAGTTCGAAGCGGGCAGCACGGTGGACACCCAGGCCCTTTTGGACAAGGGTATCATCAAGAAGACGCTGGACGGCGTCAAGGTTCTTGGCAACGGTTCGCTGACAAAGGCGCTCACCGTAAAACTTGCCGCCTACTCCGCCTCCGCGAAGGAGAATATCGAGAAAGCGGGCGGGAAGGCTGAGGTGATCTGAAGTGTTTGAAACCTTTCGCAACGCATGGAAGATCGAAGATCTGCGCAAGAAGCTGCTTTTTACACTTTTGATCATCGTCCTGTTCCGTCTGGGCTGCGCCGTGCCGGTGCCGTTCATCGCCAAAGAGGCGCTGACGGCATGGGTGGGCGGCCAGTCCGGCAGCCTGTTCGGTTATTTTGATATGCTGACAGGCGGTTCGTTCTCCCGCGCATCGCTGTTCGCGCTGAGCGTCACGCCGTATATCAACGCGTCCATCATCATTCAGCTGCTCACCGTGGCCATCCCCGCGCTGGAGCGCCTCGCGAAAGAGGGCGAGGACGGCCGCCGCAAGCTGACGCGCATCACGCGCTACACGGGCGCGGGCATCGCCCTCGGCCTCGGCATCGGCTACTACTTCCTGCTGCGCGGCCAGGATGCGCTGCTCTATGGCGCGGGCAAGCCGGTGTTCGAGCAGATCTTCTCTGCCGTCGTCATCGTGCTCTCGTTCGTCGCGGGCTCGATGCTCATCCAGTGGCTGGGCGAGCAGATCGATGTGAAGGGCATCGGCAACGGCATTTCGATTTTGATCTTTGCGGGCATCGTTTCCCGCATGACGAGCGTGTTCTCCACCGCAAAAGCGTGGATCGACCTTGCCGCACAGGGTGAAGTGCGCTTTATCTTTGCGCTGGTGCTCACCCCGCTGATCGCGATCGCCGTGGTTGTGTTCATCGTCATCCTGAACGCCGCCGAGCGCCGCATCCCCGTGATGTACGCAAAGCGCGTGGTGGGACGCAAGATGTACGGCGGCCAGAACACGCACATCCCCATCAAGGTAAACATGAGCGGCGTTATGCCCGTCATCTTCGCCAGCGCGCTGGCCTCGATCCCGGGCACGATCGGCGGATTCTTCCCGAACCTGTACGATCCCAGCGCGCACCCGTTCGCCTCGTCGTTCCTGCGGGCGTTCAACACCACCGGCTGGTTCTACGCGGTGATCTACCTGCTGCTCATCATCGGTTTCAACTATTTCTATGTTGCCACGCAGTATAACCCCGTGGAGATCGCAAACAACCTGCGCAGCAACAGCGGCACGATCCCGGGCTACCGTCCGGGCAAGCCCACCAGCGATTTCATCACGAAGGTGCTGGGCAAGATCACGTTCATCGGCGCGCTGTTTTTGGGCGTCGTCGCGATCCTGCCGATTGTGCTGAGCGCGATCTTCCAGATCAGCGGCCTGTCGCTGGGCGGCACGAGCCTGCTCATCGTCGTGGGCGTGGCGCTGGATACCGCACGCAGCCTCGAATCGTATATGCTGATGCGCCATCACAAGGGCTTCCTTGAGTAAGCGCCCGTTATGAAGGAGGAACGCGTTATGAATCTGATCCTCTTGGGCGCGCCCGGCGCCGGTAAGGGAACACAGGCCGAGATCATCTGCGACAAGCTGAACATCCCGGCCGTCAGCACAGGCAACATTCTGCGCGAGGCGATGAAAAACGGCACCGAGATGGGCGTGCGCGCGAAATCGTTCATCGATTCCGGCGCGCTCGTCCCGGACGACGTGATCATCGGCATCATCAAGGAGCGTCTGGCGCAGGACGACTGCAAAAACGGTTTTATTTTAGACGGCGTGCCCCGCACGGTGGCACAGGCCGAGGCGCTCGAGGAAATGGGCGTGCAGATCGACAAGGTCGTGGACATCGAGGTGCTGGATGACGTGATCATCCAGCGGCTCTCCGGCCGCCGGGTCTGCTCGGCCTGCGGGGCCAGCTATCACACGACGGCGAAGCCCTCGGCCAGGCCCGACACCTGCGACCGCTGCAACGGCGCCCTCATCGTCCGCAAGGACGACGAGCCCTCCACCATCCGCGAGCGCTTGAAGGTGTATCACGAGCAGACCGAGCCGCTGGTGGAGTTTTACCGCGCGCGCGGCAAGCTGGTTGTGGTGCAGGGGCAGGAGACTGTGGCCGATACCACCAGACTGCTGTTTGAGAAGCTGGGGGTTTCACTGTGATCCGGCTGAAAACAGCAAAAGAGATCGAAGCGATGCGGCCCGCGTGCCGCATCTCCGCCGAGGCGCTGCGGCTGGGCGGCGAGGCCGTCCGGCCGGGCGTCACCACGGCGCAGATCGACAAGATCATTCATGACTATATCGTCAGCCAGGGCGCCAAGCCCAACTTCAAGGGGCTGGGCGGCTTCCCGGGCAGCGCATGCATCTCGGTGAACGATGTCGTGATCCACGGCATCCCGTCGCACGGGCTGGTGCTGCATGAGGGCGATATCGTCAGCATCGACACGGGCGCGGCCATTGACGGCTGGAACGGGGACAACGCCGCCACATTTGCGGTGGGCAAGGTCTCCGAGACGGCGCAGCGCCTGATGGACGCCACAAAGGCATCCCTGATGTGCGGCATCGCCGCGGCACAGGTGGGAAACCGCATCGGCGACATCGGCGCGGCGGTACAGCAGTATGTGGAGAACGCGGGCTTTTCCGTTGTGCGCACCTTCGTCGGCCACGGCGTGGGGCGCGAGCTGCACGAGGACCCTGAGGTGCCGAATTATGGCACGGCCGGGCGCGGGCAGCGCCTTGTGAGCGGAATGGTCATCGCCATCGAGCCGATGGTGAACGAGAAAAGCCACGTGGTAAAGACGATGTCCGACGGGTGGACGACCCGTACCGCGGACGGCGGGCTTGCGGCTCATTTTGAGCACACGATCGCCATCACGCCCAACGGGCCGGTCATCCTCACACAGCCAAGGGGAGTGTAACAGCATGTCCAAAGAAGACGTCATTGAAGTAGAGGGTGTCGTGGTCGAGGCCATGCCCAACGCGATGTTCCTGGTGGAGATCCAAGGCGGGCACCGTCTGCTGGCACACATTTCCGGCAAGCTGCGCATGAACTTCATCCGCATCCTGCCGGGAGATAAAGTCACATTGGAGATGAGCCCTTACGATTTGACGAAGGGCCGCATCACATGGCGCTCGAAATAAATGTTTCGCGCGCCGCCAGAAGGAGGGAACAGACATGAAGGTGAAACCTTCCGTGAAACCGATCTGTGAAAAATGCAAGGTCATCAAGCGCAAAGGCCGCGTGATGGTGATCTGCCAGAACCCGAAGCACAAACAGCGCCAGGGCTGACGGCAGGCATTGCCGGCCGCTTTCCCCACGGGGAACGCTTCCCGGGGGGAGCGCGGGCGGACGGTATTTCAAAGGCATTCCACACAAAAGCATTCCAGCCGCAGCGGGCCGTCCTTATCCCGCCGGTTTTCTGCGGCATCATCCACCAAGGGGATAAGAGGAACCTCGGAATCGATCGCCGGGCGCTGACATGGCCCGCCAATCGGATCGGAGCTTCCGCAAAATCAATCAGGAGGTGCTGAAAAACATGGCACGTATCGCCGGAGTTGACTTGCCCAAAGAAAAGCGAGTTGAAATTGGCCTCACCTATATCTATGGCATCGGCCGCAGCGCTGCGACCGAGATCCTGAACGCGACGAAGATCAATCCTGATACCCGCGTAAAGGACCTGACCAAAGACGAAGAGGCGCTCATTCGCGATTACATCGACAAGAATTTCATCGTCGAGGGCGATCTGCGCCGCAATACCGCGCTGGATATCAAGCGTTTGGTCGAGATCCAGTGCTATCGCGGCATCCGTCACCGCAAGGGGCTTCCCGTCCGCGGCCAGCGTTCCAAGACGAACGCCCGTACCCGCAAGGGCCCGAAGCGCACGGTGGCAAATAAGAAGAAGTGATTCACGAAAGGGAGGATCGATAGAATGGCACAAAAAGCCGCTGCTAAGAAAGGCGCTCCCGTACGTGGCAAGCGCCGTGAGCGCAAGAACATCGAACGTGGCTGCGCGCATATTCAGAGCACATTCAACAACACCATTGTTACCATTACAGACGTGCAGGGCAACGCGGTATCGTGGGCCAGCGCCGGTGGGCTTGGCTTCCGCGGTTCGCGCAAATCGACGCCGTTTGCCGCACAGACTGCTGCGGAAACTGCCGCCCGTGCCGCGATGGAGCACGGCATGAAGACGGTAGAGGTCTATGTAAAAGGCCCCGGTTCCGGCCGTGAAGCTGCGATCCGCGCTTTGCAGGCCACCGGCTTGGAGGTAAATATGATCAAGGACGTTACCCCCATTCCGCACAACGGCTGCCGCCCGCCCAAGCGCCGCCGCATTTAATCAAAGGAGGAAAGACAATGGCAAGATATACAGGCGCAGTCTGCCGCCAGTGCCGCCGCGAGAACCAGAAGCTGTTCCTGAAGGGCGACCGCTGCTACTCGGACAAGTGCGCGCTTGCGCGCCGCAGCTTCGTGCCGGGCCAGCACGGCCAGAACCAGGCGCGCAAGAAGGTCTCCGAGTACGGCCTGCAGCTGCGCGCAAAGCAGAAGGCAAAGCGTTATTACGGCGTACTGGAAAGCCAGTTCGCGCATTACTTCGAGATGGCCGAGCGCAAGAGCGGCATCACCGGTGAGAATCTGCTTCGGATCCTTGAAAGCAGACTCGATAACATCGTTTATCGCGCGGGCTTTGCGATGAGCCGCAAGGAAGCCCGCCAGCTGGTGCTGCACCGTCACTTCAGCGTGAACGGCCAGACCGTGAACATTCCTTCCTACCTCGTGAAAGAGGGGGACAAGATCGCCGTGCGCACCACCGACTGCGACAAGATCAAGGAATGCATCGAGAAGAACAGCGCCCGCCCCGTGCCCACGTGGCTGGACAAGGACGCCGAGAAAATGACGGTCAGCGTCATCAAGCTGCCGGAGCGCGATGCGATCGATTTCGATATCGAAGAGCACCTCATCGTCGAGTTGTACTCCAAGTAATCCCCGTGATCCTCATTGCACGCGAACAATTTGGCGGGCGGCACGCTGCTGCCTGCCCGACCTAAGGAGGGTTTTAGAATGATGGAGATTGAGAGACCCAGAATCGATACCGCGAACCTGTCTGCGGACGGCCGCTACGGCAAATTCGTCGTAGAGCCGCTGGAGCGCGGTTTCGGTACCACTCTGGGCAACAGCCTGCGGCGTGTGCTGCTTTCCAGCCTGCCGGGCGTGGCAGTCACCAGCATTAAAATCGACGGGGTAGTTCACGAGTTCTCCACGATCGAGGGTGTGAAGGAGGACGTTACAGAGATCGTTCTGAACGTCAAGGGCATCACCGCGAAGCTGTATTCCGATACGCCGAAAACCGTGCGCATCGAGGCCAGCGGCGAGGGCGAGGTAACGGCCGGCAGCATCCAGCAGGATGCCGAGATCGAGGTACTGAACCCCGATTGGCACATCGCCACCCTTGCGGACGGGGCAAAGCTGATTATGGAGCTGGTCTTCGACAAGGGCCGCGGCTATGTGCCGGCAGAGCGCAACAAGCAGGCCGCGGAGCAGGCGTCGCTGAGCGCGCTGCCTGTGGACAGCATTTATACCCCTGTGCTCAAGGTAAACTATACGGTGGAGAATACCCGTGTCGGCCAGATCACCGACTACGACAAGCTGACGCTTGAGGTCTGGACGGACGGCACCATCAGCGCGCAGGAGGCCGTGAGCCTTGCGGCGCGCATCATGACCGAGCACCTGAACCTGTTTGTGACGCTGTCGCAGGAGGCGATGGAGACCGAGATCATGGTGGAGAAGGACGACAAGGGCAAGGAGAAGACGCTCGAGATGACAATCGAAGAGCTCGACCTCTCCGTGCGTTCGTTCAACTGCCTGAAGCGTGCCGGCATCAACACTGTGGAAGACCTGATCAACAAATCCGAAGACGAGATGATGAAGGTGCGCAACCTCGGCCGCAAGAGCCTCGAAGAGGTGCTGGCAAAGCTGGATTCCCTCGGATTTTCGCTGACAAAAGAAGAAGAGTAAAAATTGAACCGCGTTTTTTGCCAAAGGCATGCCGGCCCGGTAAAAGCGGCCGGCAGTGCGGCGGCAAACGCGTTCCCACCAAACTGCAAAGGAGTGAAACAGCATGCCCGGAACGAGAAAGCTTGGCAGAACCAGCGATCACCGCAGGGCGATGCTCCGCGCCATGACGACTTACCTGCTGGAAAACGGCAGGATCGAGACGACAGTTACGCGCGCAAAGGAAGTGCGCGCAATGGCGGAGAAGATGGTGACCCTCGGCAAACGTGACGACCTGCACGCGAAGCGTCAGGTATTCAGCTATATCACGAAAGAGGACGTAGCGAAGAAAGTGATCGACGAGATCGGCCCGAAGTATGCCGACCGCGACGGCGGCTACACCCGCATCATCAAAACCGGTGTGCGCCGCGGCGACGCCGCCGAGATGGCGATCATCGAGCTGGTTTGATCGGGAAATCCCGCGCAAACCGGTCCAAAACAATTAAATGAAAACGGGCCGCCGGCATTTACCGGCGGCCCGTTTCGGTTTTATCGGATAAGCGCTTTACAGAAAAGATACTATGCCCTTTCTCCAGTATGCTTTCCGGGGGAGAGGAACAATATTTTTCCTTATACTTCCTTTATAACTTTAATCTTGCCGATGATATGCTGGTTCAATTCTGCCAGATCCCCGGCAGGGATCCAGTATTCTTGATGGTAGGACCTTCCGACGGTTTGTACTTGATATCTGGAGATGAAACGATTATCGACCTCAAAGCAGGTAACATACCCTTTATATCCTGAATTTTTATCCTTTACATTCCATTTGAGGGCAATTTCCGTTGCATATTGTTCATTTAACACAGGATAGAAAATCGGCTGCTCCGGCAGTCTGGGCGGAAATGCAGTGAAATCGCTCTCCCGGATCAGCTGATATTCTTTTTCTCCGACAGGCCTGTATAATTTCATCGTATTCCCCCATGCGTTCTGTTTGCTTCCATTTTAGCAGATAAATTTTATGCCTGCAAGTGTTCCAAATTTACGCTGCATCCGGCGCACGGCGCGGGGCGGCGGAAGGCTCATGCAAAACTGTATCGAGCCGGAAGGCCGAGAGCAGCAGGCCGATCACAGCCGCCTGCACGATCATGTCCACACTGCTGCCGAAGAACGGGAGCATGCTGCTATTGCCATGCCAGCCGAAGGAGCCGCACAGATACAAAAGACCGCTGCCCGAAAGCAGGGTGCACACGGACACTGCACACAGGCGACCGATGCTGCTGCGGATTTGGTTTGCGGTATGCCACAGCCAGAGCATGCCCCCCGCGATGGCCGCGACCACCGCAAATGCCCAAAAGGCGCCCAAACGCCAGCCGAGCAGGGCAGGCAGGGAGTCGGCACAGAGTGCGGACGCGCCCTGCCCGACAAATTCTTCCACGCGGAGCAGGCCGGTCTGCTCACTGAGCAGCAGTGCCGCGTCGCCGGGCGAAAACCAGTGCATGCCGTCCCACATGCGCTGCAGGCCATTCAGCCAATAGTCTGCGCCGGCTGGATCATCTATGCGGAACACGTAGAACATGCGTGCCAGCATGACAGGAAGCCCGGCGCCAAAGCAGCGCAGCAATACCAGCAACGGAACGGCAAGCATTGCCGGTACTGTAAGACAAAGCGCGCACAGGCTGTGCCGCTTTCCGATACAGAACCAATCATTCCGGCAGCAGAGCACCCCAAGCACAAGCCCTGTGACGGCCAGCAAAATCACCGCCACGATCTGCGGCGCATACAGGCACAGCATGAGCCCAGGTAAAAGCGCGGCACAGCAGATGCAAAAACCGCGCCAGCCGCGTCCGCGCTGCCGGTACACCACGGCGGCGTAAACCGGCGCAAACAACAGTGCAAAATCAAACGCACTGTACAGCCCGAAGAAGGGCAGCGCCCAGTAACGGCGGCCGTTGATGATAGTATCGCCAAGCAGGATGCCGCACCCGGAGAAGACGAGCAGCCCCAGATAGATCTGCCACGCCCAGCGCGACAGCAGCGAGACATCCATGCAGAAATGCACCAGCGCCAGCACCAAAATGCTGATCTCGGTGACAAACAGCGTCTGCCAGCTGCCCTCGTGCCACAGCAGCGTTCCGTCCGCCGCAAGGGGAATACCCTGCCACCAGCGCAGGATGCCGCCCATCAGCAGCAGCGCAGCTGCCGCGCAGAACGGCCCCCAGGCGGGGCGCGGACGGTGGATGCGGTCCAGCGCGCCGCCGGCCAGAACGGGGTCGCCCATGCTCTCCACGGTTTTGCGCTGCGCCTCTGCGGCGGTGCAGCCCTGTTCCAAAAAGGCGTTGTACTGCTCGTACAAATGGCTTTCCAGCTCGCACTGCACACCGGGTACGGCCTTCCGGCAGCGCAGCTGCGCAGCGGCGATTTCGATCCACTGTTGTATCTGTTCCATTACGGCACCTCCTTCAGTGTTTGATGGCTGGGAAGACGGGTGCTCGGCGTTGCACGGAGTGCTTTGCAGCTGGTGCGGAAAATATTCAGCATCGCGTTGTCTGTTCCAATACCGGTGCGGCAGATATCCAGCGCCGCACGATTCGTTTCGCAGCCGGTGCGGCGGGTGTCTGACACCGTGCCGCCTGCTGTACTGGCGATGTGGCGGCCATCCGGAACTGCGTTGCCTGCTTCACCGCCGGTGCGGCAGGCATCCAGCACCGCGTTGATCGCGCGTGAAACACGGCGCCATTCCGTTTGCCGCGCCTCCAGCACGCCGCGCCCCGCCTTCGTGATGCGGTAATACCGGCGCGGCTTGCCCACTGTGACGAGCCCGCCCGGCTGCTCATAGCTTTCGATGCTGCCTTCGGCCTCCAGCGCGTGCAGGATGGGATACAGCGTCCCCGCCTTCAGCGCGAACGTGTCGTTCGAGCGCTTTGCCAGCTCCTCAATCATCTGATAGCCGTACATATCCCGCTCTGCCAAAAGCCGCAGCAGCAGCATCTGCGCCGAACCGGGCACAAGGTTCTTTTCCTGTGGCATACGTGCGTCACTCCCTAAAATCATTTTTCAAAAGATATATAGATTATCTATATATAACATTGCCATTATACCGCGTGAGTGATTTTGTGTCAAGTGAAAAATTTGGTGCGGCGGAGCGACGCGGTGAAGCGAAACGGTGGAGCGAAACGGTGGAGCGAAACGGTGGAACGATGCGGCGGAGTGGTGCGGCGGAGTGGTGCGGCGGAGAAGTATGGCAGAGAAATGCGATGAAGAAGGGCGAGGCACAGCAAAATCTGCTCGGACGGTGCTTCCATTGAGGGGAAGAAATGTGTATAATAAATAAAAAGGGTTCCGGCCCATGGACCGAATCAGAGTGTTTTCAAATCTTGCAGCAGGAAAGGCAGGCCACACAGCATGAGGAACGAGCACCAGTCCCCGCAAAACCAAACAGAACCGCATGCAGGGCGGCTGCGCGCGCTTGCAGCCGATCTTGTCTATGACGCTCTGGGCAGTATCTTGTTCGCGCTCGGCGTTTATACATTTGCCAAATCGGCCGATTTTGCACCGGGCGGCGTCACGGGCCTTGCGCTGCTCCTCAACCATTTGTGGCGCTGGCCCATCGGTACCACCACACTGGCGCTGAACATTCCCATCATCCTGCTCAGTTACCGCGTGGTGGGGCGGAAATTTTTGTTCAAAAGCTTCCGCACCATGGTGATCTCCACGTTCTTTCTCGATCTCGTTTTTCCGCACACGCCGGCGTATACCGGCAGCCCGCTGCTGGCAGCGGTGTTTTCGGGCGTCTTTATGGGCGCCGGGCTGGCGCTGGTGTATATGCGCGGCTCGTCAACAGGCGGCACGGATTTCCTGATCTTCACGGTCAAAAAGCTGCGGCCGCATTTTTCGATGGGACAGGTCACGCTGCTCATCGACCTCTCCGTGATCCTGCTCGGCGGTATCTTCTTCCGCAATATCGATGCGCTGCTCTACGGCGCGATCTGCACCTATGCGCAGTCGCTGGTCATCGATAAGGTGATGTACGGCGCGGGCAGCGGCAAGCTGGCGATCATTATTACAAAGGACGGCCCGGCTGCGGCGCGCGCCATTGACGCCGAGACGAGCCGCGGTGCGACACTGGTCAGGGCCATCGGCGCGTATTCCGGCGCGGAGCGGCACCTTGTGCTGTGTGCGTGCAGCAAAAGCGAGATCTTCAAGGTGCGCAATGCGGTGCACAGCATCGACGAAAGCGCGTTTGTGATGATCACCGAGGCAAGCGAGGTGTTCGGCGAGGGCTTTACACCGCCGCACGAGGAGACATGATATCGACCCGGCACAAAGCGGGGGGATTTCCGGGGGTTCCCTCGCTCTGCATAGGGAGCGCGACGTCTGTTCTGCGGGAAAGCGATGTCAGATATGCGGCGATAAGGCCCCTCAAAATGCGGGCGGTCGTTGCCGCGGTGTGAGGCCGGTTTTCCACACTGCACGGGAAAACTTTTAACTTTTCAACCGAGTTTTACACAGTGTATACCGACCTTTCCACAATTTTTGTTGAAAACCCTGTGGAAAACGTTGAAAAGCACGGGATAAGCCGACAGGTTTTCCACATTTTTCCGGAAAGTTACAGTTTGTACATAACTCTTTGTTGAATCCAAAGCGGGTATTTGTTACAATACTTGTTGAAAGAGCAGAATTGGTACAGGAGATATGCAGGAAGTTTTTAAAAGACTGCGGCGGCAGCGAACACAGTGGGCCACCGGCTGCATCGAATACAGCGGCCATAGCAAATGCGGCAGCCCCGCAGCGACAGACACAGCGCATGCGACGGCCCGGCAGCTATAGCCGGATGTAACCGCGAGCCGCCGCGGCAACGAACGCCGGAAAACGTATCTGCGCAAAACCGCGCGGTTGCAAGTAAAGCAAAGCAGATCATTTCAAAAACAGCGAATGATAAACAGAAAGGAACCAAAACACTTATGAAATGGGTCTATCGTTTGGAGCGTAAATTCGGCCGTTACTACATTCCGCGCCTGATGCTGGTGATCATCGCGGGGCAGGGGATGGTGTATCTTGCCGACCAGCTCAGCCCGGCGATCCAGCTGCTCAGCCGCTTTTCGCTGAACTGGGCTGCCGTGATGCACGGCGAGGTGTGGCGGCTTGTCACATTCGTATTCATCCCGCAGACGACCAGGCCGTTCGGGCTGATCATCTCGCTGTATTTTTATTATCTGATTGGCAACACGCTGGAAAACACATGGGGCGGCTTCCGCTTCAATGTGTATTACCTGTGCGGAATGCTCGGCGCGATCGCTGCCGCCGCGATCACCGGCTACGGCACCGGAAATTATATCAACCTCTCGCTGTTCTTTGCGTTTGCGGCGCTGTATCCCGATTTTCAGGTGCTGCTGTTCTTCATCCTGCCCATCAAGATGAAGTATCTGGCGTATGTTTCCGGTGCGCTGTGCGCGCTGGACCTGTTGATGGGCACCTGGAGCATGCGCGCCGCCATCGTGTTTTCGCTGGCCAATTTCCTGCTGTTCTTCGGAGAAGATTTCCTGCGCAAGGTGCGCCAGCAGATGCGCTACAGCAAGACCCGCCGTGCCTGGCGCAACCAATGGAATAACCAGAACAGAAGATAAAGCGGGCAATCCCGGCCGCGGCGAATGGCGAGGCTTTGCCGCAGGACTGTGCATGGAGCGATGGCGGCAGCGGCCACAGCCGCAGAGAATTGCACAGGGGAACTCCCCATCAAAATAACAGTACGGGCAGCGATCCCCAGTGGATCGCTGCCCGATAGCCGGAGGCTATAAAGTTTTTTTGACCATTATAACAGCTTCGTCCCGCGTATCGATTTCAAATCCATTTTTCAAGAATAATCGCCAGGATGGGTTATCTGCCGCAATGTCATCGTACAGCACCGGGATCCCGTTTTCCTTTGCCGCGCCGCAAAGCAGCCGGAGACCTGCCGACCCGAATCCCCGGCTGCGGTATTCCGCCAGAACGATCACGTCGCAAAGATGGATGCCCTTTTCCTCATCGTAATGATAAGCGGCCTCTCCCACAAAATTTTTGCCGGCGGGATCATATAAATAACGGTAATACCGCTCGAACGCAGGCGCTTTGAGCCAGCGTTGATACCATTTTTCCCATTTTTCCTTGGGGAATGGAATGGTTCCGCCCCAGGCACGGTTGTAGGCCATGGTTTCTTTATCGGCCAAAAGGCGCTCCCGGAATCCCAGCTCGTGGAGCGCCGGTTTGTACAATTCGATCATTTTGCATCCCCGCACCTTTGGTTTGTTGCTTTTCGTTTTGGCATATCACACGATTTGCGGCAATGGCGCTGATGAAACTGCCGGAGCATTTACCCGGCAAGGCTGTCTTCCGGCACAGCGGAACCACTCCCAAGCCTGCGAAAGAACCCGCGCACCATCGTTACGGCCACAAGGCAGCAGAACGCGTCTGCCGCGGGCAGCGCCGCCATCAGTCCGTTTAAGCCAAAAAAGTGCGAAAGCGCGATCAGCAGCGTCACATAGACGCACAGCTGACGCCCCAGCACAATGCTGCTGCTGCGCGTGCCCATCCAAAAGCCCAGCACCGAGAGGATGGAGGAGACGGAAAATACGACGCCCACCGCCGCAACGACCGTGGTGCCCAGCTGCGCGACGAAGAACGTGGTTGGGATGGACAAAATGCGCGTACTCGTGCAGACGGCCGTGGTGCCCAGCTGCGCAACGAAGAACGTATCGATCATGTTGTAGATGGATGTGATCATGCTGGTGATGATGCTGGGAATGCACAGCGAGACGATCAGCCCCGGAATGGGGGCATCGGTCATACGCCGGTACTGTGCGTCTGTTGTTGTGTTTTGTTTCATAGCAGCTTTCCGGAAGCGCTGAATCGGTCGCCGGGCATTCTCATCGATCGAGTCAGGGCTTCACCTTTTTGCATAGCGGCGGAAAATGTAAATCGGGCCGGATGCCGGAGCAAACGCCTCCAGCATCCGGCCGTTTTGTTACGTTCGATCGATCCCGGCCCGGCAATGCCCCGGTAAAATTCCCGGCAACAGACGGGCGTCCTGTTTTGCGGTGTTCCGTCAACGATGCGAAACCGGGGCGGGATCGTTTTTCAAAAATGACGCCAGAGACAGAATACACCGTCGGATCGGGATATGCAGTCAGCACAAAAAATTGCCGTCAAGGCTGGAATGCGCCGTCAGCATCGGAGGATACCGCCGGCGCAAAATACACTGTCAGCGCAAAATCTCGCGCTGGGCGGCGAGCATCTGCTCCTGATACTCGCCCGCGTAGGTGCCGGCCAAAAAGCGCGGCAGCGCCTCGTTTACAAGCCGGTCCCAGCTCTCTTTCTCTTTGCCCACCAAAATCGGGTAGAACAGCGCGTTCGCGTGCTGCGCGGCGGCAAGATCGCCCAGCGCATCGCCCACCATCAGCACATGGCCGGGCGCGTAGCCCTTGGCCGTCAGCGCCACAAGACAGGCTTCCTTCGTGCCGGCATCCTGCCCCAGTGCGATATCCATGTGCTCAATCAGGCCGTGGCGCGTCCACTCCTCGGCGATGGCCTCGCCGTTGGCGCTCGAGACAACGGCCGTATCGGTCTGCGGATGGATCGCGGCCAGCGCGTCGCGCGCGCCGGGGAAGGGCCTGGAATCGTCGCCCATGCGCACGATGGCGGCATTCACGGCGCGGCTCCATTCCAGCGCCTGCCTGAGGCCCTCGCCGCCGCCGTTCGCGATGGCTTCCTCCAAAGCGGGGTTCGAGAGCTTTGGGGCGTTATCCACCCAATCGCACAGTTCGTCCGCGTGCGGCACCTGCACGCCGCGCCCGGCCAGCATGCGCAGCGTCGCGGCCAGGCCCTTGAAGCGGTTGATGCCGCGCGTGCGGCTGTACAAATTCACCTGCATCCAGTACGGGGTAATGATCTCGTCATACTCCTCCAGCCCGTATACCCGGACAAGCTCCGGGCAAAACGCCTGATGGTGCTTGGAATCCATCGTATCCATCGCGCAGCCGTCGGAATCCACGCACACGAGCCATTCCTTTTTCGGGGTAAATGCGGCAAACGGATTTTCTGCCATAGGTTATTCCTCCTGATCAAGATTTACAATTTGTATTTTGACATATCGATTTTGCTCTATGTAAAAACAGGAAACGCGCACGGGCGTTCACCCGTGCGCTGTATCCGCAAAAAAACTTACAGATGCGTATCCCACATGCCGCAGAAGCTGTCGATGGGGTCCTTGCCCTTGAAGGCGTCCTTGCCGGCAACCAGCGCATCCACCAGCGCATTCAGCGTGGAATCCTGCGTATCGTAGGTGTTGATGTAGGTGCGCGCCTGCGGGATATCCGCAAGGATCGTCGGCTGCTGGCAGCCCACGACCACGACGGGCAGCTCGAACACGTACCAGGGGATTTCGCCGCCGCCCTTCGTCATGCCGAAGCCGGGGCGCGCCACAGTCTGGAAGCCGCCGGACACGTCGACGAGCGTGATGATCAGATCCTGTGCGCCGGCAAATTCCGAAATGGTATCCTTGCCTGCGAAGTAGACGTTGATGTCCACCTTTTCGCCCGCGGCCGCGCGCTTTTGGAGCTTTTCCATCGGGCTTTCGTAGATGCGCACATCAAAGCCCTTGGCCTCCAACTTTTCCTTCAGCGCCTCGGCGGGTGTCTTTCTGCTGCCGGCCGCTGCCTTCATCATGGCGCCAAGGCCCTTGGCCTCCAGCCCGGTGACATACACGATCATGATGCGCTTATAGCGCTCGGGCGTGATGGGCAGGACGTCCTCGTCCTTATACTTCACCAGCGTAATCGCCTCGCGCGCGATCTCGGCCTGCATGGCCTTGTGTTCGGCGCAGCCGATGACTTCTTTGATCTGCGCGGCCGGGGGCACCAGTTCGGTTTTGGCCTTCTTGTGCAGGCCCATGTGCGCCTTCAGGCCCAGGATGCGGTGCAGCGCGTCGGACAGGCGCTCCTCGGTGATGATGCCGTTCTTGTAGCCGTCCATCATCGAGCCGAAATCCTCGTCCATATCGTTGAAGAACAGGAACATATCGCAGCCCGCGGCGATGGCGGTGGGGAGGATATCCTTGCGCTTCATGCGGCAGGTCATGCCCACCATGTGGCTGGCGTCCGTCAGGATCATGCCGTTAAAGCCCATCTTTTCGCGCAGCAGGCCCGTCAGCAGCTCCTTCGAGAGCGTGGCCGGCATGATGTCGTCGTCCTTGATGTCGGGATTGATCGCGCGGGTATAGCTGGGCAGCATGATGTGGCCTGCCATGATGGCCTCGAGGCCGTTATCAATGAGGTTTGCGTAGATCTTGCCGAACGTGGCGTCCCACTCCTCGCAGGAGAAGGTGTTCACGCTGTTCGCCACGTGCTGGTCGCGGTCGTCCAGGCCGTCGCCGGGGAAGTGCTTCGCCGCGCAGCAGAAACCGGGCACCTCGTGCGCGCCTTCCAGATACGCCTGCGTCATTTCGATCACGCGCTGGGGATCGTTGCCGTAGGTGCGCAGGCTCACAATCGGGTTGTGCCAGTTGTAATAGATATCGGATACCGGCGCAAAGCTGAGGTTGCAGCCGATGGCCGCCGCCTCGGTGTTGGACATCTTGCCCAGAGCCCGGGCATATTCCACGTTGCCCGTGGCGCCGATCTTCGTCTGCTCGGCGATATAGGTGCCGTCCACGCAGGCGCCGTTGCCGCCCTTTTCGGTGTTGCAGGCGATGATGAGGGGGATCTTGGAATTTTCCTGCAGAATGCGGTTCTGCTCGTGCACCTCGGCCGCGGTGGCGGGGTTGTAGCGGATGCCGCCGATGTGGTATTTGTCCACCGTCATTTTCAGGTATTCCTCGGAGCGGGAGGAGCCCATGTTGAAGAACAGCTGGCCGATTTTTTCCTCGGTCGTCATGGAGGCGATGGTATCCTCTACCCATTGGATGCCCTCGTCGTCCAGATAAAAGGGATTTGCGCGCAGATCTACGGACATTCGATCAGATCCTTTCTGTTTTCGATTTTGCGCGGGCAGCTTTCGCCTTGCAATAAATGAAACTGTAAAACGGAATTCCGACGAAAAAACGCCCGGAAAAACGATTTTATTTATTTAATCATAACAAGCAATTGCAAAAAAAGCAATATCATATCTTGCGAGGGTATGCGGGAATTCGCAGGATTTGCAATCTTGCATAAGCCTGCCCGGCAGGCTGGTAAACGCTGCGCCTTCTCTCGCACAACCAATTTTTGATTTTATCGCAGGCGCCGGCCGCCGGGACAAACCCGGAGGACGGCGCTTGCTGTCGTTTTTTGCTCCGGCGGCAGGGACAAAGGAATGCGCCCCTTCATATACTGGGGCAGGGCCGGAAGAGGTTCCCAAAGAGGGCGCGGCCGCAGCGCGGACGTCATCCGGCTCTTTCGAAAGGAGAATTTTTATGCAAGACAATGAACAGCACGGCACGCAGCAGCCCTGCCGCTGCCACCTTGCCATTGCGACGGTGCCGGTGCAGCGCTTCGAGCAGCTGTATCCTGTGTCCGAAGCGCTGTGCCGCGGCACGCTGTTTGCGGCGCTGGATCTGCCGTTCTGCCCGGAGGTGCGCTATGAATGGGAACCATAACAACGCGGCACGCGTGAAGCGCGAGCTGGCCCAGCTGAGCTTTGCGATGGATGAACTGCGCTTGTTCCTCGACACGCACCCGGAGGACGAGGCGGCGCTGGCCGCATCGAACGAGGTGCGCGAAAAGCGCGAGGATGTCGTGCGGCAGTACGAGCGCATGGTGGGCCCGGTGAATTTTTATCAGGCGGGCGGCGAATGCAGCTGGGACTGGCTGCGCGCGCCGTGGCCATGGGAGCTGGAGGGACAAGACGATGTGGAGCTATGAGAAACGCCTGCAATTCCCGGTGCACATTACGCACCCGAACGCGGCGGCGGCCAAGGTGATCATCACCCAGTACGGCGGCCCGGACGGCGAGCTCGGCGCAAGCATGCGCTACCTCTCCCAGCGCTACACAATGCCATGGCGCGGCGTGGCCGGCCTGCTGACGGACATCGGCACGGAGGAACTCGCGCACCTCGAGATGATCAGCGCCATCGTCTGGCAGCTGACACAGGGGCTCTCGGCGGAGGAGATCAAAAAGCAGGGCTTTGATACCTACTTTGTCGATCACACCACGGGCGTCTGGCCCCAGGCGGCGGGCGGCACGCCGTTCGACGCGCTGTGCTTCGCCAGTAAGGGCGACGCCATCACCGATTTGCACGAGGATATGGCAGCAGAGCAGAAGGCCCGCACCACCTACGACAACATCCTGCGCCTTGTGGACGACCCGGACGTAATCGCGCCCATCCGCTTTTTGCGCGAGCGCGAGATCGTGCACTTCCAGCGCTTCGGAGAAGCCTTAGAGCGCGTAAAAGATACGCTGAACAGACGCAACTTCTACGCGTTCAACCCCAGTTTTAACCCCTGAGTCCGGCGCGGCCGGTGAAAAACTGAAAAAGAAAATGCTCCCTCCGGCGGCTTTTATAAACCGCAGGAGGGAGCGTTCTGCTTCATGCTGCAAGCTCAAATCACCCAAACCGGTACGATATAATTCTCGCGGTCGGCCGCCCCGGGTTGATGCCCGGAACGGCCTTTTTGATCGCCTGATTTATAAAATGTTTCTCAGTTTTTTTGCTTTCCGTATTTCTCCGCAGTCTTCAAAACGCAGTACAGCAGCGCTGTGTCCACCGGCAGCTTTACGGCGTTTTTCACAAGGCGGACGGTCGTCAGCACAAAGGCGTTGCCGTACATCAGGTGCAGCCAAAGCGGCGTGAGCAGCAGATTGATGAGCAGCACCGCCGAAAGGCAGGCGCAGAATGTGCGCCACAGCGAGACGGGCTTTTTGTACAGCCAGCAGCCGTATAAAAAGCCGAGCAGAAATTCATTGAGCGTAAAGCCCGGGAAGAATCCGCCGTTCGGGCGCAGAAAATAGCCGGCGATGTCGGTAACGATGCCCATCAGCCCGGCCATCCACGGGCCGTACAGAAACGCGCACGCTCCGGCGGCCAAAAAGGCGAAGCCGATCTCTAAAAACTGGCTGACGGGAATGACGATTTGGTTCAGCGCAAGCCCCACCGCCGCCAGCATCGCCGCCCCGGCCAGGCCGGCGGTGCGGCGTACCTCGCGTGCGGCGTCGCGCAGGCGGGCTGCAAAGCCCGTGAAAAAGTGCCCGAGTGTTTGAAAAACAGACATAAAAAATCCCCCTTTTACCATAGCGTTGCCGCATAAAGGGGGCAAAAACGTGATCCGGACATCTCTTCACCAGCGCGCTCCGGAAATTTTGCCGGGCTTTGGCGATGGACGGCGGGCGGCCCGGCAAACGGATCCCTTCGACAAATGTCGAAAGATGCCGGCATTTAGCCCAAAAAGCGATCCATACAAAGCAGCCCATGCAAGCGCCCAGTTGGAAAGGCCCGTTCGCGGAATGCGCACATCATGCAGCAGCGGGATGCGAAGCCCGCACCGCAAGCGATGCTTGAAAAGCGTTGCTTTTCGTCCGTTCCGCAACTCCCCGTCGGAACGGCACTGGCGGCGCGGCGGCAGCCCTGGCTTTGCCAAAGCAGCCGCGCGCCAACGCGCGGGCTTCTACTCTGCGAACAAGCCTATTATACGGGGTATGCGGCAGAATTGCAAGAGGGGAGCGGAACTAAAAGAAAGAATTGCTGAAATTACTGAAAAATTACGCTGCACAAAAAGAAAACCATAAAAAGCGCCGCCTCCCCCCACAAAAGGGAAGCGGCGCCTTTTCTTATTAGAAACCAGCAGTGATCAATAACGATCGCCCGCAAAAGGATAAAGCCTTACGCCTGGCTTGCGGCCACGGCGCACGCGACGGTCGCGCCGACCATCGGGTTGTTGCCCATGCCGATGAGGCCCATCATTTCCACGTGGGCGGGTACGCTGGACGAGCCGGCGAACTGCGCGTCGCCATGCATGCGGCCCATGGAGTCCGTCAGGCCGTAGGAAGCGGGGCCGGCGGCCACGTTGTCCGGGTGCAGCGTGCGGCCCGTGCCGCCGCCGGAGGCCACGGAGAAGTATTTCTTGCCGTTCTCGATGGCCCACTTCTTGTAGGTGCCGGCCACGAGGTGCTGGAAGCGGGTGGGGTTCGTGGAGTTGCCCGTGATGGACACCTCAACGCCCTCGGCCTTCATGATGGCCACGCCCTCGAGCACGTCGTTCGCGCCATAGCACTTCACGGCGGCGCGCTCGCCGTCGGAGAAAGCCTTCTCGCGCACGACCTTCAGCTCGCCGGTCTTGAAATCGTAATCCGTCTCCACATAGGTGAAGCCGTTGATGCGGCTGATGATATACGCCGCGTCCTTGCCCAGACCGTTCAGGATGACGCGCAGCGGCTCCTTGCGGGCCTTATTGGCGGTGCGGGCGATGCCGATGGCGCCCTCGGCGGCGGCAAAGCTCTCGTGTCCCGCGAGGAACGCGAAGCACTTTGTCTCGTCGCGCAGCAGCATCGCGCCCAGGTTGCCGTGGCCGAGGCCGACGGCGCGCTGCTCGGCAACAGAGCCGGGGATGGTGAAGGCCTCGAGGCCCTCGCCGATGGCGGCGGCGCAATCGGCCGCGCTCTTGAGGCCGCGCTTTACCGCGATAGCGGTGCCCAGCGTGTACGCCCAAACGGCGTTCTCAAAGCAGATGGGCTGCACGCCCTTGACGATCGCGTCCACGTCAATGCCCTTGGAGAGGAGCATTTCGCGGCATGCGTCGAGAGATTCCAAACCGTTCGCCTTTAAGCACGCCTCGATCTTCGGCATGCGGCGGTCCTGACTTTCAAACTGTGCCATTCTTTTTCTCCTCCTCTCTTACTCTTCGCGCGGGTCGATATACTTCGGCGCATTGGCGAAACGGCCATACGTGCCGATGTTCTTCTCGTAGGCTTCCTTCGGGTCTTTGCCGTGACGGATGTCCTCCATCATCTTGCCCAGACGAACGAACTGATAGCCGATGGCCTCGCCGTTCTCATCGACGGCGACCTTCGTGATATAGCCCTCGGTCAGCTCCAGATAGCGCACGCCCTTCGCCTTGGTGGAGAAGATGGTGCCCGTCATGCTGCGCAGGCCCTTGCCCAAGTCCTCGAGGCCCGCGCCGATGGGCAGGCCGTCGTCGGAGAAGGCTGTCTGGCTGCGGCCGTAGACGATCTGCAAAAACAGCTCGCGCATGGCCACGTTGATGGCGTCGCACACGAGGTCGGTGTTCAGCGCCTCTAAGATGGTCTTGCCCGGCAGGATCTCGCCCGCCATGGCGGCGGAGTGCGTCATGCCCGAGCAGCCGATGGTCTCCACCAGCGCCTCTTCAATGACGCCCTGCTTCACGTTCAGCGTCAGCTTGCAGGTGCCCTGCTGCGGCGCGCACCAGCCCACGCCGTGCGTCAGGCCGCTGATGTCGCCGATCTGGTACGCTTTTACCCACTGCCCCTCCTCGGGGATGGGCGCAGGGCCGTGGTGCGGACCCTTCGTCAGCGGACACATCCGTTCTACTTCATGAGAATACGTCATAGTGTGATGCTCCTTTTGTGATTTTCTTTCCGGACGGCCCCGGACGGCCCTGACGGCAAAACTGCGCGCTCTGGCCTGCCTTTTCCTGCCGGATCTTCCGAAAATTGCGCCTGCCAAAGCATTTTGAAGCGTTTTGGTAAGCGCCTTCCCCGAACGATCCGCTGCGATCTTTCCCCACCGGCGCCGTCCCGAAACCATGCGGGGAGTGCTGACAGTTTTTCACGATCGCTTTACTTTCATTATAGAGGAAGCGCGCCCCGATTGCAAGAGCGCGCGGCGGAAAAATCGGATTTTTTCGTTTGGCAGAGGGCGATTTCCGAGGGGAACAGCTGAAAAGGTTTCAAAAGCACGAATCCTCGCAGAAAGCCCGAAAGCTTTTTTATAGCAATCCAAGAAATTAGCAAGGAATACCAGCGGCAGAAAACCAACCAGCGCAGTCAGACGGACTGATCATCGAAAAAGCCTCAGCAATACCTTGAGCAAGCAAGGGTAAAAACCTGATTTTCAGCTTGCGAAGAATCGCCTTGATTTTCGACCACATATTTTCAATTGGATTCAAATCAGGGCTGTAGGCAGGCAAGTACAGTAATTTTATGCCAGCTCCCTGCAAAAGCGTCTGGACCTCTTTGACATGATG
>JAAVHN010000041.1 GCA_014799685.1 Subdoligranulum sp. | reverse complement strand
GTAGCGGCACAGGCGAACGCGATCAATGCAAAGGAGGATCAACAGATGGAACAAAAAGTGCAGGCGCTGGCAAAGAGCGCTGTTACACTGCAGATTGGCCCGGCCAGCAGCGGCGACCGGGCCGCGCTGCACGCTTTGGCCGAGAGCCTCTGCCTCGGGTACGAAGAGGACGAAACCGGCCGCATACGCATCGGCCCGGCCAGCCCGGGCGATCAGTGCGTGGTGCTGACAAAGGCGGCGGCGCTGGGGCTGGCGTATGGGGTTTACAAGCCGGGCACGGATGCAGACACCGACGAGGTGACAAAGCTGGCTGCGGAGCTGCAGGAGATGACGCGCCAGCGGGCCGAATGGGAGACAAAGGCAAATGTCTATATGCAAAAAATCAATGCGGCAAAAGCCGCTCTGGAGGGATAAGACGATGCAAAACAAAACCGAGTACATTAAAAACTGGATCACAGCCGCCAGTGTGCGCGCAGTGAAGACCGTGGCGCAGACGGCGCTTGCCAGCATCGGCACGGCAGCCGTGCTGGGCGCGGTGGATTGGCGCATGGTGGCCAGCGCGTCGCTGCTGGCGGGCGTGCTCAGCCTGCTCACCAGCGTGGCGGGTCTGCCGGAGGTGGAAAAATCATAATATCTCATCTTGTGTGTAGAGGTCCCCCGGATGGCTAATTCATCAGTGATCTATCTGATTGCCCACATTATATATAAAGGTGGACACTGAATGAACAGCCCTATTGGAAGAATTGGCGGCAAACGTGCCCTGCGAAAAGAAATCATCTCTCGATTTCCGCTGGATGGCGTTGGCCGCTACATTGAAGTCTTTTTTGGCGCGGGATGGGTTTTCTTCGGTCGCGAAAAAGCGCCTGGTCAGCTCGAGGTCATCAATGATAAAGATGGAAATATTGTTAATCTTTTCCGGTGCATCAAATACCACCGCGAAGCATTGCAGCAGGAACTGGAATGGCTTGTTACTGCGCGCGAGACCTTTTTCAATGCCATTGCGCAACTCGAGGCAGGCGGCCTCACTGATATCCAGCGCGCAGCAAGATTTTATTATCGTGTAAGATGCTCTTTTGGCAGTGATCAAAAAACCTTTACAACAGCATCCAAAAGCGCTTCAAATACTGCATTTTTTACAGAAGTGCAGCAGCGTCTGAAAGGTGTGATCATTGAGAACCGAGATTTTGAGCCGATTCTGAAAACATACGATCGGCCTGATGCTCTATTCTATTTAGACCCCCCATATTTGGGCGCAGAACAGTACTATGATGGTGGATTTTCATGGGAGGATCATCTTCGCTTGGCTGCAAGCTTACGAAGACAGAAGGGTCGCTTTGTACTGTCTTACAACGACGACCCGCGTATTCGGACGCTGTATGAAGATTGGTGCACGGTAGAGTCGTTGCAGCGTCGAGACACATTGCCCGGCAACACCAACAGTCGCAAGCTTTACAATGAAGTGATCATCAAGAATTACTAATTCGGTAATAATCTTACGAAATCAGAATGAATGTTCCGGAATTAGTTATAATATTACCGGGGCGATCAGATGATCAAAATTCATTTGTCAAAGCTGTTGGGCGAGCGCCGGATGACACAGGCCGACCTGTCCCGTGCAACGGGGATCCGTGCCGCGACCATCAATGAGATTTACAACGAGTTGGTGGATCGCGTTAATTTGGATCATTTGGATCGTATCTGTGAGGTGCTGGATTGCACTTTGCCGGATCTAATGGAGTATATCCCAAATGCCAAGCGAAAAACTGGCAAGGATTTGATCCTTGAGTACCATGGCAATCGCGGCAAAAAACAGCTTTAAAACAGAAGGAAAGGGCGTTTACAAGAGGTTTAATCTCTCCGTAAACGCCCTTTTCTCATTTAACCTTTTGTTGTATTTTTACTGCACTGTTTTTCTCATTCTTTTTGCAAATTTTTCTCATTCTTCGCGCAAAGCAACATCCGGCCCGGATAGATAGATTGATCCGTATTTGATTCTTCTGTATTTGATTGATTAGTATTTAATTGTGCGTGTTTTTCCTGTATAGGTTTCTCCTGCATAGGTTTTGCCTGTACTGGATTTTCCTGTTCTGGTATTGGCAAATCAGGCGGTATATCGTTTCCCGTATCGGCGACGGGCCTTTCATGGATCGTGTATTCGATATCGCCAAGCTGCCCGTTTTCACGCCGGAGACGGTGCCGGGTAAGATACCCGGCCTGTTCCAGCTCCCGCAGCGCGGTACTGATGGAATCCACGCCGTCCCGGCAGATATACGCGAGGCCCTTCGTCGTATAGTCCCAGCCCTCCGGCAGCGACAGCATGAGGGACAGCAGCCCTTTGGCTTTCAGTGATAACTCGGTATTGCGCAAATGGTGGTTGCTCATAACGGTAAAATCCTTTGTTTTTTCCACGCGGAATATAGCCATGGTACATCCTCCGTTTCTTAGCTGCTTTGAAATTGGCATAAAGAAAGGGCGCTCCATCTGAAAAGATGAAACGCCCGCAAAAATTGTCTATCATATTTTGGTCATGCCATCAGAATATCTTCCTGTATGAAATTACTCGACGGCCGGAACCGGCTTTCGGCATGTTTGTGCTTGCACATCATACAGCTTGTCCATCATCACCCCCTTCTCATTTTTCTTTTTACAATGAATGGCCGCTTATCATAACCTTTTCCTGCACTTTTTACATTCGGGCACAGCACCGCAAAATCATTCTCTGTGCGAATAATATCCTTCCTGAAATGCTTTTAGAGCATCGTTTACATTAAGCGCGCAGCTATCCCCCCTGACCCTGTGCTCGTACAAACGCCCATGCCGTGGGGCTTTACGGGCACCGCTTGCAATAAGCGCGCAGCTATGTATCCCGCATTGAGAAAAAAGCCCTTGCCATGCTGCGGGAGATGCTGTGCGAGGATGGGCAATGCACAGGCATTGCATCATCAATATCGTAAATGATGCTGCCTGTACATCTTCCCGATTTTATATAGATTCCGGCTGCTTCAATTGAAGCTTTTGGCGGGGTTTCTTCCATTGTCGTGTTCCGCAAGCGTTTCTCCTGTCAGCGCGATGGAATTGCAGGCACAGTTCATCTGCGTGTGGGGCGGCAGCAGTTCCTTTGCCTCCCGCCGCCGCCCTGCAGGCTTCTGCGCAAATTGTTTATCGCCGCCGCAAACCAAAAATCGGGCAGACAAAAAGAGAACGCGCCGAGTTTCCCCGGCGCGCTTGCTGCAGTTTCTCTTCCCTTTATGTATGGATTTTATCATATGCCTTGCGCAAATCGTCCCGGTCGTACAGAATGGCGCGTCTTGCTCGGGTGCATTCTCTTGTTCTGCCATGTTTTCACTTCTTAATCGTTTTTTATAACCCAAGCAGTTTTTCCCCGTTCAAATGGGCAATTTTCTCCTTATCCCCTTGGGAAATCTCCAAACGATTGATCCAGTCCGCCGTGTTGGGCAGAGCGGCGTCAGCCCGGTAGGGATAGTCGTTGGACCACACGATGTGATCCGCGCCGAATTCTTCCAGACAAACCCTCATTGCGATATCCATAGGCTTCTTGTCGTGGAGGCCGCTGGGCATGACATACATATTCTGACGGAAATAGTCCGTGAATCTGCGCTGGAGCAGGCCCTTGCCCATGTTGTTGAAGGCCATATCCAGCCGGTCAAAGTAGAAAGGCAGCACCTCGCCCCAGTGGCCGATCAGCAGCTTCATATCCGGATATTGGTCCAGCAGCCCGGAGGCCGCCAGCCGGAGATAGGCTACGCCGGTCTCGTAATGCCAGCCGATGCCAAAGCCGGACAGCAGCAACGACGCCACGGGGGAAAGGCTGTCGCCTTCGTAGTAGCTGCGGGTCACGGCGGGAACGGTTTCATTCGGGTGGAACATGATGGGTACATTCAGCTCCCCGATGGCCTCAAAGATCGGCGCAAAGCGCTTTGCATCCAGAAACTCCTCCCCGCGGTAAGTGGCTTTGAAGCTGATCCCTTTCAGCCCCAGTTCTTTCACTGCCCGGACGGCCTCCTTTGCCGCCTCCTCCGGCGCGTCCACCGGCAGGATGGCGAAACCCGCGAAGCGGTCCGGGTGCTGCTTCACATGCTCCGCCAGGTAGTCGTTGGCGGTCCGGCACAGGGCCACGGACTGGCCGGCCGGAAGATCGGCGGGGCTGTTGTCGCCGTAGCTGAGCACTTGCATGGTCACGCCGTTCCCATCCATCCAATGGATACGGCGGTCACCGATATCGGTGATGGGGCTCTCGGCCACCCACTTCTCGCTGTGCGCCAGTTTCGCTTTCTGCGTGTCGCTCATGCGGCTCTTGTCCACCAGCTTTCGGTAGGCCGCATCCGTTTCCGGGCAGATGTAGTGTTCCTCAAAGGTGATGACTTTTTGAACGGAATTGCTCATACTGTCAGTCCCCCTTGTTGAATATCCATTTGATTTGTTTTTTCATATAACTGCGCAAACGTTTCCGCCGCTTCGTCAAAAAAGCCATAGTCTCTGCAATAGCGCTCATATCCAGGAAGCTCCCGGATTTTTGCCCGCTCCAGCACGGATGCATCATCTTGCCGGAACGGAATTTTTCGGAAATCAAAAATTGTATTCATTATTTCTCCTTCCCCGGCTTTGCCGTCACAAAGATGATTAAATTCAATCCGGAAGATATGATGGAGAATCCGACAAATATTCCGATTGCAATCATCAATATGGTGGAATCCATCAGACAGAGGATGCCGCAGGCTGTCATCAGAACGCCCATCGCCAGAACTTTCCCCCAATTTCTGCCCAAAAGCTGTGCATCGAGTGCCTTCCTCACTTTACGGATCCGGAGAGCGGCAACAATGCGGACGATCCCTTTCACGATGATCCAGAGTGCGACGATATCCGCCATGATTACAGCGGTCAGCACCTGCGCCGCTGCGCTGGAAACCAGAACGATCCCAAATATCAGGGAAACAATCGCTCCGGCCAAATCCCAGCCGTCCGCCATACCTTCTTTTTTCTTCGCATACCAGGTTACAATATTTCCGATGGCATCTACAGCCATACTGATTCCGGCCACCCAGGCCAGGGTCAAATAGGTCATTGTCGGTGTGAGCACACAGGAAATGCCGCCTATGATCAAAAGAATGCCCAGTGCTATGCCCAGAATTTTCATAATTTTCATTGTTGATACCGTCCTTTTCTATTTTTTCGTGATTTGAAACCCCTTGTCCAGATTATCATTGATTCTGCCCAAAAGCTGAAACAAAAATGTTTTTTCTTCCTCCGAAAAGCCGTCGAACATGATTTTTTCTGTTTGATCGATTGTATTCTCGTTTTGGGCGGCGATCATCTCTCCCTCTTGCGTCAATTTGATTTTTTTGCCATGGCTATGGGGGATAGGTTCTCTATAAATGTAGCCCTTTTCCTCCAGAGCGCGGATCACCTGGATGGTGCTTGTATGCCTCACGTCAAAAAAATCGGAAATATTTGCGATCTGCGTTTGCTCCGGATGAACTCTGATATAACGCAGTATGCGCAGCTGCATAACAGTGATCCCCTTATCTTTTAGCAGATAATTGCCACCGGCATTGAGCTTGCGTACAAGGAGCTGCATCCAGGCGCCCAATCTTCTTTCGCTGTCCATTTGATCCGCCAGACTTTCCCTGTTTTTGTAGTATACTACCGTAGTATACTACTATTATACAATAACGCTCATAATCCGGCAAGAGGGGCATCATTATTTGATGGTAAAAGATAATATTATTATGTTCAAATCACAACCAATATATCTTGTCCTGTTCCAAGAAAAGGCGCGCCGAGTTCCCCCGGCGCGCCCTGCCGCTGTCTCTCTTTACTTTTGCTTCTTTCTTCCGTTATATGTGCACTTCGTAATGCGCCCTGCGCAGATTCGCCTGCCCATGCAGAATGATACCGCCACAAATGCCCCTGCAGCCGTCGTCATGTTCTTCCAAAAGAAGAAACTATACGGCAGATGGTCATCAGATACATGGATACACTTTGCGCTCTTCCACCAGATATTTAATGCAGGGAACCGCCCCGGCTTCTTTTTCAGCATGCGGTTTTGCGGATGTCCCGCCCCGGCTGAATGAAGGTGCCCGTGCGAAACCCTCCTGTGAAAACAGTGTTCTATCGTAAACCGCCCAAAACCGGGGAATACTGTGATCATACAGGAGGTGCTGTTATGGCGCAGAAAATAGATTCCAGAAAAGCGGCCGTTATCGGTTGCGGCTTTGTGGGCGCTGCTGCGGCGTTCGCACTGATGCAGGGCAAGCTGTTTTCAGAGCTGGTTCTGATTGATGTTGATTTTGATAAAGCAGACGGAGAGGCACAGGACATCGCGCACGGCATTCCTTTCGCCGGGCAGATGAAAATCTTTGCCGGACATTACAGCGACCTTGCCGATGCCTCCGTTGCCATCGTGACCGCAGGCGGAAACCAGAAGCCGGGCGAAACAAGGCTTGATCTTGTTGAGAAGAACGTTGGCATTTTCAAAAGCATCATCCCCGAGATCACAAGACACGGTTTTCACGGCATTCTGCTCATCGTATCGAATCCCGTGGACATTCTCACCTATGCGGCGGTGAAACTCAGCGGCCTGCCGGAAAGCCGGGTAATCGGCTCCGGAACACTGCTCGACACGGCCCGGCTCAAATACGCTTTGGGAGAGCGCCTGCATGTGGACAGCCGGAGCATCCACTCCTTTGTGATCGGCGAGCACGGGGACAGCGAGATCGTTGCATGGAGCAGCGCGAATGTATCCGGCATTCCCCTGCACGATTTCTGTGAGATGCGCGGATATTTCAACCATGATTCCGCCATGCGGGAAATCTCCGAAGACGTAAAAAACAGCGCCTACGAGATCATCGAAAAGAAAAGCGCCACCTATTACGGCATCGCCATGTCGGTAAAGCGGATCTGCGAATGCATCGTGCGGGATGAAAAATCCATTCTTCCTGTTTCCGCCATGATCCACGGCATGTATGGCATCGACGGGAT
>JAAVHN010000040.1 GCA_014799685.1 Subdoligranulum sp. | reverse complement strand
GCAGCCCAGAGGGACGATGCCCTGGCACAGGCGGCGCAGCTGCTTGCCGGGCTGAAGGAGCTGTCCGCGCAGCTGGCCGAAGCGCAGGAACGCGCAAGGCAGGCCGAAACGGTGCTGGAGCTTGCGCAGGCACGCACGCAGAAGCTTTTACAAACCGATGCGGCATAAAGCCGGAATGGAGGAAAAACGATGAAAAACAATGCAGAGTACATCAAAAACTGGATCACCGCCGCAGGCGTGCGCGCGGTAAAGACCGTGGCGCAGACGGCGCTTGCCACCATCGGCACGGCGGCCGTGATGGGCGCGGTGGATTGGCGCATGGTGGCAAGCGCGTCGCTGCTGGCGGGCGTGCTCAGCCTGCTCACCAGCGTGGCCGGTCTGCCGGAGGTGGAGCGCCTGCCGGAGGCAGGACCTCTGCCGGAGGATGGGAACAGCCCCTCGCAGGGCACGGCAGATCTGCCGGAATCCGACGGGCCGGATTTCGACGGCCCCGGCATGTAATACCATATGCCGGAAAGGAGAAAAATATGGAACCGGAAATGACAGCGGGAATCCCGCGCATGGAACATGAAGAGTTCGCGCAGCGCATCAAAGAGGAAAACGACCGGCAAAACCACCGTCTGGCAATTTTGGAGGAAAACACGCGCCGGCTGGAAAAGATGAACGTCTCCATCGAGCGGCTTGCCGTGAACATGGAAAACATGCTCAAGGAGCAGCTGCAGCAGGGAAGGCGTCTGGAACAGTTGGAGGCGCGCGACGGCGAGCTTTGGCGCAAGGTGCTGGCGCACGCAATTACCACCGCGGTGGGCGCGGTGCTGGCGTACCTGTTTTTGCAGGTGGGCATGTAACACACAGAAAGGAGCAAAAAGAGAATGGCAAGCTATTACGATCCGGCGGCGATCAGCGCCTTTTACGCGCAGCAGCAGAGCCTTGCCGAGGCGGCCGCGCAGCGGCAGGCGGAGATCCTGCTGCAGCAGTACGAGCGCAGCGTGGCGGCGCAGAAGGAGGCGCGCGCCCAGCAGGAGGCCGCCGCGCTGGCGGGCTACAATTCGCTTTTGGACGCGGCGAAGGCACGCTATGACAATGCCCTTGCGCAGCGCCAGCAAAGCTACGATAAGGCGGTTGGGGACGTAAACGGCGCATCCGAGCGCGCGATGCAGCAGGCATATCTTTCCAGCGAGCTGCAAAAGCGGAACATCGGCCAGCAGCTGGCGGCGCTTGGGCGCAGCGGCGGGGCAAGCGAGACGACGCTTTTGAACATGGCGAACAGCTACGGCAACGCGCGCGGCACGATCGACCAAAACCGCACATCGCAGCTGGGCGCGCTGGCGTCCGACCTCGCCGCGGGCAAGGCGAGCGATCTGGATACGTACAACAACGCCAAGGCGGGCTACGATTACGATTACCAGAACAAGCTCGCCGATCTTGCGAACACCTCGCAGGAAAAGCTGCTGGGCTACAGCAACACCTATGCAAACGGCCTTGCGCAGCTGGAGCAGAGCAAGGCGCAGCAGCTTGCGCAGCTGCAGTCGGCACAGAACGACGCGCTGATGCAGGCGCAGGCCGCACAGGCGGCAAGTATGGGCAGCGGCGGTTCGGCGCGCGCGGGAAGCGGTGGAGGCGGCAGCTATACCGCGGGCATCACAAAGTCGCAGCAGAGTCAGCCGAAAGTGTCCGGCGGTGTTGGAATTGCAGGCGCAGCTCTGGCGGCGGCAGGTGCAAACGCGGCGTTGCAGGCGCAGCAGCAAATTACGAATGGCGGCGGCGCAGAGAGTGCCTCCTCTGCAATGCCGCTCAACAGGCCGACGGTCACATCTCAGAAGGTGCCCAATACCACGTCGGCATCGAAAGGCGTAACGCGCTGGACAGCGAAACAGTAAAAATGAAAAATCCCGGGGCACTGCTAAAAAGCGGCGCCCCGGGAACCGTAAAGGAGGATGAAGATGGCGGTAAAGAATATTTACGGCGAAGAGGAGAAAAAGAAAAATCGATATAGCAGTAACACTGTGGCATATAGCTCCAACGCAGCTCTCCCCCACACCCAGAGTACGCCGCAAAACAACGTGTGGAATGCAGAGCAAAGTACGCCGCAAGTGCAAAGCTACACCCCGCAGAAGCGCAAACGCGAAAAATCGCCCAGCGAGCTGGGCGAAGAAGCGCTGGGGCTGATGCTGAGCGAAGATGCGCTGGAGGCGCGGCAGCCCGCGGTGAACAAAAGAGCCGCGGCGCAGCCCCCCGCGAATACGGGACCGGAAGAAAGCGCCACGCGGCCTCTCGCAAATACGAGACCGGGCGAATATACCTTCCAAAGCATGCAGCGGAGCGATCTCTTTACTTCCCCGCAGCAAATATTCGGAGGAATGACCGGTTCCGCATACACCGAGCTCGCAGGGCAGCCGCAAACGGCTGTGCAGAATCCTACCACCGCAGCGACGGATCGTGGCAGCCAATCCACACCCGACCGGCAGCTTCCGGTAACCGCGGCCACACAAAATTTGAAAAGCACAGCGCCGAACGGCAGCGCGTCCGGTGACCCGGCATATAAAAGCCGCCTTTCCAGCAAATGGCAGCAGGCTTGGAAACCGGCAGATCCCATCCAGCCCACGATTGATTCCGCCATGCCTGTGTTCGGTTCCGTCCAACCTGCCCGTGAAGAACTGCTGTTGGCGGCCGCGCCGGATCTTGCGGCTGCGGGGATCGATATGAACGCGGTGCGGGCCGGTCTTTGGATCGGGGATCAGATAAACCAAATCGCCGAAGATTCATACCTTGCCTCAGGCACTTCCCCGTGGGCCTATGTCGGCGAGAACTTTCTCAGCGGCGGATGGGGTGCCCTTGAAAATGGTTGGAACGGTTTCATAGATTATACACTTCCTCTTGCAAACTCCGCTCTTGACCAGCAGATGAGAGAAAACGAACAGCTTGCCCTGATGTTTGGCGGCGACTTCGGGCAGTACTTTGATTCGCAAAATGCATTGCTGCAGGAAGCAAGGGATGGTATGCCGGAAGCGGTCGAGACATTGCGGCGGCACGAGGCGGCAGCGTATCAGCAGTCCATCCTTGACAGATACGATCCGCATGGGGCATATATACCAATCGGCGAGATTTCCTCAGGTGTGGGGCAAGGCGTCACACAAATGGGCCTCGGCGCAATCAATCCGGCTGTCGCGACGGCACAACAGTTCTTTTCAGCATCGGGCAGCATGGCGCAAGAGGCACGGGAGAACGGCGCCAGCGATGAGCTGGCGCTGCTGAGCGGCGCTTTTTCGGGAGGAAAAGAAATCCTGAACAATAAGTTCTTTGGCGGCATTCCCTTCCTTGGCGACAGCTTTGCCGATGATTTGGCCATGCGGCTGGCGGGTACAGATAAGGGACGCGCGATCCTGAAAGCCATCTTCAATATCGGCGGCGAGGGCTTGGAAGAAGGGATCGGTACATACGAGGACGCGCTTATCTCGAAGCTTTGGAATGGTGATGACCGCGGCGTCTGGCAAACGATAAAGGAAACAACGCCGGACGCGGTTCATGCCGGCTTGATCAGTATGGGGACAAGCAGTCTTCTCACCCCGTTTTCATTTGTGCCGGAATACCGGGACGCCCGCATTGTGGACGAGGCACTGGACATTATGAACAACGGCGGAATGCTCACGGACACGAAGCTTTCCGATGCCACCGCCGCCATGCATCGATTGATGGGCGACGGGCATAACAGCTGGAATGGGGTTCCTTTCAACGAATGGACAGACACACTGAACAAGCACCTCGACGGCCAGCTTTCACCGGCAGCGAATTCCGGCAGAAATGCGGCGGATCTTACCGGGATAGACGCCTCGAACCTAATCATGTTCCCGATGTTGAAAGATACAAACGCGCAGACAAATGCAACGGCCGATTCCAACGCCATTCCATTTCTGGCGGCAGGCAACACGGCAGCGGCACAGAACGGCCCGCAGGCTTCCTCTAACATTATCTTTTTCCCGATAGGAAACGAGTTGGGAGCGCAGACAAGGACGGATGCGAATTCCAATGCCGTTTCACTTCCGGCGGCAAATAGCGCGGCGGTGACGCAGAACGGCCAAACAAACACAACCGAAGCAGCACACCAAACCAGCCCGCTTCCGAATGCACCCGATATGTCCACGGAAAGAACCTCCGGGGACACCACTCAACAAACAAGCCTCACTGCCGAACCGGCAAGCGCGGAGGCGATCGCCGAGCAAAACGCAAGGGTTCGCCAGCAGGCGCTGGAAAAGGGCAAGGCAAAGGGCATCGAGTTGAATACGGCGGAAAAGCTGATGGAGATCACTGGGCTGAAGCTGCAATACATTTACGAGGAAAACAGCGGTGTGGATGGATTCATCAACGGGGATACGGTGACGGTGAACCTCGCCAGCGATACCAGCGCATTCTGCGTAGCAGCACATGAGGCCGGGCACAGCATGAAGGTGACAGACGCAAAGAAATTTGAGGCATTCCAAACCTCCGTGCAGCGCATCATCGAAAGCAACGCGGAACTGAAACAGTACGCCGAGAAGATCCGTGCGGACTACACCGCCGAAAACAGCCCGGCACTTGCCAGCCTGATGAATGCGGACGGCACAATCAACACCGCCGCGCTGGAAGAGGACGTGTGCCTGAAAACCTTCGAGCGTCTGATCGAAGACCCGGAGCGGCTGGTGCAGGCCGTGGCGCACGACCGCAGCGCGATCGAAAGCTTCCTTGATGTTCTGCGCGGGATTAAGAACAGCCTTGTGATCAAGTTCACAGGCAGCGAAAAAGCCATGCTGGACGAAGCCGAGCGCACCATGGTAAACCTGCTGCGTGGCGAGGCAGGTATGGTGGACGGCGAGCGGTTCAGTTATATAGGGGAAAACGCGAACTTGAATAAAACGGAACGCGCGGCGCTGAACATGGCAAAGCAGATGGAACTGGAGGGTGAAACGGCCATGGATATCCGGTGGCAAACCGGCTGGTTCCGCAGTATGGACGGAAAATGGCGTATGGAAGTAGATGACAGCGTAGCAGAATATTTTCCGAACGGAGATGCGCACGGAGCGGCGCCGGGGCAAGGCACCAAGGTGCGGGATTTCATTAGGCACCCGCAGCTGGAGCGGTTAGAGCCGGACATATTCAATCTACCGATGCAGGTAGATCCCACAATGAAGCCCGGGACCAATGGGCAATACGAGGGAAGGGCCAGAGGAATTTCTGTGAAGGATAGCACAACCGTAAACACTGTTTTGCATGAAATTCAACATGGAATACAGGAAATAGAAGGATTTGCGCAGGGAAGCAACTCTGACCAAGGCAAGAAATGGGCCATGATTGTTGCTCATGAGCAGGTAAAAGATACGCCTGAATATCAGCAGCTCCAAAATAGCGATGCGCGATTCCAGTATGTGCAAAATAAGGCGATGGAAATTACTGGAAGGCAAACACTTGATAAAGCTGGTTTCGTCTACTATGCAAACGCAGCGGGTGAGGTAGAAGCACAAGATACAGCAAATCGTGCGAATCTTACGGCATTTGAACGGGCTGGCCAAAAGCCCGATCTCAGCGGCAATGCGCGTTATGGAGAAAGTCCCTTTTTAGATTATATTGACATGTTGCGAGATATGGGGTATGCTAATAGTGAAATGCTCAAAAGGATGCGACTATGATGGATAAGCAGCCGGAAATGGAACGAACGCAAGAAACACATCAGTATGTTAATGAAGAATTAGAGATAACAGAGGAGATTTTAAAAAAAAGGAAAGAAGAAGAAGAAGAAAAAGAAGAAGAGTTGAGAAGGAAGGGATATACAGAATTTGAAATAAATCTGAAATTATCTGGTTTTGAAAAACTGGGGATAACAGAGGAGATTTTAAGAAAATGGGATGAAGAGGACGAACAGTGGAGAAAAGAGGGCCTTTCAGTGCATGAGATGGTAGAAAGGCATTTTGGCCCACTGATGGACAAGATAAACAATGATATTCATTGGGAATAAAGCAATCCATATCATTTTGTCATTGTGCATAAAATATCCTGTCAATAAGCGTAGAGAACAAATTCCCCGCTGCGGCGAATCCAAACGCCGCGGCGGGGAGTTTTTTCATTTGCACTTACTGCCGGGACGGAGTGACCCGCTTCACAGCGTAGAGAGCGAAAGCAAGCTTGTGGCTCAAGACATTGAAAAAGGGATAGATGCACAAGAACAAGAAATAAAGATACGGGAAGCAGAAGCGGACGAGCGAAATGGTTGGATAGAGCAGAAGCGAAGTCTTGCCAAACGATGAAAAAGGTGATATGCTGAGCAAAGAAGAGAGGGAGGCCTTAGGAAGAGCATGGGTTTTAATTCCTCATATCCCTTCTTCCTTACGGAGAGACATTCTCCATAGATGATATTAAAACTTTTCTTAAAGATACAGGTCCAAAAATAATGGTAGCTGTTGGGCATAACGGGAAGGTCTATGTTCTGGAGAAATATGAGGGCTTTAATTATGCAGCGGCTAAAGATTTTTATGATAATTTTGCAGAGCAATATCTGAACCGTGCAGATAGTGTGGAAACCTACCTCGCATCGATGGAAGAATTAATAAAAGGAGTGGAACAATATGGAGCATCATATTACAGCGGATAGAGTTCAGGAAATGAAGCAATATCTTAAGGATCACCCCATCGACCCCGCCTGGGATTGGGAATGGAGCAGGCTTGGTAAAAATAATATACCGTGGGAACAGAAAAAGGCCCGAATCTACAAAAGTATTTTACAGGACATCGGCGAAATGGAAAAAGACCCACCTGCGCCGCCTCCTCCGTATCCGGCAAAAGAAATTGCACGCATGAAGCAGTATATCAAGGATCACCCCATTCATCCGGAGTTGGATGAGGCAGCGGAAACCTGGGATATAAGTGTACCGATTGAAGAATTGACCGCCCGTTCATATCGGGGGATTTTGCAGAAAATCGGCGAATGGGAGGAATAAGAGCGAAACGCTTTTCAATTTTATTCAGCAATTGTATTGAAAATCATTTTTTGATCTTGCATAGC
This sequence comes from Subdoligranulum sp., assembly GCA_014799685.1. Lineage (GTDB taxonomy): Bacteria > Bacillota > Clostridia > Oscillospirales > Ruminococcaceae > Ruthenibacterium. The sequence continues at coordinate 696 of JAAVHN010000040.1, read as the reverse complement.
TTTTTATTATTGCAAAAAGTCCTCAACAAAGCATAGAAAACAGGCTCCCCGCAGCGGCAGTTATGGCCGCGGTGGGGAGCTTTTTTAGTGCGCCCGGCATGGGCAACAACTAAGCGGTGAAAGTCCGCAACGCGCTCGGCAGCAGGAAGCGTTAGCCGAAGGCAAGGGTGTCCATCGTGAGGTGGAATCTGAAGGAAGCCCTTCGACGAATGGACGGACACACTGAACAAGCACCTCGACGGTCAGCTTTCACCGGCAGCGAATTCCGGCGGAAATGCGGCAGATCTTACCGGGATAGACACCTCGAACCTGATCATGTTCCCAATGCTGAATGATACAAACGCGCAGACAAATGCAACGGTAGATTCCAACGCCATTCCGTTCCCGACAGCAAACAGCGTGGCAGCGGCACAAAATGGGCAGACAGATTTGTCCAACATCATTCATTTGCCGATGGGAGAAGAGCTTGCGGCGCTGGTAAATGCTGGGACAGATTCTGACAGTATTTCATCTCTGACAGCAGCCAATCGAGCAGCGGCGCAAAACGGGCAGCCGGATTTGTCGAACCTGATTATGCTGCCGATGTTTGATAACCCGACTGCGATACAGGGAAATCAAACGGATTCCTCGAACTTGATCATGCTGCCGATGCTGAACGATTCAAAACCGCAGGCAAATGCGGCGGTGGGTGACAAT
>JAAVHN010000039.1 GCA_014799685.1 Subdoligranulum sp. | reverse complement strand
TGCTTCGTCATATCGTGGCGGTGCTGTGTGTTTTCGCTCTTTTGTTGACATTGGTTTTGTCCCCTTTCTTTTCCATTATACAGATTATTTCTCTGTCCGGCAAATCGGGTATAGGGGCATATCGGATCAGCCGCTGGAGGATCTGGAGGTAAAGCTGACGCCGCTGGGCACGAAGCTGCAGCGCGGGCTGGTGAAGGATCCGCTGGTGGATCTGTAGAAAGGGTGGCGGAGAAATGCGCAAGAGAAACCGGAGCCGCAGCAAGATCTCTCAGCTTCCGCCGGAATTGCGCAGCACCGTGGATGCGATGGTTCTGGCTGTCAGTGAATACCGGTATATCGACATCCAGAAGTATCTTGCGGAACAGGGCGTGGACATCAGCACAACGGCCATCGGGAACTATGCGCGCAACCTGACCGAGGAGATGGAAGCCCTGCGCCTTACGCAGGAAAACTTCAAGGCGCTGGCGGCCGAGGCGCAGAAGGTGCCGGAGCTGGAGTATACCGAGGTGATCAACCGTGTGGCGGCGCAGCGCATGCTGCAGGCGGTCGTCTCGAAATCCGAGGAGGAGTGGAACGGCATCGCGCTGGATAAGTTGCTGCGCGAGATGAACGGGCTGACAAAGGCCGTGGCCGTGAAGCAGCGGGCGGATCACCAGAACAAGGAAGGCGCTGCGCTGGCTGTGGATGAGCTGAAGGCGGAGTTTTTCTCCGCGCTGGGTGCGGAGCATCCGGAGCTGTACCGGCAGCTCGTCAGCGTGTTGGAAAAGCAGCAGGAGGGCAAAGTTTAGTGGATTGGTATGTATTGCAGGCGCGAACGGGTACGGAGCACGATGCCCGGCATACGCTGGAACGCGCCGGATTCGACGCCCGCGTTCCGACGGAACTGCGGCCGATCCACCGGCGCGGCGCATGGCTTGAGCAGGAGTACACACTGCTGCCGGGATATGTCTTCATTGGCATGGACTTTACGCCGGAGTGCTATCAGCGGATCCGGCGGACGCTGGGCTCGGCCCGACTGCTGGGCATGAGCGGCGAAGCGCCGACGCCCATCGCGGAGGCCGAGGCGGCATTGTGGGGGTTGGCCGCCCCGCCTGCGCCGCTGGTACCCAGTGTGATCGAATTTGATGCGCACGGTACGCCGCGTGTTGTCTCGGGGCCGCTGACAGGCCGCGAGGAGCAGATTACGCGCATTGACCGTCACGCGCGCCGGGCGTATGTGGCGGCGCAGCTGCCGGGCGGCAGTGCGAAGCTGGTGCGGTTTGGCGTTACCATTGCAACCGCAACGCAGGGCGGTGAACCGTGAAGCGCCGGCCTGACCGGCGACGGGATGCGGCAAAAAAGATCGCCGGCGCGAAGCTGATGCAGCCGCCGCAGCTTTGCAGAAAATGCGTGTGGGCGGTGCGTGAGAACGGGCGCGGACTCTGCCCGTTTCCCCGCTGCGTGGTGCGGGAACGGGGCTGGCGGCTGAAGCCGGATTAAACGGTGTGCAAACAGTGTTTAAGAGAGCGTAAAACAGCACGCGGCCCCAAAAAAGAAAACCGATTTTGTGGCGGGGTGATGCGTCCCCCGCGCGCCGGATCGGCGGGAACATGCGGCGCTGTCCAAATCTTTGATTTGGGTAACAGCGCCCACGCAAGGGACGCCCGTGAATCGTGCACGCGTAGCGTGTGCGATGAACGGCTGCGGCCCACTGCGAGGAAAATCAGCCGGGCAGAAATGGCCGGATGGCGCAGCGCGCCCTGTGGATTTTCCGCTCGTTCCCGCCGGTCTTGCGTATGCCCGTTTAATTCGCCCGGAAATGCCTTTAATGGCGTTTAAGCGTCCCGGCCGGTGAAACTGCCCGGCGGGGGGCTTTTTTGCGTTACAGGCGAAAATCGGGGTGTATTTGCGGGCAGAGGAATTTTTGCAGAAAGGAGCGCTGCGCATGCGCACGAAACGGGGCAGCATTGACGATCTGCTCGAGGGGATCGAGAAGGCAAAGGCAGAGAACAAATACAACATTGTGCGGGATCTGGAAATGCTGCATGCGCAGTATACCAAGACCAGCAAGCGCGACTATCTGGCGCTGCTGCGTGCGCTGCTGGAAAAGTACAGTACACAGCTGGACGGCGACATCGATGCAGCGCTGCGCAAGCGCTGCCTTGCCGGCGACACCGAGGCGATCCGGCTGTTAGACGAGCGCAGGAAGGCCGCAGCGGACGGCGGCAGCGAGGTGCAAATCATTGACGACATTAAGTAGCTGCATCTCCCCTGCCTTTTATGAGTTACACAAGCAGATTAAATCGGGACAGTACCACACCATTGTTTGCAAGGGCGGGCGCGGCTCGACGAAGTCCAGCTTTGTTTCTGTGGAGATCATTTTGTTTCTGCTGAAGCATCCGCAGTGCCATGCGGCAGTGTTCCGCAAGGTGGGCAACACGCTGCGCAACAGCGTCTATGCGCAGCTGCAATGGGCAATCGGCGCGCTGGGGCTGACGGGGCGCTTTAAGTGCACAGTCTCGCCGATGGAGATCACCTATCTGGCTACCGGGCAGAAAATTCTTTTCTTTGGGCTGGACAAGCCCGAGAAAATGAAATCGATCAAGCTACCCTTTGGGTACATCGGCGCGGTCTGGTTCGAGGAGGCCGACCAGTACGCGGGCGAGGCCGAGATCCGCAGCGTGAAGCAATCGACACTGCGCGGCGGTGAGGATGCGCTGACCTTTTTATCGTTTAACCCGCCGGCAGCGTCCCGCAACTGGGCGAACCGCTATGCGCGGGAATCGGAGCCGGGCAAGCTTGTGCATCACAGCACCTATCTGACCACGCCCAGAGCGTGGCTGGGCTCGCGCTTCATTGCCGACGCGGAGCATCTGCGCGATACAAAGCCCACGTCGTACCGGCATGAGTATCTGGGCGAGGCCGTCGGCAACGGCACGCAGGTGTTTGACAACATCCGGCTTGAGACAATTAGCAAAAAGCAGATCGCGGCCTTTAACGAGATCGTCAGCGGTGTGGACTGGGGCTGGTACCCGGATCCGTGGGCATTCAATCGCACGGCCTACGATGCCGCGCGGCGCACGCTGTATATTTTCGACGAGGCAACCCGGCGCAAGTGTAACAATTTCGAGACGGCGGAGATCGTCAAACAGCATATTGATGCCGAGGAGGATCTGATCGCTGATTCGGCTGAAACGAAGAGCTGCGCGGATTACCGTGAGTGCGGGATTCGCTGCTTTGAGGCAAGCAAGCCGCCGCACTCAGTCAAGCAGAGCATGAAGTGGCTGCAGGGGCTGACGGCCATCGTGATCGACCCCAAAATCTGCCTGGAGACGGCGAAAGAATTCAGCGAGTACGAGTATGAGACGGCCAAGGACGGCGAGGTGCTGCAGGCGTTTGTGGATGCGGACAATCACCACATCGATGCTGTGCGCTATGCCACGAACCGGATCTGGCTGAGGGTGGGCACATGATCGGGCGGATGAAGCGATGGTTTTATGAACGCGGGGCGGCATGGCGCGGGTGGTGGGTTTTGCGAGAGCGCCGGCTGCGCTGCCGGCTGACGGAGCGGTTTTTGCCGATGTGGGCGAAGGAAACGCTTTTGGCTGAAAACGAGCAGTTGCGCAGGGAGCTGGAGCGCCAGCGGGCGGCCTATATCAGTCTGTGCCGCTATGCGGACGGGCTGGAAGAGGGTCTGCGCGCTGTGCGCGGGATCCGGATCAATGTAACGATAGATAGAAAGGATGGTGCTGGGAATGGGGATCGTCCGGGCGCTGGTTGACGGAAGCGTCGTAAATGCCGCCGAGGTGTTTGGTGTGCCGGATGTAACGACGAAGGAGATGCGCTCCGCGATTCTCGGGTGGCTGGACGCGTATTTCGATGACAGCGGGGATAACGAGCACGATCCGTGTATGCGTATGGCGTATACCATCGTGCAAAAGTTGCAAAAGGGCGTGTTCGCGGAGTATCGCTCGGACATCCTGGACAAAGCCAAAACGGCCAAGGGCGCATGGATGGACGAGAACCTTTCGGCACTGGACAGGGCGAAAACAGAGCTGCTCCAGTGGATGCTGATTGGCGGCGAATGCTGGGCAAAGCCTGTGCCCTGCCGGCTGCAGGACGGGCGCATGGGGTTTCGCCCGCTGATCGCCCGGCGGCAGGACGCGGCGATCCTGGGGCGCGCGGCAAACGGCGGCGTTACGGGCATTGGCACGGCGGAATATGCTGTGCAGGGCAACCGCTATTACACTTTATTCGAAAAGCGCATCACGGACGAGAACGGATATCTGACCATCGAAAACAAACTGTACCGCAGCTATAACAAGCATACGATTGGTTCGCCCGCGCCGCTGACGGAACTCGCGCAGTATGCCGGGCTGCCTGTGCGGTGCACCTGGGCAAAGCCGGTGGGCGGGCTGGGTATGGCGTCGCTGCGGATGCCGGCCGTCAACTGTGTGGACGGCAGCGCGGACGCCGTGAGCGTATACGCCCCGGCAATGGGGCTGATCGAGCGGATCGACCGCAATGAAAAGCAGCTGTGCGAGGAGTTTGATCTGGCGCGGCACCGTATCACGGTACCGGAGGATATGCTGAAGAAGAGTGCGAATGGACAGCGGGCGCTGAAGGACAGCATCTTCGTCGGAATGGCCGATCTGCGGCAGGAAATGCAGCCGCTGGCCTTTTCCCCTGAGCTGCGTGATGAACCGTATGAGCGCCGCGAGCAGCACTATCTGCGCGCGGTAGAAAACCTGCTGGGCATGAAGCGCGGGATGCTCTCCAATGCGCAGGAGGTGGAAAAGACCGCCTTCGAGATCGCATCCACGGCCGGCGATTACAACCTGAGCCTAATCGATCTGCAGCGCGCGTGGTACGACTGCGCGCGGGAATATCTGACGCTGTGCGACCGCATCGGGCAGATGTACGGCTACTGCGACCAGAGCGCATGGGACGCCGGCGAACAGCTTGCGATCACATGGGGCAACGGCGTGCTGTACGATCCGGACAAAGAGCTGGAGACCGATCTTCGGCTGGCCTCCGCGCAGCTGCTGCGTCCGGAGATCGTGCTGGCGCGGCGCTACGATCTGCCGTGGGAGACGGAGGAAGACCTTGCGGCGATCCGTGCAAAATACATGCCGGCGATGGAAGCGCTGGAGCCAGAGGTGTAACGGATGGAGCCGCTGGATCTGACGGGGTTTAAGGATTACGCCTCCGAGATCGCGCAGCCGCTGCGCGATTGGCTGATCGGCGATATCTGCCGCCGCGTGCGGGAGGCGGGCGCGATCACGTCCACGGCGGAATACCAGATCTGGCGCGCGGAAGCGCTGGGGATGGCGGAAAAGGATATCAAAGCCGCCATTGCCAGGCAAATGGGCGTGAACGCCGCTGCCGTCGATGCGCTGTTTGACGGGATCGTGGATAAGACGGTGCGCTTTGCAAGAAACGGGCATCTGCAGCAGCTGGTGAAGGCGTACAAGGCGATCACCACACAGGGTGCGAACCGGCTGCTGAAAAACCTCTGGGCTCCCGGCCCGGACGGGAAGCTCTACACGGTGCGCGAGGCGTATGACAAGGTGATGGATTTCGCCTTTGCGCAGACGTTTTCCGGCGCGACAGACATGAACACGGCGCTGCGCCAGGCGACGAAGGAACTGGTGAAGCGCGGTATCCGCGCGATCCCACGCAAGAACGGCGGCAGCGTGAGCATTGAATACGCCACGCGCAGCTATGTGATGAACCGGCTGGGTTCCATGGCGAACGCTGTGCAGCAGATGAACCACGATGAACTGGGCTGCGACGGCTGGGAGATCAGCGCGCACGCGGCCTGCGCGCCGGATCATGAAAATGTGCAGGGCCGGCAGTTTTCGGACGCGGAATTCGAAAAGCTGAACGCGCACCTTGTGCGTCCGATCGGCCTGCTGAACTGCGGGCATACGGCGTCGCCGGTCATTATGGGGGTGAACAGCCCGCAGTATTCCGAGGCGGAGCTGCGGCAGATGCGGGACGAGAACCAGCGCGGCGTCGTCTACGAGGGCCAGCATTATACGCTGTACGAGGCCGGGCAAAAGCAGGCGGAGCTGGAGGCGCACATCCGGGCGGTGAAGAACCGGGTGCTGGCGGATGAAGCGTTGGGCGATGAGGCAAACCTGCAGAAGCACCAGCTGATGCTGGCGCGGTACCGGCAGGAGTACACACGCTTTTGCCGGGCTACCGGGCAACCCACGCGTTCGGAGCGCCTGCAGGCGGCAGGGTTTGGCAGGAGGCAGGCCGGGAAGGCCGGGGCGGCGGTGCGAAAATATTTTTCGCAAGCCCCCTCGCCAAAAAGGCCAATCGATGGTATATTAGAAGCAAAGATGGTTTTTGCTTCGCCGCAGGATGCCCAGGCTGCTGCGGCGCTGATCGATGAGGGGCTGAACAACTATCGTTTGCCATCGAGCTGTTTTTCAGGAAAAGTCATCCTCAAAAATTTCCCGCCTAATGTTCTGGGGCAAGCCGAATGGAACGGGGATCTTTCTCTTCGGAAGGATGCCGGATTAGATACGATCGTCCATGAATTGCTGCACACGCGGTCAGGTGTCCGTGAGGGACCAAGGGTACTTGATATAAACCGCCGCATTGAGGAAGCGACCATTGAACTTTTGACGCAGGAGATTTGCAAGGACAATGGAATCAACCTAAATCCGAGCGGTTATGATTCCGCCGTGGAGAAATTGCGGTTGATCAACAGCATTACAGGAACCGACAAAACCGATCTGGAATTTGGCATTACACTGATAAATGTTCCGCTCCGGGATCGATATGACTGGCTCATGGAGGAAGTAAATGCATTCATAGACAAACAGGCGAAACGGCCACAGGAAGAACAATTGGATGAGGCTATGGTGCAAATGCTGCGAAAATCCGTACGATTCTTTTTTGGAGGTGCTCCGTTTTGACAGATGAAGTCAAAGACAAACTGAAAAGATATGCAGACATTAT
>JAAVHN010000038.1 GCA_014799685.1 Subdoligranulum sp. | reverse complement strand
GACACGCCCAACCTGCTTTGGTGCCTTCTTTCCTTTCATGATTTTCCCCCGCGCCGCATATCCTTACAGCACAAGGCAGGTGAAGAACGATGTTTTTGTGTATTCCGAAAAAGACGGCGCACCGGGTGCTGGCGGCCGTGCTTTGCTGTGCGGCCGCGGGCAGCGCGCTGATTGTCACGCGCGGCGGCGGGCCGCTGCCCGATCCGGAGCCGGAGGCCATCGCCGTGGCGCAGTACGAATGGGGGCTCTCGTTTCAGGAGGACAACGAGCCGCCCATCCCGAACCTCTCGGCCGAAGCACTGCGCCCCTACAATGCGTTTTACTGCGGCGACGCCGGGCAAAAGCGCCTGTATCTGACGTTCGACGCCGGATACGAGAACGGCAACACCGCGCCCATTCTGGATGCGCTGAAAAAGCACAATGCGCCCGGCACATTTTTTGTGGTGGGCAGCTATATCCAAAATAATCCGGAGCTCATCCAGCGCATGGTGGACGAGGGCCACGCGGTGGGCAACCATACGTATCATCATCCCGATATGTCCCAAAAAGGCGAGGCGGCGTTCAAGCAGGAGCTGAACGATCTTGCCGCTCTGTTTGAATCGACAACAGGCGCCAAGCTGCCGCTGCTGTACCGCCCGCCCGAGGGGAAATTCAGCGACGATAACCTGAAATGGGCGCAGGAGCTGGGATATAAGACGATCTTCTGGAGCCTTGCCTATGTAGATTGGAAGCAGGATGCCCAGCCCTCGCGCGCGGACGCGTTCGACAAGCTGATGCCGCGCACGCACGACGGCGCGATCGTGCTGCTGCACTCCACCAGCGCCACCAACGCGGCCATTCTGGATGAGCTGCTGACGAAGTGGGAGGAGCAGGGCTACACCTTCGGTACATTGGAGGAGTTGGGATCATGAGAAAGCAGCGTGGTGTTTATTCCCTGCGCAGCACGCGTGCGCGGGTGCTGTGCTGTGCGGCGCTGTGCGGCGTGGCGCTGCTGCTTGCAGCATGTGTGCGTGCGGTAACGGTGGAGCCGGCGGGTTTTTCGGGATCTGCGTACGGTCAGCCGCCTGCCTCCGGCACATCTGATATGCCCGGTTCGCCCGGCGCATCCGGCGCGCAGCCGCCGTATGTCGTCGCGCTGGACGCCGGGCACGGCGGCTTTGATACGGGGGCGGACGCGCTGGTGCAAGAGCTTTCGGTCTGTGAGCAAACGGTGGATCTGCTGTACGCACTTTTGGATTCCGACCCCAATTACTTCCCCCTGCGCACGCGCCCGAACGGCGAAGACCGCTCGATCAAGGACCGGGCGCAGACGGCCAACGACGGCAACGCGCAGCTGCTGCTGAGCATCCACGCCAACAGCGATGTGACCACGCAGCAATCGCACGGCTTCGAGTGCTTCCCCACCCCGCCCGGCCGCACGCATTCCGAGGGGGCCATGCGCTTCGCGCTGTATATTGCCGATCGGATGGGCAGTGCCGGCCACCGTCTGCGGGGCGGCAACGGCGTGCGCTTTGCCTATTATAACGGCAAGGAAAAGCAGATCGTGGACAGCACGGACGACAAGGTGCGCACGCAGAGAAGCTTCGGCATCGTGGAGCGGCCGGACTGCCCCGCAGTTCTGGTGGAACAGTGCTTTTTGACGAATCCGGACGACGTGGCACAGTGGACGGGCGAGGCCGGCTGCGCCCGCGCCGCGCGCATCTATTACGAGGCCATCTGCGCCTATTTCGGGACGCAGCCGGCCGCGTCCGCCGCATAGCGGCCAGTCTTGTGTTGTCCCTTAACAAATAATAAGGCGCGTATCAAAAACGGCGCGTAGTAAAAGCGCGGCCAAAATTCGAAAAAAGCCGAAAATGCCGCCAAAAACTTGGAAAATGCCGCACGTCCGGCTTGTATTCTGAAATGGTTTCTGGTACACTAAATAAAGAAGATTCGTTTGGATCTTCCAATGCGGATGTGCGCGTTGAAACAATATTCAGAAAGGTGGCAGAGAGATGCTTGACATTTTCGCTCCGATCGAAGTGTATGACCGTGTGATGGGCAACGACAAGATCAAGAACAAATTTTTAGGCTATTTTTGGCGCGTGGCAGCCATCTACGCCGCCCTTTTCGGCGCGTTATTTGGGCTTGTAACATTGATGTCCGGAGCCGGCATATGGAAAAACATCACCACAGCCCAAGTGCTGGGAACCGCGCTGATCGTGCTGGCCGTATGCGTCGGCTATCCCCTCATCAGCTTTCAGCTGGTGAGCCGGAAATCCAAAAGCGCACAGGAAGACAAATAAGCTGCGCCCCCGCCCGGACGGCGGGGGCGCTTTATCGCAATGCCGGAAGGCTTTTGCATGTTTTGAAGATCCCCGCGCTTCGGAGGATCCCTGCGCTCTGTTTGGGGATTTGCGCGTTTGTTTTGAATTTTGAACGCTTGTTTCAGGATCCCGGACGCCTGTTTTAGAAATCCCGGTGCTTGTTTTGGATCTTGGGAGCCTGTTTCGGAAATTCGCGCGCCTCTCTTGAAAATCTTGAAAATCCGTGCGCTTTGCTTGCATTTTAAAAAAAATTCTGGTATAGTAATAACAGCGCGCCGCTGCAACGCACCGGCGCTGCCGGACAGGGCGATGCCTGCGCTGTTCGGCATACAGAGGGTGGGCCCCGTGCGATGGGGCCCCATGAACCATGTCAGGCGGGGAACCGAGCAGCATTCAGTGGCCCGCCCTGTGCGCCGCGGGTCTCCTGCCCTCTGTATGCCGAACCGCACAGGCGGGCGGAAAACGCCGCGGCCCTGTCCTATTTTTTCGGATTTGATTTATTTTTCAACAGCGGATTGTTGCATCCGGAAGGCGCATCCGGCAAAAAATGTGTAAAACGCCTGGATGCATCCCGGACGTTTTCGGTGCTCTCCGGGCGCAAACGAGGCCGCACCGGAACGGCACGCAGAGGTGCAGGCCGGATTTTAAAAGCGACAGAAACAGCAGGGAGGTCAAGCGATGTACCGCGCGCTTTACCGCAAGTGGCGGCCCAAAAATTTTGAAGACGTCATCGGGCAGGCGGACATCGTCACCGCGCTCGAAAACCAGCTGCTGCACGGGCGCGTGGGGCACGCGTACCTGTTCACCGGCACGCGCGGCACGGGCAAGACCACCTGCGCCAAGATCTTTGCAAAGGCCGTCAACTGTCCGGAGCGCGACGGCGCAGAGCCGTGCGGCAAATGCTCCGTCTGTACGGGCATCGACGACGGCGGCATCACGGACGTGGTGGAGATCGACGCGGCCTCGAACAACGGCGTAAACGACATCCGCGACCTGCGCGAGGAATCGGTGTACGCACCCAGCGTCTGCACCTACAAGGTGTATATCATCGACGAGGTGCACATGCTCTCGCGCGAGGCGTTCAACGCGCTTTTGAAGATCATGGAGGAGCCGCCGGCCCATGTGATCTTCATCCTCGCGACCACCGAGGTACACAAGGTGCCCGCGACGATCCTCTCGCGCTGCCAGCGCTACGATTTTATGCGCATCGCGCCGGACGACATCGCGCGTCGGCTGCTGTATGTGGCCGGGCAGGAAAGCATTGCCCTCGCACCCGAGGCCGCGCAGCTGATCGCGCGGCTGGCGGACGGCGCCATGCGCGACGCGCTCTCGATCCTCGACACCTGCGCGGGCGTGACGAGCGAGGTGGACGAGGCGCTTGTCCGCCGCATGGCGGGCGTCACGGACCGCGGGTATCTGTTCGAGCTGTCGCAGGCCGTCGCCGGCAAGGACGCGGAAAAGGCGCTGTGCCTTGTGGCCGAGCTGCGCGAGCGCTCGATCGATTTGAAGCGTCTGTGCGATGAGATGATTTTACACTACCGCAACCTGATGATCGCCGGCATGCCCGGCGGTGCACGCCTGCTTTCGGGCGTGAGCGCCGAGGAGGAACAGCGGTATGCCGAAACGGCGTCCGGCATTTCCCGCAGGGACGCCATCCGCGCCATCAAAACGCTGTGCGGCGCACTGGATCAGATGGGCAAGGGCACGGATGTGCGCATTGAATTGGAGCTTGCGCTGTTCCGCCTGTGCGAGGAGGAACCTGAAGCGGTTCCCATGGCTTTTGCGCCGGGCGCACCGGCCGCCGCGCGCACGATGGGTGCGGCGGGTGCCGGGGCAGCGCAGCCGTTTGCCGCAGGAGGTGCACCGCAGCCGTTTACTGCTGCGGGAGCCGCACCCCAGCCGTTTGCCGCTGCGCCGGGGCAGGCTGCACCCTCATACACCGCGGCGCCGGGGCAGACTGCACCTTCATACCCCGCTGCGCCGGGACAGGCCGCTCCCCCACGCACCGCGGCGTCGACGGAATACGCGGTGATGCCGGGGGAAACCGCACCTGCTGTATCTGCCGCACCGGCACAAGCCGGGGCCGCCGCGCCGCTTTCCCCTGCCGCGCCGGCACAGACCGGGGAGACAGCGATATCTTCTCCCTCTGCGCAGGGGGCGGCTCATGCGCCGTCCGGCTCCGCCGCGCCGGCACAGGGCGATTCCCGGGCACAGGCTGCACCGGCACAGACAGCCCAGCCGGCGGCCCCCGCAGCCGGGCAGACCCCGCCGCAGCCGTTCGCCGCATGGGATGCCGTTGTACAGGCCATGGCCGCGCGCGACAACCTTCTGTACGCCAATCTGAAAGAAACAAAGGCCTATTGTGACGGCCGGCGTGTTCTCATCGACGGCGGCGACCTGTTTTTGGAGTTTATGCGTAAGAACGATTATTCAAAGGAACTCATCAAGCAGGCCATCGCCGAGGTGACGGGCACGCGGTACGCCATCGGACCATACCGGCAAAAAGACAGCAAACCGGCCGAGGTGCAAAGCGCCGAGGAAACGCTGAACCAACTGGCGCAGCAGGGCGTCGAGGTCATTTACGAGGACGAGGAAAAAAATAAAAAAGAATCATAACAAAACACCAGGAAACGGAAAAGAGGAAAAACGATGAAAGCAAGATTACCGCAGGGCTACGGCAAGCAGAGCCAGCAGCAGCTGATGCAGCAGGTGCAGCAGATGCAGGAAAACATGCGCAAAAAGCAGGAAGAGCTGGAAAATACCGAGTACAGCGTCACCTCCGGCGGCGGCATGGTCGAGCTGAAAATGACGGGCAAGCATCAGGTGACAAAGCTTACCGTTAACCCGGACGTTGTGGACAAGGACGACGTCGAGATGCTGGAGGACTTAATCGCGGCGGCTGTGAACGAGGCTGTGCGCGTGGTGGACGAGGCCTCGGAGCGGGAGATGGGCGCGCTCACCGGCGGGCTGAATCTGCCCGGCCTCGGCTTTTAAGGACGGCAGCACATGGGCTACAACGCTGCGCCGCTGGAGCGGCTGATCGAACAGTTTGCAAAGCTGCCGGGCATCGGACGCAAGGGCGCCACGCGGCTTGCGTATCAGGTGCTGGGCATGGACCGGCAGGAGGCGCTGGATTTTGCCCGCGCCATTGAAGAAGCGCATACCAAAATTCACCGCTGCGCGGTGTGCCAGAACTTCACCGAGGACGAGGTGTGCCCCATCTGCGCGGGCGAAACGCGCGACCATGGTACGATCTGCGTGGTGGAAAGCCCGCGCGACGTGACGGCGTTTGAGCGCACGCGCGAATACCGCGGCCTGTATCACGTGCTGCACGGCCTCATCTCTCCGATGGACGGCATCGGCGCGGAGCAGCTCTGCATCAAGGAGCTGCTCACCCGCCTGAACACGGGCGAGGTGCGCGAGGTGATTATGGCGACGAACCCCACCGTCGAGGGCGAGGCGACGGCGATGTATCTGGCGAAGCTCATCAAGCCGCTCGGCATCAAAACCACGCGCCTTGCCTACGGCCTGCCCGTGGGCGGCAATCTGGAATACGCCGACGAGGTGACGCTGGGCCGATCGCTGGCGAACCGGGGCGAATTATGACAAAATTGCGCCAAATGCCCCGAACGGCTTGACAGGCGCGGAAAAATCCGGTATTCTTACAGAGCCGTTTCAAACGGGAAAGGCGGTGATAAAATGGCCGGGCAGGAAAACAGCAAGGTGATCGCGGTAAACCGCAAGGCGCGCCACGACTATTTTGTCATCGAGGCCATGGAAGCAGGCATCGAGTTGGTGGGCACCGAAGTGAAGAGCATCCGCACCGGCGCGGTGAACCTGAAAGACGCGTGGGTGGAGGTGGACGGCGGCGAGCTGTACGTGCTGGGCATGCACGTGAGCCCCTACGAAAAGGGCAACATCTTCAACCGCGACCCGGTGCGCCGCCGCAAGCTGCTGGTGCACCGACGCGAGATCCGCCATTTGCAGGAGCAGCAAAAATTGCAGGGATATACGCTCATCCCCTTGCAGCTTTACTTCAAACGTGGTAAAGTAAAGTTGGAACTGGGCGTGTGCAAGGGCAAAAAGCTGTACGACAAGCGCGCAGATCTGGCTGCGCGCGACGCCAAACGCGAGATCGACCGCGCGCTGAAGGAGCGGCGGCGGTAGGGGCGCAAAAACGCATCGCGGCGCCGGCCGGATATTGCATCACGGCGTCAAGCGCAAAGCATGGGCCGTGCATGGTGTGCCGGCACCAAAAGCGGGGCGGATACAGCTCCGTCCGCAAATCCCACCCGGTACGCGATGGTTCGCAAGAAAAAGCGCCGGCATGCGGCGTGCAAATTCTGTTCCAGGCAAGCCGCGGGGCTTTTGTGCACGGCTCCCCGCAGTGCGGCAACCGGTCCGGCGGCTTTGAGGATATCAACATGGGGATGTAAAGGTTTCGACGGGGAGAGGAAAGCGAAGGCAGCGGGTCGTGTTCGGGGGACACACGTTAAACGCCTCCAAAAAAATAGCTAACAACAACAGATTAGCTGTCGCTGCCTAATTAATTAGGCAGCTGTCCCGCCCGGCTTACCGCGCGCCGGGGCCGGGGCATCATTTTAGCGGTGCACGTGAGCGGCATCAAGCTTTGTTTGCCGCCATGAACTGATGAAGCTACCGACGCGGCGGCCCGTTCACCGGCCTGCCGCCGGGGGAATCCTGTAGGCGAACTGCACCCGGAGATACCAGCGTGGCCCTCTTTTCGGACACGGGTTCGATTCCCGTCATCTCCACCACAGAAGCCGCCAGAAAACAAGCGTTTCTGGCGGCTTTTATTTTGAAATAACACACTTTATAACACATAATTACTTAACAATCCCACGCCATTCAAAATAGAACAGACTTGAAACAAGTTATTCATCATCTTTCAGTCTCTTGCTTTTTTTCTTGTTTTTTCTCAT
>JAAVHN010000037.1 GCA_014799685.1 Subdoligranulum sp. | reverse complement strand
TGAAAACAACTGCCGCCTGCTCAACCCGCCTACCAAAACGCAAAAAGAAATCATGGAATTTCTTGGCTTTGCCGCAATTGCCTTTGAATGTGTATAGTAGAATCCACTGGGAAGTTAGGGTGAAAGTCTGCTACGCACTCGGCAGCAGGAAGCGTTAAATGAAAGCAGGGGGACCACCGCTAGGTGGAATTTGAAGGAAACCGGTTGCCAGGGGAAAAACTTTGGCGGGCAAAATCGCAGGCCGACGAATAGAAATTACATATAAAGACCGCATAGGGACGGGAAAAGTGTGTAATATGACGCGAATTTTATTGCTACCTGAATTCCGTACAGTGGATGTGTGGGTTTCCTAACAGGAAAGCTAAACGCTACAAACATATTGCTATATATGGTCACAAAAATTTAATATTTAAGCCGTGTTGCAAAAAATAAATTTTACACTCGCCGCTAAAAAAATCTCCTACATTTATTTAATATGTCAATTTTATGTTTTTCTGATATATGCTACACTGTAAATATATATTTTCGACTTATTTCGACATAAAAATACTTTTTGTATATTGCCTTATAATGTTTTGTAAATATGTTTATTAATACTGAAGCATGTGGGAATTTTTGATGACCGCTTCGTTAAAGTATTACACTGAAAAATGGGGAGGATTTTTATGAGCTTACAAGGATTTATTGAGTTTATTCAAAGCTCAAAAGCGGCAGGGTATGTGCTATTGGGATTGATTACACTTGCAACTGCCCTTCTTACGGAGATTTTGACCAGTGAAAAAGATAATAAATTTGGAAGAGGGGATGATTTACGATCAGGATTCAGCAACAACCACCAAATTACCGTATCATTTATAATAAGATATATTTTGATTTTCTCTGTTCTTTATATGGCGATTTTTCTCGTTGATTTGGTGTTAATTGATTTTGTGTTTCATATTATTCCGCAGGGGGAGAATATCTGGATACTACTCAAAAGAGTAGCCCAATTCTATGGCTGGAATATATTGATTCCGATTTTTATTTCTATAGTTGCCAGTGCGGGTTTACGGGTAGTTAGAAAAAAGAAGCTGCTGTTGGGTGCAATATGTATAATTATTGTATTATCTATCTGTGTCAGCGGTTTGGGATTTTTCGTGGAAGCCTTCCGTGTAGTACAGCGCCCTACACTGCCACTCCCGGTAGAAGCCGTTTCTTTTATTGTTAATTCCCGTTTGCGGGCATATCCTTTCGAGTTCACCGGAGATAAACTGCGCGAAATTGGTGATGGGAGCGAGCTTCTGGCAGGAGATCCAGATGATTTTCCGCAAGTATCTACTTCCAATGCTTTTGATAGTACATCCGAACCTGAAAAATATGAGGAGCCAAACAGTTTGAATGGGTATATTAAAGCAATTTTTGATGGAACTTATGCCGAGGGAATGACAATCATCGACTATTTGCGTAAGGCATATGAATATTATCAGGCCGGACGATATACAAACACTGATTGGATGTATATTGGGGCTATGTGGGATTGGATTTATGACTACTTTGAATATTACTTTTCTGATATAGGAGTAACCCGTTCGGAATGTCTGGATGAAGCAATTGCGGCATATTTAAAATATGAGCAATATTTTGGAGAAAATTCAGCCCTTTATAATAATATAGCATTTGCCTATTTTAAGAAAGGGGACAGGAATGAAGCTCGAAACTATATTTCACAGTCGCTAAAAATGTTGCTGTCACAAAAAAATGACCCGTCACAAAAAATTGACCTGTCAAAAAGTACTGCGTTGTCAAATTATAAAATTTGGATATACAGCTGGGCAAGTAGCGAGTCTTATGAGTTGCTGATGGAAGATGCACGCACAATTCTGGACTGCGAAGAAAACCTTTCCATGTATATTTTGTATGGGGCATGTGCGGTTGCTGAAAATAAAAATATACCGCAGGCCTATGAGCTTCTTTGTAATGCCGATAGCCATTTTAACGGCAAGAGTGCTATGGTGAAGATACTTCGCTGTATTTGTGCCGATTTGATGGGCCAGAATGAATCGCAGGTTCTCAGCGAAATTTTCAATCTTGAGCAGATGGGAAAGCTGACTTCTGAAGAGGAAATTTACTTAATTCGCTATCTTTTTGTTACCAACCGATATGAAGAATTGTGGGGCTACATTGTTCAGGTGGGGGAGGATCCTCTGCAGAATGAGGAAATGAAAGCAGAATTGGTAGCAATGAAAACGATTTGGTATTTAAAAAACCAATCCAGCGACTATTTTGATTCGGAAGATGTGGAGCAGCTTCTTAATCGTGTGGAAAAACGTTTGGACGAGCTTTCGGTCGAATCTGAAGAACGTGATCTGTTGTTGTTATGCCGCACGCTGCTGCAAAGCTGTTTGGATTTGACCGATACTACGGAACCGGGTGCTGACATACCAGAGGGCCTTTCTGATCTTGAATATGCACTGCTGTCAATCAAATTGTTCAATGCGGGAAAATATCCAGAGGCGATGCAGGCTTGTGAGCTGTTTTTTCAAATTGATAGGGAGGAACGTGCGCCCTCTGATGTGGAAATAAACTCTTTGGGGCAGATGGAAGCCCAGGAACAGACGTCATTTCGCTATTATGTTCAGTTGGTATTCGCATACTCAAATTTTGAATATGCCAAAACCTTCCCTGTAAATTCGGAGTCGAGAACGGCCTATATGGAAGTTGCGGAGAGAGAATGCGAAGCGTTTGAACAGTCTTCAAAAAGTCTATTCTATATTGGAGAACAATTTAAATTACTGCATATAAGCATCGAGGAGGCACAAGGGAAAGTTCCGGAAGAATTGGCTGGTTAAAATGTATCACGCTGAAAAAATCGCCGTTGAGGCGATGACAGCATCCTGTGCTGCAAAGCATAGTGACGCGGTGGAGGGCCTGATTTTGTTGGCAGCCTGTTCTGCAACCACTCTGACAGGTACAGACCTCTCCGTTTTGACCGTTTGCGGCTCAGAGAATGGTGTGCTCAACCGGGAGAAATACGAGGAATGTCAAAGCAACCTGCCGGAAAACACTGAAGAGATCATTTTGCAAGGCGGCTGACACGTTTTTTTCGGCAGCTGCGGCGCAGGATGGCGACGGTGTTCCGATGATTACAAATGAGGGGCAAATTCGCATCACAGCAGATGAAATCGCCCGGTAGACAGACAAACATTGATATTTTTACGATCCCGGGTAGTAAGGGCTATTCGATCAGGATCTGAATATATGGCAAAATTTGCTTTGGCAGATCCCAATCGGGAATTTATGCAGACGGTATCTGCACAAATTCCGTGGCCATACGATCTGACACGATTCGATAGGGCAAACTGATCAAGGCACAGTCAACCCACTCGGTCAATATTTCCTTGCAGATTCTGTTATATCCGGCCAAGACCTACAAAAAATATGCAGAAGGGCACGAATATAATTTGTACGGGACTTGTACGGGACCAAACCTGTTTCCATCCCGCGACCAGAACTTTATATGGTGTACGTCGGTGAACCGCGCGAACTGCCGGTAGAGTTACGCTTGTTCACGCTGTATGGCGGCGGGGAAGGCGATGTGGAAGTGAAGATCCGGGTGCTGAAAGATACCGGCAAGAAAACGATCACCGACCAGTATATCCGCTTTTGCGAAATCTGCAGCGAACAGCGCCGGATCCACGGCAAGGCGGAGCAGGCGATGATATCGCTTGAGATTCCTGAACCGGACCGCCCAATTTATCGTGAAATTCCGAAAATGGGATTGCATAATTCGCGGAAACGGAGTCCCCGAACGCTATAGAGTTACATCTATAGCGTTTGAATGAGCCCTGTTTTTCGAACATTTTTTCGAGAAACGGGGCTTTTCGTATGCCGTAAAAGCTTGTGGCACAAGACTTTACGCATTTTTGCCTGAAATGGGTGCATCCTGAAAAAGTCTAAAAACAAAAATTAAAATTTTTATTCGGGGTCGCTATTTGAACACGTATTTTCGATAAAACGCGCCGTGAAGATCTCTTCAAATGCTTGGGGCGTCTGAAAATTCAGTGTTTGGTGTGGGCGGGTCTCATTGTAAAACAAAATATATTGTTCCACGCTTTTCCGAAAATGTTGTTCCGATGTATAATCCTTCCGATATGCTTCTTCTCGTTTGAATGTGGCGAAAAACGTTTCTGCCACAGCGTTGTCGTGAGGCCTTGCCGTTCTGGAAAATGACTGCTTTACGTTATATTGCTGCAATAGATTTATAAAGGTGTTCGAACTATATTGACTTCCTCTGTCGCTGTGGAAGATCAGATTTTGTGGCATTCCTCTGTCTTTGAATGCGTGTTTGAACGTTGTAGTTGCAAGATTGGTGCTCATGTGGCGAGACACGCGCCATCCTACAATTTTCCGGGAGTACAGATCAAGGATCATGCAAAGATATACATAGTAGTTCTTAACCTTGAAATAGGTAATATCACTTACCCATATCTGATTCGGTGCTTCCGCTAAAAATTCTTGCTTTAACAGATTCTGCTTTTTGGCCTGCTGCTTTCTCTGGAATTGTTTCTTCGCATCTGACCGCACGCTATACAATTCAAGCTCCTGCATAATGGCGGCAATTCGCTTTTTGCTTACATTGATCCCGTTCTCTGACAGTTTGACCCGAATTTTCTCTGCGCCGTACCGTTGCTCGCTGTCGTCGAAGATTTGCCGGACCTGCAGCATGAGTTGTGTCTGCTCCTCATCCTGTTTGCTTCGGTCTGCCCTGCGGAGAATATGATTATAGAATGTACCTCTTGCGACCCCCAGCGCCTCGCACAACTCATGTACAGAATACTGATGCTCATTTTTTCGATAGAGCTCCTCCAATGAGGCAAGTTTCTTTTGAAGCGGAATTTTATCCAAGTACCCGGTAAGACGGATGATCTCCATTTCGTGTTCCAGCTTTTCCAAACGGCGGCACACAGCATCAAATTCCTTGGGTGTGTACGTTCGGTTCGGCGTTTGTATTGTGCAGAATTTTTTCTTCCAGCTATAAATTGTGCTTTGGGCAACATTCAATTCCTCGCTGAGGGATTTGATAGAGGCTCCTTTTTCATAACGCTGAATGACTTTTTTCTTGAATGCAGTTGTATATGCGGTGGGCATAACATCATCTCCTTTCCCTTAGAATAAACCGGAAATTGAGAATTGTAAACTGAAGAGAAGAATGTTTTTATTCATCACCAGCGATTTGATATTTCTCCATAACTTCAGGGTATGCCGAAATATGCAGTTTACACGAGTCACTGTAAGATGCTTGCGCAATGCAGCGGTTTGGGGTATAATAGAAGAAAAGAAATTTGATTGGCAATCCAATCGTCCACCCGATGTATTGCCGCAAGGGAGGGGGCACGCAATGCCGGAACTGAAACATACCGTCAAAGACAGCGTGTTCAGCTATATTTTCCGTCAGCCGGAGAATATTCGTGAGTTGTACCGTGCGCTGCACCCGGAGGATACGGATATCAAAGACGAGGATTGCCGCCTTGTTACGCTGGAAAACGTCCTCACCAGCGGTATGCTCAACGACCTTGCAGTGTTGGTGCGCAACACGCTGATCATCCTAATCGAAGCGCAATCGACTTACTCGGAAAATATTTCCCTGCGCGTTTTCCTGTATCTTGCCAAAACGTACAAACAATA
The DNA here is from genome assembly GCA_014799685.1 of Subdoligranulum sp. Classification (GTDB taxonomy): domain Bacteria; phylum Bacillota; class Clostridia; order Oscillospirales; family Ruminococcaceae; genus Ruthenibacterium. The sequence continues at coordinate 52,196 of JAAVHN010000037.1, read as the reverse complement.
TGTAGAAGAGCACGAATATAATTTGTACGGCACAAAGCCCGTTTCCATCCCGCGCCCTGAACTGTACATGGTGTATGTCGGCGAACCGCGCGTGCTGCCGGAAGAACTGCGGCTCTCCACGCTGTACGGCGGCGGGGAAGGTGATGTGGAAGTAAAGATTCGGGTGCTGAAAGACACCGGCAAGAAAAACATTATTGATCAGTATATCCGCTTTTGCGAGATTTGCAGTGACCAGCGCCGGATCCACGGCAATTCGGAAACGGCCGTCAAAGAGATTTTGCGCATCTGCAAAGAAGAAAACGTTTTGATGCCATTTTTGATGTTGCGGGAGAAGGAGGTCCAGGACATTATGGTAACGCTGTTTGACGAAGAGTATATCGCGAGAATGCATGACCGCGATCTGCTCAATCAGGGAATGGAAAAGGGCGAACAGAAAGGACTCGAAAAATCGCTGCGCAATCTGATTTCTGCCACGGGCTGGACGTTGGAACAGGCCATGGCATCGCTCGGAATTCCCGAACTGGACCGTCCGATTTATCGTGAACTTTTGAAAAACGGGAATGCATAATTTGCGGAAACGGCATTTCCGAAAGCTATAGAGTTGCATCTATAGTGTCTGACCTTGACAGAATGCCAAAACACTATAGATGTAAAGCGTGTTTACCCGCTGAAAATCAAGTGTTTTGGCTCTTTTTTTGTCTCGAAAAATACTGTCGCAGATGGACCAGCCGCCGGATCGCAAGCTGCACTACGCTCGGTATTTCTATATCAACCGAACAAAAGACGGAGGCCTTGCCTACCGGCGCAACATGGAGGCCATCAACAAGGCGCTGTCCAGATGCGGCTTTTTTGATCGGGGAAACAGATTTCAAGAAAACGACGGCGGAGATTCTGGAAATCTACCGCCGTCGTGATGCAGTTGAGAAATGCTTTGATCATTTGAAAAATGACATCGATATGCGCAGGCTGTATGTGCAAAGCGATGAGGTGGCACAAGGGAAAATGTTTGTGGCGTTTATTGCGCTGATCGTTCGATCCTATATGCAAAACAGGCTGAATGAATATATGAACAGTCGCAAGTACACTTTCCAAAAGATCCTGCTGGAGCTGGATAAGGTAAAGCTGATTCGTTCCGCGAATCATAAAAACAACTTCCGGCTGCTCAATCCGTCCACCAAAATGCAAAGAGAGATCATCGAACAGCTTGGCCTCACTCCTGATGCTTTTGGGTGCGTATAGTAGAATCGGCTGGGAATGGAGGGTGCATTCAGGATATTCTCCAAAATACAGACGGCAGGCACTTTCTTTTTACGCCGGTGCCTCTTTTTCTGCACACAGATGCAGCCCAAGAACATACGTCAGATGATAAGCCGTCATATTGCCGGACGCTGCAGATCAGCCCAAGATCGATCCTGCGGCGCCAAATGCAGCGAGCAGCACAGTGGCTCGCCGCTGAAAAGCCCTTTTGTTACAGCAGATCCTTCATGGCCTGCAAAGCGCCCTGTGTACGGATTTTTTCCAGAGAAGCGATCACGGCATTTTCAAAGCCGGGGACCAGGGTCAGATCCTGTCCCCACATCTGCTCGTTGGTCATCACGGCATGAACCAGATCGCTCACGCTGTCATCCTTATGAGCGAAGTAGAATTCCAGCACCCAGCGGTCATCGGAGCAAATGTATTCGTTTCCCTTGCGGCGGCATACCAATCCCTTGTCATTCAGCTCCTGAATGTCATTCGAGAAGAAAGCGATATACGCCGCGAAGCTGACGGTAAGGCAGGGGGGCAGTTCCCCGGTTTTCTCCTGATACTCCAGGAAAGAGGGCATATTCCGCGCCCGCCACTTGGAAGTGGAGTTCAGGGAGATGCTCATCAGTTCATGATTCACAAAGGGATTGTTGAAGCGGTCCTGAACGGCAGAGGCAAAGTTCTCCAGGTCCTTTTTATCCAGGGGCAGTGTGGGGATAACCTCCTCATAGAGCATCTTGTTCATAAAGCTCCGTACAGTGTCGTCCTGCATGCAGTCCCGAACAATATCAAAGCCTGCCAGATACGCTCCCAGTACAAAACCGGTGTGAGCGCCGTTCAAAATGCGCACCTTGCGTTTCTTGTACGGGGTAACATCAGGCACCACCGGGCAGTTGAGCCCCGCTGCCTTAAAGGGCAGCTTTTCCTCCAGCCACTCCGGCCCTTCGATGTTCCAAACGCCAAAAATTTCGCCTACGTCGATTAGCTCATCGTGATAGCCGTTTTCCGTTTCCATTTTCGCCACTTCGTCTGCATCTTTCACCCGGCCGGGGACGATGCGATCTACCAGGGTGGAGCAGAAGGTGCAGTCCTCATGGACATACTTTTTAAAGCCATCCTCCAGCTGCCACTGATCCACATACTGATTGACGCACTTCAAAAGTTCTTTCCCGTTGTTGTCGATCAATTCACAGGACAGGATCACAAGTCCGCTCTTACCTGCCCGCCAGCGCTGATAGAGCACCTGGGTCAGCTTGCCGGGAAACGAGGAACAGGGACGATCGGTGGGCTTGCAGGCGGGATCGTAGACGATACCCGCTTCGGTGGTGTTGGAGACAACATACTCTAAATCGTCGGATACCGCCACCTTCATCATGCTGTCGAAATCTTCCTGCTCATAAGGATTCAGGCACCGGGAAACGGACGAGATCACCCGCTTTTTGTCTACCTTTTCCCCATTTTCCCTTCCCCGGAGGTAAAGGGTATACAATCCTTCCTGCTCGTTGATGATTTCGGCCAGCCCGGAGGCAATGGGCTGTACCAGCACGCATTTGCCGTTCCAGCCCGCTTTCTCGTTGGATACGTCGAGCCAATAGTTTACAAAGGCCCGGAGAAAATTGCCCTCGCCGAATTGGAGCACTTTTTCCGGTGCGTGTTCCAAAACATAGCCGTCATAACCCGATTCCTTCAAGGTTTGATAATTCAATTGCTTCATACCGCGTTCCGCCTTTCCTAAATCCTGGTTTTAATTTATAATCTGACTTTAATATATACGATAATACTTTATAAGGTAACGCCCTGCTTGAAAATTGCCATGTCATGGAACCCGGCCTGTTCCGCCTTGACCTGTTTGCCGGAGGCCACCTCCAGCACATAGTCGAACAGCTTCTGCCCCAGCTCCGACACCGTGCCGTCTTCCGTCAGAACGCCGCAGTTAAAGTCGATCCAGTTTGCCTTTTTGGCCGCCAGGGCAGAGTTGCTGGAGATCTTTACCGTGGGGACCGGGGAAGCAAAGGGGGTACCGCGTCCGGTGGTGAAGAGCACGATATGCGCTCCGGAAGCCGCCAGGGCGGTGGAGGCCACCAGATCATTGCCTGGGGCACTCAGCAGGTTCAGGCCCGGCCGCTGTATCGGCTCGCCGTAGCGGAGCACGCCGGAGACCGGGGCGCTGCCGGACTTCTGGGTGCAGCCCAGGGATTTGTCTTCCAGCGTAGAAATGCCGCCTTTTTTATTGCCGGGGGAAGGATTCTCATAAATGGTCTGGCCGTGGCTGGTGAAGTAGTTCTTGAAGCCATTGATGAGGTTGACCGTATCGGCAAAGATCCGTTCGTTTTTACAGCGGTTCATGAGGAGCGTTTCCGCGCCGAACATCTCCGGAACCTCGGTGAGCACAGTGGCGCCGCCCTTGGAAATCAGCAGATCGGAGAAAGCCCCCACCGTGGGGTTGGCGGTGATGCCGGACAGCCCGTCCGAGCCGCCGCACTTCATGCCGATGACCAATTCGGAACAGGAGATTGCTTCCCGGCGGAAACCGCCCGCATATTGGGCCAGATCCTCAATCAAAGCCAGGGCATCCGCGATCTCGTCCTCCGATTCCTGACACACGAGGAACTTTACGCGCTTTTCATTGTATTGGCCAAGATAGGGCTTCAGCACGTCGATATTGCTGTTTTCGCATCCCAGACCCAGCACCAGCACGCCGCCGGCATTGGGATGGTTGATAAGGCCGGCTAAAATCTTCCGGGTATTTTCCTGATCCTCCCCCATCTGGGAACAGCCGTACGGGTGGGAAAAAGCGTAGATCCCATCGATGGCGCCGGTTTTGAACCGCTGCGCCTGCCGCTCGATCGCACGGGCTACGTCGTTGACGCAGCCAACAGTGGGAATGATCCAAATTTCGTTGCGTACCGCCGCCCGGCCATTCTCCCGGCGGTAGCCCTGGAAGAGCACGTCATCCGTGGGGACAAGGGGTGCGTTGTCCGGTTCGTAGGCGTAGTCCAGCACGTCGCCCAGACCGGTTTTGAGGTTGTGGGTGTGCACCCAGCCCCCCGCGGGAATGTTCTCCCTGGCCACGCCGATGGGCGCGTTGTACTTCAGAACAGGTGAGCCCGCCGGAATGGGAGCCAGGGCAAACTTGTGCCCCTGGGGGATCTTCTCCAGCAGCGTGACGGCCTGTCCGTCCACGATGAGTTCGGTTCCGGCGGAAAGCTCCGTGAGAGCCACCGCCACAAGGTCATTGGGGTGGATTTTCAGAAAGGTTTTCATAGGACGCTTCACCTGCACATTTCCATAAGATACGGGCGCGATTTGCTTTCGATGGAAACCGACTCCAAACGCTGAAACCACGCCCAATGAATGATGTAAGAACTTACATGTAAAATATTGTAAGCGCCATTCAATAAATTGTCAATATTTTTCCAAATTACATAGAGGGACCTTTTTGGATTTCGACATATTGCATAAAACATTTTTCGTGAAATTGTGAAAAAAACATCTTGAAATGAGCGTTTTATAAGTTTATGATAAATAAATGTAAGAGGTTACAAAATGCATTAATGCGCTGGGAGGGGGGTGTAGTCGTGAATATCTATGATATTGCCGAACTGGCCGGCGTTTCCATCGCCACCGTTTCACGGGTGCTCAACGACAGCCCCAACGTAGCAGAAGGGACAAAGCTTCGGGTGCGCAGGATCATGGGGGAAAACGGCTATATTCCCAGCGGCTTTTCCCGTGGATTGGGTCTGAACGCCATGAAAACCATCGGCCTGATCTGCCCGGATGCGGCGGACGACTATATGGCGAAGGCGGTGGCTTGTCTGGAGCGCAGCCTCCGGAACTGCGGCTACGATTGTCTGCTGTGCTGCAGCGGATATGGCTATGAGGACTGCCAGATTGCGGTGAGTGCGCTGGTGCGTCACCGGGTGGATGCGCTGGTGCTGATCGGCTCTGTCTACGCCGATGACGACCCGGATTCGGAGCGTGTGAACTATATCCGTGAAGCGGCGGCCCAGACCCCGGTATTTATGCTCAACGGTTACGTGCGGGGGGATAACATTTGCTGCGCCGTTTGCGATGACTACGATGCCTCTCTTGCCGCTGTAACAGAAATGATCGCCTCCGGACGGCGGAAGATCCTCTTCCTTGCCGATATCGACACGGTGAGCACCAATCTGAAGCGCAAGGGCTGCAGGGCCGCGCTGGCAAAGGCCGGGCTGGAGCTGTGCGGCGACATCAGCGTGGGCCTGGCCAACCAGATCAACCAGACCCGCGATCACCTGCTGGAGCTGCCGGATTTGGATGTGAACGGCATATTCGCCGCCAACGATGCTCTGGCCGCAGGGGCGCTGAAATATGCCAAAGCACGGGGGCTGTCTGTTCCCGAAGACTTGTGCGTGATCGGCTATAACAACTCGGAGCTGTCCGTGTGCTGCGATCCGGAGCTGTCCACCATCGACAGCCGGGAGCAGCGTCTGTGCCAAATCATTGTTGACTTCATCAAGCTGCGCCTGGGTGGGAAACAGGTCGGCGGGAAAGTAGTTGCCAAGGGCTACCTGATTCGCCACGGCACCACTGATTTCTGAATCAATCGGAGCATTTTACCCAGTCTACCCGGCCTTGAACCGGAGGTTCTTCATAAAATCGGGCGGTTTTGTCCCGACAGGTATCGTTCCATTTATCAAAGCCCGCGGGAGAGATATGTTCCCCGCAGGTGCAGTTCTGGAATACGCACAGTCCATGATCCCGCCACGGGCGGGCCAGGTAAACGGAGCCGGGGGAAACTCCTTTCTCTGCCGTGAAGCGGCAATTCAGAAAGCGGAAGCCCTCGCTCTGCTCCAGACTGTGCGCAGGGGCTGCTGCATAGCCGATATCACGGGCATCTGCCAGTGAGCGTATCTCGCAGTTTTCAAATACTGCGGCTCCGCAGCCGAAAATGAAGTCCACCGTTCCCTCAATGAGGCAGTCCGCAAAGCGCTGACGGCAGCGTTTATTCCGCCGCAGGTAATCCGGCAGGAAGCCCTCGTACCGTTCAATGAGGTCGGCGGGCAGAGGCCCCAGAAACAGTGTATCCTGGGTGGAGGTCAAACGGCATCGCTCCATCGTGAAGCTGTCGCCATATACGGTGAGCGCCACTTCCTGGCCTTTTTCCTCCGGATGGAGGGAATCGTTGACAACGGACAGATCCTGCATGGTCACACCGTCGGCGCATATCGCCAGAGTCCATGTGCGGAAAGTGTTGTATTCCACTCCATTTTTGTCCAGCTTTTTTGCGTAGTCGTTGAAAACGATGCGGGTGCGGTCCGCCCCGGCTCCCAGTAAGGTCAGATTCGGAGTAAAAATGGCGGATTTTATCCGGTACTCCCCTTCGGCCAGTTGGATCACATCACCGGGCCGGGCATGGTCAAATACCTCTTGCAGGTTTTTCTGCGGATCAATCTGAAGCATGAGAAATTCCCCTTTTGCTTGAAAAATTAAGTTTGCACCAAGGCCCATGGGCCTTGGTGTTGGGCGGCCGCCCAACATTGCTCTTTATGAGCACTCACCATTATAACGCAGGTTTGTGGATATTCCTATCCCCAAAGGCAAAAAATTCCAATGATCCTTCAGGAGGCAGGTGAAGCCCGGTGAAAAGGCAGCGCACATGGAAGGAATACCGTACCATTGATTTGAGCCTGTTCGGGATCATGCTGGCGATATTCGAGTTTGTGATCGTTCATGCCGCCAACTGGTGGTTCCCCGGTCAGCCCTTTACCGTATCTTTGGCTGCAGCCATGGCATCCATCGTCTATATGCGCTGGGGTGTTTGGGGGGCCATTCACGCGGTGGAGGCGGGGTTTGTTTTCTGCTATTTCTCCGGGGCCACCGGACAACAGTTTTTGATCTATTGTCTGGGCAATCTATTTTCGGTGCTTGCGGTGCTTATGCTGAAGATTTTCGGCAAGGAGCGGGTTCGCACGGGGCATCTCTCTCTGGTGTTCCCCCTTTTGGTGCAGCTGCTGATGCAGGCGGGGAGAGCGGCTGTGGCCATCCTGCTTGGGGCGGGGCCGGAAAATGTGGTGGGCTTTTTTACCACCGACAGCCTCTCCCTCTTATTCACCTTTGTGATCATCTGGATAGCGCGAAAGCTGGACGGTGTCTATGAGGATCAAAAACATTACCTTCTGCGTGTCCACGCGGAGAAGGAATAAAAAAGGAGGAGATAAAAATGAAAGTTAGGGCAGCGGATTTTCTCGTATATGACAAAGAAGCCAAAGTCTATCGGGTAAGTCCGGAGCAAGCCGTCCGGGACGACGTGGAAAAGCACTACTGGCGGCATGTGGGCGTCACCATCCTGAAGGATTGGCGCCTGTACCTGATGTTGGTTCCCATGCTGCTGGTGTTCCTGTTCTGGCGCTATTTCCCAATGTATGAGCTGTTGGGATGTTTCAAGGTGTCAGATGAAGTCCTGCCCGTTTCGCAGCAGATGTTTTCCGGCTTTTCTTATTTCAAGCAGCTGCTGGTGGGCGGTACCCAACTCTCCACAGACTTCTGGAGGGCGTTGCGGAATACCTTTATCCTCAGCTTTTACGGGCTGTGCTTTGGGTTCCCCATCCCCATCATTCTGGCGCTGTTCTTCAATGAGATCCGCTCCAATGCGGCCCGGAGCGTCTATCAGGTGTTCACCTATCTGCCGAAGTTCATGTCCACCGTTGTTATGACTTCGCTGGTGACCATGCTGGTGAAGCAGGGCTCGCTCACCACCGGTATGGGCATCGTCAGCCAGGCGCTGCAGGGCATGGGGCTTGTCAGCTACGAGGTGGCCAACGGCGGCCTTCTGAACAACCCGGCCTTCTTCCGCGCCATCTATCAGATCAGCGGCATTTGGGAGAGCGCGGGCTATGACAGCATCGTGTTCTTCGCGGCCATCATCGCCATCTCTCCCACCAGCTATGAGGCGGCGCAGATCGACGGCGCGGACAAGTGGTCGCAGATGCGCTATGTGGTGCTGCCCAGCATCCTGTCCACGATCGTCATCATGCTGATCACCCGCATCGGCTCTTTGCTGAATATCGGCTATGAAAAGGTATTGCTGCTGTACAACACCAACACCTATGTTACCGCCGACGTGGTGTCCACCTTCGCCAACCGGCAGGGTATGACGAGCGGCGGTGCGGGTACCGGAATTGCGGCAGCCGCGGAGATGATGAACAACGTCATCGGTATGATGCTGGTGATCGGAGCCAACACCATCGCCCGCAAGGCATCCGATACCTCGCTGTACTGACGGGAGGGCGCTATGAAAAGAAAGCTTGAAATTTCTGAACTGATCTTCAAGATCCTCAGCTATACACTGCTCACCGTGTTCGCGCTGTGCTGTCTGTATCCCTTCGTTTATGCGGTGTCCGCTTCCATCAGCGGCCGCTCCGCCGTGGAGTACGGGCAGGTGGTGCTGTTCCCGAAGGATGTGCAGTTCGACGCCTTCGCCCGGATGTTTAAGAACAACATGTTCTGGAATGCCTATTCCAACACGCTGTTCCTTACGCTGTACGGCACGCTGTGGTCCATGTTCACCGCCATTTTGGGGGCTTATGCGCTGTCCAAGCGGCGGCTGCTGTTCCGCAAGTTCTTCAACTTCTTCCTGGTGTTCACGATGTGGTTCTCCGCGGGCATTGTGCCGCAGTATTTGAACTATCTGGCCACCAAAGACGTGTTCACGGCTGTGGGCATCACGGACGACAAGTGGCTGGTGGTTATCGCGATGGGTATGGCAGCCATGAACATTATTCTGCTGCGCAACGCCTTTGAGGGCGTTCCCTCCGAGGTGGAGGAGGCCGCTATTGTGGACGGCGCCACCGAGTTTCAGGTGCTCAGCACAGTGTACGTCCCCATGAGCAAATCCACCATTGCCACTGTGGCTCTGTTCTTCGCTATTTCCCGCTGGAATGGCTACTTCTGGGCCCGGCAGATGATTTCCAATACCAACGAGCAGCCCCTGCAGGTGTTCATCCGGCTCCAGCTGGAACAGTACACCGATCCCGAAGTGATCGCGGGCTGGAACGAAGTGTTTGCCTCCGATTCCGTGATCTATGCCCTCATCGTGTGCTCCATCGTTCCCATCCTGATCATCTACCCCTTTATTCAGAAGTATTTTGCCAAGGGCACCAATGTGGGCGGTGTGAAGGAGTAAGGCAGTCTGCACGACTGCAGGGCCGGGCCTCCCGCCGCGGGCCGGATGCCCGGCTGGCCCCAAACCTTGTGGATCCCCGTCCGGGAATTCCCGGCGGAAAGCCAATAAAATAAGGAGGATATCCATGAAAAAGTACAGATCTCTTGTTGCGATGCTTCTTGTCATCGCCATGGCCGCGGCAATGCTGGCCGGCTGCGGCGGCCCGAGCATCTCTTACGACACGCAAAGCACCCCGGCCAATACCAATTCGACCGCGAATGACGGCGCATCCGATGACGGAACCTCGGATGCCGGCAACACCCTGAGCTATGCTCCCGGCACTGTGCTGCGCATGGCCACGGGCTACAACAATACCAAAACAGGCATCTCCTTCGATCCGGAAACTGCCGGCGAGGGTGTGCAGCTGGCCGACGGCAACACCTATCACACCGGCGAGCTGAAGCCCACCTGGGTCGAGGTGGAGAATGTACTGGGCATCACTCTGGAGGACAAGTACCAGGGCAACAGCGCCAGTGCCGAGTTCGACTACTGGAAAGAGCGCCTGGGCGAGGTAGACATGGTCAGCGGCACCGCGGCCAAGCTCTCCGAGAACGGCGAAGCGGGCAGCCTTGTGAACATTGCCGAATATCTGGATATGATGCCGAATTTCAAGGCATATCTGGATGAAAACCCCATCGTCCGGATGTCCATCACCGGCAACACCGATACCGGCGCCATCTACTTCAGCCCGTACTTTGACGGCGTGGACGACATCGAGCGTATGCCCCTGATGCGCACCGACTGGGTGGAGAAGCTTCTGAACGGCGAGGGCGAGTTTACCGCCGACGCCAGCGGCAAGACGGCTGCCCCTGTGTACGAGCCCTATATGCCCACCTCCGGTTCTGTCAGCGTTGACGTTGTCAAGCTGGACGGCTCCGGCGTTGAGACCATCACCAAGAACTACGACAACGGCGGCAACATCATCGAGAAGATGAACGCGGCCGGTTCCATGAGCGGTGTTGACGCCGTCAATATGCTGCGCACCTACATCGACGAGGCCTATGACGGCTACTATGGCACCGAGCGCGCCAACCTGTTCGTGGGCCAAAACGCTGCCTGGGATGCCGACGAGCTGGTTGCTCTGCTGCGCTGCGTGGTGTCCAATGCCCAGACGCTGAACGGCACCAATTCCATCCAGGGCCTCTTCTCCCGTGAGGACAACAACAACCAGCGCCGCGTGGATATGTTCCGCTTCACCGGTACGCTGTTCGGCGTGCGTGGCCTGGAATCCCGCCAGGATTACCTGTATGTCGGCAACGACAACGCCCTGCATGACGCCCGTCAGGATCAGGAGACCTACGAGGCCATGGAGCGCATGCACGCCATGGTGCAGGAGGGCCTGATCTCCGAGGCGTTCATCAACAGCTCTGAGGAGAACACCAAGAGCTATCTGGAAAACGACCTTGGCTTCATGCACTACGACTACAACCAGACCCAGACGCTCTACAATGCCACCGCCCTGCAGGACGGCGAAAAGTACATGGCCGTGATGGTGCCCGTGGCCCGCTGGTATGACGGCTCCAACGCCGACGGCGTGTATATGCGCTTTACCGAATCCTGGCGTTCCGTGAAGACGGACGGCTGGGGCATCTCCAAGGCCGGCGTGGGCAGCGATACGGATAAGCTGTACGCGTGCCTGGCTCTGATCGACTTCGCTTACTCCGAGCAGGGCCAGATTCTCATGAGCTATGGCCCGGACGCCTTCATTAAAACCGACGCAAGCGGCAATTATGTGACCTTCAACTTTAACGGCACGCAGATGCCCGAGATTGCCGACGCCACCCGCGAAGAGCTGTGGGATAAGGCGAACGGCAACTACACGAACTATGCCCGCCAGTATCTGGGCTCCACGCTGTCCTTCCTGAAGAGCCAGGCCTTCGAGTATCAGTGCACGCATGATGTGGGCCGCGAGGGCGCGGGCTACATCTCCACCGCTATCGGTCTGGGCACCATCAAGCACCCCGAGCTGGGCATGGCGAGCAATCCCTGGTATACCAGCGTTCCCACCGTTCTGCCCACCACGACCGTGGAGAACTCCACGATCAGCGGCTACACCGAGCTGAACGACCGGTTCAACCAGCAGAAGGACGGCAGCAACATGCTGCTGGAGATCATCGTCGGCGGCTACACCGACGCCGCCATCCAGGATGCCGCGAGCGCAGCCGACACCGTGACCAACAGCTGGTCCGGCAAGCAGTATCTGGCGCTGAAGCAGGACGCCTGGCAGCGTGATATCGACTTCTACAACACGCTGAAATAAGCTTTCTTCGCAAGTTTTGCAAACAACTGCAGATCCAACCATTCTGATCCTCAGCCCCGCCCGGAGGGGAAAGCCTTCCGGGCGGGGAGGGGATGTGATTTCCCAGGGAGGAGGTCGTCATGTATAAAAAACAAATGACTGCGCAAAAAGCCTTGTGTATGGCGGCTGTCATCGTGAGCGCGGCATTCTTCCTCTATACGCTCGGACTCATGACAGATCTGTATGATAGCCTCTATGATACCATGAGGAACCCTAATAACCCAATGCAGACAGATGTTCCCGGCTCCATCATCTATTACGCCATGCAGGCGTTCAACCGGCAGCTGCTTCTGCTCAGCATCGGGCAGATTCTGCTGTCGCTGCTGCTGCACATTACCAACACCCACAGCCGCCGCCGGTACTATATCGGCAACTTTGTGTCCATCGGCCTGTTCACGGCGGGGGCGCTGTACAATTCCTTCTATGCCCATATCAATATCGAGGAGGCAAAGCGCCAGTTTTTGACGAATCTGGATTTTGCCGCACTGAAGGAGCACGCCGAGATGTGGGGTACTTTGTATACCGAGTCTACCTTCTGGTTCGACCTTCATTACCTCGTGTTCGGCCTGCTGCTGCTTGTCAGTGCGCTGCTGGTGGCCAATGCGGTGTGGAAGGTGAACCTGATGAAGGATGAAGCCGCACTGGTGGAAGAAGGGAGGAGGAGCGCCGCATGACAGCCGAAGACCGCACCATACAGAGAGACCGGATGCGTTTTATCAAGAATACGCTCTCCTCGAATCTGGCCATTTTGGGCATTCTGTTCGATGTGTTCTACTTTGTAAGTCTCTATCAGTCCGATGTGGACACCTATTATTACAACTATCTGATCGGCATTTCGATTGTCTATAATTTGGTCTTCATGCTGGCGGTGTTCCTTTCCTCCGAAGGTGTGAAGAACTATAAGCGGGGCTATTCCTATTTGCTGGCCGTCATCGGCGTGATCCAGATCGTGCGGATCTTTATCATCCCCGTGCCGGCCCATAGCGCCACCACCATTGTCAATGGCGAATCCATGGCGGTGATGGGAAACGGCCAGTTCATGTGGATGGTTGTCTGCCTGGTGGTTTCCGCGCTCTGCCTGATCGCATCCGCCGCGGTGAACTTCATCCGGTGCAATGAGCTGGAGGCACATCTCAAGACCCTGGAACCCCAGGGCACATAAGGAGGCGAAGACATGGCGACACTGAATTTGCAGCATATCGACAAGATATATGACAATAACGTGCAGGCGGTCTTTGACTTCAATCTGGACGTAAAGGACGGCGAACTCATCGTGCTGGTGGGTCCCTCCGGCTGCGGAAAGTCCACCACCCTGCGGATGGTGGCCGGCTTGGAGGATATTTCGGCCGGCAAGCTTTTGCTGGACGGCAAGGACATCACCGCCACTCCGGCCAAGGATCGCGATATGGCGATGGTGTTCCAAAACTACGCCCTGTACGGTCATATGACCATTTATGAGAACATGGCGTTCTCCCTGACCCTGCGCAAAGAGAATCCCAACGTGATCCACAAAAAGGTGCTGGCGGCGGCCGAGATCCTGGGCCTGACCAGCCAGCTGAACAAGAAACCCGCCCAGCTGTCCGGCGGCCAGCGCCAGCGCGTGGCTATGGGGCGCTCGATCGTCCGCAACCCGAAGGTGTTCTTGTTCGACGAGCCGCTCTCCAACCTGGACGCCAAGCTGCGCGGCGCCACCCGGCGCGAGATTCTGCTTTTGCATAAGCGCCTGCAGGCCACCATGCTGTATGTTACCCACGACCAGACCGAGGCGCTGACGCTGGCCGACCGCATCGTGTGCATGTCGATGGGCCATGTCCAGCAGGTGGGTACGCCGCTGGAGCTGTATGATTCCCCGGCCAACGTGTTTGTGGCAAGCTTTATCGGTCTGCCGCCCATGAACTTCTATGATGTGCGGGTGAACGGCGACAAGCTGGTGGGGGAAGGCTTCCAGGTTTCCCTCACCAAGGAAGAACAGCATACGCTGCAGGCCTATAACAACAAGGAGATCACACTGGGTGTCCGCCCGGAGAATATTGTGGAAGGCGCGGATGTGCCCGTAACTGTGACAACCAATGAGAATCTGGGCATGAACACCCTGGTGCACGGTCACATCGGCGCGTCCAAGGCGTCCAGCGCGAAGATTTCTGCCAAGCTGAAAGGCTGGCGGGACTACAAGAACGGGGACACCGCATCGTTTACCTTCAAGCGTAAGCATTTCTTTGACAAGGAAACTACCAATGCCATCAAGGGGGGCGAAGGCTAATGGCGGAAAACAAGAATAACAAGGGCCGCGCCGAGGCGGAGCTCCGGCATCGGAAAGGGCTGGGGGCATGGGCCAAGGAGCGCTGGCGCAAATTTCTGGTTGCCCTCAAGCGCCGTCCGCAGATGATCCCTTTGACGGTGTTTGTTGTGGCCTTCCTGTTCTACTCGCTGAACCTGATGTATATTTCGGATACGACCGCACGCATCCAGGGCAACGGCATGGGCCTGGCCGGTTTTGTTACCATGCTGTTCTCCATGTTGTCCTTTGTGTGCTTCCTCAATGCATTCCCTTACCGGAAGAAGCCCAATGTGCCCATGATGGTGCTGATGTATGCCATGGTAGGCATTGTGTGTGCCGCCGACCTGTACTACAACAATGCGATTTGGGCCGCCATTACCCGTGCGGAAAACCCCATCAAGGTGACGGAGCAGACCTCTTATATCGCCTTTGCCGAATATTATTTGCGCATCCATGTGATCATTCTGGTGGTGGGCGTCGTGCTGACGCTGCTGCTGCCGGTATACTCCAAGTGGCTGCGGAAGATCAAGACATCGGTTGATGTAGGCGACAACGGCAATATGGGCGCCATTGATATTTCCGGTGAAGCGTAAACGAGCTTTAAACCCGCGTAATATCACTCGAACGATGAGACGGGCAGGTACTGGGAGGCCCGGGAGCAGGGTCTCCCAACCTGCCGGGCAGGAGACTTTATGAGCAAGAAGCGAAACAACCGAACGGGAAAGCCTGAGGTGGAGCGGCAGGCAGACTATTACCGGCTCAAAACGGATGCTGTCAACGATCTGGTTACCGCCAATGAGGAAAACTCACCGCCGGTGTCCGAAGCGGAGCTCAGGGCCTACCGCTCGGGGCCAAAATTCAGGACGGCGGGCTGGGTAAAAGTGGTTTTTATCAAAGCCTGGTTTGCCGGCGCCGTGTGTTACTTTTTCTTCTGGGGTCTGGGCGGGCTTCTGCCTACGCTGCTGGACCAGCTGGTCGTCATCGGCCTGGCTTTGGGCATTGTCACCGACCTGCTGACCAACCCGATGCTGCGCTTTTTTGAACGCACCAAGGGGGAGAACGCCAGGTGGATGATGGTGACCCGCAAGACCTATTCCGGTTTTTTCCTGAATATCGTGTATGCTTATATTGTCCTCTTCCTGGTTTTTACCATGTATAACATGATCAACATAGCCGCGCACTATCTCACCGGTATTGCGAACGACCAGGTGATACTGGGGGTGGAGCCTGTTTTGTTTGGGACACTTTATCTGGGCTTTGACCTGCTGCTGATCCAGATGAAGCATATGGTAAGCGAGATGCTCCATGACGCAGTAAAAAAATGACCCGATGAGGAATGAAAACATGATACGAATTCTCTACTGTGGGAGTACCTCTGCCTGCTTTGAACTGGAGAGCGGCACCCCCTACTATGCCGGGGATGGCTATACCGTTCTGGTGGACGGGGAGCGCCGGCTCCAAAGCAATACCAACGTGTTTTCTCTGTTTGGTCTCGGGCCCGGCAGGTCCTACACGATCACTGTCCGTTTTGAGGGCGGTGGAGAAGAGCAGATCAGGCTGGATACCAGGGCGGAGACCTGCTGTGTGAACGTGAAGGATTTCGGTGCGGTGGGGGACGGCGTTCATGAAGATACCGCCGCGCTTCAGGGCGCGATCAGCTTTTTGCCCGAAGGCGGGCGGCTGTGGTTTCCGGCAGGGACGTATCTGACACTGCCCCTGTCGCTGAAAAGCAACATCACATTGGATCTGGATGCGGGAGCCACGATTCTGGGATCGACGGATCGGGCGCGCTACCCGATCATCCCCAGCTTTACCGAGGATCCAAAAACAGGAAGACCGGTTCTTCAGGCCGGGTTTGAGGGCATGGAGCAGAAGTGCTACCAATCGCTGCTGCACGCCTCTTATGCGCAGAATATTGCCGTTGTGGGCCAGGGCGTCATTGACGGCAATGGACAGAACGGCGATTGGTGGGAAGGGTTCGCGCTTTTTCCTGCCGCCCGGCCCCGGGTGATTTTTTTGAACCATACCAGGGATGTGACACTCCACGGCGTCACGGTGAAAAACGGTCCGTCCTGGCATATCCACCCCTTCTATTCGCAAAATTTTGCCATGCTGGATTGCTTTGTCACGGCGCCCAAGGTGAGCCCCAACACGGATGGCATCGACCCGGAGAGCTGTGAAGGCGTGGATATCATCGGCTGCCGCTTTTCCGTGGGGGACGATTGTGTCGCCATCAAATCGGGCAAGCTGGACATGGCAAGAAAATATGGGCGCCCGGCCAATCATTACAAGATCCACAACTGTTTGATGGAATTCGGCCACGGGGCCGTGACCCTCGGCAGTGAATTGTCGGCAGGCATCCACGATCTCAGCGTGACCAGCTGCGTGTTTTGTGCTACCGACCGGGGGCTGCGCATCAAGAGCCGCCGGGGCCGGGGGAAAGACAGTGTCATCGACAACGTTTTGTTTGCCAACATCCGCATGGAGCGCGTTCTGACACCGATCGTCATCAATATGTGGTACAACTGCTGTGACCCGGACCGGTTCTCCGAATACGTCTGGTCCCGGGAACATTTGCCGGTGGACGACCGAACGCCTCACCTTGGTTCTTTCGCTTTCCGGAATATGGAGTGCACCGGTGCACAGGTGGCGGCCTGCTACATTGATGGCCTGCCCGAAAGCCCCATCGATCAGGTGACGCTGGAAAATATCAGCGTCTCGTTTGCCGGGGACGCCAGGCCCGGCATACCGGCCATGCAAAACCATGCCATGGAACGCTGCCGTTTGGGGCTGTATCTGGACAACGTGAAGAAAATCGTGGTCAAAAATGTGAAACTCCACGGCGCACAGGGGCCGGCTCTGGCAGCCAGCCACTATGAGACTGTGGAGACCGAAAACTTTGAGGAAAACTGATGGATTATCAAAAAATTGACGCGTATGTGATCCAGTTGGTCGAGCATTCCACGCCGGAGCGGACGGTGTGGAATATGGAAAAAATCCGGGAAGGCAAGCCCGCCTCCTGGAACTATATTGACGGCTGTATGCTCACCGCGCTGATGGAAATGGAAACCATCACAGGGGATGCGCGCTATTCGCAGTTTGTGCAGGATTGCGTGGATCACTTTGTGGGAGAAGACGGCTCCATCCGCACCTTCAAGCCGGAAGCCTGTAATTTGGACGATATCAACGAGGGCCGGGTGCTTTTTGCCCTGTATCAGCGCACCGGGAATGAAAAATATCGCAAGGCCGCGGATTTCCTCCGGATGCAGTTGGACAAACAGCCCCGCACTCAGGAAGGGAATTTCTGGCACAAGGCCATCTATCCGAATCAGGTATGGCTGGACGGCATTTACATGGCGCAGCCTTTCTACGCCCTGCATGAGAAGCACTTCGGGAGCGGATCCTATTCCGATACGGTGGATCAGATTAAAAATGTGCGGGCCAAAATGTTCTCGGAGGAGAAAAAACTGTACTTCCACGGCTATGACGCATCAAAGACGGCGTTCTGGGCCGATCCGGACACGGGCTGTTCCCAAAACTTCTGGCTGCGATCCCTGGGATGGTTCGCTGTGGCGCTGGCTGATTTGCTGGATATTCTGCCCAATGGGCAGGAGCGGGATGACCTAGCCGCTGTCTTTGGCGAATTGATGGTTTCCGTAGCCCGTTATGCGGACGGAGAAACCGGCCTTTACTGGCAAGTGCCCGATCAGGGCGGCCGGGAAGGCAATTATCTGGAGACCAGCGGCAGCGCCATGATGGCCTACGCGATGCTCAAGGGCGCAAGGCTGGGCGTTCTGGATTCGGAATATGCCGTCCTGGGCAAAAAGACCTTCGACGGCATTATGGAAAAGTATCTGAGCTTTACCCAAGACGGGCTGAATTTGGGCGGTATTTGCCTGGTGGCGGGCCTTGGCCCGGAGAACAACCGGCGCCGGGACGGTTCCTATGAATACTATATCTCTGAGCCGGTGGTGGAAAACGATGCCAAGGGTGTGGCGCCCTTTGTGCTGGCCTACACAGAGATCAAGCGGCTCCAGGCGTAAATCCCGCGCTGTCCGGCACGGGGCGGAAATTCATGTGTAAGGAGACAGAGACTATGACTTACTTAACCCTGAAAGATATCAACAAGATCTACCCGAACGGCTACCACGCGGTGCACAACTTTAACCTGGAGATCGACAAAGGGGAGTTCATCGTCTTTGTCGGTCCCTCCGGCTGCGGAAAGTCCACGACCCTGCGGATGATTGCCGGATTGGAGGATATTTCCAACGGTGAATTTCTCATTAACGGCAAGCGCGCCAACGAGCTGGGGCCCCGGGAGCGCGAAGTGGCCATGGTGTTTCAGAGCTATGCCCTCTACCCCCAGATGACGGTGTTTGACAATATTGCTTTCGGCCTTACGCTTCAGGGCGTGGATGAAGAGGTCATAGAGGAGAAGGTGAAGAATACCGCCCGTATTCTCGGCCTTACCGATTATCTGGATCGTCTGCCCAGGGCGCTGTCCGGCGGCCAGCGCCAGCGTGTGGCGATTGGCCGGGCGATTATCCGCAAGGTCGGTGTGTTCCTGATGGATGAGCCGCTCTCCAACCTGGACGCGAAGCAGCGTGTCACCATGCGTTCCGAAATCGCTCAGATCCACCGGGAGACCGGAGCCACCACGATCTACGTCACCCACGACCAGACTGAGGCCATGACCTTGGCGGATCGCATCGTAGTCATGAAGGATGGTTACGTTCAGCAGATCGGCACGCCGTATCAGTTGTATCACGACCCCGTCAACGTGTTTGTGGCCGGGTTTATTGGCGAACCGCCGATGAACTTTATCCGTGGCACGGTGAAGGACGGCAAGATGGCGTTTGGCGCCAATACACTGGATGTAACGGCGCCGCTGGGCAGCAAGGCAAAGCAGTATGAGGGCAGGGAAATTGTCTTTGGATTCCGGCCCGAAGCCATCGAACTGGGCAAAGCGGCCAATGCTTATTATATTCAGGCAGAAGTGGAGCTCACCGAGATGCTGGGCGACAACACCAACGTCTATATTACCACCGGGGAAGACAAGGCGATCCTTAAGGTGGATCCCCACGACACCCCGGAGATCGACAGTGCCATTGTTTTCTCCATTCCCTACAGTGATGTATATCTCTTTGACGGGGAGACGGAAAATGTTATTGAGAGAGCCGCTCAAAAGAAGTAAATCAGGAGGGAAACCGCTATGAAAAACCAATTCGATCTGACCGGCAAGGTAGCGCTGGTTACCGGTGCGTCCTATGGCATCGGCTTTGCGATTGCATCCGCCATGGCGGGCGCAGGCGCGGTCATCGTATTCAACGATATTAACCAGGAACTGGTGGACAAGGGACTGGCCGCTTATCGGGAGGCGGGCATTGAGGCCCATGGCTATGTCTGCGATGTCACCAACGAGGAACAGGTGGGCGCCTTTGTAAAGCAGGTTACCGAGGAAGTGGGTCACATCAACATTCTGGTGAACAACGCGGGCATCATCATGCGCATACCCATGGTGGAGATGACCGCCGCACAGTTCCGTAAGGTGATCGACATCGATTTGAACGGGCCGTTCATCATGGCCAAGGCCGTGATCCCCGACATGATTGAACAGGGCGGCGGCAAGATCATCAACATCTGCTCGATGATGAGCGAGCTGGGCCGTGAAACGGTGAGTGCCTACGCTGCCGCCAAGGGCGGTTTGAAGATGCTGACGAAGAACATCGCCAGCGAATATGGCCAGTATAACATTCAGTGCAACGGCATCGGCCCGGGGTACATTGCAACGCCCCAGACGGCGCCTCTGCGTGAGATCCAGCCCGACGGCTCGAGGCACCCATTCGATCAGTTCATTCTGGCAAAAACCCCGGCCAACCGTTGGGGCGAAGCGTCCGATTTGGGCGGTCCGGCCGTGTTCCTGGCTTCCGCGGCATCTGATTTTGTGAACGGCCACATTCTGTATGTGGACGGCGGCATTCTGGCTTACATCGGGAAGCAGCCGCAATGAAAACGGTCTCCTTTATGGCGCTGGACGCCGCGGTGACGGGATATCTCTGGGACGATTACGAAACCCTCGCCGCCCACAAGGCGCGCCCCGCCTTGCTGATTTGTCCCGGCGGCGCGTACCACTGGTGCTCTCCCCGTGAGAAGGATGCGCCCGCTCTGGAGTTTCTATCCATGGGGTATCAGGTGTTTGTGATTGAGTATACCTGTTCTCCCAAGGATATGAAAAATTACCGGCCCCTGCGGGAATTGGCGGCAGCGGTGCGGCTGATCCGGGAACGCCACGAGGAATGGAAGATTGATGCCGGCAAGATTGCCGTAATGGGATTTTCCGCCGGAGGACACCTGGCGGCCAGCCTGGGTGCGCTGTGGAACGACGCCGAAGCCGCTTTGACGGACGGTTCGCGGCCGGATGCATTGGTGCTGTGTTACCCGGTAATCAGCACCCGTGAATTTGCGCACGAGCTTTCGGCGGAGAATGTCTCTGCCGGGGATGAGGCGTACCGGGACAGGCTGAATCTGCTGGGGCGGGTCACTCCCGATTTTCCGCCCGCTTTTATATGGCACGGCGGCGGGGATAACAGTGTATTGCCGGAGAACAGCTTGCTGCTGGCGGTGGAGCTGAAGCGCAATGGGGTACCGTTTGAGTACCATCTGTTTGGTTCGGGAGCGCATGGCATTTCCACCTGCACGCAGGAGGTGGAGACGCCGGACGAGGTTTGCCGGGCATGGGTGCCGCTGTGCAAAAAATGGCTCAACCGGCAATTCCAGTACATACCATGATGCAAAAAGATGATGCAAAAATTGAGGCACAGCGGCCTGTGCCTCAATTTTTCTTGGGAGGAATTATGATGCAGATCGGGATCAGGCTACATGATATAAACGCCGGACTGGCGCCGGAGCTCCAGACCATGGAGGCCAGGGCCGAGAGGGCAAAGATGGAAGGCTTTTCCTGCGTCCACCTGGCTTTTTCCAAGGTAATCAAGGGCGTGGCGTTTGATGGCTGCGCGCTGAACGAGGGCCTTGCCATGCACGCCAAGCGTGTTTTTGCCCAAAACGGACTCGATGTGGCAGTTTTGGGGTGTTATCTGAACCTGGCCCATCCGGACCAGAACAAGCTGAAGGAGATTCAAAACCGGTATTATGGGCATCTCCGGGTTGCCGCTCTGATGGGAGCCGGGGTGGTGGGCACCGAAACAGGCGCCCCGAATCCTGAGTACAAAATGGACGCAAATACCCACACAGATGAAGCTCTGGATATATTTATTCGGGGGCTTGTGCCGGTAGTGGAGTGCGCCGAGCATTGGGGAGTGTCCGTCGCCATAGAGCCGGTATGGAAGCACATCGTTTATAATGCAGACCGGGCGGTTCAGGTGCTGAATGCGGTCAAAAGCCCAAACCTGCGGATCATCCTGGATCCGGTAAATCTGTTGTATGCCGGAAACGCGGATGACCGGGAGCGTGTCATCGGGGATGCCATTGATAAGCTGGGCGAGCATGCAGCGGTGATCCACCTGAAGGATTTTGTCCGGGACGGCGATGAATTGCGGGCTGTAGCCGCCGGAACGGGTGAGATGGACTACACCGGGATTCTGCGGTTTATGAAAGAACAAAAGCCGTACATTCAGGCTACGCTGGAGAATACCAACAATGATAACGCTGTTGCCGCCAGGGAATTCCTGGAGCGGCTGTATCAGGAGCTTTGACGGCAGATCGGGATTTGTGACGCGGTCGTTTTGGTTTTGGGAATGCGGTGCCGCATCAGTTTGAGGAGAACGGTTATGAGATTTGTAAAAGATGGTTCCGCCCTGGTATTCTTTCATATGGGGGAGCAGGTTCGCATGGAGCCATGGGGAAAGGACGCCCTGCGGGTGCGTTCCACCATGCAGCGGCAGTTTTCCGGCAATGCCTGGGCCTTGACGGAACCGGTCGGGCACACGCAGGCCCAAATCACGATCGAACAGGTGGATCACCTGGCAGAGGACGGCTCTATGGATAAGCGGGAGCAGGCTGCGATTGCTTGCGGCCGCCTGAAAGCCGTTGTGAACCATGCGGGGGTCATCTCTTTCTATAAAGATGAAAAGCTGATTCTGCGGGAATATTTCCGGGCCTATGACGGCACTGTTTCCCGGGAGAGCCGGTGCCTGAAACTGATCGGCCGGGAATGGAAGGGCGT
This sequence comes from Subdoligranulum sp., assembly GCA_014799685.1. GTDB lineage: Bacteria > Bacillota > Clostridia > Oscillospirales > Ruminococcaceae > Ruthenibacterium. The sequence continues at coordinate 29,989 of JAAVHN010000037.1, read as the reverse complement.
GATCGGCGGCAGCGAATATGCCCTGAATGTAAAATTTGAGGCAAACAAGGGCGAGAAGATCTTCGGCATGGGGCAGTATCAGGATGACTGCATGGATAAAAAGGGGTGCGTGCTGGAGCTGGCGCAGCGCAACTCCCAGATCTCGGTTCCCTTTGCGGTGTCCTCTCTGGGCTACGGTTTTCTTTGGAACAACCCTGCCGTAGGGAGGGTAACCTTCGGCAACAATTACACCGAGTGGGTGGCCCGGGCTACGCGGGAGATGGATTATTGGATCACCGCTGCCGGTACGCCGAAGGCAATTTTGGAGAACTATACCGCCGTTACCGGGCGGGCGGAACTGTTCCCGGAAAACCTGATGGGCCTGTGGCAGTGCAAGCTGCGTTACCGCACCCAGGACGAGGTGCTCACTGTGGCCCGGCAGTATCAGAAAGAGGGCATCCGGATCGACCGGATTGTCATCGACTTCTTTCACTGGACCGTCCAGGGCGACTGGAAGTTTGATAAGACCTACTGGCCTGATCCCAAGGCGATGGTGGATACGCTGCACAGCATGGGCATCAGGGTCATCGTATCAGTGTGGCCCACGGTGGACCGCCGCTCGGAAAACTTTGGCCCCATGCTGGAGCGCGGGCTGCTGATGCGCACGGAGCGGGGAGCCCTGCAGACCTACGATTATCAGGGCGACTGCGTGGAAATCGACGTGTTCAATCCCGAGGCCCGGAAATATATTTGGGAGATCTGCAAAAAGAACTACTGGGATCTGGGCATCGACGGCTTCTGGCTGGACAACACGGAGCCGGATCTGGGCGTATACGATTTTGAACACTACCGCTACTGCGACGGCCCCGCGCTGGCTGTCAGCAATTTGTATCCGCAGCTGTTCAGCCGTGCCTTTTATGACGGGATGAAGGCGCTGGACCGGGGCCCCGTGGTGAATCTGCTGCGCTGCGGCTGGGCAGGATCCCAGAAGTATGGCAATGTGATCTGGTCCGGTGATATCCCCAGCACATTCGAGGCATTCTATGACCAGCTCCAGTGCGGCCTGAATATGGGCCTTGCCGGCATTCCCTGGTGGACTACCGACATCGGCGGCTTTATGACCGACGACGCAAGCGACCCGGACTTTCGGCAGCTGCTCATCCGCTGGTATCAGTTTGCGGTATACTCTCCGGTGCTGCGGATGCACGGCGACCGGGGGCCCCACAATATCCCCTCTTTGGACGGCAGGGACTGGGGCGGCGGCTATCTGCACACCGGCCAGCCCAACGAGCTGTGGAGCTATGGCAAAGAGAACTACGCCATCATGAAAAAGTACTATGATGTGCGGATTGCGATGCAGGATTATATCAAATCCCTGTACAGGGAAGCCCACGAGAACGGTTCCCCGCTGCTGCGGGCAATGTTCTATGAATTTCCGGGGGATGAGAAGTGCTGGGAGCTTCAGGATCAGTATATGTTTGGCAGCAGGTATCTGGTGGCCCCCATCTTCCGCCTCAACCAGTTTTGCCGCGAGGTTTATCTGCCGGACGGGCAGTGGCGGCTCACTTCCACAGGCGAGGTGTTTCAGGGAGGACAGACGATATCTGTGGACGCGCCCCTTGCATATATGCCGGTGTTCGAGCGGCAGTGAGGGGCACAGGCCTATGGCGCCGTCCGGCATTGCTGAAATGGATCGTCCGGTCCATCCGGTGACAGCTGCTTTTTAAGTATTGCGCAAAGGACGAATGACAAGCAAGCCCGATGTGGGCCGGAAATGAAATATTCCGGCTTGCGTGGGCTTTTTTGTGCGCCCGCCGGGTGGACAGCATTGCACGGCTCTGGAAAGATAGCGCCCTTTTTTGTATTTGCCGCATCATATACAACAATTCTTAAAATTGTCAATACACATCTCGGCGGCAAAATTGACCCCGCATATTCCCGCGGGGAAATGCCGGCCGCATGTTCCTTTTGCGGCCGACCCGCCTGTCTTTGCCCCAAAATCCTGAAATGCACCAGGTATTCCTGCGATTTTGGGACTTCTACAGGCAAGAAATCTGCTCGCCGATCTGCATATTGCCAATTCTGAGAACGGCTATAGGATAGATTGGATGGATGTTTGAACATTTTCTTGCCGGTTTTATGGGCCCGCGCCGCCTGTCACGGGCGGTGAAACGGGCGATTATGGATGTCTTTCGCAAAGCCAATCGGAATTGGCAGACAAAATTCGACAATTTTGGTATTCTCATGCCAGGAGGTGTTGAAATTGTCAAAACGGAGTGCATGCAGACAATTTCCAAATGTAAGTAAAGTTCTGGAAGAGAAGTTCGTATTGAGACGAAAAGCCCAAAAAATTTCGCAGACCGAATTGGCGGAACGGGCGGGCGTGACAAGAAACTGCGTCCAGCAGCTGGAATGTCATGAACACCTGCCGCTGCCGTCCACCATGTTCCGCCTGATGCGGGCGCTGCATTTCAGCCAGGAAGAGGCCGCAGCGTTTTGGCTGGAGATCGACGCAGCCTATATGCAGGACAGAGAGCTGCAGGAGGCGTCCTCTCCAAACGAGCAGGAGGTGACGGGATGAGCAGCGAGAGAGCCGCCGTGCGCGATTTGCTGTATCGCCTCGGTGTGACGGAAAATTATATCGGCTTTTTATATACATCGTATGCCGTGCTGCTGTGCATGGAGCAGCCGGAGCGGCTGCTGCTTGTGACAAAATGGCTGTATCCGGAGATTGCGAAGCAGTACCGGACAAAGTGGACCGCCGTAGAGCGGGATATCCGGACGGTAAACAGCATTATCTGGATGAAAAACCGCCCGCTGTTAGAGCAGCTGGCCCGCGTTCACCTGGAGCAGAAGCCCCGCAATGCGCAGCTGCTTGCGATTCTGGCGGCCTCGTTTGACGGCTTTCCGGCGAATTGCGGGCAGGATGGGGCAGATGAGCCCGAAAGCGGGCGGTTCGAATTTTTTTGGAATGAACCTTTTTAAGATGATAGAGCCGTATCGGCGGGGGGATGGATGCACATGCTGACGCGGTGCGTTGATGCGGCAGGTGAACGGAGTTATAGATGCGCGCGGGAATTTCATCACAGTTTTCCTTGATTTGTGCAGGGGAATGAGATACAATGAATATAAGGAAAGCCTGAAAGAAAGCGAGGGGAAAATCATGAGCTATACCGCACAGGAAACACGCTACGAGACCATGCCCTACCGCCGCTGCGGGCGCAGCGGACTGAAGCTGCCGCAGATGAGCCTTGGATTGTGGCATAATTTCGGTGCGCAGGCGGACGCGGAAAACGCGCGCGCCATGCTGCTGGGCGCGTTTGATTTGGGCATCACGCATTTTGACATCGCCAACAATTACGGCCCGCCCGAGGGCTCGGCGGAGATCACGTTCGGGAAAATTTTAAAGAGCGATCTTGGACCCTACCGCGACGAGATGATCGTCTCCACCAAAGCGGGGTATTACATGTGGCCCGGCCCCTATGGGGAATGGGGCAGCCGCAAGCAGCTGATGGCGAGCCTCGACCAGAGCCTGCTGCGCACGGGGCTGGACTATGTGGATATCTTCTACCACCACCGGCCCGACCCCGAGACGCCGCTGGAGGAGACGATGCAGGCGCTGGTGGACATCGTGCACAGCGGCAAGGCGCTGTATGTGGGCATCAGCAACTATAACCCCGAGGATACGCGCCGCGCGGCAGCACTCCTTGCCGAAAAGGGTGTGCCGTGCCTGCTGCACCAGATGCGCTATTCCATGCTGGATCGCGGCAATCAGGCCGTGATCGACATTCTGCCGAAACTGGGGATGGGCAGCATCGCATTCTCTCCTCTGGCGCAGGGCCTGCTGACGGGGAAATACAACCATGGGATCCCTGCCGATTCCCGCGTTGTCACCGACGGGCGTTTTTTGAACAAGGACCGTATCCATGAGGAACAGTTAGACAAGGTGCGCAAGTTAGAGGAGGTGGCTCGCCGGCGCGGCCAGAGCATTGCGCAGATGGCGCTCACATGGGCGCTGCGCGAGCAGGGCGGCGTCACCAGCGTGATCATCGGCGCGAGCCGCCTTGCGCAGATTGAGGAGAACTGCAAGGCGCTGGAGCAGCCGGACTTTACCGGGGACGAGCTGCGCGAGATCGACGCGATCCTCGGCTGAACGGGCGAGGCATGAGCCGGAGGGCACTGTTTGCGGATGCGGACCTGCAGGCCCGGCGCCGCTGGGAGAGCGCCCGCAATAAAACGGAGGGGGACACAGGATGAACCTGCTTGTGATCGACGCACAGGGCGGCGGGCTGGGAAAGCAGCTGATCGCCGCCGTGCGCGCAGGCTGCCCGGGGGTGCATATCACCGCAGTGGGCGCCAATTCGGCCGCGACCTCCGCGATGCTGAAGGCGGGCGCGGACGAGGCTGCAACCGGCGAAAACGCCGTCGTGGTCTGCAGCCGGAACGCGGATGTCATCGCCGGGCCCATCGGCATTGTGATTGCGGATGCGCTGCTGGGCGAGATCACGCCGAAAATGGCGCAGGCCGTGGCGCAAAGCAGTGCACGGCGGATCTTGATCCCGATCAACCACTGCAGCAACATCGTGGTGGGCGTGGAGGATTTGAGCATGGCCCGGCTTGTCCGCTGCGCGGTCGCGGAGATCGACAAGCTTTGCAAAGCGTGAGGGCGGGGAGAACATCAAGCGATCCGTCAGGAAAAGCAAGAAAAGGCGCTGCCGCACCGGGAAAATTCCCACATGCGGCAGCGCCTGTTTTTGAATTTTACAGGAAAAGCAATGTTTATTTCTTCTGCACGTACTTCAGGCAGTCGATGGTGACGGCCGACAGAATGATGATGCCGGAGAAGATGAACTGCAGGTTGGTGTCCACGCCCAGGATGGTGAGCGAATAGGTGAGGGCGGTGAAGATGAGCACGCCGACGACGATGCCCTGGATCTTGCCGATACCGCCGCTGAACGAGATGCCGCCCACCACGCAGGCCGCGATGGCGTCGGTCTCCCAGCCCTGGCCATAGGAGGCGGAGCCGGAGCCCACCATGCGCATGCACTCGAGCCATGCGCCGAAGCCGTACAGGATGCCGGCGATGGCGAAGGCCGCGATGGTCACCCAGAACACCGAGATGCCGGATACGGCAGCGGCCTCAGCGTTGCCGCCGACGGCGTACATGTTCTTGCCGAGCGTGGTTTTGTTCCAGACAAAGTACATGATGAGGATGACGGCGACCGCCCACAGGATGATGGTGGGGAATTTACCGATCTTGGGGATCATCATGTTGGGGATCTCGGATTCGATCGCGCCGAACGAGACGCCCTTGGTGGCATAAGTCATCAGACCGAACATGATCAGCATGTTTGCCATCGTGGAGATGAAGGGATGGATCTTGAACCGTGCGGTGAAGAAGCCGGCGATCGATGCAAAGAGGGTCGTCACGCAGCAGCAGACCAGAAGGGCCAGTACGATCCGGACGCCTACCGGCAGCCCGGAAAAATCAAAGACATGCCCGAACAGCGAGCCGGTGTTGATGCCCTTGTGCATGATCATCGTGCACAGCACCATGCTGGTGCCCACCATACGGCCCACGGAAAGGTCGGTGCCGCCCAGCAGGATGAGGCCGCCGACGCCGAGCGCCAGGAACATACGCGGCGATGCGGCCTGCAGGATGTTCAGGACGTTGGTCATGGTGAGCAGCTGCGTGTGCTTGACAATCGGCGCCAGAATGCACAGCAGGACAAAGACGCAGACAATGACAATGTACAGGCCGTTGGCCAGCAGGAACTGCTTGGTGTTGAAGGTGTATTTGTAGTTTTCCCAGCTCTGCTTTTGCTTTTCGGCAAAGGTAAACTTCGAGAGGCGCAGCAGGTCGATCAGATGGTAGCGGTACGCGTAGGCGTCGTGCCGGCGGTCTTTGATCTCCTGCAGGGTGGCCTCGTGCTTCAGCTTGGCATCGAAGAGCCTGTTCTTGTAGACGTATTTCTCGTCCTTGATCTCGCCCTGATCCTTCAGCTTGGCAAGCTCGGCCTCGTACTGCTTCTTCAGCCCGGCCAGCTCATCGTCGTAGCGATGGTTTTCGGCCTCTTTCTGGGCGGCGCAGGAAGCGACGACCTTGCTGTAATACTCCGCGTCATAGTGCGCGTCGAGATATTGCACTGCCTCGTTGATCAAAGATTTGATCTCGGCGCTGTTCTTTTCCTCGACAGCCTTCGCCTTGGCAAGCTCTTCCTTATCCTTGGCAATTTTGGCCGCCTTTTCGTCCTTGGTATAGTTGGCGTTTTCCTTGACGATGGCGATGTGGTTGGTCAGGGCCGTCACCTTGTCGGTGCCGTCAACACGCAGGGCATTGATCTTCTCCTGAATCTTGCCCACATGCTCGTCAATGGGCGCCAGCAGCCTCTGCTCATCCTGAACAGAGAGGATTTTTGCGTTTTCACTGGCCATGATTTTCGTTTTCCTCCAATCACAGATATTTTGCGCTCAGCCGCAGGAGTTCTTCCTGATCGGTTTCTGCGGTGTTGACGATGCCGGCGAGATGTCCGTTGGACATGACGCCGATCCGGTTGGTGATGCCCAGGATCTCGGGCATTTCGGACGAGACGACGATGATCGCCTTGCCCATCTTGGCCATTTTGATGATGAGCTCGTAGATCTCGTACTTGGCGCCCACGTCGATGCCGCGGGTGGGCTCATCCATCATAAAGACAGCCGGGTCGCGCTCGAGCCATTTGCCGAAGATCACCTTTTGCTGGTTGCCGCCGGACAGCGCCGTGATGGAATCGGAGGGGCCCATGCACTTGGTGCGCATGACGTTGATTTGATTCGCCGTCGCGTTGACCATCTTGTCGTTGGAGAGGGCAAAGCCGGTTTTGTAATGCCCCAGGTTGGTGATTGTGGTGTTGAAGGTAAGATCGCCCTCTAAGAAAAGCCCTGTGGCCTTGCGTTCCTCGGTGATCATCGCAAAGCCGTGGTCCATGGCGTCTTTTGCGCTTGCAAAGTTCATCAGCCGGCCTTTATAATACACGCGGCCCGCTGCGCGGGTGCGCACGCCGAACATCGTCTCCAGAAGCTCGGAGCGGCCGGCGCCCACCAGCCCGTACAGGCCGAAGATCTCGCCCTCACGCACATCGAAGGAGATATCCTTGAGGTTGGGCGCAAACTTGGTGGACAGGTGCTGCACGCTCAGCACCACGTCGCCCGGCGTATTATCCACCGGCGGGAACCGGTTATCGAGCGACCGGCCCACCATGGCGGCGATCAGCTCGTTCATATTCGTATCCCTGGTGTTTTTGGTCGCGACCAGCTGGCCGTCGCGCAGAACCGAGACCTCGTCGCAGATCTCGAAGATCTCGTCCATTTTGTGGGAGATATAAATCAGAGAAACGCCCTGTTCCTTCAGTGCGCGCATCATGGTAAAGAGCTTTTCGACCTCCCGCACGGTCAAGGAGGAGGTGGGCTCATCCAGCACGATCAGCCGTGCATTGTACGAGATGGCCTTTGCGATTTCGACCATCTGCCGGGCCGAGACCGACATGGTCTTCATCGGAACCGTCAGGTTGACGGTCATGTTCAGCCGGCGGAACAAATCCGAGGCCTCCCGCCGCATGCGGGCCTCGTCTACGACCCCCGCGGTACCCTTGGGATAGCGGCCCAGGAACAGATTGTCCAAAACGCTTCTTTCCAGGCACTGGTTCAGCTCCTGGTGCACCATTGCGACACCGTTTTCCAGGGCATCCTTGGGGCCGGAGAAGTTGACCTCCTTGCCGCCAAAGAAAATGGTGCCCTCATCCTTTTGGTAGGTGCCGAAAAGGCATTTCATCATTGTCGATTTACCGGCGCCGTTCTCGCCCATCAGGCCCATGATGGTGCCCTCTTTCACATCGAGGTTGATGTGATCGAGAACGCGGTTGCGGCCGAAGGACTTACACATGCCGCGGATCGACAAGACGGTTTTTGCTTCCTTATCAGCCATTGTTACACTCCTGTCTTTCTCTCCTTCGATTTTGTGCCATAGCATCGCTGCTTTGCATGCGCGGGTGAAATCCAAAAAACGGGCCATCAGGAAGAGAACTTCCTAATGGCCCGTCCTCTCAGTTACTATGGGAACTCTAAGCCAATCTTATTGGAGCTTGGAGGTGTAGGCAGCCGCGTTATCGGTCTTTACCATGTTGATTGCGAAGCCGGCATACGCATCGGGGTTCGCCAAACGGTCGGTGATGTTGCTCTCGGTCTGGCCGTCGCCTTTGATATACTCGACATCCAGGTTCAGAACGCCGTCGTAATTCTCCAGCTGGGGCAGATAGGTGCCGTTCAGGAAGTTATCGGTGCTGTTGAAGATGTCCAGCCAAACCTTCATGGTGGGGGCATCCGCTTCGCTCAGCTGGTTGCTGAAGCCGGGGTTGGCGGCGGTGGCATCCAGGTAAGACTCATAGTTGTCGGCTGTGACAGCGCCGTTCAGCGCATAGAAGCAGCGGGTGGCCTCGTCGTACTTGTAAACGGACGAATCCAGAACGTTGCCGGCCGCGTCGGGCGTGGAGATACCGGTCATGATGTCAACGCCGTCCAGCGCGTTGCGCAGAACACGCAGGGTCAGGTAAGCCTGAACGTCGGCATTCTGGGAGATGGTGCCGCAGTAGCCGTCGGCGATGGCGGCGACAGCGTCGCTGTTGGCATCGTAGCCGAAGGTAGGAACGCCGGCCTCATGAGACCATGCATTGAACACGGCCATGCCCATGCCGTCGTTGTTGGAAACGACCACGTCGATCTGGTCGCCGAAGTCGCCGACCCAGGTGTTGATGGCGTTGCCGGCGGTGGGGGCATCCCAGGTGGCGCCGGAGTTGTTCTTCATTTCCTGAGAAGCAAGCTCACGAACGATGAACTCTTTGCCGCCGATGGTGATGGTGCCGTCCTGAACGGTCGTGGAAGAGCCGTCCTTGTTGGTGCCGATGGGCTGGGAGTCGACATCATTGATGCCCTTGACCTCGCTCAGGCCCTGGTTGGGATCGGGCATCGCCGTGCCGAGGGCCAGACGGGCGCCGCGGGTACGGGCGATGGAATCGTTGTGGCCGATATCGCCGATGCACAGAACATAGCCGATGATGCCGTCGCCGTTGCGGTCGAGCGTCTCGGGATCCTGGTTCTGCAGGTAATTAACGATCATCTGGCCCTGCAGCTCGGCGCCCTGAACGGCGTCGAAGCCCACATAGTAGGTCTTGTCGTTGAAGGTCAGAGCGTCCATGTCCAGCTCGCCGGTCTGGCTGTTGGAGGGCTGACGGTTGAAGAAGATGACGGGCTTCTCCGCGTTGGGAACGTCCGTCGGAGCAGCGGCCGCGGGAGCGGGCTCTGCGGGAGTGGATGCTGCGGGATCAGGATCCGCAGCCGGCGTGCTGGAAGAGCTGCTGCTGCAGGCAACCAGGGACAGCGCCATGGCCAGCGCCAGCACAAGTGCGAAAAGCTTTTTCATGTTTGGGTTTTCCTCCTTTTTATTTTTGTCTCCCCTCCGTGGGGAAACCAAGGTATGTGTATTATTTTAAAGGTTCAGGGTGGAAAAATCAATACTATCCNAAAAAATTTAATGATTTTCTAAAAAATNTGGCATTTTTGCCATATCCGCAGCAGTTTACAGGCGGTATTTTGCATGTAAGGCCGCTATTTGCCGCACCGGTGCTTTGCAAAGCGCTCTTTTTTGCCGGGAAAGGTTGTTTTTTTATACTTTGCAAGGGGATCCCGCTGCTTTGCGGAGATGTATTTTTGCCTTGCAGNATGCAGAATGACCTTTCGGCTCTGCAAAATTTCGGTAAAATTTCCGCTTTTGCGGGCTTGACAACTTTGGAAAGATACGGTATTATATTTTTAGCAGTACTGTATTTTTATCAATATAAAGCGCCGNAGGCCTTCCGGCCGCGGCAGATGTGCCGGCGGCGGGGCAGGCTTTTGGGAAAACGGGCCGGANGGGGGACTTTCCGGGAAAATATACCGGGGGCAAGGCTTCCGGGAAAAGGAGCTGTAGCGAAATGAAAAGATCGTACATGGAACGTCTGGAAGGCTGGGCGCGCTGGATGCTCGCCGCGCCGGAGGCGGAAAGCGTTGTCGCGGATTACCGGGACATTGTGGGCACGCCGCCCCGGCCCGAGGAAGAACTGCTGCGCGATCTGGGCAAGCCGAAAGACGCCATCCGGCCGCTCGCCGAACCGAAGGCGTACCGCACATGGCTTGCGGTGTTTGCGGTGCTGGCTGCCTGCATCCTCGTTCCCGGCGCTACTGCGCATTGGGGGCTTTGGTACATTTGGGATTGGTGCTTTTANGATNTGATNNTGACGATCGGCNGTCTNAGNATCGGCTTNCGNGGCNTTGNNATGGNNGNGGTGGGNNTNNTTGCCGCNNTGCTGTGGTTNNGCCGGCACGGGCAGAAGGCCGGACGGATGCCGAAGGGTGTGCCCCTGATGCTGGCGCTTTTGACGGTGTGGAGCGCCGCAGTGTTCGGATTCGATTGGCTCTGGATGCACGATCCGGAAAGCTTTGTGCAATGGATCGAGGGAACGGTGGGCAACGAGGCGGTGCTTGCCGGATTCTGGCAGGTCATCCACCTCTTTTTGCAGTTTGGGGGCACGGCCGTCGCGCTGATCGGCGTATGGGGCCTTGTGAAAGCCCGCACGCACGACCGCCGGTGGGCGGCGGTGTATGTGCTGGCGCTGGCCGCCATGCTGCTGACGATGGAATCTCTGCTGATGCTGATGATCATTGCAACTTCGCAGGGCGGCTGGCATGTGCCCTATCTATGGTATTACAGCGCCATTTTTGCCGCGGGCGCTGCGGGGGCGGGGGTGCTGTTATGCTGAAAAAGGATCTGATCGAATTGTGCCTGCTGCACCTGCTGGCNCAGGAGGACCAATACGGCTACGAGCTGCTGCGGCAGCTGCACGACAGCTTTCCCGATACGCAGGAGAGCGCCATCTACGCGCTGCTGCGCGGGCTGTGCCGGGAGGGCTGCTCCGAGCAGTATCTGGCAGATTCCACCGACGGCCCCGCGCGCAAATACTACCGCCTGACGCCGCAGGGCGAGGCGCGCCGCACTGCTTTGATGGAGCGCTGGCGCACGCTCACCGCGGCGCTGGCCGCGCTTGGTATCCAGTAAGCAGAGACCCCGGCGGCGCTCCAAANNTCGNNGTTTGGAGCGCCGCCGGGGCGTTTCTTCTATCATTTATTCGATTCCTGGTATTTCCGGCAGTGCGGCGGCGTCCCGGANCGACGGGCCCTTGCCGCCGGCGTCCCGGCCGCCCCCGACATGGAAGTCCGCCGTGGCTGCGCCCCACTTGAAACGCCCGGTACAGGGCATGCGTCAGCCCTCCTTTTGCACAGTAATCGTCAGGGATACGCCGCCGGCCGCGGGCAGCGCCAGCACCACGGCCTGCAGGCCGCCCACAGGGCTGAACAGCCGGCGGATGCTGCCNTCCGGGTTTTGATATTCCTCCGGGATTTTTATCTCCCGGTTGGCGCGCACGGTCAAAATCAGATTGCCGCGGCGGATGCNAATCGCCGTATCGGCTGCCTTCGCAGCTGCCACTGTTTCTCCGGTCTCTACCGCTTTTCCGGCTNTCGCCANTGNCCTGGGCTCCACCGCTTCCCCGGCTTTCGCCATTGCCCTGGGCTCCACCGCTTCCCCGGCTTTCGCCATCGCNCTGGCTTCCGTCGCGTCTCCGGTTTCTGTCATTTCCCCGGCTTCCATCGCCTCCACCGCTTCCCCNGCCGCGGAGACAACGGGCAGCACCAGCATGGCCTCCTCATCCCCGGCCCACGCGTCCAGCGCAAATCCGGCCTCGCTCAAGGTATAGCGCAGNCGGAAGCCGCCGGCGCGCCGCTGCTGCGGCGTGCGCAGTACGCCGTTTGCCTCTGCCCAAAGCTGNCCGCCGGCGCCGCCGCTCCGCACCCAGGCGCTCAGGTCGTTGCTGCTGGCATATTCCCCCCACGCAAGGCGCGGTGTGGGGCAGATGCCGAACTGATAGCGCGGCATCTGCATGTTGTTCGGCTCGTTNTGGCGGTACGGGTCCATTCCGCCGAACAGCACCGGGCCCCATTGCGCGTTCCACAGCAGCGAGATCGCGCCGCCGGTGGGGTGGCCCCCCTCCAGATATTGATAGTCGTAATCCGTCACGGTGGCGTGCCAGCCGGCGCGCGCNAGCAGGCGCGTGTGGATCGTGGGGAAGTACCGCTCNCCGTCCAGCGTTTCGCCGGGCAGGGGCGGCAGCTGCGCGGNGGGGCGCCAGTTCTGTNCGGCCAGCGCCGCCACNGCCTTCGCGTGGCAGATGGTGTGGTGCATGCAGGCGGGCTCGCCNGCTGTGCGCAGCATCGGCCCGCCGTACAATAGGCCGTCGTGCGTGCAGGCGGCGAGCATTTTCAGATTGCGCTGCACCGCCGTCTCGAACACGGCGTCGTATTTTGCCAGCGCCGCGAAGCCGGGCAGGCATCCGTCCGACGTGCGCGAGCCCCAGTAGCTCCACTTGTAGCTCCGGCTGCCGAAGCTGTTGTCCCACCCGCCGTCCGGCAGCAGGAACGCCAGATGCGTGCGCGCGCTGTCCAGCACGGCCTGCCGCGTTGCCGCGTCGCCCGTGAGCCCGGCGTAGAGCGCCAGCGCGGGCAGCGATTCCTCCGTGTTGTAGCCGATATCCACCGGGCGGCAGTTCTTTTCAGTAATCGCTTCGTTGGGGTGCCCCTCGCCGTACAGCAGCCCGTCGGCGGTGATGTGCGCCACGGCTTTCGCGGCCAGCGCTTCGCCTTTGGCCGCGAAAGCCCCGGCCTCGCCGGGCAGCAGTTTTGCGGCCAGCGCCATGGTATAGGCGCATGTTACGGGGTAATTGATATTGCCGCCGAGTGCGTCGATGTTGTGCAGAAGGTACCGCGCGCTGACGGCGAACCGGGCCAGCCACTTTTCCCGGTCGGGCGCGGGCAGCGCCGCGCCGTAGTGCAGCAGCGTTTCGCCCAGCGCATTGGCGATGAACACCGTAATGCCGTTCCAGCTGCTGTTGGTGTCGTTGTTGTAGCTGCCGTCGGGGCGCACCATGTTTTCGGACCAATCGAACAGCCGTTCGGCGGCGTCCAGATAGCGGCTGTCGCCGCTTTGCCGCCACTGCGCCACCAGCGGCAGCACGGCATCGCCGCTGCGCCCGTGCACCCGCATGCAGGCGGGGCACAGAATGCCGCCGTCCAGGCGGCTGTCCCCGGTATCGCGAAGCTGGTAGCGCAGCATCGCGTCGCACCAGCTTTTCAGCAATTCCTTGTGTGTCATGCTTCATCCGCTCCCGTATCCGTATTGATTGTGACCTCNNGGCCATGGGCAAGCACCGTCACACGGCCGCCCTCCACGGTGACGGACGGCGCGNCGGCAAAGTGCCCGCGCGCGGCATCCTCCGGGGAAACGTCGCCGAAGAAAGCGTGGACGAGCAGGTGTGTGCCGGGCTGCAGGGAGGCCGTCAAATACGGCACGGCGCAGAGATTTGCCATCAGGTTGGTATTGGGGTAGGTGCGCACGAANTTTCCCCCGGTTTGCCCGTTCAGGCTGACGGCGGCAGCGGAGCCCCAGGGAAGGAACGCCGCCACGCCGCCGGGCACGGCTTCCTCCGCGCCGGGGATGCGTTTGCCGTCCCCGGCGCCGGGCGCGGCGGTGAACGGCTGCTCCACCGGCAGCGCAAAGCCGCCGTCCGCGATGTCGATNGGCGCGGCCGTTGTGAGCTTATGCACGCGCACGTGCCANGCGCCGCCCGTGGGCACGACCCAGCTCTCAACACTTGTTCCGGGCAGCAGATCGTATTTCGCATAGGTATAGCGGTCATTGACAGTAAATTTTTCGACGCCGTAGCGCATGCGGTAGAACGCGAGCCCCGCGGGGCTCGCGCACAGCGTGTTGTCGAACGCGCCGTCGTCCAGGGCTGTGCCGCGCCCAACGCTGAAGCCAAAGCGGTTGGAATAGACGAATTTTTCGTATTTGGCGCTGATGGCGCCGTGGTTCATGCANTGCTGCCCGGCGGGGTAGATCGTCACATGATCGGCGCCGGCTTCCTCGTTGTGGCANACGAGCATGTGCGGCCTTTCCTCCAGGCGCAGCGGCGCGTGCGGGAGCACGGCGTCCGGCGCGGTCCAGAAGGGGTGATTCCCCGGCAGCGCCAAAAACAGGAACGCCTTGAAAGCCCAGTAGGGCGAGCCGGGCGCGTTGTACTTTTCGCTCATGAGCAGGTTGGGGTACCGGTAGCCGATTGTGAGGATTCCGGCGGCGTCGGTGATGGGATACTGCAGCCAGTGGCGCAGATTGCCCAGCGTCAGGGGACGCACCGCGCCCCAGGGAACGGCGGGGTTTTCCGCGCCGGCCAGCGCCAGCGCGGAGAAAAAGGCGCTGTGCGCAAAGCGGTACGTCAGGCTGCGCCCAAAGGGCACCTCCGCGCCGTCGTCGGCGAACCACTGGGAGAAATCCTCCGCGAACACGGCGCTGCGCTGTTTCAGCGTCTTACGGTAGTCGTCCGCGTCCAGCGGCGAGAGCGACGCCCAGATGAGCGAATAGAAGTGCATTGCAAAGGGAATGTAATAGTCGAGCTGGCCGGGGTTGCCGTCAAAATACCAGCCGTCCCCGGCGTAGCAGCGCTCGATCACGCCGAAGTCGTCCCGCAGCTGTTCCTCACTGTAAGGCAGGCCCAGACGGGCGAAGGCCATGTTGGTGAGGATGCGGAAAAAGCGCCAGTTGTTGGGGTGGATTTTATGGTGATTCATCTGATCCAGCCAGCAAAAGACGTTCTGCCGCTGCGCGTCCGAGAGCGGCGCCCACAGCACGCCGGGCGCGAGCGCAAGCGCTACGTCGAGCGCAGCCGTCTCCACCATCTTCTGATCGTAATCGTAGATGTCGCCCCAGTAACCCGCATCGGCGGGGTCGGTGCCGTGGATGATGCCGCGCAGATAGAGCGCCGCCCATTCGGCGATCTCGTCCTGCTGCGCGGCGGGCAGGGCGGAATTGTCGCCGCCAAAGAGCGGGCCCAGCCCCCACAGCACGCGGGCCCAGCCCTCCATGCGGGCGGATTTTTCGCCGTAGTGCGCGGCGGTGCTGCCCACATGCAGCGCCGCGCCGTCGGCGGCGTAAAGCGGCTTCAGCGGCCGCACCAGATCAAGCAGCGCCGTCACCGCGTCCTGCCGGCTTTGCATCGGGTTTTGTGCCAGTTTTTGTGAAAACACGTCCATGATGATTCGCTCCCTTTACCAAAAATACCGGCCGTTCTCCAGCAGGCGCATCAGCGTTTCGTAGAAGAAATAGTCGCCCCAGATCACGCACGTGGGGCCGTGGACGCGGTGGTAGATCGCGTCCGTCAGCAGGCCCAGACGGTCGGGATCGTGCAGGAAATAGTGGTCATACAGGCTGCGCACGACCGTGCGCGCCACGGCGCGGTAGCGTTCGGCTTCTTCCCCGCCAATCTGGCAGGCCAGCTCCAGCAGGCCGCAGGTGAAGATGGAAGCGGCGGAGGTATCGCGCAGGTCGGGCACGCGGTCGCTGAACGAGAAATCCCAATAAGGGACATTGTCCGCCGGAAGATTGTCGATGAACACCTCGGCGGCCTTGCGGCTGACCTCCAAAAAGCGCGGCTCCTTCGTGTAGGCGTAGGCCAGCGCATACCCTGTCACGACCCACGCCTGGCCGCGCGCCCACGTGGTATCGTCGTGGAAGCCCTGGTGCGTGCGGCCCTCGATGGCGCGGCCCGTCACGGGGTCCATCAGATAGCTGTGGAAGGAAGAATAATCCTTGCGCACCAGTGTTTCGGACGCGGTGAAGGCGTGCGCCCTGGCGATTTCGGCATAGCGGGGATCTCCGCTCTCCTCGCCGGCCCAGAACAGCAGCGGCAGGTTGAGCATCGTATCCACGATGATCTTCACATACGGATTGCCTTTGCCCACCTCGCCCCAGCACTGGATATACCGGCCTTTTTCGTTGTAGCGCCCCGTGAGCACGCCGGCGGCGGCGAGCGCCAAATCGCGGGCGCGCTTATCGCCGGTGAGCTTATAGAGCGCCACGCTGGACAGCGTGTACAAAAAGCCCAGGTCGTGGCTGATGCCCGTGCGGGTATCGAGGCGGTGTTGGAACGACGCGAGGTATTCTCTGCTGTGCTTCAGGAAAAATGCGTCCCCGGTGCGCCGGTAGGCAAGATGCATCATGCCGGGAAAAAACGAGCACGTCCAGATCTTATTTTCCTCGGCAGGATACCGCAGCCCCTCGGCGGGCAGCGTGCTGACGTGGGGGAAATGATCGATATAGGTATCGGCCGCGCGGCGCAGCTTTTCCTCGATCTCTGTGCAGATCATGCGGTACAAAGCGGCGTCGTGCGGGGCGTTGAACGGTGCGGACATAAATTTTCACTCCTTTTTGTTGTGATGCCGGTGCGATCAATGTAAAGTGATATTGAGGGATGAACGAATGGAGACCTCCACGTCGCTGACATACAGGGTATCATTGTCGAATGCGATCACGGCCTTCAACGGGTCTTCACTGTCGCTGTTAAAGTACAGGCCCTTCTCTAATTCGATGTTCCATGTAACATTCCCGTTTTTGGCACAGATCAATGTGTCGTGTACCTGTTCGGGCTTCAGTCCCGCTGTCTCCAGCACAGTCATCACGTCTTCCCCTTTCATGCCCCAGAAGTCAATGCCGTTTACCAGCACGGGCACAAGGTCGGCGGAATCAAATCGGGCATCATAGTGGATCGTCATGATTTTACACCCGGTAATGTCCTGAGCGGTATCTTTCGGATTATAGTAGAGGACGTAAACCGGACAGCGCTGGGGGTATTGGTCGTTGCCAAGATAAATACCATCATAGCTCACCTCATGCGCCCGTAATTCTTTGGAAACCTCCGTCTCAAATCCGCTCACATCGGTGATGACAAGGCCGTGATCCAGGCATTCCTGTATCGTGGCGCCCAGAGCCACCTCCTTGCCGTCGATTGTAATACCGGTTCTTGTATCGCTGCACGCCGTCAGCGACAGACAGACCAGTATTACTGCGCACAACCTGGTCAAAGTGGGAAACTTTTTCATATGAGCTGGTCGTTCCTTTCACACGCATAAATCTTGAAACATTACGGTATTCTTTGTACATACATCCGCGCCGGCGGCAGACAGCTGCCACCGGCGCGGATAAAAAGATCATGGATCAAACGCTTACTCCTTGACGGCGCCGACCATGACGCCGGCTGCGAAATACTTCTGCAGGAAGGGGTAAACGCACAGGATGGGGAGCGTGGCCACGATGATTGTGGCGTACTTCACAGTGGCCGCGACGGATTCGGCGTCGCCGATGGCGGTGCCGCCCGTCATGTTGGCGGTGCTGTTCTGCAGCAAAATCTCGCGCAGAACGAGCTGCAGCGGGTACATGCTGCGTTCACGCAGGATGGCCGAGGCCCAGAACCAGCCGTTCCATACGCCGACGCCGTAGTACAGCACCATCACCGCGAGGATGGCCTTGGACAGCGGCAGAACGACGGACGTGAGCACCTTGAGGTGACTGGCCCCGTCGATGCGGGCGGCCTCGATCAGGGATTCGGGAATCGATTCAAACGACGTGCGCAGGATGATCATATTGTACGTGCTGATCATGAACGGGATGATCAGGCCCCAGAGCGTACCCGTCAGGTGCAGATCCTTCATGTTCAGATAGGTGGGGATCATGCCGCCGGAGAAGAACATGGTGAACGTGATGAGCAGCATGATCGGCTTGCGGAACATGACGTTGCGGCGCGACAGGAAATACGCGCCCAGCGAGGTGAGCGTCAGCTGGAAGATCAGGCTGAAAAACAGCACGAACAGCGTATTCGTGTATCCGCTGATGATCATGGGGTTGGAGAACACCATCTCATAAGACGCGGTGCTGAACCCGACCGGCCACATCAGAAGGCCGGTGTGGGACATCAGCCTGTTGCTGTTGCTGAACGAGGCAAACGCCACATACAGCATGGGGTACAGGCAGATGAGCGCGATCAGGCCAAGGAAGATGTAGTTGAAAACCGAAAAAACCTTTTCGCCGGGCGTCAGCTGTACCCGGGAGCCTTCTTCGACATTGTTTTTCTTCATTGATAAACTCCTCCTTCCCTCACCACAGGCTCGTGTCTGCCAGCTTCTTGCTCAGCTTGTTGGCGATGACCAGGAGCAGCAGGTTGATGACAGAGTTGAACAGGCCGATGGCGGTAGAGTAGCTCCAGTTTTGGTCCAGCAGGCCGACACGGTAGACATACGACGAGATGATATCCGCGGTATCCCATACAGCGGAATTGTAGAGCAGGATGGTCTTCTCGTAGCCGATGCTCATCAAATGGCCGATGCGCAGGATCAGCATGGTGATGATCGTGGGTGAAATGCCGGGCAGTGTGACGTGGAGCAGCTTTTGGAAGCGGCCCGCGCCGTCGATGGACGCGGCGTCGTACAGCTGCGCATCCACGCCGGAGAGCGCCGACAGATAGATGATGGAGCCCCAGCCGACCTCCTGCCAGATGTCGGAGAGGATGTAGATGGTGCGGTAGAGCGCGGGGTTCTGCAAAAGCGGGCTGCGCTCGCCGCCGAAGAACACGATGATGTCGTTGAACAGGCCGCTTGTCATCGAAAAGTCAGTGACCATACCGATGACGACAATCAGCGAGATGAAGTGCGGCAGATAGGTGAGCGTCTGCACCGATTTTTTGAACGGCTTATTGTGCACCTCGTTGATGAGCAGCGCCAGAATGATGGGGGCGGGGAAGCCGAAGATCAGCAGCTCGAAGCTGAGGATGAGCGTGTTCTTGACCAGACGGCCAAAGAACGGGCTGCTGAAAAAGCGGATGAACTGGTCGAAGCCGACCCACGGGCTGCCGGCAAAGCCCTGCGCGGGCTTGTAGTTTTTGAACGCGATGAGCGCGCCGTACATGGGCTTATAGTGGAACAGGAAAAAGTAGATGAGCACCGGGATGATGATCACATACAGCTCCCAGTTGCGCTGAAGGTCCTTCTTTGCGCGGAAGCCGAAGCTGGTGCGGTCTACCGTGCCGGAGGCTTTGGCGCCCTTGCGCACGGCCTTGGCGGGCGATTGTTTCATGTTGCAGATTCCTCCGATCTTGGGAAATTCCGGATCGATCCCGGGGTGCAGCCTGTCTGCCCGGTCAATCGAATCGGAGTTTCTCTCATTTTGGATATCGCGAATGAATGATGAAAAGCGTTTTGGAGCAGCGTGTTTTCCGTACCGCAAAAGACGCTTTTGGGCCAAAAGGCGCCTTTGGGCCAAAAGGAAGCCCGGGGCGGCGGGACGTTCCGCCGCCCCGGGCTTTGTGAAGGGAAAGCCGGGCTTTCCAGGGCACGGGGCCCGGTTTATCCGGAGATTCCGGTGTGCAGCTTAACGGGCGTTGTAGCGGTCCAGAGCTGCGTTCTGGATATCGATCGCGCGATCAAGGCCCATCTTTTCCATCGTAGCGACAAAATCGTCAAAGCTGTCGAGGCTCTCGGTGCCCAGAATGTACTTGAGGGTCATCTCGTCGCGATAGTTGTTCACCTCGTTCATGATCATGGAGAACTCGTCGCTCTCCTCGGAGGTCGGGGTGATGGGAGGCAGCTTGTACTTGTCTGCTGTGGGAACCGTCCACGTTGCGTTGGACTTCTTCTGGCCGTCCAGCGTGTAGTACTGCTGCAGATAGCGCAGGTCCTGTACGAACGGGCCGTTGTAGTTGCCGCGCAGGTAGAACGTCATCACGGTGCCGGTGGCCAGGCCGTCGGGGTTGTTCATCAGCAGGTCGGTGTAGACGGGCGATCCGTTCTCCATCGTGTAGCTGACGCCCTCGGTGCCGAAGTTGTAGTACATATGGCCTTCTTCGCTGTAAGCCCAGTCGAGGAAACGGGCGGCCGCTTCCACATCCTTGCAGGAGGTCGTGATGGCGACCATGCCCTGGTTCGGGCAGATATTGTCCATCTGGCCCATCTTGGCGGTCGTGCCGGCCTCGGCGCCGGGGTACGGGCAGGGCTGCAGATCGTAGTTGGGATCGTTCTCAATACCGGCGTTGGTCCAGACGCCCATGCGGGAACCGGCCCAGCCGAAGGACGCGCCCGCCTGGCCGCCGGCCATCTTGGCGCTCACCTGGTCGAACGAAGCCGTCGCGATATCGGGATCGATCAGGCCTTCCTCGTACCACTGGTGCATCGTCTCGAGGTACTTGCGGTAGCCTTCCTCGACGGCGCCGTAATGTACCTTGCCGTCGTCGCCGACATAGAATGTGCGGCAGGTGTCGTAGGCATACGCGAAGGGCATGTTGTCGGTCAGAGAGCCCATCGAGAACTCATAGGAGAACGGAGCGGTGGCGCCCTTTTCCTCTTTGAAAGCGGTCAGAACATCGTGCCACTCGTCGATGGTGGTGGGGATCTCAAGATCGAGGTCGTCCAGCCAGTCCTGACGGATGAACAGGCCCATCGTCACCTGCAGCTCAGGGTCGCCGCGGACGAACGGGAACGCATAATAGTGGCCCTCGTCGGTTTTGCACTGGAGGTCAACGTCCGGGCGGGATTCCAGATACGCCTTCAGGTTCGGGCAATACTGGTCGATGATGTCCGTCAGCTCGATGATAACGCCGTCCGCGATGGCCTTCTCGGGGCCGCCGGAGTAGCTCTGCCAGTGATATTCCATCAGGTCGGGATAATCGCCGTCCGCGATGATCAGGCTGAACTGCTCGTCGGAGCCGCCCGTCGGCGGATGCAGGAACGTGATGTTGACGCCGGTTCTCTCCTGCAGGCCCTGGCCGAACGGAGTCTCGCCCAGCTCGGTATAGGTGGAGGCGACGTTCTCATTCAGCGCGGTCCAGTAGGTGAGCTCGCGGCCGCTCATCGGATATGTAAATTCGGCCGGTTCGCTGCCCGAGGTGTTCGAATCGGCGGGCGTAGCGGGATCCGCAGGTGTGCTGGTACCGGTGGAGGACGAGCTGCTGCAGCCAGCCAGCATCGCTACGGCCATCACTGCCGCCATCAGGAATGCGAGGATTTTTTTGTTGCGCAGTTTCATAGAGGTCTTTCAGCTCCTTTTTTTATAGGGCCGCACCGGCATCCCTGTGCTGGACACAGTGCCCTGTTCCGCGTCCCGCTCTCCGGTTTTGGGTGGAGAACGCTGTGCAGGGAACCGCTGCAAGCCGCTTTGTTCTGTGGATTAGGATAGCACAGGGCAAGGCGGAAAAACTATCGCAATATTTTGGAAATGATGTGCAAAAACGCAAAAATGGGATGGGCTTTTTTTGAAATCAATATGCAATTTTTGAAGTGACCTTTTTCCATATGGCAATATAAACAAGAAGTGTGGAACCCGTTTTGTGCAATATAACGAATTACATCTGGCGCCGCCGTGTCCTGTGCCGAAGAAATTTTTCGCTCGAACCACGTGTCAAACGGGGAATCATTTTTTCTCTGCCCCAAAAACCGCTACTGCGCGGCGCTCCCATCAGACGTTCCCAAAAGAAAAAAGACGGCCAGAAGGCCGTCTGAAAGAGACGAAAAAGATTCCAATTCTGTTTTCATACAGGAAGAGATACCGAAAACGCCGGTGGAACGGGGGTTGTTTTCGCCGCTTGCCTGCCGTTTTTCTGCCGTCCGGATAAAAAATCATCCGCCGTGTGCCGCACGATACTGCCCCGGCGTCATCCCGGTTTCCTTTTTAAATACGCGGATCAGCGCGCCGCTGTCGCGAAAGCCCGTCTGTTCGGCGATCTTTGCCACCGAAAGGCCCTGTTCCAGCAGGCGTTTGGCCTCGTCCAGCCGCACGGCGTTGATGTAGCTCAAAAGGCTGGTATCCGTCTCCCGCTTGAAAAGGCTGGAAAGGTAGGCCGGTGTAATGTTGAAGTGCAGGCCCGTCTGGCTGATATTCAGATCGGGATCGCTGTAATTTTCACGGATGTACGCCTGCACCTCGGCGCAGAGCTGGCCTGCCTGTGTGCCGGCGCCCTTTTTCAAGCGCACACGCTCGCACAGCGCGGCGGCGGTCTGGGTGAGGTGCTCCTGCAGGTCGGCGGGGTCGGTGCTTTCGCCGGGCACGAAGCGCACGCCGTTCAGATCCTCCACGCCGCCCTGATTCGCGCCCTTGATGAGCGCCGAGGTGATGTCGTAGGCAAGGCAGTGCGCCACACCGGGCGTATCGACGGCCTCCGGCCCGGTGAGCGGGAACGCCTGGCGCACCAAAGCCACCACGCCGTCGCTGTGGCCGGCACTGACGAGGTCGATCAGCCTGCGTTCGGTAGCGGCGGGGAAGGTGTAGCTGGCGCGCGCGTCGCGGATATCCCGGTAGGCGATGATCTCTGCGTCCTCGCCGCCCGTCAGATAGCTCAGCGCCTCCAGTGCCTCTTCATAGGACGCGTGGATGCCGTCCGCGCCCTCGTGCACATCTCCGACGGCGGCGCGCACGTTCCAATGGAAATGCTCCTGCACCTTCTGTTCGGTAAAGCGGATATCCTCCTCCAGACATGTCAGCAGGTCCGCATCCCGGCCCGGTAGCCCGACGATCGCGGCGCACGCCTCGCCCACATCGGTGAGCTCCAACGCA
This sequence comes from Subdoligranulum sp., assembly GCA_014799685.1. Taxonomy (GTDB): domain Bacteria; phylum Bacillota; class Clostridia; order Oscillospirales; family Ruminococcaceae; genus Ruthenibacterium. Next base: position 7,464 of record JAAVHN010000037.1, on the reverse strand, counting down.
AAGTGCGGTGAGGCCGCCTCCTCAAAAATATTGAGGATCGCGATCTGGAGCATTTCAAAATTCATATCGCTTCCGTCGTTTTCGGCTTTTTCCGCGGCTGGGGCGCTCAGCAGCGGATTGCTGAACAGCACGACCAGATAATATGGTGCGTCCAGCCGGAGTCTGTCGCGCCCGGTCGTACTCTGGCCGGAATAGCTCGGTTTTTCCAGCAGCTCCTGCAGGTAATATTTGCGCAGCGTCTGCTGGCTTTTCCACAGATCGTGCTGATGATCGCTGCTCTCGCGGTATACCCGCTGGACGTAGTAATCCAGCATCTCATACTCGTTTTTGCCCTTCAGCGCAGCGGGCGGCTCCTCATCCTTCGGCGCATAGCGGCCCACAAGGCGCTTCAGCGGCGTGATATTGCGCTGCGCCAGCCAGGCCGAGAGCAGCAGGCCCAGCAGCGTACAGACGACAAGGCCGAACCAGGTGTACAGCTGCGTGTTGCGCACCTGCTGGAGCATCAGGTCCCGGTCGACGACGAGCACATATTTCCAATCGGACACCCGGCTGTCGCGCACCAGATACGCTTTGTCCTGAATATAATAGAAGCCCTCCGTCGGTTTCAGCGCCCCGGCCGGGATCTCCGGCTCCTCATCTGCGCGAACATCGGTGCTGCACAGTGTGCTGCCGTCCGGCAGCATCACGTAATAGTTGACCCGATCGTCCCATTGGAACTGCGCCAGGCGCTTCAAAAACAGCTGCCGTTCCACCTTCACAACGACCGTATCACCGGAACGCCCGACACCGGTGTTGAGCGTTCCGCGCATGAATGCAAGGTACCGGATGCCGTTTTTATCCGAAAACTGCAGCAGCTCGGTGCTGGAATGCGGCATGCGAAGCTGCCCGCACAGCGCATCCTCTGTCAGCGAGCCGTTTTTGTAGCCTCTTTCGTAAAAATTGTGCTGGCTGATATACCCGTGGAGCGTGAGAACGCCGTCTGCCCCGTTGACCGAGACAAAAATATCGGAAATATTCGGGTGGTTGATGCTGATCATGTTCAGAACGATCTGCGCCTCGTGAAAATTTAATTGATCGCTCGGCTGGGGCGTGCCGTCGACATGGGTGATCTTCTGGATCGCCTTATCCAGCAGCGCGCGCTCCAGCGTCTGATCGATCTCGATCAGATAATTGTCCAAATCGATGTAGACCTGATCCAGCGCCGAACCGTAAATGCGCTGGGCCTCCTCGGTGATGACGCGGACGGAATAGCGGTAGAGCAGCAGCCCAAACAGCAGGGGAACCGCCAGCACCAGCAGATAAGAGAGGAACCAATTCTTTCTTACAGTTTTGCGCCGGCCGTTTTTTTGCCTGCCTGTTTTCTCCATCACTGCGCGCCCCTTCCGCCGTGCAAACATCCATGCAGCCCATGCTGCACGGCTATATTTCTACAATTTTATTATAAACGCACGGCCGGGGGAAAAACAAGAGGTTTTTGATTTATTTCGCCTGCAAATGAAGCTTGACAATTCTTTGAAAATGTCGTACTCTATTTTTATGAACATGTTCATAAAAGGAGGGCTTATTCTGCCGAAGATCATTGACGGGCTGCGGGAGGATATTCTGGCCAATGCCCGGAAGATATTGTTTTCCGAGGGATACAACGCACTTACCATGCGCACGGTGGCCGCCGCGTGCCATGTGGCGGTGGGGACTGTCTACAACTACTTCGACTCCAAGCTGATGGTGGTGGCCGAGGTGATTTTGGCGGACTGGAAGGCCGCGCTGCTGCGCATGGAGGCCGCCGCCCCGGGCGAGACACCGCTCGAGGGCCTGAGACGGATCTTTGAGGAGCTGATGCTCTTTTATGAGAAATATGACGCCATCTGGAAGGAGTACGACGCCGGCGGCGCCGCAAGCCCCCAGGGCGCCTACCACCTGCGGCTGGTGGAGCAGCTGGCGGAGAAGATCGCCGCTGTGCTGGCGCCCTGCGCGCCGCTGTATTCCCCCATCCTGCCCGAATTTTTGGCCGAGGCCTTTTTGGACGCCGCGGGCCGGGGCCGGGCGTGGTTCGGGGAGCTTGCCCCGATTTTGGAGCGGCTGCTGTAACGCGTGTAACGTTCAGGAAGCTTTGATGCGATTGACGGGTATCGGAATCGGCGAGCGGATCGGCGCCTTCGGCCTGCGGGCCGCGGCCTTGCGGCGGTTGGGCTGCGGACGCGACGGAAGGCGGGCGATTCGCCGCCGGGATGTGCCCGGAGATCCATGCAGAGGTTCCATAAGGATAACTGAAAGTCATTGAAAGGAGCGATCCCCATGTCCAGCTTTACCGACCTGCGCGTGGTAGATAACTTCTACCAGACCTCCCTGTTCTTTCCCATGCCCACGGTGGTGATCTCCACCCTGTGCGAGGACGGATCCACGAGCCTGGGCCCGTACTCCCTGGTGCAGCCCTACTATGTGGCGGGCAAGGATTTCTATGCCATGCTTTTGTCCTGCCGCAATTCCTCCAACACCGCCCAGCACATCCTGCGCACCGGCAAGTGTGCCATCAACTTTATCACCGACGAGCCAAAGTATTTTAAAGAGTGCGTCAAGCTCAGCTGGCCGGGGGATACCCCTGCCGACAAGATGCCGAAATGCGCGTTCCGGCTGGAAAAAAGCCTCATCGAGGAGAAGGACCCCGCCGATAAGAGGCCGATGGTGCTCTCCGACGCCATGCAGGTGATCGAATGCACCTGGGTACGGGAGCTGGACGGGGCGCAGAACGACAAGCCCGGCGAGCTGAACGGCTATGAGCCGCCCTACCACGACTTCAACGGCATCACCAGCAAATTCGGCGCGCACTTCATCCTGAAGATCGACAAGATCCTGATGAAGCAGCAGTACGCCGACGCCATCATCCGGGGCGTCACTGCAAAAGACTTTCCCAATCTGCCGGTGGATTATGGCTATCGGGATTCGAAAAACTTCTGGTACCACCGCAAGGCGTGGCGGATGCGCGCCGAGCTGCTCCCCATGCGCGAGGCGAGCCTCGAATCGGTGCGCTACGCCGCCGACCGGGCGGACGACAAGGTGAAGTTCACCGACGACGCCCTCAAAACCATCCTCAACGTGCCCCGCGTGTTCCTGCCGCTGGTGCTCAAGGGCTGCGTGGACTGGGCAAAGGAAAACAACGTGGAGATAATCACCGAGAAGGAAATGAAGATCATCAACGATAAGCGGGCCAGGGAGAAGGAGAAGAAATGAGCGAGAAAACCGTCATCGGGCAGGTGATTACGAAAGCCGCAGCGGCTTTTCGCATCCGGGACATCACGCCGCCGCAATATGCATCCATGAAATACCCGAAGTGGCTCCCCCTGATGCGCTTTGCCTGCCGCCAGTATACGCTGGAGGGCTTCGGCAATCTCTTTGCCATGGAGACGCGCGCCATGGGCGGCCTGATGAAGCTTTCGACCATGGTGTTTACGCCATACTCCGGCAAAAGCGTGCCGTTTTTCCTTGTGGACACAATGGAGATGAAGAAAAAACGGCTGGCCTACGTGGAGTATTACGACTGCACTGCAAAGGGCGCGGCCCTGCCCGAAAGCGAGGGGCAGGCGGCGGAGTTTGCGGCCCTGCCCGATTACGCCGAGACGCCCGCCTGGTACACCTCCCGGCGCACGCCATACTCCCTGATCAAGGGCGGCGAAGGGGCGGACGCCGGGGCATTGGAGGCCATGCTCCTCACCTGTGTGGATCGGTATCTGAAGGGTGCAAAGGAAGCGTCCACCGACCCGGATAACCTGCCGGGCCTGCGCGATTTCCAGCGGGACATGCTCGTTCTGGGCAATCCGTCCTCGGGGACGCTCAGCAAGGTGCTGGGCAAGGAGGGGGCGGAGCTTGCCTTCAAAACGGCCATCATGCCGGTAGAGCCGCCCCAGGACACCGGCAGGGCGCAGTAAAACAGACTGTTCCAAAAACCGTGCGCGCACAAAACCGCGGCTGATTTTCGACAGACTGACGAGACAGCTTTAGAGGCAGTTTTACGAAAGAGAGGAATCATCTATGAAGATCGTATTGGCAGGCGCCTTTGGCAAGCTGGGCAGCGATATTCTCCGCGCCCTGTGCGCCACAGAGCACGAGATCGTGGCGGCCGACGCCGTTCTCCGCGTGCCGGAGGACGTGGATGCGGCCCGCTTTGCCGCAAAACAGATCGATGTGACAAAGCCCGAGACGATGAAGGGCCTGTGTGACGGGGCCGATGTGGTCATCACCACCGTGGGCCTCACCGGGGCCTCCACCAGGGTGAACAACTACGACATCGACTACAAGGGCAACCTGAACCTTCTGAACGAGGCCAGGGCCGCCGGGGTGAAGCATTTTGCCTATATCTCTGTGATCAACGCGGACAAGGGCGAGGGCATCCCGATGGTGCACTCGAAGTTCCTGCTGGAGCAGGAGCTGAAAAAGTCCGGGCTGACGTATGTCATCTACCGCCCCACCGGGTATTTTTACGATATCGCCCATGTGTTCTGGCCCATGATCAAGACAAAGTCCGTTCAGCTTTTGAAGGTGCAGCAGGAGCCGCGTGCCAATGTCATTGATACCAGGGACTTTGCCGGCTTTATTCTCAAGACCATGTGCGACGAGAACAAGACCTACAGCGTGGGCGGCACCGAGACCTACACCTACCGCCAGATTGCCGAGATGTTCTACAACGCCGACGGCGTGACGAACGGCCCGATCAAGACTGTGCCCGCCTTTCTGATGAGCGTGCTGGCACAGCTGCCCAAGATCAAAAAATCCGGCCGGAGCGATGTGATCAAGTTCTCCAGGTTTACGCTTACCAACGACTGCTACGGGGATACCGAGGTGCCGGGCAAGAGCTTCAGGCAGTATATTGCGGAAAAGAGCTATGCGCCCATCATTGAGGCGGAGATGAAAGCAAAAGAGGAGGCGGCGAAATGATCAACTGGGCACTGCTGGGCATTTTGTTCGCGACGGCGCTGGTGTGCTGCGCGATGGGCTTCAAACGCTTTGTGTGGTTCATGTCGGTGGGCTACGGCTACGCCGTGGCGGGCATCGCCGTCGCCGCTTTGTGCTATGGCGCGGGAATGGGGATGATGAACGCCCCTCTTGCCGCTGCCCTGCTTGTCTGCGCCGCCTACGGCCTGCGCCTGGGCACCTTTCTTTTGAAGCGCGAGACCGGCAACAAGGCATATAAAAAGCTTTTGGATTCCAAGGTGGGCAAGGAGCCGCCGGTGTTCGTCAAGGTGGTGATGTGGCTCTGCATGGGCGTCATCTATGTTGCACAGACCGCCGGGCTCCACTTCCGCATGGTGAACGGGACGGCTGCCGACGCCTGTCTTTGGGCCGGCATCGTGATTATGGCCGCGGGCGCCGTTATCGAGGCACTGGCCGACAAGCAGAAGAGCGAGCAGAAATCGAAGAACCCGAACATGGTGGCCACCGGGGGACTGTTCCGTTTCATGCGCTGCCCCAACTATTTTGGGGAGATTCTGTTCTGGACCGGGGTGTTCGTTTCCGGCCTCACCGCCTATACCGGGGCTTTCCAGTGGACCGTGGCCGTGCTGGGCTATGTGTGCATCGTGGCCATCATGCTAATCGGCGCCAAAAATATGGAGAAGGGCCACATCGCCCGCTATGGGGAGAAGCCCGAATACCGCGCCTACGCGGAAAAGACGCCGATCCTGTTCCCGTTTGTTCCGCTGTATCATTTGAATTGAGCATGGGTTGCGAGATTGGCAGGATTGACTGTATCAGGAACTTGCGGCTGACACTTCTCCGGGGGCATATGCAGGGGGGGATCGGCCGCAGAGGGAACGTGCGGCTGTCAGTTCTCCGTGAGAATGTGCGGGGCCCGATTCGCCGTCGGGATGCATTTTGAAAATTTGGGGAACTGCGCTGAAAATACGTTCGGCTGTGCTGCAGGAAGTGCAGTGATCCCGGCTTTTTTCTCTGCCGGGTGCGGGGAGAAAACGGGAGGCTCGATCACGCAAAACAGAACAAGAAGGATGGTGCATTTTATGAATCAATTTTCCGTCCCTATGGCGCTGGTGGATTTCATCCCCGTGCTCCTCTTTGCCGTTTCGGCCACAATGCTCCAGCGGGACCTTTACAGTAAAATGAGCAAGGGGGCTTTTGCGCTCTTTGCCGCCGGTACGATTGATATCATCGCCGCAGGCGCGCTCAAGGCCCTCTATAAGCTGCTCTATGCCGCCGGCGTGTGCGATTTTGAGCGTCTGAACGCCATGTTCTTTCCGGTGCAGTCGCTGGGCTTTCTGCTCGCCGGGGCGGGCATTGTGGCCATGCTCTGCCACAAGCAGGGCAAAAACACCGCTTATGCCGTGGCGGCACCTGTGCTTTACAGCGGCACTTTCCTGTTTGTAGGGCTGATGGTGCTGGGACTGGCCGGCATGATGGCGGGGCTGGGGGTGATCGCCGTGCGCATGAAAAAGAAGGGCGCCGCGGGGCTCTTTGCCGTGGCCTTCCTCTGCTGCCTCTCCATGGGGTATCTGTCCAGCCGGGACTTCACCCAGGCCTATATGAACTGGATGGCGGAATGCATCAATGTGGTGGGGCAGGGTGCGCTGCTTTGGGGCACCATGACCCTCCACAAGGCCGGCCTTGCACGGGAGAAACGGGCATGAAAACACAAAGGCCATGGAGGCCGCCGTGGAGACAGCCCTCTCGATTTTAAAAGAGAAGTACAAATTGACGCCGGTGGCTCCGGGGCGCTTCGGCGCGCTTCGGCGCGATCAAGGTCTATGGGCTGATGAAATTTTTGGTGGAGCAATACACCATGGAGGGGATCGGCAGCCCGTCGATAATGCGGATGAAGATGGGTCTGCCGCTGATGACCATGGCTACGGTGGTGGTGACGCCCTTTGCGAAAAACCTCCCCCCTGATGTCCGTCGTTCTGATCTATATGATGGGGGATCGCAAGGCGTATATCGAATTTTACGACCTGGTGGCATGGAAGGATGAAAGCTGCCTCCGGCATATTTCCCGCCTGGCGGCGGTCTCGCAGCAGTACGCATCGCTGCCGCCCTGTCCGCCCACTCCGGCCTGGTACGATCATCTGCTCACAGCCATTGTTTACCGCGCCGGAAAAGCCGCCGATGACCCGCAGCTGCTTGACATGATCGGCGTATGCGTCCGGGGTTTTGCGGAGATGTGTGCCGATGCCTCCCAGCTGGACGAGACGGAGCCGGCCGAAAAACGCCGCATTACCGCCGAATATGTGGACACCCTTGTAAAGCGTGGCGGCACCTCTGCCAATGTGTTTAAGAAGGCCTTGGGAGAGGGGACGCCCCGGGAATTTTTCGGCAAGGTGTTTTTCGGTACGGAATAATTTTGGCACAGATGATTTTTGGCGTGGGACCTAACTTCCCAGTGGATTCTACTATACACATTCAAAGGCAATTGCGGCAAAGCCAAGAAATTCCATGATTTCTTTTTGCGTTTTGGTAGGCGGGTTG
>JAAVHN010000036.1 GCA_014799685.1 Subdoligranulum sp. | reverse complement strand
GCTTTTGCTCGTTCCCTGTCTGCCTCTCACATCGCCTGATCGAGTATTCTCGAGATATCCTGCGTTTCATTCTGTTTTTGGCCGCTTTTTACTGTCCATCAAACCGGGAAGGGCTCAGTACACGAAGCGGTTCACCCGCTCGTTTCTGATCTCGAACGTCGTCCCTGCGGGCATGGTCAGCATCTTCCACGCATACCCCGTCAGGTCCTTGACCTTCCAGGCAGCGGCTTTCGCCACTCGGATCCTGCGCTCGATTTCGCTCAGAATGTTCATGTTTTGCTCCTTTCCCTTTTGTACAGTCCGCAGTAGCCTGTCTGCATCCTGTAAAATGCTGCGGGCTGCTCGTCCATTTGCACCGGCTGTCCGATCTTCTGGCAGCGTGTACGGCTTAACAGCGTATCGGCTACCGGGCCGTATGTGCTTTTCTGATACATCGGCAAGCCCGTGCTTCGGCAGTATTCCGCCCGATACATGCCATACTGATTCAGCTGCGGGTTTGCCTCATTGCTCTTGCGCCTCACCTTGCGCACCCCGCTTTCACATGATTTCCGCTTTCAGCTCCAGCAGTTCGCGCCCCACGCGGGCCGCGTCCTCTTCCGTCCCCTCTACTTCCGGCACGGCTTCTTCAAGCAGCTTCGCCGTGTAGTAAAGCGCCACTTTCTGAAGAAATTCCTTGCCGCAGAAGCGGATATCTTTCAGATAGCGCTTCGCCGCGCTGTTGAAGCAGCACATTCCCTCGCCGTAGACATTTTCCAGCGATTCGGAATAGATGGTGTCGAACAGTTCACGCGGATTCAGAAGAAACGCCCGCGCCTCTTCGCTCTTTTCGTCGTACCAGCTGTTCACGAAGCCCCACTGATCGTTCGCACACCACTTGATGTTCTTCTGCGCTTTGCGCTGCTTCTGATTCAGTTCCCGCAGGCCGCCAATATTCAGCGCTGCCGTCAGCTTCGGCATTCCCAACAGTTCACGATAATTTGTGTTTTCCATAGTTTCCTGCCCTTTCTGCTTAATCGTAATACTGATACAATTCGCCGTTCACGGCTTCATACTGCCATGTTCCCCCTGCGCCGTGGACATCGAAGCGGACATACAGATAATCCGTCGCATCATAGACGGGCGGGCGGCTGACCTTCCCATTCTGCCGGGTATTTGTCTTGTCCTTGTTTATCTGATATGTCGGGATTTGCCGCAGAATCTGCACTCTGTCGGAATTGAACCCAAATTCTTCCGCAATGTATTCCCACGCTTCACTGTCTGTCATTTCCCGGCCGCAGCTCCGAAGTCTGTTATAATCGTCCTGATGCATCTGGCTGATTTCATGCGCCGTCCAGCCTTCCGCCCTGTCCAGGTCCGCCTGCAGCCTTTCGAGCCGCGTTTTCAGTTCGCCGATCTCATCGTCTTTCTTGCTGATCGCTTTCCACTGCTCGTGTTCCGCTTTCAATGCTGCTTCATCCGCTTTGCGCTGGATCTTTTCGGCAAGGCCGTCCCTGTTTTCTTTTACGGCGTCGCAAAACGCATCTTTGTCGCCGCCGAATGCGGAATACTCTTCTTCGATGACCTTGTACTGCGCCAATGTGGGAAAAAAGCCTGTCCGGGCTTCAAATTCTTCACGCATCATAGTGATCTGTCCCTCCCCTTTCATGCGCTGAGTTTGCGGTGACAGAACGCCCCGCGATTGCCGGTGCTCAGCATGTCCGACTTTTTGAACTGGTCTTCCGTGTAGTAGTCCGAACAGTTCAGCGTGCCCGGCGTTCTGTCCGGGTAGTGCGCCCGGAATACGGCATGCGCTTTCTTCATGCTGGGAGCTTCTACCTCCACCCAGCCGCCGCAGAACGGGAAGTGTTCGTCTGATCCGAATGTGTAAAATACCTTCATCTGCTTCTCCCTTGCTTGTGTTCCCATCGCCTTCCCGCTATAATGAAATGTGCCACCATCCAATACAGAAGGGGGGTGATGTTGTGATGCATAGTGTTTCGTATGAAAAATTCAAATCCCAGCTTATCCACTCTTTTCAAGAGGCGTATGGAAACGAAGCCCCTGAAGTGAAGGAATGCCGCCGGATCCTTGAATCCCCTGTCGGCGAAGTTATCATTCGCGCGGCCCTGCTTGCTGCTTCTAAGAAGTAGCCCCTTCGACGAATTGTTGCGGTGCTTCCTGTGCCGCAACAATTTTTTTGATTTTCTCTGCGGTTTCCGTTGCCAAATGCTCCAGCTCCGCCGTCATCTGCTCCGTTGTGATATCATCGACGTCGATTGTCAGCGTTACCGCCCCGCCGCTTTCTTTTCCGTGGAAGATAATCTTGCGCGTCGTCTTGAAAGCACTTGCTTCGCATACCAGCTTCATCTGTTTCACCCCCCTTCTTTCCGGCGCGAACTTGTTCCGTTTGAAAACATTATAATTCCATTTGAATACTTTGTCAATGCTTTTTTGTTCCGTTTGAAAACTTTTTTGTTGACGTACTTCTTCCACATGTGTTATGATGTATCTTAAAGGGGGTGTAAAACGCATGAATGATAGAATCCGCGAAGTCCGCAAGGCTCTAAAAATGACAATGGATGCCTTCGGACAGCGAATCGGTGTCGCAAAGTCCACGATCTCCAATATTGAAAATGGTTCCCGCAATGTCTCCGAACATATGGCAAAATCCATCTGTCGGGAATTCAATGTCAATTATGAATGGCTTACCACAGGCGACGGTGAAATGTTCACTGATCTTCCGCAAACCGTTCTCGATGAACTCTGCCAGCAGTACAATTTGGACGACTTTGATCGCACTTTAATGCAGATGTACATCAGCCTGACCGATGCCGAACGCGGGCTTCTGAAGGCCAAAATGAAGAAAATGATCCACGATTTAGGCTACAGGAAGGACGGCGACCTTGAAGAAGACTGAAAAGGACTACATTCGGAACGTGCTGAACCCCGGAAAATAAAAAAAGACCAGGAAGACCTTGCGGCCCTCCCGGTCTTGCCGGTTTACTCCTGCACATATATGTATACATACTGCGCGAATTTGTAAATGCGCCGAAGCAGTTCCGGCGACGTGATCTTGTCCAGCACATCATCTATTTTTTGCCGGATCTCTTGCATTCGCACCGCCCCCTTTCAATGGAATTGTATCGAAGGGTGGCACGGCGGGCAAGGCTTTCCGCTCTGATTTCCGCAAATACGGAAATCCGCCTGAAATATCTCCGCCCGCGGTGCGAATGGTGTATAATCACTTATATTCCGATTCATAAAGTTCGCTGATCTTCATGTTCAGCGCCTTCGCAATCGCTTCCAGCTGCCGAAGCGTCGGCGATGTCAGTCCGTTTTCGATGGTGTTCAGCGTCGTCTTGCTGATGCCCGTCACCGCTTCCAGCTGCTTCAGGGTCAGGCCCCGTTTTATCCGGGCCTGCCATGTCAAAACATTCATGCGTCCGCTTCCTTTCTTTCAATATCAGCGGCGCACACATAGGGGTGAATTTATGGTCCTTGATATTTTGTTTTTCCGTGTCGCGGGTGTTTCTTTCGATAACGATGACGGAAGCAGCCGTCAAGCGTATATCTCAAAACTCCGCGAGGGCGACCCGATAGGCTTTGAATCTTTTGAATATCAGGGGGAACTTGCATTCCATGTAATGACTGAAGATGATCATTGCATCGGTAATCTTCCGAAGGAACACATTTCTTTTATCAAAGAACACTATGAACAGGGACATTATTTTGAATCGTCCGTTTCTGAAATTTTGGGCCTTGATGAAGACGGCAAGCGGATCCCCAACTACAATTTAGGCGTTGAAGTCGCCGTCAATGTGTACGATGAAAAGCCGCGCTTCGTCGCTCCCGCTCCCGGCCCCGTGCCGGGTACAGCTGAATGGAGAAAACAGAAAAAGCGGGAACGGAAGGAATATCGAGCCGCGCAGAAGCAGTCCCAGAAGAAGGTATTGACACGGAAGCAATGCTATGTCCGCGCCGCTTTGTGGTTCTTCCTGTCCTGCGGCTGCCTCTTCCCGGTTTCTATTTACTATCTGTTCAAGGCGTGGAAAACGCCCAAATAAAACAAAAAAAGACGGCCCCGCAAAGACCGTCTCTTTTGTGAATCCCATGCAGCCGGACGGCGCATAGAATACTGCTCACACTTGTATTCTATCATATTTCCGTCCTGCTGTATAGACTATTATGCAGAAAAGGACGGTGTTTTTTTGACTTATTCTCAATCTATGCCGGAATTGCACGGCCTTCGCTGTGCGAAGTATATCCGATGCAGCCATGAAGACCAGGTTCTTCACGGGGACACGCTGGAAGCGCAGGATGAAATTCTTGACGACTTCATCACACGGAATCATCTTGTCCTGGTGGACACGTTCATTGACGAAGCCCTGACCGCCCGCAAAAAGTACACAAAGCGGAAAGAATTTGTCCGCTTGCTGGACGGCGTTCGCCGCCATGACTTCGATCTGATCATCTTCACGAAGCTGGACAGGTGGTTCCGCAATATCGCCGACTATCACAAAATTCAGGAAATCCTTGAAGCAAACGGCGTTCAATGGAAGGCCGTCACGGAATCCTATGACACCACCACCACGAATGGGCGGCTGCACATCAACATCCGCCTGTCCGTCGCGCAGGATGAATGCGACCGGGACAGCGACCGAATCAAGGACGTTTTCGCCTATAAGCTGCGCAACAAAACCTATTTGTCAGGCAGTCTTCCGCGCGGCCTGAAGCTGGACGCGGAAAAGCATGTTGTAATTGATGACGAATGGAAGCAGTTTGCCCTGGATATGTTCGACCGCTTTGAAGCGACCAATAGCAAGCGCGGGACGCTGTTGTACCTGAAGGAAAAATACGGGATCTATCTATGCTACGCAACAATCGCGCGGAATCTGCAAAATCCGCTGTATAAGGGCCAGTACCGAGACGACCCCGAATTTTGCGAAGCCCTGATTCCGCCCGATCGCTTTGACCGGATCCAGCTTTTAGCGGAACGGAACGTCCGGGAACGGACGACAAACCGCAAATATATCTTCAGCGGACTTCTGATCTGCACTGACTGCGATCACTATCTTGTCGCGAACACAGCCGTCCATAAAAGCAAAAAGGACGGAAGGCGGCTTGAATATGTTGCGTACAGGTGCAATCAGCATTATCGTTCCCATAGCTGCCCTCGGAATAAAATGCTCCGGGAACACAATATCGAAGAATATCTGCTGTCCCACATCCGGCCCGCTCTCGCTGACTATGTCGCAGAATATGAAGTGTCCGGCGCTCCGCCGTCGCAGAAGAACCCTGCCGCCGAAATCGCCCGCATCCGGGCGCGGCTGAAGAAACTGTATGAACTATTCATGGATGATCTGATCGACAAGGATATGTACCGGTCCGAATATTCCGCACTTCAGAAAAAGCTGATCGAAACAACAAACGCCGCAGCAGCATCACCGCACCGTGATCTTGACGATCTGAAGGAAATTCTGTCGCAGGGATGGGAAGACCTGTACAGGACATTCACGGTTGAAGAAAAATCTGCATTCTGGAAGTCTTTTATCCAGGCTGTCCGGGTACATGAAGACGGTGAAATGGACATTATTTTTTTATGACATTTTTCTTACCAACTTTACATCACCTGTTGGCTCATCGGCCAGGATCAGCCTGGGCCTGTTGATGATGGCTCTGGCGCAGGCGCAGCGCTGCTTTTGGCCGCCGGATACCTGATAGGGATATTGATTCAGGATATCCGTGATGTTGAGGCTTTTGGCCATCTCCTTCACTTTTCCTTCAATCTGCTCCGCAGGCGTACGGTTGATCGTCAAGGCCAGCGCGATATTTTCAAAGATCGTCAGCGTGTCCAAAAGGCTGAAATCCTGAAAGATGAAGCCGAGATTTTCCCGGCGGAACCGCGCCAGCGCCTTTTCCTTGATCTCGGTCACTTCCGTCCCGTCCAGATAGATATGGCCGGCGCTCACCGTATCGATCGTGGAGATGCAGTTCAGCAGCGTTGTCTTGCCGGATCCGGACGCGCCCATGATGCCGGCAAATTCCCCCTCGCCGACCGAAAAACTGATATCATGAATCGCCTTTGTGATATTCCCGTGGTTTCCGTAAAATTTCTGGATGTGATCCAGCTTTAAAATTTCTTTCATGGCGTCTCCCCTCCGCCTTTAGTATAAACGAAACCGGAAGCTGTTTGTATCAGGTTTTCTTCCAAAACTCTTACAGAATCGTAAGAAGCCGTTCCAAAAGCCAAAGTGCACGGCATGGCGGGGAAATCTCCTTCCAGTCTGAGAGTTGGAAGGAAAATTTGCCGTCAGGATATGTGCGTCAGCTCTTGGAACGGCTTCTCGTGCGGGCAGGACTGTTCAGCGCTGCACCTGATGGATAAAGTCATTCACATGGAAAGAAAGCCGGATCGTTGTGCCTTGCCCGGCTGAATCGGCGGAAATTCCTATGCCCAGCTTATCACACAACCGTTTGCAGAGATACAGGCCGATGCCGGTCGCGTCCTGCGCGGCGCTCCGGCCGTTCTTGCCGGTAAAGCCTTTCTCGAAGATCCGGGGCAGATCGCCGGCGTCGATGCCAATGCCGTTATCCTGCACACACAAAACGAGATCTCTTTCCTGCTGCACCGTATAGAACGCGATCTCCGGCTGCAGCCCCCGGTACTTGACCGCATTGACGATGAGCTGGTTGAGCATAAAGCAAATCCATTTTTCATCGGAATAAACGGTGTCTTCTGTTTCCTGCAGTTCAATATGAACGCCGTTTTGCAAAAGCAGATATTTATTTTCCGCAATTGCCTGATGGACCGCGTCAAACAGGCGAATCTCGCGCACGGAATAGTCCTTTTCCGTGTGCTCGCTCCGCGCCTGGTAGAGAGCCTGCTCGGTAAAGCGGTTCGTTTTTTCAAGCTCTACGAGCATCTCGTTTGTAAGGCCGGAACGGTGGTTTTCGCAAAGGAGCTTCATGGCGGTGATGGGCGTTTTGATCTCGTGCACCCACTGCTCGATCTGGTCTTGATACTCCGCACGCTCCCGCCGGGCCGCGCCGATCTGCTCCAGCATGGATTTTCCGGCCATCTTCAAAATCTGATAATACACCTGATCGTCGGCCCGTTCCGGCCTTTCCATCACTTCGGCAATCAAACAGCGTTCCTTCAATTGTCCGGCCAAGGCCAGCAGCTGATCCAGTTTTAATTTCCGGTCATGGTAAGACTTCCCCAAATATCCCGCCAAAACGGCGATCCAGACCGCCAAAATGAGGAAAATGCCGTCAAGGCTGTTCCCGCTGATGCGCAGGAACAGCGCCAAAGCAAGCATGCAGAGGAAATGCAGGCATAGCAGCGGAAGCCGCTGCTTCCAATATAATTTACCGTTCATAGCGTGTACCCCTGCCGGTGCCTTGTCTTGATAAAATCCGTCAAGCCGATAGCAGCCAGCTTTTCACGGATACGGTTGACGTTGACGCTGAGCGCATTGTCATCCACATAAACCCGGTTATCCCAAAGATATTCCACCAGATCGGCACGCGCACAGATCGTCCCGGCGTGCTTAAAAAGGTAATACAAAATTTTCAATTCATTCTTTGTCAAATCGGCCTGCCGTCCCGCATATTCGATCTTGCCGCTGTTCAGATGCAGAATGGCGCCCTGATAAGAAAGACAGGCCTGTTCTTCTGCGGGGTAAGCGCGTTTCAGCAGCGATGCGATTTTTGCCAGTAAAATCGCCGTGTTATAAGGCTTTTTGATAAAGGCATCCCCGCCCAGCATGATGCTGTTCAGCTCGTCCATATCCGTAGTGCAGCTTGTGACAAAAATGACGGGCACATTGGAAAAGCCGCGGATCTGCGAACACAGGGAAAAGCCGCTCGTCTGCGGCAGCTTGATATCCAGCAAAATCAAGTGCGGCTGCACCGCCTGAACCGTTTGGAGCGCGGCGGAAAAATCCGTAACGGCGGAAGGCTCGTAGCCGTTTCCGGTCAAGAGCGTCATCAGTTCTGTGCGTATCACCGGATCGTCTTCAAGAATAAGAATTCTGAACCGCATCGCACCGCCTCCGTTCATAACTGCTGTTTTCGGGAACCTCTGAGCCAATCGATGGGGCTGATCGGCAATTGATTCAGAGGTTCCATGATATCGTCTGATTCCAGAATACAGTATACTCCCCTGGCGCTTTTCGTGCAAGGGAGAGAAAAATCCGAAGACTGCACCCTTCTTTCTTGCAGCAAACTTCACTCCGTAGTATGATATTGGCAGATGCAACAGGCAAAGGGAGCACCGGCTTTTGGCGGCGCAATATCATTTACAGCTGAAATCTCCCAAAATCCCCATCCACAGGAGGTCCATCATGCAGGAATTCATCATCACAGAGAACACCCTTCCCCGGCTGGATGCCGTGCTGCTGGCGCGGTTTCCGCGGCTTTCGGCGGGCAGCCTGCATAAATATCTGCGCGAAAACAAAATCAAAGTGAACGGAAAAAGGCAGCCGCTCTCCACACGGCTCGCACAGGGCGCTATGGTGCGCGTGTATCTGCCCGATGCGCTGCTGAATGCCCCGGACGGCCCCGCGTTCCTTGCCGCGCGGCCTGAGCTGCGCGTCATCTACGAGGACGGCGCCGTGCTCGCCGTGGATAAGCCCGCCGGTTTGCCCGTAAACGACGAAAACGAGGAGATTACCGACACCCTGATCCATCGCGCAATGCTGTATCTGTACCGCAAGGGTGCGTTTTCTCCCGCGTGCGATTTTGCGCCGCAGCTGTGCCACCGGCTGGACACAGGCACTTCGGGCCTTGTGCTGATCGCAAAAACACCGCAGGCAGAGCAGCGCCTGTTGGAGCTGATCCGCCTGCGGTCGATTGAAAAACATTATCTGTGCGTCACGTATGGGCAGCCTGTTCCCGCCGCCGCGACGCTGCGCGCCTATTTATTAAAGGACGCGCGGCAAAGTCATGTGCGTGTGCTGCCCGCGCCCGCACCCGGCGCAAAACAGATTGTCACCCAATACCGAACGCTGGCCGTCAGCGGGCGGCTGGCGCTGCTGGAGGTGACGCTCGTCACCGGGCGCACACACCAGATCCGGGCGCACCTCGCCTCCATCGGCTGCCCGGTACTGGGCGACGGCAAATACGGTTGCAACGCCGTCAACCGTGAACTGCGGCTGAGATACCAAGCGCTTTGCGCGCACAGCCTGCGCTTCCCCGCCCTGCCGCCGGACGACCCCTGCGCACAGCTGTCCGGCAAAACGCTGTGCACCGAAGAACCGTGGTATGCCGGGCAGGTGCGGGACGGAACGCTGCGGTAATTGATTATTTCCCGTGCGTGCCGCCCTCGACAACGCCGCTTCCGGCGATCACGTTCCAGATCGTCTGGAAGAAGATCTTCACATCCAGTGCAAATGAAAGGTGCGCGGCATAGTAGCCGTCCCGCTCGGCTTTCACGGGGATCGGCAGCTCATCCCGGCCATGCACCTGCGCATAGCCTGTCAGCCCCGGCACGAGCGCATTCACGCCGTATTTGTCGCGCTCGGCGATCAGATCGTCCTGGTTCCACAGTGCGGGGCGCGGGCCGACAACGCTCATCTGCCCCGCAAGGATGTTGAACATCTGCGGCAGCTCGTCCAGGCTGGTGCGGCGCAGAAAGCGTCCGCTGCGCGTGATCATCGCCTCCGGGTTCTGCAAAAGATGCGTGGGCACATCGTGCGGCGTGTCGGCATACATCGTGCGGAATTTCAGGATATCAAACAGGCGCTTATCCTTCCCCACGCGCTTTTGCCGGAAAAACACCGGCCCCCTGGAATCCAGCTTGATCCATATGGCCAGCGCGAGCAGCACCGGCGACAGTACGATCGTACCCGCCAGTGCCATGCAAAAATCCAGCATGCGTTTGAAAACTTTCTGATACATTCCTTTTCCCCTTACCAAAAGGATACACCTCAAAGCTGCGCCACACAAAATCGCAGCTGCGGCACGCAAAAGCCGCCGCAGTTACTCTGCCATCACGCACCGACGCTTCCGCCGGCACTCCATGGGAAAGCCCGGCATCTCCCGCCGTACCCTCGGCGCTATCCCCGCGACTGCTCCAAAGCGTTGCATTACAATTCGTCTGTTCCCTCGTGATGGAATGTCGGCACAAGGTCGATCAGCGCCTGAACCAGGTTTCCGCTGTTGTTGCTGTACGCGATTTCCTTCAGCGTCTTCAAATGATCGAAAAATGTATTCTTGTTCAGCTGCAGCGGGGCGCCCACAAAGATCTTCTTGTTGTCTGTCTGGCGCAGGCCCTCCTCGTCCATCAGCAGCTCCTCGTACAGCTTTTCGCCCGGGCGCAGGCCCGTAAATTTGATCTCGATGTCGCGGTACGGGATAAAGCCGGAGAGCTTGATGAGGTTTTCGGCCAGATCCAGAATGCGCACGGGATTGCCCATATCCAGAACAAAAATATCGCCGCCGTTGCCCATTGCGCCGGCCTCCAGCACCAGATGCACGGCCTCGGAGATCGTCATAAAATAACGCACGATGTCCGGGTGCGTCACTGTCACCGGCCCGCCCGCGGCGATCTGCTCCTTGAACAGCGGGATCACCGATCCGTTCGAGCCCAGCACGTTGCCAAAGCGCACGGCCACAAACTTTGTCTCGCTCTTTTGCGCCAGTGCCTGCACGATCATCTCGCACAGGCGCTTTGTCGCGCCCATCACGTTGGTGGGGTTGACGGCCTTGTCCGTTGAGATGAGCACAAAGCGCTCCGTGCCATATTTTTCCGCCGAAAGCGCCACATTATACGTGCCGAACACGTTGTTTTTTACGGCCTCCTCCGGCGCGTCCTCCATCAGCGGCACATGCTTATGCGCCGCCGCATGGAACACCACGTTCGGGCGCGTGCGTTCGAACAGCTTGTCCACCTTTTTGGAATCGCGCACCGAGGCGATGCACACCTCCAGATCCAGCGCGCTGCCGTAACGGCGCACCAGCTCCTGCTGGATGGAATAGGCGCTGTTCTCGTAGATATCAACGATCACTAACTTTTTGGGGCGGCAGGCCGCGATCTGGCGGCACAGCTCCGAACCGATGGAACCGCCGCCGCCCGTCACCATCACCGTCTTATTGCTCACGAGCGCATTGGTCAGATCGGTCAGCTCGATCGGCTCGCGGCCCAGCACGTCTTCCACGCGCACGTCGCGCACGCGCGTCAGCACATCCTTGCCGCCATTTGCGATGATCTGCACGATATCCGGCAGAATGCGCACATTGCACTTCGTCTTGTTGCAGATCCTCAGGATGCGCCGCTTGTTTTCGTCATCCACCGTGGGGATGGCCAGAAGGATCGTCTCGATCTCGCAGCGCTCCACAAGCTCCGGGATATCCTCGGTCGTGCCCATGATCTCGATGCCCATGATCGAACGCCCCACTTTTTCGGGCGCGTCATCCACGCAGCAGATGAAGTTCCATTCGGGCGAGTTGTTCTTGGCCGCCTCGTGCAGCAGCGTGCTGGCGGCGTCCCCCGCGCCGATGAGCATCGTGCGGCGGCGCGGCTGGCGGCGCTTTTTCAGCATGGTGTTGCGGTACATCCGGTATGTGAGGCGGGAATACAGCGTCAGGGACGACGCAAACATCGCGCTGAGGAAATACACCGAGATCGGCACGCGCCGCTCCTGCCACCACAGCACCACCGTCACGACGACAAAAACCGACACGGCAATGCCCGAGGCGAGGCACAGGCGGAAGAATTCGACGATTTCCGCGTAGCGCCACAGGCTGTCGTACATGCCCATCAGTCCATAGACGATCTCGTAGCAGCAGACGAAGAAAAAGCAGCTGGAGATCAGCAGGCTGTTGTGCTCCTCGTATGAGGTGCGTCCCGCGATCAGCGCCCACGGCAGCATGTACGAGACGGTCACCACCAGAATATCAAATGTGATCAGGATCTGTTTTCGGAAACGCTGGGCAAAAGATGAGATCCGGCTTCGCAATTCAATCACCATCTTCCAAACACGCGGGGCCGAACCGGCCGCGCAGGATCCGAACGGGACGTCAAAAACATGCATCGCGCTTTCGCGCCTTGCAGCGCCGCACTGGTACGCTGCCGCACCATTGCACGACCATACCGCCGTACTGCTACGCTACCACACGACCGTACTGCCGCATCGACACACTGCCGTACTGCCACACCGTTGCGCCACTGCACAACCGCACCGGCACACTGTTGGGGGGTGGTCTGTTTTGCCGGGGCTGTACGTGAGCCGTTCGGGTTTCCTTTATTTTACACCATTTTTCCTCAAGAATCAATGTTGGCGTGCATTCCCTTCGATATTCCCCGCAAAAAATCGAATTTTGGGAGAAAACAATATGACACAGTGCAAAAAGGGACATCGCCTGTCTGAAGATGCAAATACAGGATATATCACAACAAAGATATTTCCGTTGCTGTTCCTGAGCAATAAGAGAAAATACGGCTATATCGATCATTTTGCCCAATACAGCCGTTTTTTCCTTTTATGCATTTAACACCTCGTTGATAATCTGTGCCATCTGCTTGTTGTTGATCTGATCGCGGAAGTGAACAGTGTAGCCATCACGGGAAAGAATCTCAAAAAAAACTTTGGCGCATTCGATTTTTGCTGTTTCGTTGCCGCGGAGAACGTTTTTCCCCTCAACATCCTTGGTCTCGACCACAATATTAAGTTCTTTTTTGCCAGTGGCTTTTCTTACAACATACATAAAGTCCGGACTATACATACCGCCCGTAATCGTGGGAATCGCTATACTGCTACGTGGGATTTTGCCATAAACGACCACTTCTTCGATATCCGCTGCAATGTTGTCTTTTTCCAATGGTGAATCGAATGCATATGTATCATACAGATACTTTGTGCTCGGAGTTCCCTCAACAATCTTTGTTCCTATACGACCTTGCGCAATTTCCTCCCGCGGCGACCCATCGGAATACGACAATGCAGTTGCCCCGCATGGAATTCCACTCTTGACATAGCGGAATCTGCCCTGCAGCTGCGATACTTTCCAATCCTGAAATTCTGCACAAAATACACTGGCAGATTTTTCGTTAATGTACTTGGGGTCAACAGCACCGTGCTTTGCACAATACTGAATCATTGCGTTGTGCAACACTTTAATTGGGATATTAGTAACGCGCATGATCCTCGACAGGAAGGCTCCATAAGGTATTGGATGCGTCACTGTGTACTGCACTCCGGCGCCTTTTGCAGTGCTCATCTGCGCACCGTCGCTGTGAACAACATCCCGGCTGCTGCTCATCACAACATCTGTGAATACACCGGGCTTTTCGAACAGCGAAAGTACAACCGTTTTCATATCTGCATCTAGATCCTGATCATAGAATAGCAAATATCTTTGGTTGATATGCTCCCACAATTCACGGATCTCGTTGTAGACATCCTTGCGGATTCTAATGGGCTTTGGCTTATCCTTGTTTCTGTCTTTCACTTTTCCAACAGACAGCCCGGCGGCCAACAGCGGATATTCGGAAAAGAATGCCGTCCGATTTTCCGGTATGATATTCCGCTGCCAATCGATATACTTCTTGGCAAACAGTTCGCCAAACAGCTCACCGGCGTCTTTTCCAAGCCGTGCGGCAACCTGCTTGATCCTTTCTTCGGTCAATACAGATGCCTGTGGAATTTCACCATTGATTTGGTCAACCAGCTGCTGGGCAAAATCAGCCTCGGTGAAGTCTACGATATAGTTTAGCTGAAATTCCTCATTGGAAATGCGATTGCCATTCTCATCGACAGGCAAGCGCAGCCCACGACCTACTTCCTGCAATTTACTATTTTCACTGCCACTGGATCGCAGTTTGGCGATCGTAAACACATTGGGATTATCCCATCCCTCTTTCAACGTCCATTTTGAGAACAGAAATCGCAGGGTATTATACGATCCGTCGGAGTTGCGGAACGACAACAACTGCTTTTTTCCATTTAGGATTGCATCAACCTCCTTTGCTATTTCTTCATCGGAAGCGCTGTTATCCTGCGAAAAGTAGCCTGCATGACAGGCCGACAAGTCCGCCAGCGAAGCTTCCAAAAATGCACGGTATTCCGCCTCGTGATCGTTTAGGGATTCAATTACTGCTTCTATACGTTCTTTCAGCAGCTGTTCGAATGCAGTCAGCAGATAGGGGGGCTTGCCGTCTGCGCCAAGGCGATACGAGAAAATATCATCGATGAAGAACAGCGCCAGCGTTTTGATTTTAAAGGTGCGGCCGCAAAAATTTTCTCGCTCGGTTTGAAAGTGGCGCTCCAACGCAAGCCGAATCATTTGTTCCTGATAGGACGACATGTATACATCGACATCCATTTCCTCGCCAGTCGTCTTTATTGCGCCGTTGGAAAATTCCACAGTATTTGCAGTAATTGCAAGGACCGTGATGCCTTTAAAGGCATCACTGACAGTTGCAAGCGAATCGCCAGTTTTCAGTATAAATTTTCGAGTGCTGCCATCCTTTTTTTTGCGTTGGAATGTAACAGAGTCCTTGCTTGCAATGGATAGAATTTTGATTTTCTCTTCCTGTTTGGAAAGTGGCTCAAAATGTTCTTTTGCAACGCCTTTGATAAGCCCCTGATTGAAAGATTCACAGGCGTTCAGGTCATATAACAAGTATTGATAGTCCTTAACTGTTATTCTGTTTCTGCCGCTTCCCGTAGTCGTTTCAGGGAAAGTCGCACCATAGCGAATCACCGCCTGCGGCTGTATTTCGGTCATAATCGTCTGAAAAGCCTTTTGATCGCGAGAGAACCGGTGTGGCTCATCAATGATCACAATCGGCTTTGTCGCACGAAGTGCATCAAATGGCCTGTAAAAACCTTCCGCGCCGTAATCATAATCATCGCGCCACAGCAAACCTGTATCCCGTCCACCGCGTTGAGAGTTGCTTGTGATCAACTGCATATTGATCAGTAGCACATAGATTTTCTTTGTGTTCTGACAGCTTCCTTTAATGAAATCACTTACAACACCGGGAAAATAACTGCGTCCTTTTTTCTTGTTTTTCGGCGTTTCAAGGACGCCGAGTTCAATCTCGGCACCATAGCCGCACCCATCGGTAAAATGGCGGCGTGAATACTCATCCTGCATAAACTGCGCCGTACCGGCTTTAATCGCAAGGGATGGCACCGCGATGATGAATTTGTTGATGCCATACCTTTTGTGCAGTTCATAAATGGTCTTTGTATACACATAGGTTTTTCCCGTACCTGTCTCCATCTTAATATCAAGATTCAAGCATGAACCGACCGGCGCAGTTTTTTTGTATTCTGAGGGTAAAGCCGTCTGCAGAAAACGCAGATTTTCCGCCAGATTTCTATCAGCTAAATTGATCTTCGGATTTTCATAAAACTTTACCGACGGCTGGATCATTACGCCATCTAAAGCATCACAAATGGCATCGACGGCTTTTTGTTGGTGCGGCAGGTTCTGTTGGAGGATCAGTTCCATTGTATTGTTCTCCTTAATACCGAATATCAAAATTGATACGCAGATTCTTTTCCGTATCTCTCAAACGGGTGAGATTTACCTTAAGGGACTCTGTTTCTGTCCAGGTAAAGCTATACCCATACAGAACTACGTTTTCAGGATTAAAAGAGCCATCCGTTTCATACCTTGCGATGATTGCTGCAATCGCTTCGTTTTTTAAATCGGGATTGATGAGATATAAATGTTTGTCCATATAATATCCGGTGTAACCATCAAAATCTACGGTTTTGACAGACGCCGTAAATCCATAACCGTCACGAACAACCCATGTTGCAAGAACGGTCGGGATGCCAAATTCCTGTAAAACAGCGTTTTGAAGCAGAAAATTCAACTCCGATTCATACTTTTCAAGCTTATCCAACGTTTCAGCAGATGGCTGTCTCAAAATAAAATGGCGGAATCCGAGATCAGCAGATGTCTCGGGATTCTCATTTAAAATCTTTGCTGCGGCACGCTTAATTCTTTCCATTCCGATCTCATCTATTGTATGAAATCCCATTTTGAACGCAGCAGCTGCGGCCTTCTTTTTCAAAGGCACCTCAACGCCATCTTTCACCTCATAAATCTTCTCAGGCGTTTGAACCATTATAAAGTGCAAGTTCTTGTAATGCATTTCATCTGCCAATTGCATAACCGCATCAGCCGTGGAGCCAGATCCTGAAAAGAAATCAAGAACTGTATCACCATCAACAACTACACGGTCGATAAGATTTTTCAACAAAGAGGTGGGCTTAGGATAATCAAACACTTTGTTCTCGTCGAAAAGGTTCTTTATTTCATCAGAAGCATTTGTATTCCCACCAACGTCTTTTTTGTCCAACAAGGTAATCGTACCTGGTATCAAACCCTCTGATGCGAACACCTTTTTATACACTTTCCAATTTCCATATTTATCTTTTGAAAATTTCAAACTGTCACGCTCTGCTTCAACACGCTCTCTGCTCCACAGCCAAAACGAGACACCTCTTTGTCCAATTGGCCATATTTCTGTACCATCGGGTGCTTCGATTGGATAATCAAGCGATGCGGAGTATGTTAATCCGCCAACATTCCACAGGCTGTCCCATTTAAACTTTTTTCCTGTTTTCTCGTCTACCAGTTTATATTTACTATCTTCAGACCGCAAGTTAACAGCAAAAGACTCTGCATCGCGGGCATATGTCAATATATAATCATGCTGTGTATTTACAGCGTCATTATCATACCCGCCAGTGAGCTTTTTATGCCAAATGAATGAGCCTAAAAAGTTATTCTCCCCAAAAACATCATCACATACAATTTTTAAATTTGCATATTCGTTATCATCAATTGTAATAAATATCGCACCATCTTTGGCAAGCAAGTCACGAGATAAAAGAAGCCTTGGCAAAATGAACGTGAGCCATGCGGAATGAGATGCGCTGCCTCTCTTCGTTAAATCAAGTATACGCCTTGCCTGTTCTTCACTTATACTGAGCTTTTCTATCAGTTCTTCCGAAGAAAAAGTAAAACTGTCATTATAAATAAAGCCATCCGATCCCGTATTGTACGGAGGATCTATGAATATACACTTTATTCCATATGGATATGCCTTTCTCAAATGTTTTACAGCGTCCAAATTATCACCGCTGATATATATATTTCGGCTCTGTGCGTTTTCCGGCTTGTTGTTATGTTCTTCATCTGGAACGATTACTGTGGTCGTATCCAGTGATGCCAGCAAACGCGCATAGTTCTTCCCAAGAAAACGCAGTTCATAGCCTTCGTTTGTCACAGCAACCTTATCAGATAAGTATTCTTTGAATCGTTCTATATCAAAACTGCCGTCAGCGGCAAAGCATGCGGGAAAATGCTCATGGAGCACCGCCAGTTCTCTCCCGTTGGGCGTAACGCTTTCGTTCGCTTCCGTAATATCTTTTATCATATCATTTCCTCCGCATTTCTATTATCACATCTAAATCAAAATCGATCCGGCAAATCCAATCTGTGCGCAGAATGCCTACGGCTGTTTTCCGTCTAAATACATCCCACAAGGATAGATTTCACATGATGTCATCATTATTCTTCCTGTGCAATCCACTTGCTGGTAACTGCGGTTTCGTCCCCTGTGGTCTTCAAAGGGCACAAAATCATCAAATGTTCCAAAAATATCGTCGATCCTTTTCTTTTCCAAATCATTTCAACCCTTCAGAGATCATATTTTCATACCCCCAGTTCTTAATTTATTATTTAATGTACTATTCGTGGTGTGTTTTGTCAAGAGAATGGACGGATTATTTTCATCCTGGTCTAACAGAATACAAACGATTTCTAACTTTTAGTAATCCTTCTATCAATACTGCTAACTAAACGCGATAATTTATGTGTGCGAAACAAGATTTCGAAACGCACCTCACTTGAAAGGTTATTTCCTGCAGTTGAAGAAATATCCACCTAGGCCAAGCAGGGAAAGGCATGAGAGGATACTGTAGAAAAATCGGCATAACCAGTCGTTTTCAACCAGTTATGCCGATATTTTTTCGAGAACACTAGCTCTAATTTGCAAAATCTCTTGGGATGCCGCTGTTTTATTCTCTTTTCCGCCTTTTACACCATGCCAGCGCTTACAGGATGATGCACACCAGCCCCGAGCAGCCCTCGTTGATGATGCGCTCGACAGTCTCCTGCAAGCGGGTGCGCGCCTCGGACGGCATGTTCAAAAGCTTGTTCTGCAGCCCCTCGTTCACCAGCTCGTGCAGGCTTTTGCCGAAAATATTGCTCTGCCAGATCTTCGTGGGGTCCTCCTGGATGTCGTCAAGCAGGCTTTTCATCAGTTCCTCGCTCTGCCGCTCGGTGCCGACGATGGGCGCGATCTCGGTGGAGATCTCGGTGCGGATCATGTTGATCGACGGCGCTCTGGCACGCAGGCGCACCCCGTACCGGCCGCCCTGCCGCACGATCTCCGGCTCCTCCAATGTCAGCTCGTCGATGCCCGGCATCACAATGCCATAGCCCGTGGCATTCACTTCATCGAGCGCGCCGCGAATCTTCTCGTACTGCGTGCGGATGCGCGCCAGCTGGATGATGCACGGCATCAGGCTGGCCTCGTCGCAAATCTCAAGGCCGGTCGTCTCGCCCAGTACCTTGTAGAAAATATCGTCCTGCAGCTCCAGCGCCATCACCGCGCAGCCCGTACCCATATCCACCGAACGCATCGCGCTGCGCTTCACATAGGGGCATTCCACCGTGCGCTCGGACGCCGCCACATCCTTCATCACAGCCACACCGTCCGCATATTCCCGCACCGCCGTATATACGGCCTCCTGCAGCCAGTGGCCCGCGTCCAGCATCGTCACCCAGCGCGGCATCGAGAACGCCACCTCGCGCAGCGGGAACTCGTACAGAATGCTTTTCAGAATCTGGGCGATATCCTCCTGCGTCATCTCCACACAGCTGACGGGCAGCACGGCGCGGNNATACTTCTCGCTCANNTCCCNCGCCANTGCCCNCGTNTCNGGCAGATTNGGCGCNACNCAGTTCAGCAAAATCACAAACGGCTTTTGGATCTCCTCCAGCTCCGCGATCACGCGCTCCTCTGCCTGCTCGTAGCCCGCGCGCGGCANATCGCTGATGGATCCGTCCGTCGTGATGACAAGGCCGATCGTGGAGTGCTCNCGNATCACCTTGCGNGTTCCGGTCTCGGCNGCNANNTCNAAGGGGATNTCCTCNTCNAACCACGGGCTTTTCACCATGCGGGGCTTTTCGTCCTCCTCNTGGCCCATCGCNCCGGGCACCATGTAGCCCACGCANTCNATCAGCCGCGTGCGGAATGTCGCGCCATTTTCCAGTTCGACCGAGACAGCCTGCTCCGGCACGAATTTCGGCTCCGTCGTCATGATGGTGCGCCCCGCNGCGGACTGCGGCAGCTCATCCCGCGCGCGCTGGCTGAACGCCTCGTTCTCGATNTCNGGCAGNACCATCANCTCCATNAAGCGCTTGATGAACGTGCTTTTCCCCGTGCGCACCGGNCCCACGACGCCGATGTANATATCNCCGCCGGTGCGCGCGGCGATATCCGCGTATAGATTCCGTTGTTCCATCCGTTTCTCCCCCTNTCGCCTAACCNGCCGATGGGATCAGCAGCCGGCGCGCTTCCTCTACCGCATCGCCCGCTATATCGTTGGCCGCGGCAATGGCGTCCGGCGACGCGGCGTACCGCTTTGCGATGTCGAACAGCTCCTCGCCCGCCTGTGCAAAGTAGATGCGCAGCGCAATNTCTCCGTCGTCGCGCTGCAGCGGGCCGTTGCAGGTGACATCCGCCAGCACCGTGCGCGCGGTGCGGAAGCTGACCATCCCGCGCACCGTCAGCACAATGGCGGCACTGGTCTCCTCNCCCACCCGGCGNGCGGTAACGCTGCTCACAGACGGGTAGCACTGTGCGATTACGTCTCCGGCCGGCCGCTGATAGCGGTGCGGCAGCGTGTATTCGCACACCTTATCGTAGCACTCAATCTCGTCCAGCGTGTTCACGCACAGCAAATGCGCCATCACACGGCCGCGCAGCACCGCTTCGCCTTCCTGCTCGATCACCTCCATCGGCAGGGGCGTGGCCATCACGTCGATGATGCGCGCGTTCTCGTCCGGCAGGCGCCCGGTCGTCACGGTCTCCACCTGCTGCGTGAATACATCGGCCGTCTCCTCCAACATCACCTGCTGCTGCGTCAGCTCGGCCTCGCACTCGGTGGAAAAGGCGTCGCTCACCGCGAGGTATTCCACCGGACGGTATGCCTTGGCNTACAGCAGCGCCGTGGCGGAGATGGTGTTCTCGCCCTCGTCCTCGCCNGTGCCCGCGGTGATGGTACAGCCCGTCGGCTCCACCACGGCAAAGCACTGGCATTCCTCGTCCGCNCCCTCGATCTCCAAAATCTCGTTGAACGGGATCTGGCGCACCGTGTGGATCAGCTCATGGCCGGGCGCGGTGCGGTAGACCACCTCGGCGCGGATCTCGCCCTTCAGCACCGCTTTGCCGGCGATGANCTTTGTCTCGCTTACTGCGCCCGTNCACTGCGTGCTGAGGATGATCTCGGGCGGGGCGTCAAAGGTAATCGTTTCCTCCGCAGTGAACAGCTTTTCCTGCGCGCCCACCGTGCGGCTGCCCTTCAGCGCCGTGGTGCGCTGCTGAATGCCGCTGCCGGAGAGCGCCGTGATGATCTCGCTCTGCGCCTCGGCCAGCGCCGTCACGGACAGCGCAAACGCGCCGCGCACATCCACNCGCCGCTGGTTCACCGCGCGGCAGTTCACATATTCCGTCTCGCCNGAAACAAGCACTGTCGCCGTGCCCCAATCGCCGGGCTTTACGTCCACCTGTTTTGTGAACGGCAGCTTNTGCTCGGCCTGGCACAGGCTTTCGTCCGCCTCAGACTGATAATACAGCACGCACCGCAAATAGCCGTCCACCGTCAGCCGGCCCGCAGTTACCTGTTTTTGCAGCACCACCAAATGCACGAAGCATTTGACGATCTTGAACACCTGCGGCAGATAATCCGGGATGAGCATCTCGGCCTCGATCGGCAGCTCCAACTTGGTATCGCAGATGCTTTGTGCCGCGGTGACGGTATCTTTGTACACCTTTATTTCCATCCGACTCGTCGCCCCCTTCGGTTTCCTACCCCATCTATATGAGGACGGGCGGCGGGGTATTCTTTTTACNATTCATAATTCATGATTCATAATTTTGCGGCGGGCGACGGATGACCGGTGGAGACCGGAAACAGCGGCGGCGCAGGAGGCGGGCTGTATCCGAAAGCGGCGGGCGGCGGTGGGCGGCGGGCGATATCCAACACCAGCGGGAATTAAGAGACAATTGGCGGCGGGCTTGTGAAAAGCAGCCCTGCCGAAAACAAAAAAGAAGGCTCCGGGCCGGTCGGCAGGATATCCCATCGATCGATTCAGAGCCTCCCAAGAGGTTCGTTTTTTCGGAGCATTTCTTTTTACCGTTTGAGGCCGTCAGAGGCGGCGCCGGAATTTCTGAAACTGTTGTTTGGGGCGCGGTCTGCGCTCCTTTTTTCATTCCGGCCGCGCCTTTGTGCCGCGCCGGCGCACACGTCTTGGTGATTTTGGCGCGGGCGCGGGGCCTGGCGCGCACACAGAGCCGGGCGCAGACATGGGCGCAATCTCTTCCGGCAAAGGTACTCCGCTGCGGCGCGCCTCAATGGCACTGTACAGATACTGCAGCGCATCGCCAAGGCCGCCCAGCTCGTCGATCAGGCCCTCGGCCACGGCAGTTTCACCGTCCACGACGCTGCCCATATCCATCACCAGCTCGCCCGTGTGCATCATCAGCTCGGTAAAGCGCTCCTCGCTGATGTGGGAATGGCTGGCGACAAAGCCCGTGATGCGCTGCTGCATCTGCTCGAAATAGCGCATCGTCTGCGGCACGCCCAGCACGAGCCCCGAATGGCGCACCGGGTGCACCGTCATCGTAGCCGTGGGCACGATAAAGCTGCGCCGCGCCGATACTGCCAGCGGAATGCCGATGGAGTGCCCTCCGCCCAGCACCAGCGTCGCGCTGGGCTTTGTGATGCCGCTGATCAACTCCGCCAGCGCAAGCCCGGCCTCCACATCGCCGCCCACCGTGTTCAAAATCACCAGCAGGCCCTCCACCTCGGGATCCTCCTCGATGGAAACAAGCTGCGGAATCACATGCTCGTATTTGGTGGTCTTCTGCGTCTGGGGTGCGATGGAGTGCCCCTCGATCTGCCCCACGACCGTGAGGCAATGGATTGCGTGGCGCCCCTTGGTGCGCAGCACAGAGCCTGTCTCCATGATATAGTCCTTTTCAAAGCGCTCCTGCTCGGTCTGCGCATCTGTATCCGCATCTTCTGCCTGCGAATGCGCTTTGCGTTTCGTTTCGTCTTTCATAAGCCGCCGCCTTTCGTTTTTGGGTGCCGTCCGGCGTGATCAAATGCACTGGAGTCGCCGGTTTGCGGTTGTTCTCCTCTGTTCACACCAAAAGCACCGTTCGAATCATTCACTATATTTCCCCAAACGCGGCGAATTATTTTTCCGGTGGCCATGTTTCCGGCGGCGGGTTCACATTTTCAAAGGGAGCGGGAAATTTCTGCAGCGCCCAGTTGGAATGGGGAGTTGACGTTACATATAATCCATGTTCCGGCGGCAACCCGCATTCCCACAGGGAACAGGGAGCTTCCCGTATCGTGCAGTTGAGACAGGGCTCGTTACACCCAATCAGTCCGTGTTCCGGCGGCAATCCACGCTCCCGTGGGGAACAGGAGTTCGCTGATATGGACAAGACCACAAAACTATGCGGAGCTGCTGACAATATTGCAAACCAGATACTTGACACAATGGCGCTTGTGGTGTAGATTGTTAAGCAGATTAACAGGAGGTGGATATGAAAAATACGTCAATAGACAAGCTATGCGAACTATTTCTTCAGACAATCAACCAATATAACGCTTTAGAAAAGAAAACTCACACATATGACATTAATCCCCCAATTTATCTATCAGAAATCCATACCATTGTCGCAGTCGGAGCGCATGAGGCCATCAATGTGACAGGACTTGCCCAATTACAGGGTACTTCCAAGAGCGCAGTATCTCAGGCCATAAGCAAACTAGTCAAAAAAGGGTTCATTGAAAAAAGGACTTCACCAGATACAGACAATGAAGTTATTTTGCTGCTTACAGAAAAGGGGAAACAAGTTTTCAATATGCATGAGAGCCAACATGATTGGTTGAAGTCTCAACTTGCAGCCGTTTTTGAAAAGTATCCCCAAGACACACTCTCTGTTCTATCTGGTCTTGCCATTGATATTCAAACGATTTGGGCACAGTTGTTGGAAAAATAGCTGTGTCGGCATTAACATTTTATTTTGCAGCATCTGTTAAGTTGCTTAACAGAAAAGGAGTTATTTATGCGCTATGAAATGATAAATTCTATCCCTCAATTCAATTTTCAAATCAACAGGATTTTAACCTATGGAAATCTGGCTTGTAGCAGAGAAGAAGTCATAAACAATATTGCAAAGGTCAGGACATTTGATGAGTGGTATACTGCATGGCAAAAAATTGCGATAAAGAATGAACATGAAAGACGTTATCTTTATGCGGCCTACTATTATCGCATGGCAGAATTTTTCTTAAAGTCCGATATACCCGAGAAGGACGTAGTTTATAAAAAATGTGTTGAAAATTTTTATAAGGCTTTTGATTTTGAATTACATTTGCAATACGAAAAGTACCGTATTCCATTTAAGGGGAGAGCCCTTCACTGCTTAAAGTTCTCACCCTCAAATTCCATTGGAACTGTTCTTGTATGCGGCGGTTATGACTCATTCATTGAGGAATTTGTGATTCAAGTTTATGAATTTGTAAAACAAGGATATGAGATCATTCTTTTTGAAGGACCAGGACAAGGCAAATCTATCCAAGAGAATTTGTATTTTAGCCATGACTTTGAAAAAGCAACCTCTGCCGTTTTGGATTACTTTGGTATACAGCAATGTGCTATGGTTGGGATTTCATGGGGTGGCTATTTCGCTTTACGAAGCGCAGCTTATGATAAGAGAATTACTGCGGCGGCCGCTTATGATGTGATGGATAACGGGCTGGAAGTTATGACAAACATTTTTCCAGAACCAATCCGAAGCGTGATTCGGCTCTCGTACAAGTATCAGTGGCAAGGCGTACTAAACAGACTTGTAAACATAATCAGGAAGAAAAGCATTTTAGCAGATTGGGCTGTTTCTCAAGGATTGCATATTACCGGAACCAAAACGCCCTATGAATTTTTTCAAAGCCTCGCCTCCCATAATCTTGCAGATGTTACAGAATTGCTCACACAGGACATTCTGCTTCTGGCCGGAGAAGAAGATCACTATATACCTCGGAATCAGTTTTATCGGTTAAAAGCCTCCATCCATAATGCAAAAAGTTTGACATGCAGAATTTTTACAAGAGCAGAGGGTGGTGAGCAACACTGTCAAATCGGAAATCATCAATTAGCCACCAACACAATTTCTGATTGGCTGGTTCGCTATTTCATACAATAGCAATCCCAAAAGTTAAAAGGGCATCCCATATCTGCCCAGCGGCAGAAAAGAAAAAAACGCTGTTGGACAGATTTGTTTTCATGCCCAAAATTGAAGCAACAAGCGGCGGTTTTGAGAAATCAGAGCCGCCGCTTTTCATTTCGCTGGCGGCAACAGGAGGATGCCGCCATGCGATTACAGCTAGATAGGAATTCATCAAAAAAAGCCTGACACGCACAACGGTGAACTCTACCCAAACTTGCAAAATCCGTCGTTCTCTGGCGGTTCATAATGACAGCCTTAGCGCCCGAATGGTCTTGCACCGTTCGGGCGCTGTTCTATTCCCAGGCCGTCCCATCTGGCCCCGGTGTCGTGGCCCGCCCTCTCTGTTCAGATTTCGCACAATCCCCAAATCTGAACAGGAGGAAAACAAGATGGAGATCACTATCAAGAGATATAGCCGCAAGATGACCTATGAGGACGCTGCCACCCTTGACGAGTTCTGGGAATTGGTCAAGCGTACCGAGCGGAGCCTTGACCGGGAACAGCGGCGGCATTGGGATGGGCGCGAGTGCGACGAGTACATAATCGCGGCCCAGGGCGTTTTGCCCTACTGTGCTACTCCAGAGGAATTGGTCTGCCAGCAGGAAACGCTGGATGAAATTCTGGCGGTGCTGGCCCTCTGTACCGATACCCTGCGGGAGCGGTTCCTGCTCTATGCTCTGTACGATTACAGATATGCGGAGATCGGGCGACTGTGCGGCTGCTCCAAGACCGCCGTCTATGACAGCATCGAGGGAGTGCGGAAAAAGTTTTTCAAATTTTTCCTCTGACCGCCCTGACGATCACCCCGGTATGGTGGCTACAAGGTGAGGGGCAAAATGCTCTATCACCGGGAGGGACAAGCTGCTTCAGCGGCTTGTCCCTCCGCGCATAGGAGGTCAAAATGTCAGCAATAAATCTGTGCGGGCAAGAGTACGTCCGTTTCCAACGGCGCACTTATACACCGTTCCGGTGCCGTGCGCCCTGCCGGGGGCGTTGCGTCCTTCGGACGCGATGGGGAACTGCATTCCCCAAACCCCTTGCGCACCCGCAGGAAAGGAACATCCGCTTTGCGTCTGTTCCTCCCCAGCGGGTCAAACATCGTCGATGCCAAATTGACATTCACGTTAGAAACGTCAGTCTGACGTTCTTAGGATTTTGTCGAAGGGTTTTATCCCGTCTGACTTGTGGCTTCAGGTGCGAAAGAAAATCATAGCAAACCAAACCTACCAGCCGGCGAGAAAAGCCCGTCACTCCTGGATGGCGGGAAAAATCAAATGCGGTAACTGTGGCTATGCTTTGATGGCGGCTCACTCCTGCGGTTATATCTATTTGCGATGCTCGAAACACGCAGAAAACAAAGTTTGTCCTGGCTGCGGCACTATCAAACTGCAAGAATTGGAGACGGTAGTTTACCAGCAGATGGTGAAGAAGCTGGGAGACTACAAGACGCTGACGGGCCGCAAAAAGAAAAGAGCCGCCAGCCCAAAGCTGACGGCGAAACAGATGGAACTGGCCCAGGTGGAGAGCGAAATTGAAAAGCTGCTGGATACGCTGATGGGCGCGACTCCGGTGCTGATCTCCTACGCCAACGCCAAGATTGAAGAACTGGACAGCCGCCGCCAGACCCTTGCCAACGAGATTGCCAAGTTGACCGCCGAGGCGGTGTCCCCGGAGCAGATCGACACGATTTCCAACTACCTGGATGATTGGGAGAATGTTAGTTTTGAGGACAAGCAGCAGGTGGTGGATTTGATGATTACCGTCATTCGCGCCACCAGCGAGAAATTGCAAATTGAATGGAAAATCTGACGGCGGGCATACCGTCAGACCATTACTCTTTTATGCCCTTGTCCATAGTAGTTCTCTCTATCTTCCAATTCAAATTTGATTTTTCGATGAGGGCCCCGTCATGTTACCCCCATCTTTCATTCACCCCGCACCGCACTTTTCCATACAATGGAGGGAGAACACCGGTTCCTCCTGCCAAGCTGTTTTGAGNTNCATTCTTCTAANACAGGCCGCGAGGAGAACCCGGCTTCCCACAATAACGCGCGGCGGAACGCCCGCCGCAGACAAAACCAGCCGCGCGGTATCGCACCGCGCCACATNAAGGAGACGCATTCTATGGAACAAGGAACCCTATTGGTCAAGCTGGAGGCTGCCCGCGAAGCGCTGCCCGTGCGCGGCACGGTGACCATTTTCGAGACGGTAGACGGCGTGCGCCGGCAGGTGATTCAGTTTATGACGGATCTGGACGGCCTGACGACCCCCGTTACATTGAACGCACCCGACCGGGCACTCTCATTGATGCCGGATAACACCGAACAGGTGTATGCCGCGTATGATGTTGAGGTGGAGGCGGATGGATATTCGCCCATGCTGTTCGANGGCGTGCAGGTCTATTCCGGCGTAGAAGCCTACCTGCCCGTCACGATGGTNCCCATTTTTTCGGCCGTCGATGTTTCCCCAACGTCTGTTTCCTCCGATACGGACGCTGCTTCCGCCGACGCACGCCAGCAGCTTATCCGCACCACAATTCCCGCACCCGCTATTGAGGGCGAATCATCCAGCGGCCCCGCCCCGCTTACCACCTGCAATCTTCAGGAGCCACGCGTACTGGACAGCGTATTCATTCCCCAGTACATCACCGTGCACCTCGGCAAACCGCAGAACAGCGCCGCCAACGAGACGGTAAGTTTCCCGTACTATATTAAAAATGTGTGCAGCAGCGAGATTTATCCCACCTGGGCANGCTCAACCAAGCCCACATTTTTCACGTTATTTTGCCTGATTTTCATTTGATTTCAGGTGTAAAATTCTAAAATTTCCACAAAATTTCTATTTTTCGCGTTTTTTCGGTCATCTCCGGCGGATAGACGATGATCTTTTCGATGAGCAGGCTCACAAGCTCACGGTTCAGTGTTTTCAGGTCTGTCATGCTCTGCAAACGTTCGCTGAACTGTTTGCGCGCTCGCTCGGCGTCCGCGCCCGTATCCACCTCCTGTNCCAATCTGGCGCAGCGCTTTTCAAGCGTTTCCACCTCATCCAAAAACGCCCCGTTGATCTGCGCGAATTGCGCGGTGCTGACAAGGCCGCTGCTTTTATCGAGATACAGNTCCTGCATGGCTTTCCNGCGGCGTTTGATCTCGCTTTGCAGCNGNTCNAATTCGCAGCGCTTTGCCTTGCGCTGCTGCTGCGCCGCTGCTGTGAAAGAGGCCGTATCGACGGCTGCCGGGTTCAGATAACCGGCNACATGGTTCCGGATGCGCTCCAGCACCAGCNNCTGCAGCGTCTTCCATCGGCATATAGTCCTGCCCGGCGCAGCGCGTCTTATCGCGCTGGGACATCCGGCAGCGGAAATATTTCCGCGTTTTTCCGCTTCTCTTGCTCACAGAACCGGAGCCCGTCTGCTCCATGGAGGTACCGCAGACCCCACAGAANACCTTGCGGGCCAGCGGGTTCACCTTGCCCCCGCCCCCGCCGCGCACACGNTCCGCCAGCAGCTGCTGNACACGCGCAAAGGTTTCCGGGTCGATGATCGGTTCGTGGGTATTCGGCACAACGATCCACTGGCTTTGCGGCAGCCAAACCGTCTTTTTGGATTTGTAGCTGATTTTTTTGTGCCNGCCCTGTTCCANATCCCCCTGATAGGTGCGGGTTTTCAGCATCCGGTAGATCGTCGATTTGCCCCAGAGATCCTCGTCCTTGCAGCGTTCCGGGCGCTTGTAGTGCAGGCCGTGTTCATGCTTGTACTGCGTGGGAGANGGTATGCCCTCTTCNTTCAGCCGCCTTGCGATGTATGTAGTGCCGTATCCGGCCAGATACATTGCAAAGATTTGTTTGACGACCTCCGCCGCCTCCGGGTCGATGATCAGATGATTGTTGTCATTCGGGTCTTTCTGGTAGCCATAGAGCGCGAAGGTGCCGATGTATTTTCCCTCCTTGCGCTTGTGGGTCAGCACCGAGCGGACATTATTGGACAAATCCTCCAGATACCACTCATTGACAAGGCCGTTGATCTGNCGGCTTTTTTTGCCCGCAATGTCGGCAGTATCCACATGGTCCACGACTGCGATGAACCGGACGCCCCATTCGATGAACTTTCCGTGCAGGTATTTTTCAACCAGCTCCATATCCCTGGTGAAACGCGACTGCGTTTTGGCNAGGATAATATCGAATTTGCGGCGGCTGGCCGCGTCGATCATCTCGTTGAACGCCGGGCGGTTGCGGTCGGCGCCGGAATAATCTTCATCGGAATAGATGTTGTAAATGTCGTAGCCNTTTTCGATGGCATACTGGATCAGCATAGACTTCTGGTTTTGAATGCTTTCAGATTCTTTTCCGCGCTCTTCTGCATCTTCATCCTCCTTGCTCAACCGGCAGTAAATTGCAGCTTTCATGTTTCACCNTTCCTTTCGCTGCAATCGCTCACACACAACATACCCTATCCGGGCGCAAAAGCNTACCCCAAACCTTCATTTAGCGCAATTTGTTTNTNGAGTGTGCGGAGATATGTATTCATCAGGCTTTGCAGGCGGCGTTCACGCTCGGACGCATCGGTGGAGGCGAAGGTCTCTTGAATAATATAGTGGAGTTTTTCCATGATATTTCCCCNNTTTNCCGAATNATCGATCCCTGTTCGTCCCGCGTATTGCCGGGACAAAATTCCGNGGAGTTGCTGGTGATAACATACCGGCGATGGCGCACTGGCGCTGTTGAGGAAACACCGTCCCGGCAATACGAAACCGAATAGGGATCCATATTTTTTGATTGAAGATATGTTTTTTGTAAAAAAATTATGTGAAACAGTCTTCTATGCCAAAAAGAAGGTCATTTTTAATCGTTTGCCTTGTTTGCCGATATCAAACACCAGTGCTTCTTCCGATTCATTAGCCAGACAAAACCTGTTGCCAGACAGCCGTATTTTTGCTATGATGNTACGGGAAAACATCCGATCAAGGACACCGTTTTGGGCTTGTGTCCGTAAGAACCAAAAGGCTTTCCCTGACAAAATGCAGACAATGCCCGATCAGGGATCCCTGTGATTTTTTGCTTATCACATCATAAAAAAAGAAGGAGCGATCGATCATGGCGAAGATCTATGATATTCTGCGGCGCACCGTCTGTCTGATGCTGGCGGTATCGGTATTGTTCTGCGGCTGTGCAGCAAAGACGGTGGAAGACNATTCTGCCGGGGGGCCGGAGAGGCCACCGGAGATNNCCTCGGAGGCGGCATCNGAGGGAATCCATGTTCCGCCGGANGGCATTGACACTGCNCCGGACGGCATCGACGTTCCACCGGAGGGCGTCAACGCCCCNCCGGATGAAATCGACGCGCTGCTGGCAGAGATGACCCTGCGCCAGAAGGTAGGCCAGCTGTTCGTGGTGCGGCCCGACGCATTGGACCCGGGCCAGTCCCAGGATCAAATCGATGACGTTCAGGCCGAGGGCGTTACCCATGTGACCGAGGAGATGGCCCAGACCCTGGAACAGATCCCGGTGGGNGGAGTGGTGCTGTTTGCCAAGAACATCGAAAACCCGGAACAGCTGTCTGCCTTTATCGGGGAACTGCAGGCGGCTGGCGGCGGCACACTGTTCATGGCGGTGGATGAGGAGGGCGGCCTGGTGTCCCGGCTNGCCAACCATCCCGCTTTNGAGCTTCCCCAATACGTCAGCGCCACCGCCGTGGGCGCCAGNGGGGAGAATGCTGTCCGGGAGATGGGAGCCGCCATCGGCGGATACCTGAAGGAATATGGCTTCAATCTNGACTTCGCCCCAGTGGCCGACGTAAACACCGACCCACGCAACACCGTCATCGGAACGAGAGCCTTNTCCTCCCGCCCTGAAAAAGCCGCCCATCTGGCCGGGGCTATGGCGGAGGGCCTGCGCGGACAGGGGATCATACCGACNTTTAAGCATTTCCCCGGCCACGGAAACACNGCGGAGGACAGCCACACCGGCACAGCGATCAGCTACGGCACCCGGGAGGAAATGGCCGAGGGGACATGGCTCCCCTTCCTNCAGGCACAGAAAAGCGACTGCATCATGATCGGGCACATCAGCGTCCCCGATATCACCGGCGACATGGTTCCTGCCACCCTGTCCCACACGGTGGTAACCGACATTTTGCGCGGAGATCTGGGCTTCGAGGGCCTGGTGATCACCGACTCGCTGGCGATGGAGGCGGTGACGGACAATTGGACCCCCGGCGAAGCAGCGGTGCATGCCCTTGAGGCAGGATGCGACCTGCTGCTGATGCCNCAGGGGCTGGAGGAAGCCTTTGACGCGGTATTGGCTGCGGTGGAGGACGGCACGCTGACCGAAGCNCGGNTCGACGAGAGCGTAAGGCGAATCCTGGAATGCAAAATAGAGTGGGGCATTCTGGCGGCAGACTGAGACGCCACCTCAATAGCCGCCGCAAACCGCTGCAAGCTGCTGCAAACTGCCGCACGCATCCTGGCGGGAAATCTGCCCGCGATGCGGTGCACTTCGGCTATCGGTACAGCCTNTAAAAAGGGAAAAGCCCGAACTTCCTGCCAAAATACCAAAAGCAGCCCCGCCGGGATTTTTGTTCCCGGCGGGGTTTTGAGCGACTGCATTTTCTTGTTTTCAGCGGTTGCATTTNCCCATTTTTGTGGGTTTTGTTTGTGCTACCTGGCCCGAAAATGCACTGCGTGCCAATATCTACGCGCAGATCTCGCTGGCGCTGAACCGCATCTACACCGAATGGTATCCGAGCAAGGGCTACAATTTNAACATCACGAATTCGACGCAGTACGACCAGTACTATGTCTCGGGACGCAATATCTTCACCAACATCAGCCAGATCGTGGATGAGATCTTCAACACCTATCTGCGCCGCGTCGGTGATTTTGCGCCGTACTACGCTGAGTATTGCAACGGCACCACCGTCACCTGCCGCGGTCTCAGCCAGTGGGGCACCGTGAGTCTTGCGAACAGCGGCCTTTCACCCATCCAGATCCTGCGGCGCTACTACGGCAACAATTTCGAACTGGTGACCACGAACGACGTCCGCTCGATCCCCAGCTCCTATCCCGGCACGCCGCTGCGCGTGGGCAGTACCGGCAGCGCTGTACGCACCATCCAGCGCCAGCTGAACCGCATCGCNAAAAATTATCCCTCCATCGGCCAGCANACCGTGGACGGCATATACGGCCAGGCCACCGCCAACGCCGTGCGCACGTTCCAGCGCATTTTCGATCTTGGTCAGGACGGCGTTGTGGGTAAGGCGACTTGGTATAAAATCAGTTACATTTACGTCGCCGTAAAAAAGCTCGCCGAGCTGGGCAGCGAGTCGGAGCCGTACCCCGACAATTCCGGCAGCGCGCCGGGCGTAGCCACCACG
Source organism: Subdoligranulum sp. (assembly GCA_014799685.1). GTDB lineage: Bacteria > Bacillota > Clostridia > Oscillospirales > Ruminococcaceae > Ruthenibacterium. The sequence continues at coordinate 39,889 of JAAVHN010000036.1, read as the reverse complement.
CCGGGCGGCGGCACACAGGCCACACTGCGCCAGGGCGACAGCGGCGCGCAGGTGGCGGCCGTACAGTACTATTTGAGCTATCTTTCCCAAACGTTTTACCCCGCGATCCCGAACCTCGTACCGGACGGTATCTTCGGCACGGCAACGCGCAGCGCGGTGGTCGCGTTCCAGAACCTCTTTGGCCTGACGGCGGACGGCATCGTCGGACCGGCCACCTGGGCGGAATTACAGCGGCAGTTCAAATCCGCCTATGAGGACAACAANCCCGGCAGCTACTTCGGCGCGTATCCCGGCATCGTGCTGCGCCAGGGAGACCGCGGCCTCCGTGTGCAGCAGATGCAGTACTATCTGCTGTACCTGCATTACTCGTATTCCGCCATCCCCCGCATCCGGGCGGACGGCATCTTCGGCGCCGATACCGCCGCCGCCGTGCGCGCGTTCCAGCGCCAGTTNGGCCTCACGCAGGACGGCGTTGTCGGCCTGAACACGTGGACGCAGCTCTATTCTATCTACAGCCAGCGCAATGCCCGCATTCTGGACGAGGAAGAAGTTCCCGCCTATCCCGATTTCGTGATGGGGCGCGGCAGCAACGGGCAGGCGGTGCTCGCGCTGCAAACCTATCTGGGCGTAATCTCGCGCAAATATACCTCCATCATGCCGCTGCTGCTGACGGGGAACTTCAACGNGCGGACAGACACCACTGTGCGCGAATTCCAGCGCCAGTTTGGCCTTGCACCCACCGGCCGCGTGGATGAGATCACCTGGAACCGCATTTATCAGGAATACCAGAACGTTCTGCTCACCGAGCATCTGGAGTGCCGCTTCATCAGTGTGCCCTATCCCGGCGAGCCCATCGAGCTGGGCGCGGTAAACGTCTTTGTGCAGGTGGCGCTGTATTACTACAACATCATTGCGGCATTCGACGAGCTGTTGGAGCCGCTGCCCATCATCGATACCTACACGCGGCAGAATATGCTCGCCATCATCGAATTCCAGCGCACGCGCGGCCTGCCCACCACCGGTGTGATCGACCTCGACACCTGGACGTTCCTGTATTATCAATACGTCGCGGCGTACCAGTATCTCTTCCCCGCCTGCGCGTCCATGGGCTCCGTGCCGCCGCCGTTCTCCACGCTCAGCCTTGGCAGCCGCGGCATTTTAGTGGAACAACTGCAGATCTGGATCAACACGCTCAGCGCCTATTACTGTGATATGACCGCGCAGAACGTCACGGGCGTGTATGACGAGACCACGCAGGCCAATGTCTTTTTGCTGCAGGAATTTTTGGATCTTCCGCTCACGGGCGAGGTGGACCAGGCCACATGGGATCTGATTCACGGTGCNGTGCAGGCGCTGTGCGAGGGCAACTGCAACGGTGCGGAAGCCAGCGGCGACCAGCTTGCCATTCGCTACTGGAACCGCCTGCTGCGCCTGACGGACAATTCCACCATCACGCAAAACGTTTCCACAACGCTGTCGTGANNTCAAAAAAACACGAGGGAGCACGGTTCTGCCCTGCTCCCCCGTGTTTTTTTGCATTTTTCACAGGTGTGAAGGATTTGTGAAACTACCGGAGTAGTGTTGACAAAGCGNAACTACTGTGATAGTGTATTGATTGTAAACTATTGCAGTAGTTTGAAAGGATGTGAACATATGGCGATCAAGCTCTTTGATTCCGAGCTGAAAGTCATGAACGTGCTGTGGAAAGAGGGCGATACAACCGCAAAAGAAATTTCGAATATTCTTAAAACAGCCATCGGCTGGAACATGAACACCACCTATACCGTGATCAAGAAATGCATCGCAAAAGGCGCCATCGAGCGAAGGGAGCCCAATTTTCTGTGCCATGCGCTGATATCCAAAGATGCCGTGCAGACAGCGGAAACGGAGGAGCTGCTTCATAAGCTGTTTGATAACTCCCCCGACCTGCTGTTTGCGTCCCTGCTGGAGCACAGAACGCTCTCGAAGGANCAGATCGACAGCCTGCGGCATATGGTGGCGGCGCTGCAAACGCGGGAGGAAGAAGAATGAGCCTGATGCAGATGAGCATACGGGGCGGGNTGCTGATCCTCTTCATCGTGACCGTGCGGGCGCTGGCGCTCCATCACCTGCCCAAAAGCACCTTCCTCATTCTGTGGGAGGTGGCCGCTTTACGGCTGCTTACGCCATTCTCTTTCCGGTTGCCNTTCGGCTTNCCCGTCCCCGTCAGACAATGGGCAGCAGCCCGGGGCCATTTGACAACAGCCCGGGATCATNTTGCGGCGGCAGCCGTTTCAGAAAATCCCGCGGCCGCAGGGGCGCCGTCTGTCATGCCGGGTTCGGCGGGTTTCTCCGCACACACCGTTTTCCNGCGGATCTGGCTGGCAGGTTTCATCCTGACGGCAGCATACTTTTTTGTGTGCTATGTGCGGGCCAAACGGAGCTTTCAAACTGCNTGCCCGGACACTGCGCCCGCCGTCCAAAGCTGGCTGCAGCGCCAGAAACTGCGGCGCCCGTTGGAGGTGCGGCAGTCCGACCGGATATCCTCCCCGCTCACCTACGGCGTTTTTCGTCCCGTCATCCTGCTTCCCAAGGAAATGGAGCGGGGCGGCGAAACGGCTCTCACCTATATCCTCACCCATGAATTCATCCACGTCCGGCGCTTTGACGCGGTGAAAAAGCTGATCTTTGCCACTGTACTGTGCATCCACTGGTTCAATCCGCTGGTGTGGGTGATGGTTGTTCTGGCCANTCGCGACCTGGAGCTTTCCTGCGACGAACGGGCGATGCATGTCCTCGGCGGAAAAGAGAAAGCCCCCTATGCGCTCACCCTGATCGCNGTGGCGGAAACACAGAGCAGGCAGTTCCCGCTCTGCAATCATTTCGGCAAACTTGCAATTGAAGAAAGGATCGAAGCAATTATGAAGTATAAAAAGACATCCGTGTTGGCAGCAGCCCTCGCCGTCGTCCTGATACTTGGCGCCGCCACGGCTTTTGCCGCTTCTGCGCCGGCAGAGGATTCCCCCTTACCCGGAGGCCAGGGCGGCCCGCTGAACACGGAAAACCTCACAGAGGGCGGTTCACAGGGTACAGAGGGTCTCATAGATGACAGCACCCTGATGTCCTANTTCAATCCTGATGACGGAAAAACCTATTACAGCTGGGACAACGGGCAAACGNTTGAGCCCTTGACGGAAGAAGAAGTTTGGCAGCGCCTTTCGGCGCCCCGCGTGGAATGGTGGACCTATGAAGAATACGCCGCATGGCTGGAAAATGAAAAAGTGGAGCTGCAGGCCATGCTGGGGGAAAAAGGCTGGACCGGNGGCCGGGGCGATTTTGTCTGGACNCAGGAGATCATCGACGAAACCATCGCCATGTACGAATCCATCCTNGAAGAGATNAAGAAGGGAAAGCTGTACTCAAAATCTGTTGACGGTGANCCCGATGCCCTGCTGATCTCCGGCGGCGCCGACAGTCTTTTCTCTTTCAGCGAAAACGGCGCTCCCGCCGGGGCGGATGCGGACGAGGTGCAGACGGCCGTTCCGGAGCAGCAGTTTGGCCGGAGCNGCAATTGGGAATGGGATATCACTGTAAAAGGCGAGGAAGGCGATTGGGAATTGTATCTCACNCCAAAGGACGAAAGCGGAAAGCGAGAATGGCATCTCACCTCTGAAAATCAAAGCGGACCGAATGAGGATCTGTCCGCCTTTCATCCCACCCGCACCGAAGAAGAATGGCAGCAGATCATTGCCGATATCGAGAACGGGAAGATCCCTCCCTATGAGATCCCGGACGNCCCCAATGTCACCGTTCATTTTGTGGATTACGCCGGTGGAAACTGTGTGGCNGGCNGCTGANGNTTCGCANAGGGGCGGGCCGCTGCGCCGGAAAGACGATTCCGCCGTCACCCGGAGTGCACCTGCGGCGNCNTCATAACACCCCGCTTATAATACCGGAAACATTTTGCCAAAACGCTCGTGNCCTTGATTGGCTGCGGGCGTTTGGCATATTTTTCTTTCGCAATTCGCTCCATTTCTGCCGGATATTGATTGCATCTACACAATAAATTCATATAAGTCTGTTATAATCAGGCGNTAAGGGAGGTGCGCCATGAGTAAAATCCTGGTTGTGGAAGACGATTTATCCATACAGGCATTGCTGCACGATTTCATTGAAGAAGCGGGCCACAGCGCTATATTGGCGGCTGACGGTGTAGAAGCCCTNGCAAAATTTTCCGAGCAGCCTTTCGATTTGGTTCTGCTTGACATTATGCTCCCGAAGATCGACGGCTACGGTGTTTGTGAGGTGATCCGTCAAAAATCGGATGTGCCGATCATCATGCTTACTGCATTGGACAGCGAGCAAAATCAGATCAAAGGGCTGGATCTGCAGGCCGATGATTACATCACAAAGCCCTTTTCCATGCCGGTTCTGCTGCGGAAAATCACCGCTGTCCTGCGCCGGACGGCAAGGCAGAACGAAACGCCGCAGGCAATTTCGTATAAGACGCTGACCTTGGATTTGGGCGCCTACCGGGCCTATTCGNAGCAGANAAATCTCGATCTTACGCCGCGGGNGTTTGAAATCCTGCGGGAACTGATTTTGCATCAGGGCAGGATATTGACCCGTCAAAACCTGCTGCAAATGCTGTGGAAATATGAGTTTTTAGGCGATGAGAGNATCGTGGACACGCACATCAAAAATCTGCGGAAAAAACTTGGNNAAGCGGACTATATCAAAACGATCAGAGGGGTGGGCTACAGAATTGATAAAGAAAATTAGGAGCAGCCTGTCCGTNAAGGTGTTTGTGCTCACCGCTGTACTGATGGCGGCCTGCTGTACTGTAACCTATCTTTGCATCGCGCGTTTTTCGCCCTACATTTACGCACACCGGTTGGAAGATGCGGAGGAACTGGCCCAAATGGCCTATCTGGAATTCCCTCATTACGACTTCTCTGAAAGTGAGTTAGCGTATGACATCGAGCTTTTTAACGAGACGTTGGAAACGCAATTTGAGGGCGAATTTGTGTTTCACATTTTTCCCAGCGACAGCGCGGAGCTTTGCCGCTTCGACGGCGTGGACACAACCACACGATACCGCTTCCGCTTTGCCGGCAGCGATGTTGAGTANATCGAGTTCATCGCAAAAAACACAGAAAAGGAAAGCCAGATCGCCNAGGCACTTCAAAAAGCGATCCCTGTTTTGAGCATTGTCATTCTNGNTGTTTCCATCGTTGCAGCTTTTTTCTACACTGTGTACATGACAACGCCGATTAAACGNATCAGTAAAATCTCAAAACAGATGGCGGCGCTGGATTTCAGCGGCCTGTGCCCCGTGCGCCGCACCGACGAGATCGGCGCGCTCTCCGGCAGCTTGAANGAGNTGTCCCAAAAGCTGTCGTCCGCTCTGTCCGAGCTGCAAAGCGCGAACCGGCAGCTCAGGGCGGATATGGATAAAGAGCGGGCGTTGGAGCGGCAGCGTATTGATTTCTTNTCCGCGGCTTCCCATGAGCTGAAGACGCCAATTACAATTATAAAAGGCCAGCTGCAGGGTATGCTGTGCAACGTAGGCCGCTACAAAGACCATCAGACCTATCTTGCCGCGTCTTTAGAGGTTACAAACACTTTGGAGCGGATGGTGCAGGAGCTTTTGACCGTTTCAAGATTGGAAACGCCGGGATATGTTTGCATCAGGANCCGGTTCAATTTTACTCGTCTGGTAGAGGATCGGCTGGCTGCCTTTGACGATTTGTTTGCGCAAAAGGAATTGGCCCTCGAAAAATNCNTGCTGCCGGNAACATATCTGTCAGGCGATACGCAGCTTTTGCAAAAAGCGATCGACAATCTCCTTCACAATGCAATCGCNTATTCCCCTGTTCAGAACAAGATAGCGGTGCGCCTTTGGGCGGAGCAGGACAAGACATGCTTTTCGGTGGAAAATACCGGCGTCCATATCCCGGAGGAAGCGATTCCAAAATTGTTTGAAGCCTTTTATCGTGTGGATACATCGCGCAGCCGTCAAACAGGCGGCAGCGGGTTGGGGCTGTATATCGTCAAAACGATTCTTGATTTACACGGTGCGGAAATTGAGATCGCCAATACGATACAAGGCGTGCTTGTAAAGGTATCGTTTTAGGGAAACTCTGGTTCGCTTCTTTTCAATCGGCAGCCAACCGGCGGCAGGGATGCACCTGCCGCCGGTTTTTGATGCCCGGGGAAGCACCGATGCAATCTGCTCGCCAAAACGCGTGCGGCGATTGATTCAGTGCTTCCCCAGAAAAAACATATTCAATTCAAACTCAATACAAACAAAGGCGGTATCATCGTGTTGTACCCAAAACGGGTGCAGAAAGGAGTGCCTGAATGATGAAAAAAGGCATCATCGGTTTTATCGTCATTGTTCTTTGTTTGAGTTTGCTGGCGGGGTGCGGAAAAAGCGCCGTATCCGCCCCGTCCAACGCGCCTGACACGCAGGCCCTGTTGTCATCGGGTGAAGGGGCATCTGTCCCCGCGCCCACTTTCAGCGATGAGGAACTCCAAATGCTGCAAGCCCTGCAATTTGACGATTACCGGCACATGACGGTCGCGGAGTTTCAAAACAAGGTTTGGGAAAAGACGGATACGCAAGTGTACAGCGAGCTTTTGAGCCGTCTCTCCAAGGATGAGGCACTGCAAGCGAAGCGGGACAGCGACGAAACCGCCGCGTTCCTTTTCTATGTACTGGAACCACTCACAAAGGAACACTGGCAGTCGCACACTTATAGCGGCGCAGCCGAAAGCGATTTTCCCGCAGGGCAGGACCACGCAAGACTGGAATACACCTATACGCTGACCATTCTGGCCGCCGACCAAATCAAAGTGAAAGATTACTGCGATACACGCGTGAACGTCCGGGACGCCATGGATCAGATGATGCTGGGCAGAATGGAAGAGCAGCTGCAAAGCACGGAATATATGCAGGCTGAGATCAAAACCTTTGTAGAGGGGATCCTGCCCGATTATCAGACCCCGGAGCTGACTGTTTCCCTTGCGTGGGTGTATTTTCCCCTGTCCGCAGCGGAAAAAGCGGTGGGATCAGATGGAACCGTGGAGCAGGAGCAGCGCATGACCCCGAACGGTACGGAAAGCGACTACCAATCTCTGCTGGCCCTGAAAACGCCGGGCTATCAGGAGATGTCCCTTGCGGATTTCAACGCCGCGCTTCTCGCTTGGGCGAATGCGGATCATGAACGAGCGGAGCGGATCGATGAGGACGACAGATACGACGATTTCAAGGTGCCGCTGAGCGAGGACGAACGCGCCTTTGTCCGGTGGACGGTGTTCCTCTCCGGCCGCGAGAACGGGCAGGCTGTCCGAAGCATCTACACCGGAGGGCCGGAAAACGACCCCTGGCACGAACAATACCTCCCCGCGCGGTTCGGGGCCAGCGGCGGCAGATCGGGGTATTGCAGCCTATACTACCAGTTCTCCTGGCACATTGCAGACAAAGCGGCTGTTACCGTCAAAGATCGCGACAGGCAGATCCGCGGCATGATGAAAGCGGTACAGGATTTTTGGGATGGAACCGATACAGAGGAACTGCTGAAAATGAGCGAAGCAGATATTATGGCAAAGCTCCGGGAGATCATGGGGATGTACAGCACAGGCAATATCACGATTACAACCTCCGAAGATCATGTGCTTTTTGAAAACATAAAGTAACGGTCATCCTCACAAAAAACACAAATCCCATGCAATACCCATACAAAGCAAGACGATATCTCTAATCCAATACGCATAAAAGAGCCTGTATTCCAAATCGGGGTGCAGGCTCTTTTTATGGGAAAAGATCGATCCTGATTGCATATTTCCGCTTTGCTCTTTTCCTTCCTTTCCAAGGGAAATCAGCGCAGCATCCCGCAGGGACGGGGATCACCCGTCCATTTCCAACGGGATATTCTGGCTTTTCGGCGGACAGATGATATCTGCCTCCGCAAAATTGATTTCCGTGCCCATTTCCTGTCGGATATTGACCGCAAGGCGCTTCATCGGTATAATAGGAAGCAGAAACCTCGGGGAGCTCTGCACAAACCGCAGCGCGGACGCGTTCCCTGGCGGGAAAGCCGGATCTTTGGAGGAAAGCCATATGAACAAATTTCTTCAGCTGAAAAAATCGGATTGCAAAAACTGCTATAAGTGCATCCGCAACTGCCCGGTAAAAAGCATCAAATTCGCCGACGGGCACGCGAATATCATCCCGGACGCGTGCATCCTGTGCGGGCGCTGCTTTGTGGGCTGCCCGCAGGACGCAAAGCAGATCCGGGACGACGTGCCGCGCGTAAAAGCGCTCATCGCGTCCGGCAAGCGCGTTGTGGCCAGCGTCGCGCCCTCCTTCATCGCCGAATTCCCGCTGATGGATTTCGACGCGATGAAAGCGGCGCTTCTGGCGCTGGGCTTTTCCGACGCTGAGGAAACGGCCATCGGCGCAACTGTCGTGAAGCGCGAATACGAACGCATGATCGCCTCGGGCGAGCACGACGTGATTATCTCGTCGTGCTGCCACAGCGTGAACGTGCTCATCCAGAAATATTACCCCTCTGTGCTGCCGTATCTCGCCGGCGTGCTCTCGCCGATGCTCGCGCACTGCCGTTTGATCAAGCAGGCCGACCCGGAGGCCGTCACCGTATTCATCGGGCCGTGCATCTCGAAAAAGGAGGAGGCGGAGCAGTACGGTGAATGCGACGCCGTGCTCACCTACGAGGAACTGGAGGCATGGATGAACGAGGCCGGCGTCGTGCCCGAGGGCGGCGGGGCCGGTGCAGACGAGGGCAAGCGCGGGCGCTTTTTCCCCATCAAGGGCGGCGTCATCAAGAGCATGCACACCGAGAACACCGATTTTACATATCTTGCCGTAGACGGCGTGCAGAACTGCATCGCCGCCATCCGGGAGATCGAATCCGGCGCGCTGCACCACTGCTTCATCGAGATGAACGCCTGCGAGGGCGCGTGCATCAACGGCCCGGCCATCAGCCACCACCACAAGCCGCTGCTTTCCGGCGAGGTGAAGGTAGTGCATTTCGCGGGCGATGCGGAATTTGCGGTGGAGCAGCCCGGGGCGATCGACAAAGCCATGCCATACCTCGGCACGCACGAGCGCATCCCGGGCGAGGCGGCCATCCGCGAGATCCTTGCCAAAATGGGCAAAACAGCGCCCGAGCACGAGCTGAACTGCGGCAGCTGCGGCTACCCCACCTGCCGCGATAAGGCCATCGCCGTCTATCAGGGCAAGGCCGATCTTTCGATGTGCCTGCCGTTCTTAAAAGAAAAAGCCGAAAGCTTCTCCAGCCAGATCATCAACAACACGCCGAACGCAATTTTCGTACTGGACGAGGAGCTGAACGTCCAGCAGATCAATAAGGCGGCCTGCACGCTCTTCCGGCTGAAATCGCAGAATGACATTCTGGGCCAGCCCATCGTGCAGCTGCTGAACCCCGCCGATTACCTGAGCGTGATCACCACAGGCATCCCCGTGCGCGACCGCCGCCGCGAGCTGCCCGAATACGGCAGCTGGGTATCCGAAACGATCCTCTACGATAAGGAATACCACATCCTGTTCAGCATCATGCGCGACATTACCGCCGAGGAGACACGCCGCACCGAATACGCCGAGATGTGCGATAAGACCGTCTCCGTAACAAACGACGTGATCGAAAAGCAGATGCGCGTGGTGCAGGAGATTGCGTCGCTTTTGGGCGAGACAACGGCCGAGACAAAGATTGCGCTGACACAGCTGAAGGACACACTGCAGACAACGGGAAAGGATTGATCGCCATGCGGCTATTTACAGAGACAGGCGCCATCAGCCTGAACCATGTGGGCGAACAGCTCTGCGGCGACCGCGTGGAGGTGATCCGCGAGGACGACCGCACGCTGACGATGGTGCTGGCGGACGGCCTTGGCAGCGGCGTGAAGGCGAACATTCTTTCCACGCTGACGAGCAAAATTCTGTGTACGATGATCGCGGGCGGCATGCCCATCGAGGACTGTGTGGACACCATCATCAAGACGCTGCCCGTGTGCAGCGTGCGGCAGGTGGCCTATTCCACATTCACGATCATGCGCATCACCGACGGCAAAGAGGCCGAGCTGATCCAGTTCGACAACCCGGACGTGATCCTGCTGCGTGGCGGCAAGAGTCTGGATTACCCCATCGAGACCCATGTGATCGCCGATAAGACCGTGCTGCACAGCCAGATCGAGCTGCAGCCGCACGATGTTTTAGTGGCCATGAGCGACGGCGCGATCTTCGCCGGGGATCAGCAGACGATGAACTACGGCTGGCAGCGCGACGATATCATCGCCTATTTGGAGCGCCTGTACGACGACAGCTTCTCGGCGAAAATGCTGGCGGCGTTTGTCGTGGACGAGTGCAGCCGGCTCTACGCAGGCGCGCCCGCCGACGATACCACCATCGCGACCGTGCGCATCCGCGAGGCCGAAACCGTCAACCTGATGATGGGCCCGCCCGCCGACCCGCGCGACGCGGCCAAAATGATGGAGACATTTTTCGCGCAGGAGGGCGCCAAGGTGGTGTGCGGCGGCACCACATCGCAGCTGGCGGCGGAGCACCTGCACGAAACGGTCGCCACCGTGCAGGACCGCACCGCCGATCCGGCCATCCCGCCCATCGGGAAGATCAAGGGCGTGGATCTTGTCACAGAAGGCGTTGTCACGATGCGGCGTGCGGTGGAATACGCCAAAGCGTTTGCCGAAAACACCGATCTTGTAAACCTGTGGAACGTACAGACGGACGGCGCGTCGCTGATCGCACAGCAGCTTTTGGAGCAGGCCACCGAGGTGCATTTCTTCATCGGCAAGGCCGTGAACCCTGCCCATCAGGACCCCGGCCTGCCCATCGGCTTCGGCGTGAAGATCCGGCTGATCCAGGAGCTGGCCGGGTATCTGGAACAGCTGGGCAAGCGGGTGAGCATTCAGTATTTTTAAACGCTTTCCCGGCCCGTCCCGGTTTGGGGAATTGCCGCGAAAGCCGAATGAATGAAACGAGGCAGAACGCTAAAATGGTATGGCTGGATCCAAATGGTTCTCAAAAGCAGGCATATATTGAATTTCGGCTGAGCGCACCGGAAAGCGAAATGATCTGGCTGGATTTTCAGCCGCTCAAAATGTCCTGCAAACCGGGTTGGAATCCCATGTGGGAAGATTGGCACTGTTATCACGCTCCGTTAAGGATCTATAAACAGGATTACAAAATTCTGCTTGACTACTTTGGCAGAATATATCCCATTCAAGATGCAATCGACGGAACATCCGAACCGATTTTTGATGTGTGCTTTTCAAATTGGATCGGGAAAAGCGATTGGCTGCGGATCATGGATGAAATCGAACGGGATCTGAATCGTGTGGATGACCACAAACGGAGTTTTCTGACAGATTTTCTTGCATGGGTCCAAAACGCACTTGCAGATACCTCTGTGATCGTCGTCGAGGGAAATCAGTAAACTGAAACGGCAGGGTCCCTTCAAAAAGGCCCTGCCGCTTTTGTATCTTTTTATGCAGTTTCCCGAAGTGAATCATCATGCACAGGCTTGCCATCAAATGAAATAATATTTGACATTTTATTCCTCCTGCCAACCTAAATGAATGATCAAAAACGGATGCCACCGTTCGGGGACATCCGTTTTTTGATACACATCTATACAGCTGCAACAAAGAACAGCCGGCGAAAGCCAAGCACGACGCCGCCGTTTTGCATCACAGGATACAGCGCTTTCGCACCCTTGAGAATTTCATTCTCAAACGCCGCACCCTGCTCCTCGCTGAGGCACGCCAGATAGGGGCGGATCCGTGTGCCCTTCACCCATTCCACCAGCGCCTCGTGATCGGGCAGGCTGTGATAATACTTTGTCTCCCATATCTCAAATGAAGCGGAGCATCCGCTCAGAATATCATAATATTCTTCGGGGGTGAGCGTTTCGTTCGGCTGCAGTGGGACACCCTGCAGCCTCCAGCGCGGCTCGTCCGCGATCTCCCGGATCAACCGGAACAGCGGTTCCTCTCCGTTGATCGGGATCTGCACCGCCAGAATGCCGCCCGGCACAAGCTTTTGCATCAGCGCGGGGATCAGTGTATCGTGATGCGCGATCCATTGCAGGCAGGCGTTGGAAAACAGCAGGTCATAGCCGCCCTCCAAAGAGAGCGCATCACAGATCCGGAACTGGAGTTCCGGATATTTTGCATGCGCCCGTTCTATCATCCCGGTAGAGGAATCGATTCCAAGGATCGCGGCTTCGGGGAAAACCTCCCGCAGCACGGCGGTACTGTTGCCCGGCCCGCAGCCAATGTCGGCGATCCGTTTGGGTGCGCAGCTGCGCACGCGCATGGCAAGATCCATCGCGGGCTGTGTTCTCTGGCGCTCAAATTTCAGATACTGTCCTGCGTCCCAATTCGACATTTTATCCCACCGTTCGCGGCTGTTACCCGCCCAGATACGCCTTGCGCACGCTGTCGTTATTGGCCAGCTCGTGCGCGTCGCCGGACATCACGATAGAGCCCGTTTCCAGCACATAGGCGCGGTTCGCGATCTCCAGCGCCATCTTCGCGTTCTGCTCCACAAGCAGCACCGTCACACCGGATGCATTCACGTCGTGGATGATGCGGAAGATCTCCTGCACCAAAAGCGGAGAGAGGCCCATCGAGGGCTCGTCGAGCAGCATCATCTTCGGCTTGCACATCAGCGCGCGGCCGATGGCGAGCATCTGCTGCTCGCCGCCCGAAAGCGTGCCCGCGATCTGCCTGCGGCGCTCTTTCAGGCGCGGCAGGCGCTCGAACACCATGTCGAAATCGGCGGCAACGGCGTCCGCGCCGTCTTTGCGGGTGTACGCACCCAGCGCCAGATTCTGCTGGACGGTGAGCTGCGAAAACACGCGCCGTCCCTCGGGCACCTGCGTGAGGCCAAGTTCAATGATCTTGTGTGCCTCCATATGGCTGATGGACTGGCCGCAGAACGAGATCTCGCCCTGCTCCGCCTTCAGCAAACGGGAAATGGCGTGCAGCGTGCTCGTTTTGCCCGCGCCGTTCGCGCCGATCAGCGTGACGATCTCGCCCTCGTTCACCTCGAACGAGATGCCCTTGATGGCGTTGATCGCGCCGTAATTCACAACAAGGTCTTTCACGGAAAGCATCACGCCCATTACGCCTCACCTCCCAAATACGCGGCGATCACCTTCGGGTCTGTACGCACGGCCTCGGGGTCGCCCTCGGCGATCACGCGGCCGTAATCCAACACCACGATGCGTTCGCACAGGCCCATGACGAAGCTCATATCATGCTCGATCAAAAGGATCGCGATGCCGAAGCGGTCGCGCACCAGGCGCACGATCTCCATCAGCTCGGCGGTCTCGTTGGGGTTCATACCGGCGGCGGGCTCATCTAACAGCAGCAGCTTCGGGTCGGTGGCCAGTGCGCGGGCGATCTCCAGCTTGCGCTGCTTGCCGTAGGGCAGGCTGGACGCCGGCTGATCCGCCTCGCCGTCCAGATCGAAGATTTTCAGCAGCGAGAGCGCCTTTTCATTCATCACGCGCTCCTGCTTAAAATAGGCCGGCAGGCGCAGCACGCCCGTAAGCGCCGAATATTTCACCTGATTGTGCAGAGCGACCTTGACGTTATCCAGTACCGTCATATCCTTAAAGAGGCGGATATTCTGGAAGGTGCGCGCGATACCGGCCTTGTTGATCATGGCGGGCTTTTGGCCCACGATGCTCTTGCCGTCCAGCACGATCTCGCCTTCGGTGGGCTGGTACACGCCGGTGAGCAGGTTGAAGATGGTGGTTTTGCCCGCGCCGTTCGGGCCGATAAGGCCGAACAGCTGGCCTTTTTCGATGGATACGGCAAATTTATCCACCGCATGCAGGCCGCCAAAGGCAATGCCCAGATTGCGAACCTCTAACAACGCCATGCGTCACGCCTCCTTTCCATCCGGCTTTTTTCCGTCCGGCTTCCTGCTCTTCAGCTTTGCCGCCCATTTCCGCCGCCATGCCGCAATCTGCGGGCTCTGGTTGAACAGCATCATCACGATAAGCACCACCGCGTAAACGAGCATGCGGTAATCGCTGAAGCCGCGCAAAAGCTCCGGCAGAACGGTAAGCGCCGCCGCGGCGATCACCGATCCGCGGATGTTGCCAAGGCCGCCCACCACAATGAACACCAGCACGAGAATGGACGTGTTGTAATCAAATTTACGCGCCACCAGCGTGGAAAAATTGTGCGCGTACATCGAACCGGCCAGACCCGCCAGCGCCGCCGAGACCGTAAACGCGATCATCTTGTACTTGGTGATGTTGATGCCGACGGATTCGGCCGCGATGCGGTTGTCGCGGATGGACATCACCGCGCGGCCCGTGCGGGAATCCACCAGATTCTGCACCACAAACAGCGTAATGAGGATGAGCACGACACCCAGCGTGAACGAGGCGCTGCGGGGCATGCCCGTGATGCCCTGCGCACCGTTGATGATGATCTCGCCCGTTTCGTCCAGATTCAAAGAGGGCGCATCTTGAAAGGAAATATGGAAACCCGCGGCGTCGCGCCCGATATAGAAGGAATTGAGCAGGTTTTTGATGATCTCGCCGAAGGCGAGCGTCACAATGGCCAGATAGTCGCCCTGCAGGCGCAGCACCGGGATGCCGATAAGCACGCCGACAACGGCGGCGGCCGCCGTGCCGGCCAGCAGTGCGAGCGCCAGCGTCAGCCAGCCCGGCAAAGCGTCCTTGATACACACGGAAACGAACGCGCCCATAAAGGCGCCCACGCTCATAAAGCCCGCATGGCCGAGGCTCAGCTCACCCAAAATGCCCACCGTCAGGTTCAGCGATATTGCCATGATCACATAAGCGCAGATCGGCACAAGCTGGCCGGAGAGAGAACTCGTAAGCAGGCCCGCTCCCGAAAGGATCTGAATGAAAATAAATGCAGCGGCCACAATGCCGTAGGTGACAAGGCTGCGCCGGAAATTCGGGTTCAACGATTTGATCTTCATGGCGCTCACCTACACTTTCTCTCGCGTCTGCTTGCCGAGGATGCCCGTGGGACGCACCAGCAGCACAACGATCAGCACCCCAAACACGATGGCATCGGCCATCTGTGAGGAAATGTACGCCGTGGAAAGGCTTTGGATCACGCCCAGCAGCACGCCGCCCAGCATGGCGCCGGGAATGGATCCGATGCCGCCGAACACCGCCGCCACAAACGCCTTGATGCCGGGCATTGCGCCCGTGGTGGGCGTCAGCGACGGATACGCCGAGCAAAGCAGCACACCCGCAACGGCCGCCAGCGCGCTGCCGATGGCGAACGTCAGCGAGATGGTCGCGTTCACATTGATGCCCATCAGCTGCGCCGCGCCCTTATCCTCGGAAACAGCCTGCATGGCGTGGCCCACCTTCGTTTTATTCACAAACAGCGTCAGGCACACCATGATCAAAGCCGAAACAAGGATCGTCGTCAGCGCTTCGCCCGTGATGATGAGCGCGCCGCCAAAGAGGCGCAGCGGCTGCAGCGCTACCACCGACGAAAAGGATTTCGGCGCGGAGCCGAAGATCAGAAGCGCCAGATTCTGCAAAAGATAGCTCATGCCGATGGCCGTGATGAGCACGGCAAGGCTGGGCGCCTCCCGCAGGGGCTTATAGGCCACACGCTCAATCGCAACGCCCAGCAGCGTGCATACCAGCACCGCCGTGCAAATGCCCGCCAGCGTGGGCATCCCCATTGTGGTCATCACCGTGTACGCAATGTAGCCGCCCACCATGATGACATCGCCATGCGCAAAGTTCAGCATACGGGCGATGCCGTATACCATTGTATAGCCCAGCGCGATGACGGCATAAATGCTGCCAAGGCTGATGCCGTTCACAAGGTATGATAAAAATTGCATATGCCTCTCCCCTATTTTTCTTCCTGCTCATCCTGCCGCGAACAAAGCGTGAGATCCAGCCGTCTCTGTCCGCGCGGCCTTCCCCAAGGCAAATTCCGGCCGCGCGAAAAACCTTTGCCGCTGGCATGGCCTGATTGACCGAGTTGTCCGGATGGATCATAATGATCCTGACCGGCCAAATTGCCCTGATGGGCCAATTCAGCCCCAATTGGCCCGGTTGGCCTTGATCCGCCTGATTGGAAAGAAGGCTGCCGAACCCCTCGGCAGCCTTCGTGGCCATAAGGTCTGTGTTTCTGAATTTAAGCAGCCTCGTATGCGCCGTTTTCAATGACGAACACGAGCGGGCTCTTTGTGGGCGCGCCGCTGACGTCCCAGGTGATGCCCTTGCCGGTAAGGCCGTCCAGCTCGATTTCAGTGAAGGCGCCCTTCAGCGCGTCGCAGATGGCGGAAGCGTCCATATCGCCCGTGACACCGGCCTTCTGGATGGCGGCATCGATGGCATAGATGCAGTCATACGCATCGGCGGCAAACTGATTCGGCTCCTGGCCATAGGCCTCCTTGTACTTCGTCACGAAGGAAACCGTCATCTCATCGGTGGCCGCCGCAGTGAACGGCGTCATCAGCATCAGGCCCTCGGCCAGAGATGCATCAAAGTTTTCCACGGCAAGCAGGCCGTCCATACCGTCGCAGCCGAAGAACACCGGCGCATAATCCATCGCGTTCGCCTGCTGCAGCACCAGCGCGGCCTCGGAATAGTAGAACGGCATAAACAAAAGCTCCGCACCGGCGCTCTTGGCCTTGCCAAGCTGCACGTTGAAATCCTTGTTGCTGTCGGCAGTGAACGCCTCGTCGGCAACAACCTCCAGGCCCTTCACCTTCGCTTCGGCAATAAACGCATCGTGGATGCCAGAGGAATACGAATCGGAGCTGTCATAAATCACAGCAACCTTCGTCGCGAGGCCTTTTTCCGCGATATAATCGGCAGACAGCGCGCCCTGCTCGGGGTCGGAGAAGCACATGCGGAACGCGTTCGGCTCCTTGATGCAGTCCTCGGCGGAGCCGGACGGCGTCAGCTGGAACATGTTGTCGGCAGCGGTCTCGGCCTCAACGGCAATGCTCGGCGCACTGGTAACGGTGCCCATCAGCACTTGCATGCCCCAGTCCTTCAGGCTGTTGTAGGCGTTGACGGCCTTCTCGGGATCGTGCTCGTCGTCCTCAAACTTCAGCTCGTACTGCTGGCCGCCGCGCGCATTCAGCTCGGCGACGGCGATCTCGGCGCCGCCGCGCACGGCCAGGCCATACTCGGCCGCACTGCCGGTAACGGGGCCAATGCCGCCGATGCGGATTACCGTACCGGTGGCTGCAGGCCCGGCTGCGCCGTCAGCCGGGGCATTGTCCGCAGCCGGCGTGCTGGAACTGGTGCTGCCGCAGGCCGCAAGCGATACGACCAAACAGAGCGCCAGCATGAAGCTTAAAAACTTTTTCATACTTTCTTCCTCCAATTTACACAAATCATCCGTTTGGAAATGCAAAAACACTTTCAAGATGGATCGTATTTATTTTACCGCCATAAACCGTTCAAATTCAATACACTAATTTGACATACTTTTCTGCCCTGTGCCGCATATTTGTGTGCAAATGTGTGAAAATTTATACGATTTCCCCGTCAAAGCGCACAAATTGGCAGAATTGTCCGCACAGGGCGCACAACAGTTCGAACCATTTTATAAAAGCTTTTTTGCTGCAAAATGTTCTGCATACACCGGCATGCATCTCCTGACGGCATATTTCCCGTTTGTCTTTTTCCCTTGCGCCGGCGGATGCATCCCCCGGTACAGTCCGCGATGCGCGTACAATTTCGCACGGCAAAAAACGGAAGAAAAAAAGCGGGACGCCGCCGCACATCGCTTTGGCATCCCGCAGATTTTCATTTTATAAGCCGTTTTGAGTGAGCCGTTCCGGCCGCAGCCGGAATGTGTGCGGCGGCCGCCGGTACGGCTTTTATTCCTCAGTGGTCTTTTCCTCCCCGGCTGCCTCCTGCTGCTCTTTGACGCGCTCGAGGATTGTCCGATAACCCCCTTGGCCGTACTGGATGCACCGGTTGATGCGGCTGATGGTGGCCGTGCTGATGGCGACATGCCGGACGATCTGTTCATAGGTGCAGCCCTCCAAAAGCAGCCGCGCCGCCGTCAGGCGCTGGGCCATATCCTCTACTTCCTTCATCGTGCAGAGATCCTCGAAGAAAACACGGCATTCCTCCGGCGTTTGCAGCGCAAGGATCGCCCGAAACAGCGCATCCTTATCCCCGCTTTTCCGCGCGTCCTGCTGTGCCATACTGCATTTGCCCCTTTCCCGCCGCTTTGCGGCCTTTCTGCTTTCCCCGCTTTTCTACTTTATCATATCAAAATCAAAAATGCAATGCCGGAAAAAGTGTTTGCGCAAAAGCGGCGCAAAAAGTTCATTGCTGCGTTTCGGATTTTGGCGTTTCGGGCCGCTGTGGACAAAGAGATCGGGGCCGGCCTTTGCGGCCGCGGCGGGAAATACCGCAGGCTTGTCTTTTTCGGCCGCGTCAAAAGCAGAAATTTGGTTTTCAAACCGGCTTCTCAAAGCTGGTTTTTTCTGCGGCGCACGGCCTTGCGCCAGTAACCCGCGGCAGCGAGCACGAGCATCGCGGCCATCAGCAGCGGCATCACCCAACCGCCGCCCGAGGCATCATAGCTGCGTACGTCGCTCCAGGCCTTGTCCATCGCGCTGTTCAGCGCGTCGGGCAGTACCTCCATCGTTTCGCACCGGGCCAGCACCGATTCGTCGGGGTACATCAGCTCGTTGTCGCGCATTTCGGCGTCCAGCAGCGGCGGCACATCCGTGACGGGCGAGGAATAGCAGATATACTCGGCATTCGCCAGCGCCACCTCGGTCTCGCACATAAAGTTGATGAACATCTCGGCGGCCTCCTTGTTGCGGCAGCCCTTCGGGATGCACATCGCGTCCAGGTACAGGTTCGTGCCCTCCTCGGGCAGGAACAGCGCGAGGTCGGGGTTATCGGCCATCATCGTGACGCCGTCGCCCACGTAATACGGCGCAAGGGCCGCCTCGCCGCCGCTCATTTTGTCGAATACCTCGTCCATCACGTAGCTCTGTACCACGGATTTCTGCTCCTTCAGCTTCTCGGCCGCCTGCGCGATCTCCTGTTCGGAGTGCGGGTTGATCGAATTGCCCAGCAGCTTGCCCGCGATGGCAAAGGCGTCGCGGCTGTTGTTGAACATCAGCACCTGTCCGGCGTATTTTTCATCCCACAGGATGCCCCACCCCTGCGCGAGGTCGGCCTCGTCCACCATTGTGGTGTTGTAGACGATGCAGACAAGCCCCCAGGTGTAGGCGACGCTGTAGCGGTCGTCCGGGTCGAACGGACGCGCACGGTAGCTCTCCCCGATGTGCGCGGCGTTGGGGATGTTGTCCAGATTCAATTCTTCCAGCATGCCCTCGGCGATCATTTTGCCGATCATGTAATCGCTGGGGATGATGACGTCATAATCGCCGCCGCCGCTTTTCAGCTTGGCGTACAGGCTCTCGTTCGTATCATAGGTGGTATAGTTGACGCGGATGCCCGTCAGGCGCTCGAATGCGCGCACCACGTCCAGCGAGCCGTCCGTACCGTTCGAGATATATTCGCCCCAGTTGTAGACGTTCAGCGTGATCCCGGCGCCCTGAAAGCGGGTATAATCGTAGCCCGGCGCCACGGTGACATCGTCCTCCCCCTCGGCAAACGCGGACGGGGCCAGCATACCCGCCGCAAGCACGGCGGCCAGCAGCAGGCAGAGCAGGCGTTTTTTCATGCTTTGCCCTCCTCTCGGCGCGCGGCGCGGCGCAGACGGCGCTCGCGCGTGGAATCGACGGCGTTCGAGGCTAAGATGATCACGAGAATGCCCACGAACAGAATCGCAGAGAGCGCGTTGATCTCGGGGCTCACCTTTTTCTTGGTCATACTGTAGATGGCGATGGGCAGCGTCTGCACGGTGCCGGAGGTGAAGTACGAGATGATGAAATCGTCAATGGAATACGTGAGGCTGATGAGGAACGCCGAGAGAATGGCCGGCGTCAGCTGCGGCAGCACCACTTTAAAGAACGCCTGCCGGGGGCTGCAGCCGAGATCGAGCGCGGCGTCGTAGATGGCGGGGTCCAGCTGGCGCAGCTTCGGCCCCACATTGAAGATCACATACGGCAGGCAGAACGTGATGTGCGCGATGAGCAGCGTGCCGAGGCCGAAGCCGAACGGCTCCGCCGCACGTCCCAGCAGCCCCGAAAGCGCGTCGTTTGCCCCCGTGCGCATCACTACGAACAGCAGCATCAGCGAGACGCCGGTGATGATTTCGGGATTGATGACAGGCACATAGCTCACGGCCATCACCACGCCGCGCGCGCGGCGGCCCATGCCGTTGATGCCGATGGCCGCCATCGTGCCCACCACGGTGGCGACGGTGGCCGCCGCAAGCGCGATAACGAACGAAACGGCAAAGCTTTTCAGCACCATCTCGTTGTGGAACAGGTTTTCGTACCATTTCAGCGAAAAGCCGCCCCACACTGAACGGCTCTTGCTCTCGTTGAAGCTGAACGCAATGAGCACGGCGATGGGCAGATACAAAAAGCTGAACACCAGCACGAAGCAGGCGCCCGAAAGCGCTTTGCGTTTTTTCATACCATCGCCTCCATTTCCTCGCTGTCCGCGGTGGTAAAGCTCATGCACAGCAGCACGATCACCATCAGCATCACGCTCATGGCGCTGCCGAGGTTGTAGTTGTAGCTGTTGCCCAAAAACTGCAGCTCGATCAAATCGCCGATCAGCAGGTTCGAGCCGCCGCCGAGCATGCGGCTGATGATAAACGTGGAGATACTGGGCACAAACACCATCGTGATGCCCGTCGTGATGCCCGGCATGGAAAGCGGGATCAGCACGCGCGTCAGCACTTTAAACGCATTTGCGCCCAGGTCCTGCGCGGCCTCGATGACGCTGGAATCGATCTTCACCATGATGGTATAGAGCGGCAGAATCATATACGGCAGATAGTTGTACACCATCCCCAGCACCACCGCGCCCGAGGTATTGATCATGTGCAGCGGCCCGATGCCGAATAGTCCCAGAAAGCGGTTGATGAGGCCGTTCATCTCCAAAAGGCTCATCCACGCATAGGTGCGCAGCAAAAAGTTCATCCACATGGGCAGCATCAGCAGCATCTGCATCATGCGCTGGCGCGCGGGCTGCATGCGCGAGAGCAGGTAGCTGATGGGGAACGCAATCACCAAACAGATGGCCGTCGCCACGGCGGCAAGCACGATGCTGCGGGAAAACACGGTGGTATATGCGCCGAGGCCCATGATGTTGGCGAGCGTAAAGTGCCCGGCCTTATCCGTGAATGCAAAATACAAAACGATCGCGAGCGGCGCGGCGATAAATGCCACCATCCACACGAGATAGGGCGAAGCGGCCCAGACAGTTTTTTTCTTCATCGGCGTCACCCGTTCGTGCGGTGCATGATGTGGATCTCGTCCGGGCCGATGCACATGCCGATCATCTCGCCCACCTGTGAGGCCTGCGTGGAGTGGATGATCCATTCCGTGCCCGCCTGCCGCACATGCATCTCGTAGTGCACGCCCTTGAAGATGACGTTTTCCACAATGCCCGTCAGCTGGCCCTGGATGGCCGGAACGACGCGGATGTCCTCGGGACGCACCACCACCTGCACGATCTCGCGCTCGGCAAAGCCCGCGTCCACGCAGGCGAATTCCTGCCCCGCAAATTCCACCAGAAAATCGCGCAGCATCACGCCGTCCAGAATATTCGATTCGCCGATGAAATCCGCCACAAAGGCGTTGTTCGGCTCGTTGTAGATATCCTGCGGCGAGCCGATCTGCTGGATGGCGCCCTTGTTCATCACCACGACGGTATCCGACATGGTGAGCGCCTCCTCCTGATCGTGCGTGACATAGATAAACGTGATGGCGAGGCTCTGCTGGATGCGCTTTAATTCGATCTGCATATCCTTGCGCAGCTTTAAATCGAGCGCGCCGAGCGGCTCGTCCAGCAGCAGCACGCGCGGATGGTTTACAAGCGCCCGCGCAATGGCCACGCGCTGCTGCTGCCCGCCCGAGAGCGTGGCCGTGTTGCGCCGCTCGTAGCCCTTCAGGCCCACCAGCTCCAGCATTTCGAGGCTGCGGGCACGCACCTCCTTTTCGTCCAATTTCTGCAGGCGCAGGCCGAACGCGACGTTGTCGAACACGTTCAGATGCGGGAACAGCGCGTACTTCTGGAACACGGTGTTCACCTGACGCTTATAGGGCGGCAGGCGCGTGATGTCCTTTCCATCAAAAAAAACATTGCCCGATTTCGGCTCGACAAATCCCCCGATGACGCGGAGCGTCGTCGTCTTGCCGCAGCCCGACGGGCCGAGCAGCGTGACGAACTCCTTGTCATGGATGTCGAGCGAGAGGCCCGTCAGAATGGGCTCCCCGTCAAAATCGACGACAATGTTCTGCAGTGCTGTGATCACGGAATTTTCCATTTTGATGCATCCCCCTTTGCGGTTTTCCCGGGAAATCCCCGGCGCCGGGCTATTGCACCCACCCCGCAAAAGGTTTGTTACACCGCTCCGATGTCTGGTGCATCTGATGCACCTGGCGCGTTTGATGCGCTCGATGCGCTTTCGGACGCGCCGCAAAGCGGTTACAGTGGGGCATGCTTCACCGGCCGTATGAACAGATGTATGCCGCCTGCGAGCCGCCTTTTCAGAAAGCGGAAAGCGCGTTTTCTCTGCGAAACCTCCGATCTCATTTTCGCGCGCCCGTTTTTTTGCATCCGCAAGCATGCAATTGCTACTATACGGTGTATGGCCCCGTTTGTCAATACATTTTTCGCAAAATTTTTGCAAAAAACGGGAAAAACCGCCGAATTTCGCGTTTTGGGTGCGAAAACAGGCGGTTTTTCTTAAAAATCCTCTTGATTTCTTCCAAATTCTGCCGGGGCTTGGGGCAAGCGGCGCAGCGTGGGTACGCAAAAACAGCGGCAGCCTGCGATGCAGAAAAGCCGGCGTCTCTGTGCTGCGCCATCAGCCGCGCCGGAGTGCGGCAGCGTACAGCCGTCCCATTCCGAAAAGGAACTCCCGCGAAGCGATCAGTCCCTGTCCGGGGCCTGCTCCTGCGGATGGCACAGCCCGGCGCTGGGGCAGCCTGCACAGCCACAGCCGCAGCTGCAGCTTGTGCCGCCCCTTTTGCGTTTGCGCATGCCGCTTGTTACGATGGCCGCAAATACCACAGCAATCAATGCCGCGATCAGGATGGTGGGAACGTTCATAAAAGCATCTCCTTTGATGTTATCTCTTCTGAAAAACGGATCCTCTGCCTCAAACCCGTTTCAGCAAGCTCGTTCTGTCAAAACAGATTGTGGATGCAGAGGGATCCGGCAGCGCGGAGGTTAGTTTCATCTAACTTACGATTAAGTTTAGCATAACTAACCTACCTTGTCAAGTCCCTCCTGCTGAAAAAAATTCTTGCCGCCGCGTCATAAGAAAACGGCGGTCTTGAAATCCGTTGTTTCAAAACCGCTGTTTGGCGTACGTTTTCATTCAGAGCGCGTTCATACACAGCCGCCCATCCAACATTCTTTATATGCCGTTTCCATTGGCGGCTGGGTTCTATGTTTCCGTAAACAGTTTTATAATCGCTCCTTTACAATACTTCCCCGGCAGAACAAGTGAAGATGATCTTTTGCGTATCCATCTTCCAGCACGATAAAAGTCTTTACATCGGCCTCTATCATTCTGTTTACAAAAAATACATGTTTATCATCACGGGCGTAATAATTTTTTAATACTTCAAAAGTAGCAGGATCTGCTTTTTTCAAAATCTGATCCTGAGAATATACATGCTTATCATCTTTTGCAAACTGCTCCAACAGGACAGAAAAGGTTCGGGGATCATGACACGCCTTTAATCTTACTGCATGTTTGGTATCAGTGGAGCCTGTAAAAAAATATACAAATTCTTCATCCCTGCCATAACTATACGGAAATATTCTATCATGCGGCATCCCATCATCCAATGTCTCAAAAGATGCAGGATGGGCAATTTTAGCATCACCATAAGGCGTATAAATCACCTGATGATTTCCGATATAAACTCCATTGCAGACACGAAAACCCTCTGGCGTAACGCCTCGCAGCAGAACACCTTTTCGATAAACACGCTCCTTGTCCTTTATAAAATCATGGTTGAGAATTTCCATTGTATCAAGATCAATTTTGACACGGCGGAAAATATTTTCATATGATTGTTGCTGCGGCATAAAAGCAACTTCACCGTCGCACTCGCGGTAGCCGGATAGTCTGCCATTTTTATCTTTCAAAATACGCGCATATCCCATTGTATCAACCCTCTGTCTCCATCTGCAGTTCTTCCGTGCGAACGGTTTCGATCACTTTCAGAAAATACGCCGCTGCTTCTTCCGGAATTTCAACAGCAGAACCGCGTATCGTTTTCCGCATACCCCGCCTGCTTCATGCTCCCGGGTCCAGCAGCGCGATCATCTCCTCATGCGTCAGCCGCTCGATCAGGTTGCAAACCGCATCGAAGCGCCGGAACTTTCCGGCAGGGAGGCGGTCCCACAGCGCCTGATACGGGATGCAGGGAAGGCGGTTCGGATCCTCTTCTTTTTGGCCTCCGATGCGCAGAAAAACGCTCCCTTCATCCACCGCGATCGGCTCAGAGGTTCCCTTACTCTTCCGCCGCAGCACTCCGGCGGTACACCTCGTACAGCCCGTCCAGAATGAGCGTGGGCACATGGGTGATTGGCCGCTTGCAGTGCGGCACCACGCAGCCCGCCGCGCCGCCCGTGGCGACGACGGTCTTTACGGGGCCAAGCTCCGCCTCAAAGCGCTCGATCATGCCGTCCAGCATGCCGGCCGCGCCGAACACGACGCCGCTCTGCATGCTCTCCACCGTATTTTTGCCGATGGCGCGGCGCGGCGCTTCGGTGGCGATGCCGCCCAGCTGGCTTGCGCCGCTGACCAGCGCGTTCAAGCTGATGAACAGCCCCGGCATGATGCTCACGCCCTGCACCACGCCGTCTGCGTCCACAGCCGTCAGCTTGGTGGCCGTGCCCATGTCGATGACAATGGCGGGCAGCGGGTACGCCGCCTTTGCCGCGATGGCGCCGGCCAGCAGGTCCGCGCCCAGCTCGGCGGGGTTGTCAATCTGCACCGTCACGCCCGTGGGCAGGCTCTGGGCAAGGCGCAGCGGCTCCACGCCCGCAAACAGGCGCAGCGCCCGCGCGACGGTATCGGTGATCTGCGGCACCACGCTGGAAAGGATGGCGCCCTCAATGCGCTCGGCCGAGACCTTGTAAAGGCGCAGGATACCCGAGAGCTCCAGCGCGTACTGATCGGCCTCTAAGCTTTTATCTGTGGAAATGCGCGTGCTGAACGCGAGCACGCCGTCTTCATAGCCGCCCAAAACAATATTGGTATTGCCGATGTCAACTGTCAGGATCATGCGAAAGCACCCTTTCCATTTCGAAAAAATATATCCCCATTCGGTTTTGTATTGCCGGCGTGATATATCCCCCAAAAAACCGCCTGTGCGCTCCTCAGAATTTTACTCCCGTCAATACAGTACCGAATCAGGGAAAAATATCACGTCTTTTGCCGTATTTTTATACTGCCGGCCGCCGCGCGGCAGTGCAAAGAGAACGCGAAACACAAGGCATTTGCCCGAGGGTCTTTCTTTAACTATGCCTGTCTTTGGCGTATTTGTCAAGTATGATACGGAGCGGCACGCAAAAGGCGTGCAAAAAAGATCCGCTCCGGCGCTGTGCTTTGAAGCCGCACGCTTTCAGGAAGCCCTTCCATGCAGCCGCCAGGATATGCATTTCGGGCATTGGTACCGCTTCTAAAAAAAACATGTTTTTCATATAGATGCAGCAAAGACCGCCCGGACGCATGCCGCCCGGACGCGTGCATTCCAAGCCGCTTTTCATCAAAGCGCCCCGCCGGGCAGGGCTCTTGCCGGGGCACGTTGATCGCGGCGGCTTGATAAGGAGGGAAATGTTCAATGTTTGTGTGTACATTGCGCAAGGGCGGCCTGCGCAGACTGGCCGCTGTGGCCATTTGCGGTGTAGCGCTGGCAGGCGCTGCGTTTGCGGTGGGCGCTTTCCGGAATGAGGACAGCGCCGTCACCGCGGCAGCGCAAAGCAGTCCGCTGAAGCAGGAGATCACCGGCGCGCAGGATGTGGTGTCGTTCTTCCAGGGGTTTGGCATCGAGGTTGACCCCACCACCGCCGAGGTGAGCACCGTCACGGTGCCGCGCAAGTGGGACGACAGCTTCAAGGCGTTCAACGAGGTGATCAAAGAAAGCGGGCTGGACCTCTCCCGCGTAAAGAACAAAAAGGTGGATAAATGGGTGGTGCTGATCCCCGCGCGCACCACCGAGACAGAAAAATCCTACGGTGTGGTACTGGTGTATAAAAACGAACCGCGCGGCGCATATATCCTGCAAAAACCCTCGGGCGAGGTACTGCCGCTGCAGGCGGCCACCGCCACAAACGCACCTCTTGCGCTGACAGATGAGGAGATCGCCGCAAACATCGGCTTTGGTGCGGATGTGCCTGCACCGGACGCAAGTGCGCTGACCGATCCGAACGCCGTGCCCGAGGCCGACACCGACGCCGCCCCTGTGGCGGCATCCCTGGATACGCCCGTGGATGCCGGCGCCGTGCCGGCAGAAGCTGACGCCGGGCTCGCGATGGATCCGAACGGCTTCCCCACCGATTGACGCAGACAAACCACCCGCACCCTTATGGGCCCTGCCCCGTGAGGGTGCGGCATCCCCCAAGCATCCCCCAAAAGCACTCCAAAGGCACCCACAAAACACGCAAAAACGCTCAAAAGCACCCGCCGGATGCTTTGCGCGCATGCTTTGTCCATGAAAGGGATGTTCAAACGGTCAAAAATGTGCTATACTGATTTTATATCAGGCGAAACCGGCAAAGCCAGCAGAACAGGATGAACCGGCAAAGCCGGCAGGACAGGATGGACCGGCAAAGCTGACAGAACCGGCAACACCGGCAGGTCCGGCAAGATTGACAAAGCGGGCAAAACGGAGCGGCAGCGGCGGCCATGCGAAAAGGCTGCAAAGAAACGCCAGAGGCGGGGGGATCGGCATGCGGTTGGATAAGCTGGTGGCACAGGCCGCGCAGCAAAGCCGTTCAAACGCGCGTGCGGCCATCCGGCGCGGCGCGGTGTGCGTGAACGGTGCGGTCTGCCGCGCGGCGGACGCACAGGTGGACGATACCGCTGCCGTCACGCTGAACGGCACGCCGCTGCGCGCGCAGGAGTTCGTTTACATCATGCTGGATAAGCCCAGGGGCGTGGTGAGCGCCTCGGCGGACAAAAGCGATGTGACGGTGGTCGATTTGGTGCGCGGCAGCTGGCCCCGCCGCAGCCTGTTCCCCGCCGGCAGATTGGACAAGTCCAGCACGGGCTTTGTGCTCATCACGGACGACGGCGCGTTTGCGCACGACATTCTTGCCCCGAAGCGCCATGTGCCCAAAACCTACGCGGTGCTGCTCGATACGCCCCTGACGGCGGAGATGATCGCGGGCTTTGCCGCGGGCGTGCGGCTTGCGGACGGCAGCGTGATGCAGCCGGCAGCGCTCGGCCCGGGGGCGGAAGGCCCGTGCAGCGCGCGCGTGGTGCTGCAGCAGGGCGTGTATCACCAGATCAAGCGGATGTTCGGCGTATACGGCGCAGGCGTGAACGAGCTGCGCCGCACGGCCATCGGCGGGCTGCAGCTGGATGAAACGCTCGGCCCGGGCGGCTTTCGCGCGCTTTCGCCCGGAGAAGTGGCGCAGATCACGCAGCATCAAGCTGCCGGCTGCGAATAGGCTGCGCATCAAAGCGAAGAAAAATTGCGGCGCGGCGCCTGTGCTTTGCGCCGGCGGGCTTTCTTCCGGCAGCCTCCGGAGCAAACAGCGGCACTGCAATGCACCGGCGCGGCAGTGCCGGGCCCCGCGCAGGCCGGAACCGCTTCGGACAAAAGTACGCAAGGCGCTCGATTTTCCCCTTTTTTACCGGAAATTTTCCGTTTTCCGGCCGCAAAATATGCCAAAAATGTGCATTTCGGCCACCGTTTCCCAATTTATACAATAAATCCATACTTTTTTTGTGAAAATATGTTGCATTGGCCGGAAGTATTGTGTAAAATAGAGAGGAACACGACGGTGAATTGTTTAAATTCACGATTCGGTGGAGGATCGCGCACCGCGCAGAAGGGAAAAGGGTATTATGGCCAACAGAGTGTTTCAGGGCGTTGTCTATCAGATGAAAGAGGCGATCGACCGCACGATTGGCGTTGTGGACGAGGCAGGCGTCGTGATCGCCTGTTCCGACCTGAACCGTGTGGGCGAACTGCGCGAGGGCGTTGTGGGAGAACACGTCACTGCGGACGAGGCGTTCGTGCAGGGTGATTTCACGTTTTTCCTGTTCAGCGCCAACAAGCACAACGACTATGCGGTGATGGTGGAGGGCACGGACGAGGCCGCCGCACGCTACGCGGGGCTGCTTGCCATCAGCCTGCAAAGCATCAAGCAGTACCACGACGAGAAATTCGACAAGGTGAATTTCATCAAGAACGTGGTGCTTGATAACATCCTGCCCGGCGATATCTACGCCAAGGCGCGCGAGATGCACTTTGCCACCGACGTATCCCGCGTGGTGCTGCTCATCCGCGTTACGTCCGGCACGGATATCTCGGCCTATGATGTCGTCAGCGGCCTGTTCCCGGATAAGCAGAAGGATTTTGTGTTCAACATCAGCGAGAGCGACACCGTGCTTGTGAAAGAGATCCGGCGCGGCATCGACCAGCACGATATCGAAAAGTTGGCCGCCAGTATTGTGGACACGCTCAGCGGCGAGCACTATATCAAATCCGTCGTGGGCATCGGCACGCCGATTGGCAACGTGAAGGATCTTGCGCAGAGCTTCAAAGAGGCGCAGATTGCGATGGAGGTGGGCAAGGTGTTCGACACCGAGCAATCCATCGTCAGCTACGACCATCTGGGCATCGCGCGCCTGATCTATCAGCTGCCCACCACGCTGTGCGAAATGTTTTTGAAAGAGGTGTTCAAGCAGGGCGGCATCGAAAGCCTCGACGCCGAAACGCTGTTCACCATCCAGCGCTTTTTCGAAAACAACCTGAATGTATCCGAAACGAGCCGCGGCCTTTTCGTGCACCGCAATACCCTTGTGTACCGGCTGGAAAAAATCAAAAAGCTCACAGGCCTCGATCTGCGCGAATTCGACGACGCCATCGTGTTCAAGGTAGCCCTGATGGTGAAAAAATACCTCAGCGCCACGCCCGCAAAATATTAAAATACCGCAGGCTGTTCCGAAGAAACGCCGGGCCGTGCCGGGGCGAAAGCCTTTTTGCACGCTCCCCCGCGCGGCTTTGGGGCAGCCTGACGAGCGCCGTGTGCCGGAAAAACACCCGGCACACGGCACAGCAAACAGGAGAGTAAAATGCCAACCACCGATATGATCCGTTTTGAGAACGTCAAAAAAATCTATACCGGGCAGGAATCCAAAAGCGCGGATATCGTTGCGCTGCACGATGTGAACCTTTCCATCCAAAAGGGCGAGTTCGTGTTTGTGCTGGGCCATTCCGGCGCGGGAAAAAGCACGTTTCTGAAGTTGATCCTGCGCGAGGAAAAGGCCACGGAGGGCCGGGTGTTTGTGAACGGGCGCGATCTCTCCAAGATCCGCCAGCGCGAGATCCCGTACCTGCGGCGCGGCCTTGGCGTCGTGTTTCAGGATTTCCGCCTCATCCCCTCGATGACGGCCTACGAGAACGTGGCGTTCGCCATGCGCGTAACAAATATTCCCGAGCGGCAGATCAGGCGGCGCGTGCCGTACGTGCTCAGCCTTGTGGGGCTTTCCGGCAAGGCGCATAGCCTGCCGCAGGAGCTCTCGGGCGGGGAACAGCAGCGCGTTGCGCTGGCCCGAGCGCTGGTGCACTCGCCGCCCATCGTCATTGCGGACGAGCCGACCGGCAACATCGACCCGGAGCTCTCTGTCGAGATCATGGAGCTTTTGCAGGCCATCAACAGCCTTGGCACCACGATCGTCGTTGTTACGCACGAGCACGATCTGGCCGCGCGCTTTAAAAAGCGCACGATCACGATCGACCACGGCGAGGTGGTGGACGACGGCGCGGGCCCATACGGGAGGGAGGCTGTGTATCTATGAGATTGTCCAGCTTCAAATACTTAGTGCGTCAGGGCTGGCACAGCATGGTTTCGAACCGCCTGATGACGCTGGCCTCCATCGGCGTGCTGGTGGCCTGCCTGATGATCACGGGCGTGGCCGTGCTGCTGAGCGTGAACGTCGGCAACTATGTCGATTATCTGGAGACATTCAACGAGATCGAATTCTTCATCGACGATGCCGCGCCGGCCGATGTGGTGGAAAATCTGAAGATCCAGATGCCGCTGGCGCAAAACGTATCCTTCTGTGAATATATTTCCAAGGCCGCCGCGGTGGAGGATATGCGCGGCTGGCTGGGCGAAAACGGCGATGTAATGAACGACTACGCCGGCGAGGGCAACGATCAGAATCCCCTGCCCGCCTCGTTCCGCATTTCGCTGGAGGATGTCTCGCTGATGGCGGACACCGTACAGCGGCTTCAGGCGATGGGCGCCTATGTCGTACCGGCCGAGGACGGCACCGCGCTTACCTACAACGCGTTTTACCGCATCAACTCCCCCACCGAGCTTTCCAGCACGCTCGTCAACCTGCGGCGCATCGTCAGCTATGTCGGCTGGGGGCTGGTGATCGTGCTGGGCGTCGTGAGCGTGGTGGTCATCAGCAACACCATCCGCCTCACCGTGTTCGCCCGGCGCAAAGAGATCAACATCATGAAATTCGTCGGCGCGACGAACGCGTTTATCCGGCTGCCGTTCTTTGTGGAGGGCATGACGGTGGGCGCCATTTCGGCGCTTGTGGCCACAGGCATCGTGGGCGGCGCGTACTATGGGCTGGAACAGGCGCTGCTGCAGCCGAATGCGCTGTGGCTGAGCGAGTTTACCCGGTGCATGCTGCCATTCTATGATGTCCTCGGCCCGCTGGCGGGCGGTTTCGAACTGTTTGGCATTGCCATCGGCGGTATCGGCTGCGCATCCAGCATCCGCAAGCATTTGAAAGTATAACAGCCGGGTACGCTCACTCTGTCTGGCCGCACGGCGGCAGGTATCACCGGAAAACATCATTACAGAAAAGCCCCGGCATCCGGCGGGCCGCACCGGCAGCCGCATTCCGGGGGTTTTAAAAGGGAACGAGCCATGAAAAACCATACAAAAGCCAAACGGATCCTCTGCCTTCTGCTGGCTCTGCTGATGCTGCTTTCCATCGGCGCGCCGGTCTTGTTCGCGCGCGCCGAAACGCCCGCCGAACGGCTGGAACGCCTGAAGCAGGAGCTGGAGGAGCTGCAGGCCGAGACCGAGCGCGTGAAGGACAACAAGGAAAAGGCCGAGCAGACCAAGCAGTATTATCAGGCGCAGGCCAATAATCTGAAGGCGCAGCTCGCGGCTCTCAAGGAGGACATCACGGCACAGATCGAGAGCATCAACCTGAAAAACGCCGAGGTCGCCGAAAAGGCCGCCACGGTGCTGTATCAAAAGGAAATGTTCGAGCAGCGGCTGCGCGGCATGTATGAATTGAGCCGGCAATCGAATCTGGCCATCCTGTTCGGCATCGACGACCTCTCCCAGATGCTGCGCTTCAGCGAGAATCTGCAGCAGATCACCGAGCGGGATACCGAAATGGTGCGGCAGCTGCGCGCCGAACAGGCCCTGCTGGAGGAGCAGCGTGCCGAGCTGGAGGCACAGCTGGATGAACTTGCCGCCCGCGAACAGGAGCTGAATGATACGGCTGTCGCCTATTCCAATGCCATCCAGCAGGCGGACGCCACCATCAGCGCGGCGCAGGCCGATCTTGCTGCAAAAGAAGAAGAAGAAAAAGAGCTGCGCGAACAATATGAACAGGCGCAGAAGGAATGGGAGGCATGGGCGCGCGCCGAACAGGTGGATTTTGAATTCGACGGCGAGTTCATGTGGCCCATCCCCGGCTATTACAATTTGTCCTCGGATTACGGCACAACACGCGTGATCTACGGCGTAACGGACGTACACCGCGGCATGGACATCCCCGCCCCGGCGGGCACACCCATTTACGCCGCAGCCGACGGCGTGGTGAACACAAACAACCACTGGAGCTACGGCATTTCTGTAAAGCTCTCTCACGGCAACGGTGTGGCCACGATCTATGGCCATATGTCGCAGCGTTTTGTAAACAACGGCGATTACGTTACCCAAGGACAGCTGATCGGCCAGGTGGGCAGCACGGGCCGCAGCACAGGCAACCATCTGCACTTCGAGGTGAACGTAAACAACACACCCGTAAGCGCGTGGCCCTATCTGAAAAAGGGTGCGTAATGCCCGGAGCAGCTTTGCCAAACGGCCGGGGGCCGGGAAAGTGAGAAAGGCAAATGAATAAAAAGATCACAGTAAACGTAGCACTGGCGATCGCCATCATTGCGATGACGCTCACCTTTGTCATCACCATGATCGTAAGCATGCAGATCTTCAACAGCATGATCAACGTGCGCGAAAAAGAAGTGATGTACAATAAGCTTTCGGAGATGGATAAATCCGCCCGCGAAAATTATTACGGCGAAATCGTGAACGATACGCTGTACGACTATATCGCCGCAGGCTATGTGGCCGGCATGGGCGACGCGGACGCGCGCTACTACACCGCGCGCCAGTACCTGGAATATCTGAATCTGCAGAACGGCGTGCTGATGGGCATCGGCGCGGACGTGGTAAAGGATGCAAACGGATATGCCCGCATCACGCGCGTCTATTCCAACAGCCCGGCAGAGGAATACGGCCTGACAGTAAATACCTTTATCACGCAGATCGGCGAAACGGATGTGCGCACGCTGAGCCTTTCCCAGATCAACAGCCAGCTTTTGGGCGAATCCGGCACGGTGATCTTGCTGAATGTTGTAAATGCCACGGGCGACGATGCGCGCACCATAGAGCTGCAGCGGCGCGAATACGAGATCCCCTCGGTAGACGCGCAGCTTTTGCCGGACAACGCGACAGCCTATGTCCGCATCAGCACGTTCAATTCCCGCACGGCCGATGAGCTGAAGGCGTATCTGGACGATTGGATCGCAAACGTCGATACGCTGGAAGGCATTGTCTTCGACGTGCGCGACAACGCGGACGGCAGCATCACAGGCGCGATCCGTGTGATCGATTATCTGTGCCCTGTGGGTACGATCGCCAGCCAGCAGAACAAGGACGGCTCCATCACCACACTGGAAACCTCGGACGTGAACGAGATCGATCTTCCGATGGTGGTGCTTGTGAACGGCAACACCTCCTATGCGGCGGAACTGTTTGCCACCTCCATCCGCGAATTTGAAAAAGGACGCGTCGTCGGCGCGCGCACGGCCGGCAAGGGCACCGTCCAATGCCGCCCCGTGGCGCTCTCGGACGGCTCGGCGTTTTCGTATACTGTCGGCCTTTTGCTGAGCAAAAACGGCACATCCTTCAACGGCACGGGCATCACCCCCGATGTGGAGGCCCTGTTGACGGCCGAGGAGGAAGCGAACTTCTATATCTTCACGGTCGAGACCGATCCGCAGATCCGCCGCGCTGTCGAAGCGCTGGATACGATGATCGGCCGCAACGAAATCGCGCTGAACCGCACCCCTTCCTCCGGCAGCGCTTCGTCTGAAGCCACAAGCTCTTCCGGCACTTCGAATGCGAACTCCGGCTCCGCTGCCGCACCGTCCCCGGATGATGCCGGATCGTCGGCACCTGCGGACGCCTCCTCCTTCCCCGAGCCGGAGGTGTAACACACCGCGTGAAGCTGACGGACCTTTCCACCATCAAGGCGCTTTGCGCCGCACACGGATTTTCTTTTTCCAAGGGCCTTGGGCAAAACTTCATCGTCAATCCCGGCATCTGCCCCAAAATCGCCGGGGCGGCGGGCATCGACGAAAGTATGGGCGTATTGGAGATCGGCCCCGGCTTCGGCGTGCTGACGCAGGAGCTGGCGCGCCGCGCGGGCAAGGTGGTGGCGATCGAGATCGACAAGCGCCTGCCGCCGCTTCTGGCCGAGACGCTGGCGGAATTTCAAAATGTCACCGTTGTTGAGGGCGACGTGATGGAATTAGAGCTTGCGGCGCTGCTGCAGGAGCATTTCCCCGGCATGCGCGTGGCGGTGTGCGCCAACCTGCCGTATTATATCACCAGCCCGGTTTTGATGCGGCTGCTTGAACAGCGCCTGCCCGTCGAACAGATCACCGTGATGGTGCAAAAGGAGGCCGCCGAACGCCTGACTGCGGCGCCCGGCACACGCACGGCCGGA
Organism: Subdoligranulum sp.; assembly: GCA_014799685.1. Taxonomy (GTDB): domain Bacteria; phylum Bacillota; class Clostridia; order Oscillospirales; family Ruminococcaceae; genus Ruthenibacterium. The sequence continues at coordinate 5,503 of JAAVHN010000036.1, read as the reverse complement.
GCCGTCACCTATGCGGTACACTATTACGCACAGCCGCAGATGCTTTTTTCGGTGCAGCCGGGCAGCTTTTACCCGCCGCCCAAGGTGACGAGCGCCGTTATTCAGCTGCGGCCGCACGCTGCGCCGCCTGTCTGCCCGCGCAGCGAGGCGGCCATGTTTCGCACCATTCGCGCGGCATTTGGCCAGCGGCGCAAAACAGCGGCAAATGCCGTCAGTGCCGGGCTGGGCCTGCCGAAGGACACTGTGCTTTCGGCGCTGGCCACAGCGGGCATTCCGGCCGCGGCGCGCCCCGAGCAGCTGACGCTGCACAATTACGCCGCCCTCTCCGACGCACTCGGCGCGGCGGCTTTTTGTAAAAGCGGCACATCAGGCAATAACGCAAAAACGCCTATCCAGAAATGAAACACGTTTGTGTTGGTATCGTTTTTGGATGGGTTTTTATGTGATTACACGCTTTTTTCAGAGCGGGAGCAGCGAGGTGAAACGATGGGCACGACTTCTGAAACCAAAGCGCAGAAACGGCTGTGCGTGGGCCTTCTGGCGCATGTGGACGCGGGCAAAACGACGCTTTCGGAGGCAATGCTTTACAGCGGCGGCGCGCTGCGGCGTCTGGGGCGTGTCGATCACCGGGACGCCTTTTTGGATACCGACGCGCAGGAGCGCGAGCGCGGCATCACGATCTTTTCCAAGCAGGCGGTGCTGCAGCTGCCGTCCGTTACACTCACGCTGCTGGATACGCCCGGCCATGTGGATTTTTCCGGCGAGATGGAGCGTACACTGCAGGTGCTGGATTATGCCGTATTGGTAGTAAGCGGCGCCGACGGCGTGCAGAGCCATACCCGCACGGTCTGGCGGTTGCTGGAACGCTGGAACATCCCCGTGTTTTTGTTCATCAATAAGATGGATCTGCCCGGCGCCGGGCGCGAAGCGCTTTTCGCGCAGCTGCGGCGCGAGCTGAGTGCGGACTGCGTGGAATGCACCCATGAGATCCTTTGCGAGGAGGCCGCCGCGCGGGACGAAACGCTGCTTGCGCGCTGGCTGGAAACAGAAACGCTTTCGGACGGCGATATCGTCGGGATGATCGCGCAGCGCAAGCTGTTCCCCTGCTGCTTTGGCTCGGCGCTGCGTCTTTCCGGCGTGGATACACTGCTGAACGCCCTGTGCCGCTACACCCGCGCCCCGAAGCCTCTTGCAGATTTCGGCGCGTGCGTCTACAAGATCACGCGCGACGCGCAGGGCGCGCGGCTTACCTTTCTGAAAATCACGGGCGGCGTGCTGCGCGCCAAAACGGCGCTGCATGGCGTTACCGCCTCCGGCGAGGCATGGGAGGAAAAAGCCGACCAGCTGCGCATCTATTCCGGCGCGCGCTTTTCTGTGGCCGAAGAGGCCCCGCCCGGAACCGTCTGCGCCGTCACCGGCCTCACCAAAACCTGGCCGGGCGAGGGGCTCGGCGCACAGCCGGACGCGCGCCGCACCATGCTGGCCCCCGTGCTCACCTATCAGGTACTGCTGCCCGAAGGGGCCGACCCGCAGACGGCGTTCCGCCATCTGCGCCAATTGGAGGAGGAAGAACCGCATCTCACCGTCGTGTGGAACGATACGCTGCGCGAGATCCATATTCACCTGATGGGCGAGGTGCAGTTAGAAGTGCTGCGCCGCCAGATCGCCGACCGGTTCGGCCTTTTGGTGGAGTTCGGCCCGGGCAACATCGTCTATCACGAGACGATCGCCGCACCCGTGGAGGGTGTCGGTCACTTTGAGCCGCTGCGCCATTACGCCGAGGTGCATCTGCTGCTGGAGCCGGGCGAGGCCGGCAGCGGCCTGCGCTTTGCCGCCGATTGTCCGGACGGCATGCTGGAGCAAAACTGGCAGCAGCTTGTTTTGACGCATCTGGCCGAAAAGCAGCATCGCGGCGTATTGATGGGCGCGCCCATCACGGATATGAAGATCACGCTGGTGGCCGGGCGCGCGCACCAGAAGCACACCGAGGGCGGCGATTTCCGGCAGGCAACATGGCGGGCCGTGCGCCAGGGGCTGAAAAAAGCCGAAAGCATTTTGCTGGAGCCGTGGTACGATTTCCGGCTGGAAGTGCCCTCGGATAATCTCGGCCGCGCCATCGCCGATATCCAGCGCATGAGCGGCAGCTTTTCCGCGCCGGAAATGCGCGGCGCCGCCGCCCTGCTGACGGGCAGCGCCCCTGTTGCAGAGATGCGCGGCTATCCCGCCGAGGTTGCCGCCTATACCAAGGGCAACGGGAGCCTTGCCTGTACGCTGCGCGGCTATGCCCCCTGCCACAACGCCGGGGCCGTGCTGGCCGCCTGCGGCTACGACGCCGATCGCGACACGGACAACCCTTCCGGCTCCGTGTTTTGTTCCCACGGCGCGGGATATCACGTGCCGTGGGACGAGGTGGAACAGCATATGCATGTGGAAAGCGGCCTGCGCCTGGATTCCCCCGGAACGGAGCCGGAGCCCAAACCTACGCCCGCCCGCCGGGCTCCCCGACTGGACTATGCCGCTGGGCTCCGGCTGGATAAAGAACTGGAGGCCATTTTCCGGCGCACCTACGGCCCTGTGGCTGAACGCGCAATGCGCCCCACGCCGCGCGCCGCAAGACACTCCCCTTCTGCCGGTTCCGCCGCCGCGGGCAGGGCGGGAAAAGCTGCTTCTGCCGGGTCGGGCAAATCCACTCCCCTGCCCGAGGGGCCGGAGTACCTGCTTGTCGATGGCTACAACGTGATCTTCGCGTGGGACGATCTGCACGCACTGGCCGGGGAGAACATCGAGGCCGCGCGGCGGGCGCTGATGGACGCGCTGTGCAATTACCGGGGCTTTAAGCCCTGCCGGGTGATCCTGGTATTCGACGCCTACAAGGTACGCGGCGGACAGGGCGCGGTGGAGCAATACCACAACATCGACGTCGTGTATACCCGCGAAGCGGAAACGGCGGATATGTATATCGAAAAGGTCACCTACGAGATCGGCAAGCACCACCGCGTGCGCGTCGTCACCTCCGACGGCGCGGAGCAGCTGATCATTTTGGGGCATGGCGCGCTGCGCATTTCCGCGCGCGCTTTCCGTGCCGAGCTGGACGAGGTAAACCGGCAGATTGCGGAGTATCTGAAAAAGAAGTAGTTTTTTATCGCACAGGCGGATTTCGCGAGCATCCATTTCCGATATACGGTTTTGCCGGGCATCAATTTACGCATACCGTTTTGCCTTGTTCCACATTGCCGCGCACAGCTTCGTAATTTGTTGATCTGAAGCTGCACGCCCTGCACAAACGCCTTTCTTCTGAAAATTGTGCAGCACTTTTCCGGCATTTTTACCGCTTTCGCAGCGCTTTTTCGGCAACTTTTCCGCATTTTTCAAAAACGGTGCGCTTGTATTTTTTTCGCCTCTATGGTATGCTGTTTGTGGCGGACATCATACCAATTGGAAGGAGGATATAAAAATGGAACTGAATTTTGATGTAAAGGGTAAGGTGGATGAGGCCTGCAAAAAACTGCAGAGTGATCCCGCGCTTTTGAAGAAATTCCAGAGCGACCCCATCAAGGCCGTAGAAACGCTGCTCAATGTCGACCTGCCGGACGAACAGCTGAAACCGCTGATCAGCGCCATTCAGGCGAAGCTGACGGCGTCCGATCTGGGCGATAAGCTGAAGGATCTGAAGAAGCTGTTTTAAAAGCATGGCCCAAAAGTAAAACTCTTTCCCTGTTTTTCAAAGCGTCGTCCCGGCTTTTGTCGCTGCAAAAGCCGGGATTTTTTGCAGTCAGGTTTATTTTACACTCAATTTTTTATACAGTAATTTTTTGTTTTGTTGAATTTATCCAATCATTTTGCATAAATTTTGCGAATCAAAAACACCGCACTTTACAAACCCGCCAAAAAGTGGTATGATACTTGTGCACGAAGGAGTGTGCTTGAGAAACTCCCCTTTCGATGCTTGCGGATTTAGCTCATCTGGTAGAGCGCCACCTTGCCAAGGTGGAGGTAGCGAGTTCGAGCCTCGTAATCCGCTCCATTCTGACGCCGTGGCACCCCGGCTGCGGCGTCACTTTATACGGTGCCGTAGCCAAGTGGTAAGGCAGAGGTCTGCAAAACCTCTATGCACCAGTTCAAATCTGGTCGGCACCTCCACCATGCAGACAGATCGTTTATTGGACGGTCTGTCTTTTTTACATTCCCCCCGTTTTTCGCTGCTTCCGGATCATGCGGTTCCTGTTCTCCACCCCCCTGTGCAGATCTTCCCTAACTTCCCGAAAAATCAACCCTAACTTCCCGAAAAATCAACCAACAAGAATAAGAACCGCAATGAACAAGGCAAGAACTCGAAAAAAGATTGCGAAAAAGCATGAAAAAAGGAGTATTTTTCATTGACTTTTTTGCCGATGTATAGTATAATAATACTATACATCGTGAAAAGAGTGATATCATGGCGTTGGATAAAAGTGTTTTGGTGGAAATGCCTCCACATTGCGTAAGGGCAAGAAAAAATGGTGCGGTATATATCCAGTATACCATTCGAGCCTACCGGAATGAAAAAGGAAAACCGACCAGTGACCGTGTATCGATTGGAAAAGAAGATCCTGAAACGGGGAAGCTGATCCCGAATCGGAACTACTATGAATATGTAAAGAAAGAAAAACATATCGAGCTTCCGGCATTTGTTCGAAGCTGCGGAACATACGCGGTATTTTCTGAAATCAGCAGGAAATTGGGCCTTACGAAGCTGTTGGAAGAACATTTTGGTGCAGAGCGCGCAAAAGCGATACTGACCGTAGCGCACTACATGATGCTGCGGGGAAACGTGATGTATTACCTGCCGGATTTTCTGGATGAGACGGTTTCATTTGGCGGCGAAGAGCTGACAAGTGCGGGAACAAGCCGGTTGTTCAGCGGGATCACAGACAGTGAGCGGATCTGTTTTTTCAATGATTGGATGAAGCAAAAGAAAAGCACGGAATATATCGCCTATGATGTGACATCGATCTCCTCATATGGGAAGAAGATGGAAAATTTAGAGTGGGGATACAACCGGGACAAGGAAAAGCTGCCGCAGATCAATTTGGGAATGTATTTTGGAGAAGAGAGCCGGCTGCCTTTGTACTACCGGGTATATCCCGGAAGCATCCCTGACAAGGCGCATCTGAAATATATGACAGAGGACACTGAGGTGCTGTCCAGCCGAAAGACGCGGTTCGTGATGGACAGAGGGTTCTATTCGGCGGAGAATATGCAATACCTGGTGCAAAAAGGGTGCCGGTTCATCATAGCGTTACCTGGACATCTGAAGTTCTGTACGGAGTTGGTGGACAAGCACCGGGATGAAATTGTCAATCAGGCAGAATGCTGGCTGGGAAAGGGCAAGCCGTATGGAAAAGCATATGAGGTAACCGGGCTCGGATATCGAATGCGGGTCCATTTGTACTACGATCCGTACAAAGCGATGGCAGAAAACGAGCGGCTATATGAAGAGATCGAAAGGCAGGAAAACGAACTG
>JAAVHN010000035.1 GCA_014799685.1 Subdoligranulum sp. | reverse complement strand
GCGGCCGATGACCCCGCATATTCCCGCGGGGAAATGTCGGCCGCAAGTTCCTTATGCGGCCGATGACCCCGCATATTCCCGCGGGGAAATGTCGGCCGCAAGTTCCTTATGCGGCCGACCCGCCTGTCTTTGCCCCAAAATCTTGAAATATTGCAAATTTCTCAGCGGCTTTGCCGCCCGGGAATTTTGGCATCCCCGTTGCGGGGACATAGAGTATTCCTGCGATTCTGAGACTTCGACAGACGAAAAATTTGCTCGCTGATCTGTATATAATAGCTATGCGGACAGCGCCCAATTTGTGGAATGTGTGAAAAAAATCGCTCACCACGGGCAAGTTCGCCGTTCAGCAACCCAGCTATCAGGTCGTCAGCAAACTTTGGATCGTGGTGTTTATCCTTGTCGAAATTATCTGCGCTGTCATCCTAAAGCGACGGGAAAAGCCCGCCAAGCAGCTCAGTGAAAATACGGAATCGTCTCCATTTCTCACAAATTGGCATTCTCGAATAAAGAATTTTACTGCAGCTGTCTCATGACATTCAGCATGTTTTGTCTCGGCTCAATATCTTTCAATGCTCCCTCGTTCCACGACCTCTGCGCATCTATACTAAGGTGGGAATTTGCTTTTTTGAAGTCGTCCGAACTCAACCAACCCCAATATTCCAGTACCTGAGAAAGCGCAGCGGCAAGATATTTTAAGAGGTTTCCCTGCTGAATCGTAGGTGTTCTTCCTGCAAGGCTCTCCACATGGCCCATCATGAAGCCGTCGCCGACATGCCTACAAAATACGCCCATCACATCATTCCCGGACAGAACGTTCATGTGGGTCAGGTCCGACATGAGGTCGTAATACTCCTGGGCAGACAAATGCGTTACATCATACTTTTCTTTCAGCTGCGCGATTTCCTCCGAGGTCAGCTTATGATCCCCACTGGATTCCCAGTTGATCGTTTTGGTCGTATCAATCGGAAAGTTTATATCACCAGTAAAGCTTAGGGCAACAGACTGTGCTAAACTTTCCTCGTTCCACCCAACGGGAAGCGAGGAACTTTTCTCGGTAACACTGCTGTCTGCGATTGTTTGGTCCCGTTCCGGCGAGGCGATTTTCCGGGTGGCGGCATTTGCTTCTGCTTTGGGAATGTCCGGGGAAACAGCTGCATCATAGGCCGCATTCACTACGGAAAGAAAATCCTGGTCGGGGGCGCGGGTATCACTTACCGCCGCATTCAAATAGGACACCCTATTTGCGGCAGCTGCTGCGCTGGTTATTTGCATGGTTGATGCCTCCTGTTTCATAAAATACTCTAACCAAGGGTCTCCTATTGGATAGGAGACCCTTGGCTTATAGTGGCCCAATACCTTATAATAGCATGATGGCCGCCATAAATTTACTGGTAATAGATATGCCCCCAAGTGCTTTTTCCGTTAGTGGTGTTATTGTCATACAGAACTACTTTCCAAATAGCAGGATGATAATCGTACATCAAGAACCAAAGAGTTTCCTTTGTAGTGCCAGCGCAGTTTTCACTTCCAACGAGTGTCCCGTTCAGAAAGACTTCATACCTTGTAACACCGGTAAGATTGAAAGTTACTTCCGCGTAATAGCCATCAGCACCCTTACTATCATAGAGCTTACGAGTGGCATCATCCAGCGTTACATTAAGGATAGAGGTTCGACCGTTTCCACTATAGTTTCCAGTATAAGCGGATGAAAAATACTGTTTGTCGCCCACTTTCGCCGGATAAACAACCACAGAATACAGTCCAGCAGTTCCAGGGAACCGGGGAGAAATTCCGTCGTTTTCATTGGAGAGAACCGTTTTTACGCCGAATTCGCCGGAATCAACAGTGACCGTTTCGGGATCGTCGCTCCCACTTGCAAAGGCGGGAACAGCAAGGGCCATCAGCAGGATAACGGCCATGATCAGGCTGAAAATTCTTTTGCTTTTCATCTTTTACCTCCGAAAAAAATGTGTTGAACGGTTTTGATGCGAATAGGTCTTGCTCAAGCAGCCAACGCACAGGCTGGCTGTCCTGGGATATAAATATCCCAAAGACTTATACCAAAGTCACTTTTTGGTTTGCTCCGTAACCCGATATAAGACGAGCAACGTATAAAACCTCCTACGGCCGTAAAAGAGATTCTAACAAAGAACGGGAATATTGAACAAGGCTGCCGTTTTTCTCGATGCTCCGGTGCGACCCGGCTGCTTTGCACCGGTTTCCGGGCAGATGGAATGGATTGAACGGAAAGATTCACGATTGCATGGGGAGATGACCCTGTCTTTTTCTTTCCCGTAATTGTACCATAGCACATTTATGTTTCGCTGTCTACAAAAGTGGTATAAACGACAGAAAAAAGTGTATGAACGCAAGAAGTCCCGATTTTGTTTCGAGCCGGCTCAAAACAAAATCGGGATTATCAGGAAAGCGTCTGCCCCACGATGGGCCTGCGCTTTCTCTATTTTAATTTTACAAATTCTGCGATGACGCGAGAGAGAAGCCTTTCTTGCGAGGAACTCATCATCGGGCCGTGACCGGTCGGTGCGGCGAACTCCTGCGCAAGTTCCATGAGCAGACAAATCTGCGTATCCGTCACACCTTTCACGGATATTGTCCTGCTTTTCTCGCCCTCCAGCAGATAATCGAGCGATACGCCGAACACATCCGCCAGGGCGGCGGCAGTCTCCAAAGAAGGCATTGCAGTATCGTTTTCATATGTTCCAATCGCTGAATCGGATTTGCCGATCCTCTGCGCCACATCCTTTTGCGACCAAGCGCGCTTTTTGCGCAACGCAATCAACCTTGAGGCAAAATCGTACACCATCCCGATCCCCCCTATACTTATATAGTGTACAATTTGACGCACGAATAATTATGGTATATGATAAGCTAATATACCAATATGTTGGTATATTGCAATTTGTTATTGACAGAAAAGGGGAAATTCGCTATGTTTTTAGCAGAATCTGGGATTTTGGGGGAGGCCGCCATGAAGGTTTTGATTTGCGACGACGACAAGCAATTTGCGCAGAAGCTTGCAAAGCGCCTGCAGGATGCAAAGGAGATGCTACCGCCCCGCACACAGGTAGACTGTGCTTGCAATCCCGCCGCGCTGACGGGAGAAACGCTTGCGGAATACGACATTGTTTTTCTCGATATCGATATGGGCGAAATAAACGGGATCGAGCTGGCGCGCCAAATGCGGAAAAAGCACTGGAACACCGTGCTGATTTTTGTAACAAACTATGTTGAATTCAGTTTGGAGGGCTATGAGGTACAAGCGTTCCGTTATCTTTTGAAGAGCCGACTGGAAGAAAAGTTAGAACAATATGTCCGGCAGGCGGTAGCTGTCTGTCTCAAAGAGCGCGGGCCGCTTCGCATTTGGTGCGATGGCGAGGATATGGACATTCCGCCACAATCTCTTGTGTACATCGAAGCGCGGCAGCGCCGGTCGGTTCTGCATCTGGTGGATCGCACCCCGGACACGCTCTCCACGCGTACAACGCTGACAGAGTTAGAACGCCAGCTTGCGCCGCGAGGCTTTCTGCGCATCCACAAAAGCTATCTTGTCAACATGGCGCACATCCGGCGTTTGCAAAGCACAGGGGCGCTTTTGACGGACGGCACGCAGCTGCCCGTCAGCACGCGCAAATACACGGAAATTCATGATAATTATATGGACTGGAGAGGGGGCAGACGATGGAGTATTGGCTGAGCTTGATGTTTAATTTCATGGAATATTTTGCGCTGCTGCTCTTTTTTGATGTTTTTTTTGAACGGCGACTGCAAGGGATGAAGTTCTGGACGGCCGCGGCCATCCTCATGCTGTGTTCGTTTTTCTTCACAACGCTTGTGCATACTCCGTTCAGCCTCGTGAAGCTCCTTGGCTGTCTGGCTCTGTTCTTTCTGGCAAACTGCGCACTCTACTGCGGTGCCTTTTGGATGCGACTGCTCACCACCATGATTGGATATGCAATAATCTATTTGATGGGCCTACTGACACAGACCGGCGTGTGTGCAATATTTTCCCTCGATTATGAAGCATTGGTCAATGACCGTGCGCTTTATATACTGGTGGGGACTGGCTGCGACCTTCTGCTCCTTGCGCTTGCACTTGCGCTGCGGCAGTACTATAGGCCGCGCGGCCGGGGCAAAGAGGTGAAGACCGTTCCGATGTTGCTGTTCCCGCTTGTTTCGCTGGCGCTGCTGTTCCCGCTGCATTTTAACTTTTACAATGTACCGCAGGCGCTCCCTCTGCTGCTAATCTGTGTAGCGATTTTAGAGTGTGTCAACATCGGTGCCGTCATTTTGATCGGCTGGCTGCAGCAGAATGCGCTGCTGCGTGAGCGAGCGCTGGCGGTAAACGAACGCCTGACAGCGCAGACGCAAAGCGTGGAGGCGTTGAGTGCGGCGTATGCCGCACAGCGAAAAATCACACACGATTTCCGGAGCCATCTTGCCGCGCTGTCTGATCTGCTGCCGCAGGACGCCGCACCTGCGGCAGCGCGCTATCTGGAAGAACTGCAAAGCACACAGACCGAGCGTATCCTCACCGTCAACACGCACCACCCAGCTATCGACGCCGTGTTGAATCAAAAGGCGCAGCACGCGGAAAAATGCGGTATAGACATTCAGTTCGAGGTAAACGATCTGTCCGCCCTGCAAATTCGTGAGATCGACTGTATCGTTGTATTGGCGAATCTTCTGGACAACGCCATTGAGGCGTGCGCAAAGCTGCCGCAGCCGGAACGCCGCATCGAGGTAAAGGCACTCCTTGAAAATACCGAAATGGAGGATAAAGGAGTGCTGTTTCTCTCCATCCTCAACGCAAGCCCTCCTGTGCAGATTATAAACGGACGCATTGAAACCACCAAAGAAAAACCGGAATTGCATGGATTTGGGCTGCCTAATGTTAGGGAGGTGCTTGCGCGCTATGGTGTAGCCCCGTATATGCGCTTTCGTGACGGTACGTTCCAATTCTCGTTTGAATGGCCAAATCTCGTGTGCTGAAGCTGCGTTCATACACATTTTTCTGTCGTTCATCCCACTTTTGTGGACAAAGCGACAAAGGTGTGGTATCTTGACAGAAAACAGGAAAACGGACAGGCAAGGAGGCGCCGGCCATGGAAAGCTTTGCAGCTTGGCTCACGGATATGTTTCTGCGGCACGGCATTGTCACGCAGGAGCAGGCAGTGTGGTGCCAGTACATGCTGTTAAAAAAACTGCTCTCGTTTACAATATGTTTCCTGATGGTTTTGCTGGGCACTTTGATAAGCGGCTTCTGGCCCGCGTTGCTGTTTGCCGGTGGGCTGGGTTTTCTTGCAAAGCGCACCAATGGCTACCATGCCCACACGCCGCTCGGCTGCGCGGCGGTTTCCGTGCTGTTTGAGGCGGTCGCGATGTGGATACTGCCGCGCTTTGCGCTTGAGCCGTACCTCATCCTTTTGGTGGGTGCGCCGGTCTGCGTTCTCGGGCTTGCCCCTGTCAACAACAAGCAGATTCATCTCTCGGAGAAGGAGCTGGGCAGCATCGCATGGCGCGCGCGGTTACGCTTGTTCGCGGTGGCACCAATTTTGCCGTGGTATATTCAAGCAACCCAAAGGTCAACCAAAATTGGACGATTGGCCGTGTCAGTGGTACAGCCGGAAAAATCGACATTGAAGTGCGTAATGGTGCCNCNGTTGTCTTAGGCTCCAAAGCGTTTCAGAATGATGGCGATACCCCCCTCACCGTATTCATCCCGTGGGATGCGGGCACCTGTACCGTGCGCGTTTATAACAACAACAGCTATGCAGGTTCGTGGACGATTTCGGTTTCCACCTGAATTTTCTCGATCAGGTTTTTTATATAACCGCATGAAGTAAAATACACACAGGCGGGCGGGCGGAGATCTGTTTCTTTCGCCAGCCCGCTTTCCACATATCTGTTTTAAAGAAAGGCGGATTTTTTGAGTACACAGAAAACGGTGTTACAAGCTGTTGNATTAACAAAGGTGTATGGCAGCGGAGAGGCGCAGGTAATTGCTGTGGATCATCTGTCTTTTACNATCGGGCAGGGAGAATTTGTGGCGATCACCGGCCCTTCNGGCAGTGGAAAATCCACNCTGCTGCACATGATGGGAGGGGTGGAGAAACCAACTTCGGGCAATCTTTTGGTCGAAGGTACCGACCTGGCCCGCCTCACAGTGAACCAATCGGCAATCTTCCGGNGGCGGAAGATCGGCTTGGTGTACCAGAATTACAACCTGATCCCGGTCTTGACNGTGCGGGAAAATATCCTGCTGCCGCTGCAATTGGACCACAAAAAGGCGGACGAAAAATTTCTGCTTGNGCTGGTACACAAATTGGGCTTGCAGGACCGGCTGGATTCCCTNCCAAACCAACTCTCGGGCGGGCAACAGCAGCGGGTGTCCATCGGGCGGGCTCTTATCACTCGACCCACTGTTTTGCTGGCCGACGAACCCACCGGCAACCTGGACAGCGCAAACAGCGCCGAGATCATGAAGTTGTTCCGTCAATCCCACGAGGAGGACGGCCAAACCGTGGTCGTCATCACTCANGACGCAGCCATCGCCGCCCAAGCCCAGCGCGTCATCCAAATTCGTGACGGGGCCATTTTCCGGGATGAGGTGTTGCGAGGATGACAGCATTACAAAAAATATCCCTGCACGGAATCAAACACAGCCGGAGCCGCTTTTGGGCCACCGTGATGGGCGTGGTGCTCTCCACNGCTATGATCTTGTCGGTGNTGCTGGGCAGCGACTCNGCNATGGATGCNCTGCGCCGTTTTGTCGTGGGGCAGAACGGGAACTGGCACTGGTCCGCCGACCGTCTGCCGGCGCAGGCGGCTGCCCCATTAGCGGGCGATCCAATCTCTGAGCAATGGGGGATCTTCGGTGGTAAGCTGATTGCCACAACTACTCGGGGAACCGTGCTGTGCCTGTATGGGGTAGAGGGCGATTTTTTGGAGATGATGCAGACCGAGCTCACCGCCGGCGCCNCGCCTNCAACGCCGGATGAATTGCTGGTAGAAAGGCAGTTCGCCCTTCAATATGGTCTTTCAGTGGGTGATACCGTGTCACTCAGCGCCCGGAACGGTGNCCCGCGATCCATGAGGATCTCCGGGATCTATTCTCATTCGGTATTGAGTTTACAGCTGCCCGCAGGCGATGGCGGCTTCAACGCCTTTTATGGCCTTGATTGGGAAAAGCCCATGGGGGAGGATGTCTATCGCTTTTTCTCGGCAGCAGGGCAGCTGGATGCCGCTTACTATGCGCACACCGGGGAATTGACCCAATCACTTTTATCCCGCTATCCCCAAACGATCCCCCTGTATCAGAGCACCCTGATCACGCTATCCGGCGCACCCGGCCCGGACGGAACGAATCGCACCCTCTTTTTCATGGATCTGCTGCGGGCCGCGCTTCTGATGGTGATNGCGGCAGCATCCGGCATGATGATCGTCAATTCCTTTTCCATCAGCCTCGCGGAACGCCGGCGTACATTGGGTATGCTGATCAGTGCGGGGGCTACTGGCCGCCAGGCGGCATTCTGCTTGTTGTNCGAGGCCCTTGCCGTTGGCGCGATTGGCATTCCGCTGGGGTTGCTGGCGGGCTGCGGGGGATTGGGGCTGGCTTTCCGGATGCTCGCTCCCTTGATGAGCGGTATGAAGCAGCTCATCGGCGCCGACCTTTCGCTGCATCTGAACATACGGCCATTTTGGCTGCTCGTCAGCGCGCTGGTCAGCTTCATCGTATTGCTGATTTCGGCCTGGCTGCCCGCCCGCAGCTTTGCAAAAGGCTCCATCATTCAGGCGATTTCGGGCGATGGGGAAGTAAAGGTGAGCCGCCGCGTTACCCGGACGGGGATGATCGCCGGNCGGCTGTTGGGCGTGGAAGGAGCCTTAGCGGTGAAAAACGCCAAGCGAAACCGTCGCCGCTATGTGGCTACCGTGAGTTCGCTGGCGGTTTGCATCGCCCTCTTCATCGCGGCTACGGGCCTTGTTCAATATATTCCTTCAGTGCTTGATGCTAACATGGANGTTGAGGCGTACCCAATCAGCATAGATTATGCGGTGAGCGGACGCTCCCTTCTCAACACCGACACCTACCAGACTTTGCTGCATCCCCAGACTCCGGTGGATGAGGTGCGGGTGACAGAACAGGTGGTGCTGGACGAGATGCGTGTTCCCGCCAGTGCCTACACTGCGGAAAATCTTGAACTTGCCGCGGTCCTGAACCATTACCGGGAGGGCGATGCCTATCTCACAAANNTTGAAATNTATGCTGTNCCTGANGAGGAGTTTGCCCGTAGTGCCGGCTGCGTTGAAACGCCATCCGGTGCTATTCCCTGCATNCTGGCNAATCGTTANTTTTNTNATACGCAGAACATTGTGCAAACCCATTACCANGCGGGNGACCTCTTGNAGACNCANCTGGAGGGCATGCCCATCACGCTTTCCATTGTTGCCGTGGATCAAAGCAAATATATACAGCATCGACCCGGAAACGCCGTGTGGCTGCTGGTGATCACCAGTCAAACAAATCTCAACGATCTGCTGGAACAGTGGCAACAGGTCAATGGTCAAGCGTTCCGCCGCATCGTCAACATTCGTTATGGCACGGAATATCCTGAAGATTTGAANGAGGAATTGGAGCCCCTGCAATATGACGATCGGCAAGCCGGTGATCCATATAACTATTTGTTTCTTGCGGACAATCGAACATCTCTTGCGCTCACCCGGATCATCCATCTTCTTTTGAATGTGATCCTCTATGGATTTTCTTTCCTGACCGGCTTGATTTGCGCCTGTCATGTGATCACTACGATCTCCATCGGCCTCACCTTGCAGCAACGGGAGTTCACTATGATGATGTCACTGGGGATGACGGAAAAAGGCCTGTGCGGCATGATCTTGGTGCAAAGCGTGACCCATAGTGCAGAGGCTTTGGCGTGGGGTCTTCCGATGGGATTTGCCTTGCTTTGGGTGGAGTACAGCATCCTGCGGCGGCTGGCCGGATTTCTTTTTGCGGTACCTTGGTGGGCTGTTGGAACAGCCGTGCCCGGGGCTTTTCTGATTGCATTGTTAGCGGCTTGGCCTTATCTGCGGACACTACGAAAAAATACCATCATGGAAAACTTGCGCGCAGATGGTTAACCCTCCGGAAATTAAGGAACCTCTGAATAAATCGTGAAAGAAAAGGCCAAGGGAATATAGCTTTAAAAGAATTGGTAAAAAAGCGTTCAAATCGGCAAAAGCGCGCTTTGAATTCCCTTGACCTCTACTTTTTACGCCCCGTGCTCGAAAAAAGAGCACTGAGAGGTGGAAAGCATGTAGTCTTTTCATATGTTTTACGCCACTTCCGTTGTTTTACCGTTTTTCAGGGTTGCACCTGCGTAGTTCCAATGCCTTTATACGATTTATTCGGAGGTTCCCTAAAGCAGAAAATTCTACACAATGCTGCCTCTCTAGGCGGCATTGGTATTATACTATTTGAAGCATATTGTAGAAAAAGACAACCCATCATATGAAGCAAGCGATTAGATGCGAAATTTGGCAATTTTCAACAATTTTTTGCAAATAGGTAGATTTTGGGAGCCCATTATGATAGAATGATTATAGATAATTCCTAATTATCTATAGCAAAGCGGGATATGCCTTTTAGGCATATCCCGCTTTACTTACATAGAGTGTATTTTGTTTCTGGGATGCTTTTCTGATAAAATATCTCGTTGCTTTTTTCTTGGCTTTTTGCCCCTGCCTATGCTCTCGTCTTGACTCCAACCCGCGATGTATCGTGTTTGTAACGATTTGCCCTCAGGGAAGAATATGTCCGGCGGCTAAATACAGCCGGTACCAATCCTCACGGGACAGCCGGAGATCGCATGCCTGAATGATTTCTTTGAGGCGGGATTCCTTTGTCGTCCCGGTGACCAACTGCATCCGGGCCGGGTGCCGGAGGATCCAGGCCGCGGCAACCGTCGTGGAACTCACGCCGTATTGGGCCGCCAGTGCGTCCAACGTCTGATTCAGCTTTTCATACCGGCTGTCCCCAATTATTTTTTGCAGCCAAAATCAAGGACAGTCCTTCGTGCCGCGGCGCTACCGGCCTGATGCCCCGACCACCGCCCGGATAAACGCGCTGCGCTTTTCCGTCAATGTCCAATTCTCCAGCCGCCACTCCCAGTTGGGGCTGCCCAGCGTACCGGGGCTGTTCAGCCGTGCCTCGTCTCCCAGGCCCAGCAAGTCTGCCAGCGGAATGATGGCCATAGACGCCTTGCTGCCATACACAAAGCGCACCATCCGCCGGGCAATGGGTTCGCCCCAATAGCCATATTTTGCCAGCGCACGGCGCACCTTCACGCGCTCTTTCCTGCTCAGGCCGGCATACCAGCCCTTCACGGTCTGATTGTCGTGGGTTCCTGTGTAGATGAGCTGATGCTCCGCCATCTTATCGGGATCCAGAAGCGTAAATTCCGCGATATTCATCCCCATCATGTGGTAATGGTCCCGCAGCGTCAAAACCTCGGGCCGCAGATCGCCCAGATCCTCTGCCACAATCTGGATATCCGGCATGCGGCGGTACAGCTCGTCAAAGAGTGCATAGCCCGGAGCCTCCAGCCATTCTCCCTCAATGGCGGTGTCACAGGTGGCCGGAATCTTCCAGTAGGTGTCAAAAGCCCGGAAGTGGTCGATGCGGACGATATCGTAAAGCCTGCTGCTGTAGGCCAATCGGTCGAACCAAAAAGAAAACCCTTTCTCCTGGATTTTATCCCAGTTGTAGATGGGGTTCCCCCAGCGCTGTCCTGTCTTGCTGAAATAGTCCGGCGGCACACCTGCCACGAAAGAAGGCTGCCACTGGTCATTCAGCAGAAAATCCTCCCGGCTTCCCCACACATCCAGCGAGTCGAGACCGACATAGAACGGGACGTCGCCCATGATCTGGATATTCTTGTTGTTGGCGTAGGCTTTCAGCGCCATCCACTGGCGGTAAAACATGTACTGGGCAAAAATCTGGTATTGGATCTCCTCCTTCAGATGGGAGATATCGTACCGTCTGTCCAGAATCCAGTCCTGCTGCTCGCGGGGCCACTCATTCCAGCAGCGCAGGCCGTTTTGCTTTTTCAGCGCGATAAATACCGCGTAGGGATACACCCATTCCATTTCCCGGAACGACGCAAAACCCGCATCCGGGCCATTTGCATAAAACTGTTTACAGGCCGCATGGAGGTAGGGTTCCTTGTAGGCCCTCGCCCGCTCATACTCCACCCGCCCCGGCCGCCTGGACACATAGGGTTCGCGGCCGCCTGGCAAAAGGCCCTCCCGCTCTAAAAGATCCAGGTCAATATAAAGCTCATCCCCGGCATAGGACGAAAAGGGCTGGTAGGGAGAATTGCCGTAGCCCAGGGGATTCAGCGGCAGGATCTGCCAGATTTTCACGCCCATCCCTGCCAGTAAGTCTACAAAGTGATAGGCCGGCCAGCCAAAGGTTCCCGTCCCCTCTCCGGACGGCAGAGAGGCTACCGGCATCAGCACGCCTGCTGCACGTTGATTCCCCATTGCAGAGCCTCCCTCCGTTTATTCCACACAGGTCAGCAGGTCACGGAAGGAGTGCAGCCGGTAGGTCGCAAGATCGCTCTTGGCTGCGTCTCCGACTGCCGCGGAATCCATCCCCGCCGCAATGGCAGCCTGGATGCCCGCCACTGCGTCCTCTACCACCAGGCAGTCCTTCGGTTCCAGCCCCAGATACTCTGCCGCCTTCAAAAACACCTCGGGGTCGGGCTTTGAGCGGGTGATGTTGGTGCCATCGGATATCTTGTCGAAATAATCTCCCAGGCCGATCTGCCCCAGGATAAAGCGGGTATTTTTGCTGGACGAACCGATCCCCAGCAGCAGCCCTTTGGCCCGCAGGGCATCCAGCGTTTCCTTCACCTCGGCGGACAGGTCCGCGGGGGACATATTCTTCAGCAGTTCACGGTAGCGGTCGTTCTTCTCCTCTGCCGCCGCTTCTTTTTCCTCCTGCGTCAACGTACCGTCGTAGCGCTCCAGCACGATCTCCAGGCTGGCCATCCGGGATACGCCCCGCAAACGGTTGTTGATCTCCTCGTCAAAGTAAGCGCCCAGCCTGTCCGCCAGTGCTTTCCACGCCAGATAGTGATAATGGTCTGTCGAGCAGATCACACCGTCCAAATCAAAAATAACACCCTGGTATTTCATTTTCGTACTCCTCCAAAAGCTTTAGTCCAGAATGGCAAACGAATCCCCGGCCTGATTGCGCACCTCGCCCGCGGGGGCGTCCGTAACCTGATTGTTCCGCATGGTCACGGAACCCTTCGCCTCCGGGAACGCATCCACAGCGAAGGAACCGCAGCCGGCAAACGTATTATCCTCAATGCGCATATTCTCCAGCAGCCCGCCGCCGGTGAAGGCAATGGCCTGGTAGGTACTGTCCTCTATAACGTTATTGCGGATGATGCATTCCGCCGTATTGTCATACCCCTCGATGGTATTCACCCATATGGCCCCATACTCCCGACTGATATCGTTCTCCCAGCTGCCGCAGCGTTCAAACTTATTGTTTTCCACGAGGATCGTGCCCTCAAAAATCTGCGGTGTAAACTTGGTGCTGATATTGACGCCGCCGCCAAAGCAGATGGTGTCCTTCAGCAGGTTGTTGGCCACCACGATATCCTTTCCGCCGTAGAGGGCGATATTATTGGCCAGCCAGGGCAGCGCAACCGTGTTGTACAGCACCTTGTTGTCCACATCCAGAACGCCGCGGTTGAACATGGCGATGCCGTCGTCGCCGGTGTTGCGCAGATCGTTGTGGATCAGCACACAGTGGGACGTCCCGGCGCACAGGTTGACGCCGTCAGCGAAGGTGTTGCGGATGCGGCAGCCCATCATGCTGATGCCGTCCACCACGTCGGACCACAGCCCCACCTTATAGTGCTCGATCCATACGTTCTGCACCCGGATGTCCCCCATGCCCGCTTTTGGGGTTACCAAATCGATCGCGCAGGGGTCAAGGCTGTCCTTGCGCTGCTTCACGCTGCCGATGAGCGAGAAATCGTAAAAGGACACATGGGCGGCCTGCACCTGGAATCCCGCGGCATCACCGCGAAGGATGGTATACCACATCCCCGCGCCGCGGATGGTAACGTTATCCGTGCGGATCGGGATCCCCTGTGAATATGGGTGTTCCCGGATCTCAAATTCCCCGGCAGGGATCCAGACTTCTTTTCCCTGCTCCGCCGCGGCCTTGATGCAGTCCATGATCGCCCAGGAATCGTCTATGCCGTCGTTGGGCGCCGCGCCGAAGTCTTCCACGGACAGTGCATTCTCCGGCATGGGAATGGGTGCGGGGCGCTCCTCTGTCTCGATGAGGTCGATGAGGCAATAGGCGAAGTCTTCGCCTTTCCGGATGGTGATCTCCGTGCCCTCCGGATATACCTTGTCCAGCACCACCCGCACATCATCAAAGAACCGGTGCCCTCCGGCCTCGCTGGCAGGGTCGTTGTTCCAGGGGAAAGGCCCGTACACCCAGCTGGTATCGGATGTAAGGGTCAGTGCACGGGCCTCGCCGTCGATCAACAGGTCCACTGTGCCTGTCAGCCCCGCACCGTCCTCACTGTCCGGCACGCAGTAGCGGATCACCAGCGCGTCGGCAGGGGCGGTGAGCTTCACCGTCACGGATTCACCGGGCGCATCCAAAGCAACATACTGCCGGCCGCTGGCCTCGCTGCCGAAGGTTCGGTAATCCCGCTCGCCGCCGCAGATTTCGGCATTGGTATCACAGTTCTCCGCCTCATAGGACGTATAGGTTACAAACGCCCCATAGTCCGGCAATGCGGGGCAATCCTGCAGCGTGATGCCGGTGACGCCGTCCGCTTCATCTGTGAAGGATACACTGTTGATCCCCTTATGGAGCGCTACCTGTACCACCTGATCGCTCCCGCTTTCCACAGGGAGTCCGTTAACCTGAAGGGACAGCCCGGCGGGACGCTGCCCCTCGATGGAGAGCGCATAAGTTCCTTCCTCGGGCGCAAATACCGCATAGACGCTCTCGTTTTCATAGCGGAACGCCTGATCTCTGGACACATACTGGCCGCCGGCCTCTTCCCCGGGCAGCAAATAGATAACTGCCAACGCGATGGCCGCCAACAGCACCACTGCTGCGCCCGCAATAATCCATACTTTCCTGCTCTTTGCCATGTCAAACCTCCACGCTGCGGCTATATTTTGTAAACTCGCCTGATGACCGCAGGTTCCGGCGCAGCACAGAACCCGGCATTCTCCCATCTCATACTTTAAAGGCTTTTGGGGCCACTGTATAGCACATTTGGGGGTTCCTTG
Source organism: Subdoligranulum sp. (assembly GCA_014799685.1). Classification (GTDB taxonomy): domain Bacteria; phylum Bacillota; class Clostridia; order Oscillospirales; family Ruminococcaceae; genus Ruthenibacterium. Next base: position 77,700 of record JAAVHN010000035.1, on the reverse strand, counting down.
TGGCACAAATCAGCTTTTCAAAATAAAAGCAGCCCGGGGCAGACGCCCTGGGCCACGTTCGTTTTTCCCTTTAGAGAATTTTACTGTCTTTTCGGCTGACATTCCATAAAGTAAGATCGATGGGCCCGGACAGTCAGCAGAATGCTGTTGTCGTTCGATGTTTCATATTCCAGCGGATTGCTGAACACGTCCGCCGAGCCTTTGGGGCAGCCCGCGCCCACCGCGCCAAGGGGCAGGCGGATCTGCACATCCTGATCCTCGGTGGAGATCACGCCTACAAAGACCTCGTTTTCCCAGAAGCGGGCGATGGCAACCACATTCCCCTCCGCATAGAGGAACTTCATGCCGCCGTGGGAAAGCGCCTTGTGTTGTGCCTTCATGTGAGCCATTGTCCGGTTCAGGCGATACGCCTCACTGTTTTGGAAATTCTTGCTCCAAGGCATGGGATAGCGGCAGCCCTCGTTGGTGCCCAGCACACCGTCAATGCCGGCTTCGTCCCCATAATAGATGGAAGCCGCGCCGGGGAGCAGGAACTGAAAAATAACCGCGCCCCAATACTCATCCGCATTCACATCCGGGTTATTGTGCAGCCTGCTCACATCGTGGCTGTCAAACAGGTTGAATTGGTTTTCCCAAATTCGGTAAGGAAGCTTTGACAGGTGCTCCATGACGCGGTTTTTCACATCCTGCGCAGTCATTTTGTAGTTCACCTGGCGTAGGACTGCATTCCGGCTCATAAACAGGTCGGGCTCTCCGAGAAACTGCCGGATCACGCGGCCGCACCCAAAGTAATTCATGGGGGAATCCCACTCCGAACCCTGCAAATAGGGCGCGCAGTCTCCCCAGTCCTCCGCCAGAATGTAGGCCTGTGGGTTCACCTCCCGGATACTTTTGCGGATCTCGGGCCAAAGCTCATGCGACAGCTGGATCTCGTTGTTCCGCGCAAACACATCCGCCACATCAAAACGCCATCCGTCGATGTTATAGGGCGGCTTCAGCCACTTTTTCAGGACGGAATCCTCTGCGCGGTAAATGATCTCCCGGAGTGTGTCGGAGGTATAGTTCAATGTAGGCAGGCTGGCGTTGTTGAACCACCCGCAGTAGCTGTTGTCCGGCTGAAAGAAATAGTAACCTCTCTCGCGGGAATCGGGATTGTTGTAGGCACCCTCGGATTTGTCAAAATACAAACCGTCCCGGTTGAACCATCGGTGGGCGGTGCCGGTGTGGTTGATGGAGATGTCCAGAATTAGCTTCATGCCGTTTTCGTGCAGCGCTTTGCTCAGCTTTGCCAGAGCTTCATCGCCGCCGAAGTGAGGATCCACGTGGAAGTAGTCCAGGCAGTCGTACTTATGGACGGAGGGCGCACGGAAAATGGGGTTGAGGTACACCGCCGTCACACCCAGTTCCTTCAGATAGGGAATCTTCTCTATGACGCCCTGAAGATCTCCGCCGTAGAAGTCCAGACAGTGCCCCTCCTGATAGGTCAGCGCCGGAGCTTCCCAGTTATCCATGTGAATGGCAGGGTGGCCGTCCTGGCTGTATTCGCCGCTGCGCACATCATTGGACGGGTCGCCGTTGCAAAAGCGATCCGGGAAAATCTGATAGAATACGGCCTCCTTGACCCACTCCGGCTGCACATAGTCCGCCAGGAGCACAAAGTCGTAAGTATGGTCGGGCACATAAGTGGTGATCTCTTTCTGATTGTAGAAGTACACCACATCGTCACAGGCCAGATAGAACTGGTACTGCATCCGGTTCTCCGTCATTTTCAGAGGAGCTTCATAATACACCAGACCGTGCTCTTTTTTGACGGGGTGCATTTCCTCCAAATGTTCCGCACCGTTCGGCACAGAGCGCAAAAACACATGACGCACCGGCGCATTCCCGTACATCCGGATCTGAATCATAACGGTTTCGGACAATTGGGGCGCCGGGTTGCTGACAAATGCAGCTGTTCCGTCACTGTAAACACTTTCAAGCCAGTTTTCCATAATTTCCTCCACTTTCACGTTAAAACAGGTTTTATATCCTGTGAACATCATTATGAACATTTCACCGTTAATAATGCTTTTATGTCATCAAAATGTTCTTCACATGTAACGCGATAATGAATCCACCCGCCGTCACCGCAAGGATACTTATTATCTATATATTCTTGGGCGTATTTTTGAAGTGTATTATAAATGCTGCGATATTGCTTATCCGATAATCTCATCATAACGGTAAAAGCATTGTTTTCTGCAAATATATTACAGATAAGCTTATTCTTCCGTTTATGAGCAATTCCCCATCCATAGTTATTGCCATAAGGGAAAGCGATCTGTTGTTCTGTATGAAATGCAAATGTCAGCCATTCATTCAGCATAGAGAATCTTTCGGCATTCTCACCACAAAATTCTGTCATTTCTGCTATCGTAGGTGCCGCCTGTTTGTTTAGCATTCTATCGTACATAACACTTCCACGCCTTCCGAATTTGTTCTTCTATGCATAAAGGAATTTGATGGCCGCTCTATAACTTGTGTACTGGCCGCCGCCCGGCTCCCTGAAACCGTTGCAGCGCAGGGGATTTGGGCGGTTGACACAAGAATTATAATACGCAATTATATATCATGTCAACCGTATCTGAAACGCTTAAGTTTTTTGCTCAGTTAGTTGATACCTTTACCTTTCAATTACAGGGACACTGGTTCGGCCTTAGTCAATATTGTGTAGTTTCAAGCATTTCCAGCTTTCTGCTACCGTTGTTGATACAGTTTCAAGCAGTTTGAAACAGCTTCGATGGTGTACTAAGTTGTGTACCAACTTATTGACTTTACTAATTTTTCAATAAACAGGAAGTTTCTTTAAGGCAGCATATTATACCTTCTTACGGAACCAAAATGACAATTTTTGATAGCCCAAATGCTCATAAAATTCGTGCGCGTCTGTTCTCTGAAAACCTGATGCAAGTCCAATCATCGAAAGNTNTCGCTCGTTTGCCTGCTTCTCGACACATTCCATCAGCATTTTACCAATACCGCGGNGCTGAAACTCTGGCAGAACGGCAAGTCCGTTCACTTTCATATATCCATTTGGATAGCCAACCGCTAAAGTTTCAGCGGTCGTAACAAAACCGACAACAGCGCTGTCCGCATCAGCAACAAATGTNCTATAACGGCTATCTTTTTTCATCTTTTCATGAATTTCGGNCACCATTTNATCCGTTACCGATAAATAGTCCAATACGTCACGCCAAATTGCTGCTACGGATGAATAATCTTTGCTTTCAATCTCTCTTATAACAATGTCCATGTTTATATTTTCTCTCCTTTGCAACTCCCGATTTATCGGAAAGTATTGCACCTCCGCAAAAGCAAGTCGACTGGAGGNCTTGTGTACTTTTTGTGTATCAGACACCACCCGAATCGATGAAATCATTGCAATACAAAAGGTTCGNGCGGCCGATACCTTTACCTTTCAAATCAAAGCACACTCCATCGGCTTACAAAACCAAGCGGATATCCGCCCCGTCTTTTGTTTCCGAAANNTCNAANAGCCTCCCCCTGTAGCTGACACGGAACGTCAGCCTGTCCCAGGAAGCGGGCAGCCGGGGNGCCGCATGNATCTCCCCNTCCGNAAATGTCAAGCCGCCGAANCCGNANATCGCCGTCATATAGGCTCCTCCGGCCGCNGCCGGGTGGGTTCCTCCAATATAGATGTCACCNGCCCACTCTTTTCCGCCGCCCTGAAGATCCGCCNGGGCTGACTTCAGGAAAAAGGGATATGCCTCGTCCGGATGGCCGCAGGTACAGGCGAGAATGCTGTACATACACGCGCTCAGCGACGAGCCGTGTTCTGTNCGGGGNTCGTAGTAGCACCAGTTTTTCCACTTCACTTCGTCCGAAAAGTCCTCCGGGAACATGACCATCCATGTCACAACATCAGCCTGCTTGATGATCTGTGTCTCCGATGCTACACCGTAGGCCCCGCCCCAATACTCTTTGGNNTNCAGAANNCTNCCGCGCACGGNATCCANAGNGGTATCCTCCAACTTGCGNTACCCNTCAAACTGCTCAANGANGCCGTCCTCCGCCGGTTCCGGGATATANATCCNCNTGGCGTNCNNGTCAAAACGCGCTGTCCAAANNTCCCGGTCATACTCCGCCAGAGCCTCCGCCAATTTTTCGTCCGAGCCACATTGTTCCAGCAACCAACAGGCCTGCGCAAAGGTATACTGTGCCATCCGGTTTGTATAGCCGTTGTTGTTNACCCGCTCGTGATATTCNTCCGGNCCGATCACGTCCCGCAGCTCGTACACATTGGTATGGGCTTTCTGCACCAGCAGNGAATCATAAAACCGTGCGCACTCNANAANNGTTTTTGCCCCGCCCTCATAGAGCAGCGTCCTGTCACCGGTCNCNCGGACATACTTCATGATGCCGTAGACGATGGCCGANGAGATNTGGATCTGCTTATCCTTGAAATAGGTGCGCATNGGNCGCCCGGAGAACACGTCCGTCACATTGTAGTCACTGCACGCATCAAAGCCGCCCTCCTGNGATTCCCACGCGTAGAAAGCNCCCTCGTANCCGTANCNGGCAGCCTTTTNCTGCGCGCCGGGCAGCGTNTCGATCCGATAGCGCAGCAGCGTCCTGGCAANCTCCGGGTGGCAGTTNAGGAAGAAATCCAGCATGAACATTTCGGTNTCCCAGAACACAGCCCCCTTATAGGTCTGCCCGGAAAGCCCGCGCGCCGGGATGGACTGGCTGGCCGCATGGAAGGGCGCGATGCTGAGCAGATGATACAGCGAGTAATTCAGCGCCNGCTCCGCTTCCTCGTCGCCCTCAATNGTNANCTGNCTGGNCGTCCACAGCTGTTCCCAGGCGNNGATNTGTTCCTCCCNCAGCGCCNGATAGCCGGTTTCCGGCACTTCNCNCAGNGCTTCTTCGGCCCTNTTGGAAGGGNNNTCANCGTCCAGGCTGGTAAATACGGCGCAGATTTTTTCAATNNNAGCGGGCNGGTGCGCNTCCGTCTGGAATTNCANACAGCGAAAAATCCCGGCCTGCTCCTGCCGGCANTCTTGCCGGCAGGAATCNTTCGCCANNANCCTTTCCGCCACGCAAACCTTCTGCCNCTTTTCATGGGTNNNCGCCGACAGTGTGATCAGCGGCCCGCNCACAGCGCTTTGCAGNTCTTCCAGNTGAGGGCCATTGATATCCCACACGTTTCCGTCGATCCCCGTTAAAATTTCCACGCTGGCAGGAAAGTCGGTGATGACCTCATAGCGCATGCACAGAATATGTTTTCGCTCCATATGGACAAAGCGCTCGGATGTGATCGTCACCGCTCCCCGCGGGGTTTCGAATGTTGTTGTTCTGCGCATCAGGCCGTGGCGGTAATCGATCTGCTGCCAGTGGGCCTCCGGCGTTTTTTCCGGAAGCCCCCAGCATACGCCGTCTACGGACACTTTGGTATAAAACGGATTCGGCGCGTTGACCGGCTCTCTCCAGCCGTCACCCACTTTATCATATACGCCCGCAAGGTTGACGGCCGGAAAATATTCCCGTCCGTATTCCTCCATCGTTCCCCGCACGCCCATGTAGCCATTGCCGCACAGGAACCGGTTCCCGTTGGCCGTGATTTCATCCTCCCGGTAGCCGCATATTTTGATCATCCAATCGCCCATCGTGTTATCTCCATACAGTTGGGATCTCAATTTCCTGCATTTCGGGCGTCAGATCATAGATCTCCCCATACACGCTGACCCTTGCGGCCTCGCCGTGATGCAGGCCAATGCGAATGGCTTCCTTTTGCACCTCCACCTGAATAATCGCGCCATGATAGGTAACCCGGAAGCTGTAGCCCTCCCAGCTGTCGGGGATCGTCGGGTGGAAGGAGAGTATCTCCCCGTCGCTGCGCATCCCGCCGAAACCGTAAACGATATTCATCCAGGCCGCCGCGATCGATGTGGTGTGCAGGCCCTCGTTGCTGTTGCGGTTGTAGTTATCGAGATCCATTCTGGTGGCAAACTGGAAGAAGGAATAGGCCTTCTCTTTCTTGCCCAGCTGTGCGGCAAGGATGGAGTGTACCGAGGGCGAAAGCGAGCTTTCATGGATACATTTAGGCTCATAATATTCATAATTCGCCTTCAGCTCCTCCGCAGTGAAAAAGCTGTTCAGCAGCAGCATGAACATCAGAACATCCGGTTGCTTGATCATGTCGTTGCGGTAGAGATGGTCATACGACCAGTGATGATAGAGCGGGAATTCCTCCACAGGGATCTTATCCACATCCACATGCGGCAGCTTGAAAAAGCCGTCATGCTGCTCGAAAATGCCGGTCTCCTTGTCCTGCAAAATCACCATGGCGTCCGCCTTGCGCTTCCAATCCGGGCGCTCCTCTGCGGCAATGCCCAGCTTTTCCGCCAGCGACTGATAGCGCTCCGGGTCGGCCTTTTCCAGTGCGCACAGCACCCGCTCGGCATAGGAGAACGTAAACTTGCCCATCAGGTTCGTATAGCAGTTGTGATTCACCATCATCTGGAACTCATCCGGCCCCATGACGCAGAAATATCCATAGGACTTCCCATCGGCGGACCAGTCGCCCCGCGTGGCCAGCATCCGGCAAACTTCTACCAACATTTCCGCGCCGTAGTCCCACAAAAATTCCGTATCGGCGGACATTTTTTCATAGAACCAGATCCCATAGGCCACCGCCGTGGATGCCTGCAGCTGAAGGCTGGCGTGCTGCCAGAGATTGCAGCCCTCGTACCCGCTGATGGTGGAGATGGGATAAAACGCGCCCTTGCAATCCAGCGCTGCGGCGCGCTCTTTTGCCTTCGGCAAGGTGCGGTAACGGAACAGCAGCAGGTTTTTGGCTGCTTCCATTTGATTGAAGATGAAGAACGGCAGGCAGTAGGTCTCCGTGTCCCAGAAAGCGTTGCCGCCGTAGGCCTCACCGGTCAGCCCCTTGGCGCCGATGTTGTTCCCCGGCTGCGCGCCGTGATAGGTTTGCAGCATCTGGAAGATGCAGAACCGGATCCCCTGCTGGTTTTCGTCGTCGCCCTCAATTTTGATGTCGGCGGCGTCCCAGGTATTCTTCCACCATTCCGTCGTCTCGGCCAGAAGGGCATCAAACGAGAGATTCTCCAGGGAACCAATAGCCCCTTTGGCCTCCTGTCCGTGGGTGTTTTCCGCAAAGCGCAGAACGGAAAGCGTCTCCCCCTTGCGCCCCGCAAACACCAGCTTTTTCCCGATTTTTTTGTCCGGTTGATAATCGGTTTCCTCGCAGGTCCCGCTATAGGCGAACCGGCAGGCAGAACGAACATACTGGTGCGTAATGGTCGATTCGGCGGCGATCTCGATATACTGCGCCTCAGAGGTGCGCTCCGCGACCTCCCAAAACGCTTTCCCATTATGTACTGTGCCGAAGTCCGCCTCCATGCAAATCTCGATATCGCCGTCAAAATTGAGTGGTTTTGCAGAAATGCGCTGTACGCCAATCTTCATTTGGCTCATGGGCAAAAAGCGTTCGAACCGCAGCTCCAGCTGCTTTCCGGACGCCGTCTCCCAGATAAAGCTGCGGGTGAGCAGCCCGCTGCGCATATCCAGCACGCGCTCATAGTCCCGGATTTTCGCGGTATTCAGATCCAGGCGCTCCCCGTCAACAGAAATCGCCGCGGCCAGCCAGTTCACGGAGTTGACCATAAACTCGTTGAACCCAGCGATCCCCTTATAGCCGCTGGGCGGGAAATAGACCCGCTCATAGACGCCATTAAAATAGCTTCCGATCAGCGACCGGCCGGAAAAGCCCTCCTCAAAATATCCGCGCACCCCCATGTACTCGTTGCCCAAGGAAAAAATGGATTCCGCGACCTGGGCATAGCTGGGATCAAAATCGCGCTCGATCACTTTCCATGGATCCACCGCGAAATATTTGTCTGCAATCTTCGCCATAGCATATTTCCCCTTTTACAGATCAAATTACAAATTACAAAGAAAGGGGCTGCTGCATCTGTACATTTGCAGCAGCCCCAAAGAGACGGTTTGCTTACTTGTTGGACATATAGGTGTTATAGGCGTCGGTCTGGATCTGCATGAACTGCTCGAAGCCCATGGCATTCAGCTGTTCGATGTAGGCGTCCCAGCCTTCTTCCACGCCGCCGTTGGTCACCCAGTCAGCCTGCATCGTATTCACATAAGCAATGATGTCGGAGTTCAGCGTGGACATCACCTGCAGCTGATCGGGTGTGTAGCTGACATTGGGGTAGGCCTCGCCGGCGTACTGGGCCATCGACTTATCCAGCTCCAGCTTGGAGGCATCGCCGTTCTCGGCGGCATAGGTCACCTTATCGTTGAAGCCCTCGGAAACATACTTGGGCCCGAAGTCACGCAGGGAATTGATCCAGGCGTAGGTATCCGCGGAGTCGCCGCCCTGCGGAGGCAGCACGGTGTAAGTGCCGGCAGCCTCGTCCTTCTCAACGCCCACGCCAAAGGAGCCGTAGAAGTTCTGGATGGAGGCGTCTTCCGTGTAGAACTTGTCGATCCAGGACAGCAGGGGGCCGGGGTTCTCGCAGGCGGAGGTAACGACAAACTCATAGCGGGAATAGTTCCAGTGCTCGGGGTCGGAGGAAATGTACTGCTTGCCGTCGGGGCCGGTCAGCGCGGGCAGAGCCACATACTGATCCGCGTTGGCGCCAAAGGTGGAGTCGGCGGTCCAGCCGGGAGCCACGCCGATGATGGGCGTCTCGGCCATCAGCTTCGCATCACGCATGGAGGTATCCTGCGTGAAGGCTTCCTTGTCGATCAGGCCCGCAGCAAAAGCTTCGTGCATCCACGCGATGCCGTCGCGATAGCCCTCCATCGTGGGGATGAATACGGGCTTGCCGTCGCGGACAGTCATGTCGTTGGTGTTGTCGGCGCCAATGGTCGTGCCGAAGGGCAGGCAGAAGAACATCACGGTGTCCGCATAGCCCTGGCCATAGGGGATCTCATCGTTGGGGTCGCCGTTGCCGTTGGCATCCTCGTTCTTGAACGCGGTCAGAACGTCGATGAACTCTTCGTAGGTGGTGGGCATGGACAGGTTCAGGTTGTCCAGCCAGGTCTGGTTGATGAACACCTGATTGGCGATCACCGGACGGCAGGGCTTAAAGGCGGGAAGGCCGTAGATGTGGCCGTCGGCGGACACAGCCAGCGCCTTCATGGTGGGATCGGATTCGATGATCGCCTTGAAGTTGGGCATGTACTCGTCAATGTAATCATCCAGAGGCAGGAACAGGCCGGGGTTGTTCAGAACATCGGATTCGCCGATGCAGATGTTGCCCAGGAACGCATCGGGCAACTGGCTGGCATTCGTCAGCACAACGGCCTTCTGGTCGCCCCAGTCGCTGTTGAGGATTGTTTCCCACTCAATGCTGATGCCGCTCTCGGCAGCAGCCTGATCGGGGAAACCGGTGTGATAGGCTTCGCCCCAGTCCGCCCAGCGAACGGTGGCCACGGAAAAAGTGGTCTGATCCGAACCGCCGTCTGCGGCAGGCGTACCGCCGTCAGCCGCGGGCGTGCCGCCATCCGCGGCAGGCGTGGGGGTGCTGCTGCTGGAGCCGCTGCACGCTGTGAGCGCCAGGGACAACAGCATTGCCAGAGCGAGAAGGAATGCAAGTGCTTTTTTGTTTTTCATACTATTCTCCTTTCAAATTTATCCCTTCACTGAACCAACCATTGTGCCCTGGTTAAAGTATTTTTGCAGGAACGGATACAGGCACATGATCGGCAGTGTGGAAATCACGATGGAACCGTACTTCATCATATCGGACAGCTGGCGCAGCTCCTGGGCCATCGTGCCGGTAGCCGCCCCCAGCAGGGACTGGTTTGCAATGAGTATCCGCCGCAGGAACAGCTGCAGAGGGATATACGCCTCATTCCGCAAATAGATCAGCGCGTTGAACCACTGGTTCCACAGGCCAACGGCAGTCCACAGGCCAACAACGGCAAGGATCGCCTTGGAGAGCGGAACCGCAAACTGGATAAAATAGCGGAAGGTTCCGCAGCCGTCGATCTGGGCCGCTTCCCAGAGCTCATTGGGCAGATTGGACTGGAAGAAGGTCCGGGTCACGATGATATTGTAGGTGGATACGGAGAACGGAAGAATCATCACCAGAGGGTTATCGTACAGACCGAACTTCTGGACGATGAGGTAAGTAGGGATCAGGCCGCCGCCGAAAAACATCGGGATCAGATAGAAGTAGTTGATCCACTTCCTCCCATAAAGATCCATCCGGGACATCGCGTAGCCGGCCGGAATATTCACCACAAGGGCGACGATCGTGCCGGAGATGGTATACAGGATCGTGTTCAGGTAGCTTCTCCAGATCGACGGCTGCTTGAACAGTTCCTGATAACCCGACAGATTCCACTCTTTCGGCCAGATCCAAACTTCGCCGCTGGCCACATCGGCGGGATTGCTGAACGACGCGATGACAACGAACCACAGCGGGTAAATGACCATCGCGATCATCAGGACGGCGATCACATGAAAGACGATGTTGATGATCCGGTCCTGTGTGGTCACTCGATTCGCTTGATGCTTCATAACAACACCTCCACCCTTAGAAAATACTGTTGTCTGTTAACTTTTGGGAAACAAAGTTCACGATCAAAAGGACGACCACATTCACCAGCGTATTGAACAGACCGATCGCGGCAGACAGACTGTAGTTCATGTTCTGAATACCCATTTTGTAGACGTAGGTGGAAAGGATCTCGCTCGCCGCCAGATTGGTGGTATTCTGGAGCAGGAACACCTTTTCAAAGCCGATGCCGAGGATGCTGCCGGCCCGCAGGATCAGCATTGTCATGAACGTGGGCATCAGCATGGGGATATCAATGTACCAGATCTTCTGCAGCTTGGAAGCGCCGTCCAGTGTGGCGGCCTCATAGTAGGTGGGATCCACCGCAGAGAGCGCGGCCAGATAGATGATGCTGTCCCAGCCAAGGTGCTGCCACACATCGCTCCACACATAGACGTGCGGAAAGGCGCTGGAGCTGGCCATTACGTTGGGCGCTTCCGCGCCGAACAGACGGAACAGGTTGGCCATGATGCCGCTGCTGGGCGAGAGGAAAATCAGGATTAAACCGCACATGACCATGGTGGAGATGAAGTGCGGCAGATAGGTAACCACCTGAAACACCTTTTTGAACATCTTCGTCTGCATCTGGTTGCACATCAGCGCCAGGCCGATGGACAGCGGGAATCCGACGAGCATGCCATAGATACTCAGGATAAAGGTATTTTTGATTGTGATCGAGAACTGATAGGAATTGAAAAACTGAATGAAGTTGTCAAATCCGACCCAGGGGCTTTTGAAGAAACCAAGCGCGGGCGAATATCTCTGGAACGCCATAACAATGCCGCCCATCGGCAGATAGGCAAAGCAGAAAAGCAGGATCGCGGACGGGAGCAGCAGAACATAAAGCGGGATGGAATTCCGTATTTGCTGCCTCCGCGACTTTCTTGCATCCAACCTTGTGGCGGTATCACTTGCTGCGGGTGTGGAAGCGCGCGTCATGATTGGGTCAGCTCCTTTTTCGTTCTTTTTTGCAGGATCGGTTCCTGTATTCAGGATACATTTTTCGGGCGCCTGATGATAGTACATTTGGGGAATGTGAATAGCACAAAACGGGCATATTCTCCAAAAGCACTGGAAATTGTTCACGCGGTATCATACAATAAGTGCAAGATATACAAAATCTACGTTTTTTATATTGTATCGAAGGAGCTGACGCGTTTTGGGCAGAAAAGGCAAGCGTTCTTATTCCATCACCGAGTTTATGCGCCGCCTTCTCCTGTTCGCAATCCCGATTGTCATCATCAATATCGTCATCAGCGCTGTCTCCGTTGTCAAAATCCACCAGCAAAATCAGGAGGCCATCCGCAATACGCTCGTGCTTTTTCAGGAACAAACCGCGGCCAAAATAAACGCTACAAAGCATTTCATTCTTTGGACCACGATGTGGGAGCCTTTGGTCGGCAATTTGCAATCCGCAGACGGCGTCAGTAAGCTGGCCGAGGCCATGAACACATTCCGCACCCGCGTCAATGACAGCCTGTATGCGACCGGGCTGGACTGTCAGTACTTCGCATATGTGGAACAGAAGGATATCTTTTTCAACGCCTCCCAAATGACGATCCCATACAGCGATTATATTTCCATCAGGAATTATATCTGTGAACAGGTCGCGGACGGCACCATTGCCGACCGCAATCTTGCGTGGTGCACGTTTTGCACAGAAAAGAATACATATCTCCATTATCTCATCAGCTATCGTAATTTTACATTTGCCGTATTTGTTCCTGCAGCCGATCTGGCCGCACCGCTGCTCCAGCTTGATCTGGGCGAGAGAGGCTATCTNGAGATCACGGATCTTACAGGCCAGTGTCTGTATCTTTCCAACACGGACGCCCGCACCACCTCGCAGCGGACAAGCTCCCTGTTCTACAGCCTGCAGAGTTATGAGGGAAAACCAAATTCCCTGCCGTTCAATATCTACATCTACTCGGATAATTTCAGCGGCTACGGCACATTGNTNATTTTNCAGATCCTGATCGTTTTCAGCGCGATCCTGTTCTGCATCATCTTTGCCTCCGTTATTTTCGGCATGTATTTCCGGGTGATCAAACCGATCGAACAATTTTCCAAAGCGCTGTCCAANCTTGATGATATCCAGNGNGATCNGATCGATCTNGAGGACTACAGCATTCAGGAGCTGACGCAGGCAAACACACAGTTTAAAAATCTGATCCGGGAAATCAAGCGGCTGCGCATTGATGTTTATGAAAAAGAGCTGGAGCAAAAGCGGTTCCAAATCATTTTGCTGCAAAACCAGATCCGCCCGCATTTCTATCTGAACTGCCTCACCACCATCGGCAGCATGGCGCAGCTGGGAGACCTGCAAAGCATCCAGTCCATGGTGATGTTTACATCGAACTATTTCCGGTACCTGTTTCAGACAGACCGGGATCTGGTTCCCCTGGAATACGAGCTGGCGCATATNCAGGCGTATCTCGACATCCAGACTCTGCGTTACGGCCCCATATTTGCGTATGAGTGCCATGTGGATAAGGAAATCGAGCGGGCGCAGGTATTGCCGCTTTTGCTCATCACATTTATCGAAAATTCGCTGAAACACGGCATGAGCGGATCGCAGCCGATGAAGCTCTCTTTGACNGCTGGNCGGGNAANCGATGCGGAGCACGATTATTTGCAAATNGACATCCGCGATTCCGGGCGGGGATACCCCCAGGACATCCTTGATAAAATCGAACATGGGGAGGAGATCCGCGAGGGGCTGTCCTCCCATATTGGGATCACAAACAGCATCAAGCGGCTTGCCCTGATATACGGAAACGATTACAAAGTTGCTTTTTCCAACGATCCCGGCGGCGGCGCACACGTTCGGCTGGTAATACCGCTGCAAATAAAGGGTGATTGATATGAATGTTCTGATCGTAGATGACGACCGCTTTGTGATCGCTTCNCTGAAAACGGGCCTTCCCTGGAGTGAGCTCGGTTTTGATCAGATCTACACGGCCTTTAACATTCAGGAGGCCGAGCGCGTGATCGAGGACGGACAGATCGACCTGATCCTGAGCGACATCGATATGCCCAATGGCAGCGGACTGGATCTGCTCTCATGGATCCGGGAACGCCGCAGCGAAGTACCGGTGATTATCCTGACAAACTACGCCGATTTTGGTTATGCGCAAAAGGCTCTGGAGCTGAAAAGCTTTCATTACTTTCTCAAGCCGATCGAATACGATAAGCTTTCCGCCATCATCCGGGAAGCAATCGGCCAGCTTACCATGCGCCAGATACAGGAAAAAGAGAATTGTGCATATTTCTGGCGGTCTTATCTTCAGGGCCGAATCGACCATTCCCCGGATCAGCTTCCCCAGATTCTCTCTCAGTTCCTTGTACCGTATTCGATGGAATCGCAGTTCCTTCCCATCGTTTTTGATGTGCTGCCGTACCATCTGACAGAGGAGAACACGCTGTCCTTCCATTTTTCCAGCCGGGATGCATTGGTCAGCTATATGAAAACAACATTCGGGGCTGTGTTTGCCGACGTTTTAGGCGAACGCGATGTTTTTACCGAATATGATGCGGCATTTTCGCGCTACATCGCGATCGTACAGGTCTATGACGGTACGGTCAGCCCGGCATTGCGGATCCGCTGTGAATCGTTTCTGGAGACGGTGCGCACCCAAACGGATTCCGGTATCTGCTGTTTTATGGGGCTTCCGGCCCCGCTGGGCAGCTTTCATGTCAATTTCGCGGCATTTTGTTCTATGATCGCAAACCAGCTCGGTGAGGGCCGCGGAATCGTAGAACTGGCCGCATTTCGCCAGCCGTCCAACGATTTTCCGGATTTTCCGTCTGAACTGCTGCGGCAGCATCTGGATAACAAGCAGTTCCATGCGTTCCGCAACAGCTGTCTGGACTATTTGCAGCGGCTTTCTGCAAACCGCTGCCTGCATGAAAAATCGATCACAAGCTTCCAGCTGAATGTTGACCAGATGCTTTACAGCTTTTTGAACAGCAAAGGCATCCATGCAGACATTCTGTATAACAACGAGGCGTACCATGTTCTGTATCATATCGCCAAAAAATCCTACGAGAGCATGAAGTTGTATATCGATTATATTACCGGCACAATCGACGCATATTTTGCGCAAATGGCTTCCGAACGATCCATTGCCAAGCAGATCAAGGAATATGTGGACCAGCACTATACGGAGGAGATCTCGCGATCGGATCTGAGCGAGCTGCTCTTTGTAGACGCCGCGTATGCGGTGAAGCTGTTCAAAAAGGAATTTGGCGTCTCCTTCAAGAACTATGTCATCGGCAAACGGATCGATATGGCGAAGCGTCTGCTCCAAACCACCGACCTTCCCATCAACACGATCTCCGACAGCGTCGGGTACGGCAACTACTCCTATTTCACCCGGATCTTCAAGAAGATCACCGGCAGTACGCCGATGGATTTCCGCAGCCAGTCGTCCGCCGGACAGCCGGACACCAAACCGGAGACGCAGAGAGGAGCATCGTAATGTTCAACAATCTACGGTTCAACATGGACAGCCCATTCTGGCGGGCCCTGACAAAATTCACGGATATTCTGATCCTCAATCTGCTTTTCGTCATCTGTTCACTGCCCGTCATTACAATCGGCGCATCGTATACGGCCCTTTACTACGTCATGCGCAAATTGGTCAAAAACGAGGAGGGGGAAATCGCCAAAAGCTTTTTCCGGGCATTCAAAAGCAACTTCCGGCAGGCGACCTGCATCTGGATTATCATGCTCGTGTTCGGCGGGATGCTCGTCCTTTCCCTCTACCTTACCGCAAGGCTGCAAATGGTTCTGAATTATTTCCTCATCGCTGTTTCCCTGCTTTATATCATTACACTCAGCTATGCATTCCCCATCCTGAGCCAATTCAACACCGGCGTCATGCAATGTATCCGGAACGCGCTTTTTATGGGAATTGCCCGGCTCCCCTTCACGATCCTGATCGTATCGCTCGATCTGATCCCCTTTATTCTGATACTTATCAATGCAGAATTTCTTTTCATTGTACCGCCGTTTATGCTGCTGATCGGGTTTGGATTGACCGCGTTCTTCAACTGTTTTCTGTTTGGCCGCGTTTTTGCCCGCTATATTCCGGCGGAGAAAGAAGAGTAATGAGTTGTAAAGCAATTTATTCTACAGGCTATAAAAACCTGGAAATGCTAACCTCCATTCGCCGGAAAATCAAAGCGGATGATATCCGTCAGCCTCTTGAGAAACTGGGAAAAATTTCTCTATATCGCAGGGAGCGTGACAGAACATGAAAAGACGTATCATCGCGTTCCTGTTTGTCTGTCTTTGCGGCCGGGAGGGCCTTGGCCTTACATGAGGACTACCCTGACCCGCAAAATACAGATCTGCCGGCTGGGCGAAACGCTCCGCCATAACAACTATGAAATAACCTTCAGTGAACAGCAATGGGGAAACGGGAGCCTGATAGGTGATGCGTTTCCCTGTTTTGTATTTGCCGGGATCCGGGAAGGGCCGGAGGATGCCCGTGCGGGCCGGATTATACTTACCATCAGGAAAAACTCCGAAAGGGCAGAGTGTTTTGAATTGACCGGTATTTCCTTTTCTTCCGGCGAATGGGGCAATCAATTCGATTTGGGACTGTTCTATATGCTCAATCCTGCCTTGAATTCCCTGGCCTTGGATCTAAAGGCCGGGGAGGAACAAATCGTCATCCTGCCCCCACCATGCTCAGAATCCAATTTTCCCAAAAAGAATGGNAAATGATTGACAGCCGGGAAATTTATATCAATGTCGGGCATTATCCGGAACACCATCACCGGCCATCTTCGGGAAATGAGCAAGGAGGGACTTCCACAACCATGAATATTGTGGTAAAATGCTATTGCCGCACGTTCCAGCCGGCATTCCGGCTGGCCATGCCGTTCATGCCCTACCGGGAGCCGGAGCGCTTCGACAGCATCCAGGCACTGCCGCCCCTGCTGGAACGGATCCAGATCCGCTCCGTGCTGCTGGTCACGGACCGCCCTCTGCGGGAAGCCGGGGCGACCCGGCCGCTGGAGGATCTTTTGGCGCGTTCCGGCGTCCGCTGCGCCGTCTATGACGGCACCCGTGCCAATCCCACCGTACACAACGTAGAGGATGCACGGGAACAATATCTGTCGGGGCAGTGTCAGGGCATCATTGCATTTGGCGGCGGTTCCTCTATGGACTGCGCCAAGGCAGCGGGAGCGCGGATCGTTTACCCGAAGCGGAGCGTCAACCAGATGAAGGGCCTGCTGCGGGTGCTGCTGCCCATCGGGCTGGAGCTGTACGGGGCCAGCGTCTATCGAAAGCTGTGGGAGCTGGGCCGGTGCGCCGGGGTCGTAGACGAAGCCGCGGCGGAGCAGGCGGGCGCGGTGGCGTTCATCGCCGCGATCCGCGATCTCAACCGGAGGCTGAATATCCCGGAAAAGCTGCCGGAAATTCGGCGGGAGGACATCCCCGCCATGGCCGCCCACGCCGCCCGGGAGGCAAACCCCCTCTATCCCGTACACAAACTGATGGATGCAGCAGAACTGGAGCAGTTTTATTTGAAAGCGGCAGATTGGAGTGAAGCATGATGACGATCCATGAAATCGTTGAAAAACAGCGCAAATATTTCAGAACCGGCGCGACGCTGCCGGTATCCTTCCGGGTAAAGATGCTCCGGCGTCTGCGCGATGCGTTGGACCGCTGCGAAGAGGAGATTGGGCAGGCCCTGGCCGCCGATCTGGGAAAAAGCGGCTACGAGAGCTTTATGTGCGAGACCGGCCTCGTGCGCAGCGAGATCAGCTATATGATCCGGCACACCCGCCNTCTTGCGCGGGATCACACGGTCTGGACGCCCCTGGCGCAGTTCGCCTCCCATAGCTTCCAGAAACGATCTCCCTATGGCAANACCCTCATCATGAGCCCCTGGAACTATCCCGTTTTGCTGACCCTGGATCCGCTGGCAGACGCCATCGCGGCGGGAAACACCGCCATCGTCAAGCCCAGCGCCTATGCGCCCGCCACCAGCGCCGTGCTGGAAAAGCTTATCGGGAGCTGCTTTCCGGAGGAATATGTGGCGGTCGTCANCGGCGGCAGGCAGGAAAATGCCGCCCTGCTGGAAGAAAAATTCGATTTTGTGTTCTTCACCGGCAGCCAGGCCGTGGGGAAAGAGGTTTTGCGCCACACGGCTGAATACCTTACCCCGGCGGTGCTGGANCTGGGCGGAAAAAGCCCCTGCATCGTNGACGAGACCGCCGATCTGCCCCTGACCGCACGGCGCATCGTGTTCGGCAAATACCTTAACTGCGGGCAGACCTGTGTGGCCCCGGACTACATCCTGTGCCAAAGCAGTGTAAAGGAGCAGNTGGTGGACGCGCTGTGCAAAGAGATCCGGCGGCAGTATGGCGATGACCCGCTGCAAAACCCGGACTATGGCCGGATCGTCAACGAAAAGCACTTCAAGCGGCTGCTGGGCCTCATCGAGNCGGACAAAGTGGCGGCGGGCGGCCGGTCATCTTCGGACACGCTGCAAATTGCGCCCACCGTGCTGGACGGCGCTGCTTGGGAAGACCCGGTGATGCAGGAGGAGATTTTCGGCCCGATCCTGCCCATCCTCACTTACGACCGTTTCGAGGATCTGTACGATGTTCTGGCNGACCGGCCCAAACCGCTGGCACTCTATCTGTTTTCAAAAAATCAGCCCCGCATCCGCGAGGCCATGTCNCGCTTCCGGTTTGGCGGCGGATGCGTCAATGATGTCGTCATCCATCTGGCAACCAGCGAAATGGGCTTTGGCGGCGTGGGAGAAAGCGGCATGGGCGCTTACCACGGCAAAATCGGGTTTGAGGCATTCTCCCATACCAAGAGCATTGTCGACAAAAAGACCTGGATGGATCTTCCCATGCGCTACCAGCCCTATCAAAAAAAGCTGTATGGCGGGCTGCTGCATTTGTTCCTGCGGTAAGTTTTGAACCGTGCTGAGCTTATCTGTAAAACATGCGGTTTATAGCGGTTCTCCGAATTGGCAATATGCAGATTGGCGGGCAAATTTTTCCCTCCGGCCTAAGAGCCGCCGCTTTGCGGCGGCCCGGCTATGGACGCGCATCTCCGCNCCAAGAGCCTCGCTGCGCCCGGCCCGGCTCCGAAACGCATCTGCGGATGCAGTGCGGGNGCAGTGCCTGTCAAAGTTCCAAAATCGCAGATAACGCCTGCGGCGCCCGCAGCTTGCCNGCCAAAACGAGGGCCGGCATCCCGCCTTCGGCGGGCACGCTGTACTTNGTGTCCCCGCAAGGGGGATGCCAAAATTCCCGGGCGGCAAAGCCGCTGAGAATTTTGCAATATATCAAGGGAACCTCTGAATAAATCGCCGCGCGCGTCCCGGCGGCAAATTTCCCGTCTGTCTTTGCCCCAAAATCTTGAAATACATAGAGTATTCCTGCGATTTTGGGACTTCGACAGACGAAAAATTTGCTCGCCGATCCCACACGTCGATTTAATCGGAGCTTCCCAAGATTTTGGGGCAAAGACAGGCGGGCCGGCCACAATAGGAACGTGCGGCCGGCATTTCCCCGCGGGAATATGCGGGGTCAAATTTGCCGCCGGGATGCGTATTGGCTATTTTGAGAAGTGCTATAGGCTGTTTCTTCATACCACAACCTTTTTTGCAAAATTTTGGCCGTGCAGAAAATCCCTTTGGACTTTCTGCACGGCCTTTTTTATTCTCTGTTTTTACTGTTTTTCGTTTTATATGTTCTCTGTTTTCTCCGTTCGGCCAGGTTACTCCGCCTCCAGAACTACATCCGATAGCGGAAAGCTGCAGCAGGGGTGAATCTTTCGTTCCGCCTTTTGCTGTGGCGTGCGGGTATCCCAGGCGGCCGGCACATATACCTCGCCCGCCAGCAGCCGGGCCAGACAGTATCCGCAGCGGCCGCTGCGGCAGCGTGCTTTTGGCTGCACACCGGCGCGTTCCAGCGCGACCAGCAGGCTTTCCTCCCTGCCGGCGCGCAGACGAACCGCCTGCCCCTGCCGACGCAGCGTAAGGGAAACGCTTCCCTTTTGTACCGGCGGTGCGTCCGGTTGGCCCAGTGGCGTTTTGATTTCGCCCGGGATCTCCCGGCGCCAGCGGCCGGCCGGGATCCGGCAAGGCGCAAGCTCCTGCGACAGAAAACGGTACATCTCCTCCGGGCCGCACAAAAATAGCGTGGCGTTCTGCAGCGTGGTATAAGATTCGATCAGTTTGCGGTCCACATAACCATGCACCGCCTTGGGACAAGGCTCTTTGGCCACTGCAAATACCACCCGAAACCGCGGGCATTCCTGTGCATATTGCAGGAACTCGTCCATAAAAAGCACTTCATGGCAATAGTCCCAGCCACAAAAAACTGTGAGATCCACGTCCAGACTGCCATCGACGACAGCCCGCGCAAAAGCGCGCAGCGGTGTAACGCTCATTCCGCCCGATACTGCAACAAGATGCGTGCTGTCGCAGCCGGGCCGGTAACAGAATGTACCCTCCGGATAAGAACAGGACAGCATGTCGCCCATCGCAATATGCCGGAACAGCCACGGGGATGTAAACCCACCGCCGCCATGGATAAACAGTTCGTAAAAGCCCTGTTCGGCGTCTTTGGGCGAGGACGCGATGGAATATGGACGGCTGGTGGTGCTTCCGTCGATCTCATAGAAAATGTTCAGATATTGACCGGGCAAAAACGGCGCCAATTTCCCGTCCGGCTGTGCAGCCTCCAAACGGTAGCACCGCACCCATTCATCCACCTGTGTAATGGCCGTAACCCGGAGGCTTTGCCGCGCATCATTCATCCTGCATCACCCTGGCCAGAGCCTCCAGAGCCACCCGGATCTCTGCTGCTTCGCCTTGGGCGGCCATGGCATCGCCATTGCCGTATTCCTCGATGCCCTGTGCGGTATCGGCCTGATACAGCACAACATTGTTGAGAATGGAGGCGGTTTTCATGCCGCGCAGCGCCCCGATGGTGAAAAGCGCGGCGGTTTCCATGTCAGAGCCCAAAACACCGCGTGCCGACCATGCTTCACAAATCTCCGTCTCCTGGTCGGTATAGAAGCTGTCATGGCTGCGGACAATGCCCAAATGGTAAGGCAGATTTTGTGCCTGCGCGGCACAAAGGCAGGCCTGCAGAAGCGAGGGATCCGCCACTGCCGGAAACTGTGCGGGTACATATGCGCAGGAAGCGCCGTCGTCCCGAACCGCGCCGGTGGCCAGAAGCAGATCCCCGATGCGGATGCCGTTTTGCAGTGCACCCGCGCTGCCGATACGCACCGCATGCGTGATGCCGATCTGGAGCATCTCCTCTACGGCGATTCCCATGGACGCCCCGCCGATGCCGGTGGACAGCGCCAAAATCTTGACGCCCTTATAATAGCCGCAGGCACTGCGGTACTCGCGGTTGTAAGCCAACTCTTGCGTGTTCTCCAAAAATGGCAGCACGCGGTCGATGCGGGCCGGGTCGCCCGGCAGGATGGCGCAGCATAGCTCCGGGTCCGGCGCCAGGCGAATATGCGGTTGATAGTTTTGCATCTCAGCACCTCCTGATTATTTTACATCCTCGCAACGGTCAAAGAACTGCATGAATTCCACCCGGATGCCGTCGGGATCCAACGCGTGCACCCAGGTAATCTTCAGTTCCGGCACGATCATCCGTTCACTGGCCATCTTTACGCCCTGCTCTTCCAGATGAGCAATGAGTGACACCAGATCTCTGACGGTGAAAGAAACATGCCCCACGCCGATCTGACGTGGCGAAAGCGGTGTGTCGATGCCGGGCACATCGATGAAACGGGCGATCTCGATCATCACGCCGTATCCCACCAGCTGAGCGAGCTCCAATGACGAGCCGGGCACGCCCATGCCGGTATCACACTGCTCGGCAGTCTCGATCCAGCGCATTTGCAGTTTCATGCCCAGCTTATTTACGTAAAAATCCAGTGAGCGATCCAAGTCTTTTACAATAAATCCCGTATGGTGGACTGCTTGAATATTCTCCTGTACCTGATAGCCCATGATGGCACCTCCTGTTTGTTCTAAGAGCCTGTTCATGATCCCGCATCTGCGGATCATGAACAGGCCCAAGGGATGATCGGAAGCTTTACCGCTCCTCGAAACCTCCGTTGCGGTAGAACTGCATGATCTCCACCCGGATGCCATCCGGATCGTAGAACATCACCCAGCTGCTGTTGGGCAGCATCACCGGCTCGCTGCAAAATTCAACGCCCTGAGATTTTAAGTGCTCGATCGCCGCAGGCAGATCGTCCACCAAAAAGGAGATATGGCCGGTGCCGATGTGGTTGGAAAGGAACTTCTCGTCGGAGCCCTCGCCGGTGACAAAACGGATGAACTCCAGCAGAAAGCCGTATCCCTTCACCTGCGCCAACTCCAGCGAGGCGCCGGGAATGCACATGCCGTTTTCCACCTCTTCCACCGGTTCGGTCCAGCGGTTATAGAGCGTAAAGCCCAACTTGTTCATATAAAAATCCAGTGAGTGGTCAATGTCCTTGACGATGAACCCGACATGATGCAGAGGAAGAATGTGGTCCTGAATCTGGTATTCCATGTTAAAACTCCTTTCAAAATTCGATGATGCGGCAAAGAAGCGCCGAACCCATATGGTGGATCCGCTTTTCCCTTTGCCGGTATGGTTGACGGACATAGAATCGCGTTTTCAGAAATCGCCCTGACGCCTGCGTGCTTTGGCCTGCTTTTGGGCCGACATGATGACAAGCCCGATCACGGTAGCCAGATATGGGATCATGCGCACCAGCTCCGCCTGCATGTTGAGCGTTGCAAGTGTGATGGACACAGCCTCGGCACTGCCGAAGCCCAGCGAGGCGAGCAGCGAGCCCAGCACCTGTCCATCCGCCAGATTGGCGGCGGAGATGCCGATAAAGCCGCGGCCGGCAATCATATCGCGCGAGAAATTGGAAAGGTACCCCATCGACATGAACGCGCCGCCCAGCGAGGCAAACAGGCCGGAATACAAAAACGCCTGAAATTTGATCTTGTTGACATTGATTCCCACCGATGCGGCGGCATCCGGGTTCAGGCCTACCGCGCGGATGCGGAGCCCCGTACGGCTTTTGAACACCAGAATATAGGTGAGCAGCGCAAACAGGTAGGCCAGATAAGTGAGCGCATTGTGGCCGGAGAGTATCTGCCCCAGCACCGGGATATCCTTCAAAACGGGGATATTCCACTTGGGCACGACCAGACTGTTGAGCAAACGAGAAGTGCCCTTCTCACCAGTGAGCAGGAACAGCAGGTACACCGTGCCGCCGGAGGCCATTGTGTTGAGCGCGATACCGGTGAGCACCAGCTCGGACTGCTTCACCAGATGCATATACGCTAAGATAAACGAGATGAACATTCCGCCGGCAACGGCTCCGATCAGACCAAAGATGACTGTATGCGTCATGGCGCTGAAAATGACGGCCGTCAACGATGCGGTGAGCATGATGCCCTCCAATGCCATGTTGATGGCGCCCGCCTGCTTGGAAATCAGCGCACCCATGGCGCAATAGATCAGCGGTGTGGACATGCGGATGATGGAATAGAAAAAGTCGATGAGATAGTCACCGGTAAAAAACTGGGCAAACATCATTTCACCTCCATCCCGGCCGTGGATGCTTTTACAACGGCGCGCTTACGGAAGCTGTCCATAAAGAGCGTGGCTGCCACAAGAATGATAATGATGGATTGGATCACATTGATAAATTCCATCGGCACATCACTGGTGGCGCTGGCGATATTGGCGCCGGTGCGCAGATAGGCCATAAAGAACGCCGCCAAGGGTACCATGGCCGGGTTGTTTTTGGCGATCACGGCGATCATCATGCCGTCAAAGCCGTATCCTGTCTGCTCCATCCACAAAAAGCGGTCGTAGCGGCCCAAAATCTCGACCGCGCCGCCGACACCGGCCAGCGCGCCGCCCACCATCTGGGCAATGAGCATGGCGCCAACCACGTTGACACCGACATAGCGGGCAAAGGACCGGTTGCTGCCCGTGAGGCGGATCTCGAAGCCCTTGGTGGTGCGGTACAGAAACCACCAGACGAACACAACTGCCGCCGCCGCGATGAATACACCGGCGTGCAGCTGCGTACCGGAGATCAGCTGCGGCAGCTTGGAATTATCGGCAAACTTGTACGAACCAAGATAGGTCACCTTGGTATCCCGCATCCAGTTGCGCAGCATGTGCGTGGCAAAATAGACCAGCACGTAGTTGAGCATCAGCGTGACGACGACAATATTTGCATCCCATTTGATGCGCAGCAGCGCCGGGATGGCGGCAAACAACGCACCCATCACCGCACCCAGCACAATCAGCACCAGTGGGAACAGCCCGCTTGGGAAATCTGCCGGGAACAGCCGGCAGGCAAAATAGGCCGTAAACGCACCCACCAGTCCGAAGATGCCCTCACCGATCAGGTTGAACTCGCCCACCTGCAGCATCATACACATGCCCAACGAGGTAAATGTAAGCGGGATCATCAGCTCGATAATATTGAAAAAACGGCGCATGTTGGAAAACGGCCCCAACATAAAGGCCTGCACCGCCTTGACAGGATCCTTGCTGATGAAGGCCAGCAGCACCAATGTAAGCGCGAACCCGATCAAAATGGCGGCGACGGTCCGTATCAGATCAAAATATCGGATAAAGAGCTTTCTTGCTTTCATTTCACTGCCCTCCCGATCTCTTCCTTACTCATGCGTTTGACGCCCAGCATATAGTTGCCAAGCTCCATTTCGTCCACGGCGCCCGCGTTCTCAAAATAGGCGGTGATTTCGCCACCCGACATCACGATAATGCTGTCGCTGACCTCCAGCACCTCCGTCAGATCCGCGGAGATCAGCAGCACCGCCACTTCCTTTTCGCGGGCCAGCTTCACCAACTGGTTGCGGATAAACTCCGTAGAGCCCACATCGATGCCGCGCGTAGGCTGATTGGCCACGATCACCTTGGCGTTGCTGGTGAATTCCCGGGCTACGATCGCCTTTTGAATATTGCCGCCTGAAAGCATACCGGCCAGGGCATCGCGGGCGGGACAGTCAACCTTGAACTCGCGGATCAGCCGGTCCACATCCCTGCGGATGGCGGCGCGGTCCAGCCGAATCCCTTTGCTGTATGCGCCGGTAAAATAGCGGTCGGCAATAATGTTTTCCTCCACGGTGAGCATCGGCGCACAGCCGTAGGTCATGCGGTCCTCGGAGATGTTGCTCACGCCCAGCGCGCGGATGGCGCGGACATTTTTGCCCTTCAGGCTCACGCCGTCCACCTGCACATCGCCGTGGATGATCTCGCGCAGGCCGGTCATCAGCTCGCCCAGCTGCGTCTGGCCGTTGCCCTCTACACCGGCAACCCCCAGGACGCGGGAGCGGTACAGCGTAAAGGAGACCTCGTTCAGCAGCTTTTTGCCGGTATGGCTGGTACAGCTGAGGCCACGTACTGTGACGACCGGCTGTTTCCGGGCGTCGGGCCTGTCCTTTTTGATCGTCAGTTCGACATCGCGGCCCACCATCATATTGGAGATCTGCTGTTCGGTATAGTCGCCGACATTGCCCACCGCCACCGTGCGTCCGGCGCGCAGCACCGTAAACTCGTCACACAGCTCTTTTACCTCGTTCAGCTTATGGGAGATGAAAACGATGGTATGGCCCATGTCGCGCAGCTTTTTCAGCTCGACAAACAGCTCCTTCGTCTCCTGCGGTGTCAGTACCGCAGTGGGTTCGTCCAAAATCAATATTTCGGCGCCGCGCAGCAGCGCTTTTAATATCTCGATCTTTTGCTTGACGCCCACGGTGCAATCACCCACCAGGGCCTTCGGGTTGATCTCAAAATTATATTTTCCGGCCAGCTCCGCCGTGATAGCGATGGCTTGGTTCATATCAAACAGGCCATGCTTCAGGGGCTCCTTGCCCAATACGATATTTTCAGCGATGCTCAATTCGTCCACGAGCATGAAATGCTGATGCACCATACCTACGCCGTGACTGATCGCGTCCAACGGATCTTTGAAAACAATGGGCTTTCCATTGAGAAAAATATGGCCTTCCTCCGGAGTCAACAACCCAAACAGGATCTTCATCAGCGTGGTCTTGCCCGCACCGTTTTCGCCCAACAGCGCGTGGATGCTCCCCTTCCGGCATGAAAAGCTTATGTTCCGATTGGCGACAAAACCGTTGGGATAAATCTTGGTGATATTCTGCATCGCCAGGATCGGGTCTGCCATACCGTCTCACCTCTCTTTCAAGAATTGCGGGGCACAGGGAATCGAACGCCCCCTGTGCCCCGTGATCGGTCGGGGATGTTATTTCACCATGACGGATTCCTTGAGCGCCACATATTCCTCTTCGGTCATATCGAAGTAGGTGGGGCACTGCACCTTGCCGGAGGAAATGTCGGCGATGAGCTGTTCCATCTCGTCCTTGATCTCCTCGGGAACCTGCTTGTCGTAGATCTCGTTCTGGATGATCTTGCAGCCACCGTCGGCGATGCCTGTCAAATGAACTGTGCCCCACGGCACCGCGTTGATATCCTCAAGGCAGGTCTTGATCCAGTCGTAGGAGACCTGTCCCCAGTCCTTATAGGCAGAGGTGATGATGCAGTCGGCCTGTTCGTCGTCGATGCCGATGAACTGAGCGGCAAGGTCGGTATCACAGCCGATGCCCCATACGCCCTCTTCCTTGCAGGCTTCCAGGCTGCCGAAAGAGGATGCCGCGCCCACACAGTAGATCACATCGCAGCCCTGACGGATCTGGGCCAGCGCGGTCTCCTTAGCCGCACCCTGGTCCACCCAGTCGCCGGAGGCCGAAACCGCGATCTGCACATTGGGATTGGCGGCCTGCGCGCCGCTGATGTAGCCGGTGACGAAGTCACACAAAACGGGATATTCCACGCCGACCACAACGCCGACCTTATCAGTTTTGCTCATGCGCTGCGCAAGATACCCCGTGAGAAACGAAACCTCGTTCTGCGCGCAGAGGATACCGTAAAAGTTATTCATATCGGAAATGCCTTCCTGATCAATGGGGGTATCCAGCACCATGAACTTCTTATCCGGATACTGAGGTGCCAGCTCAATGACAACATCGATCATGCCGCTTCCTGCGGAGGTAAAGATCAGGGATGCATCGGTCTCGCAGGCCTCCAGCATTGTGGTGCGGTAGCTGGCCACATCGGTGGGCAGCTCGATGAATTCGCCGTAGATCGGCAGCTCCTCCAGAGCCCGGGTAAAGCCCTCATAGGTGGCATCCGCAATGCCGGCATCGCCCAGCTTACCGCCCACATAAACGACATGGGTCTTTCCGTCGCCGTCAGACGGCTGGCCGGCGGCGTCTGCGGTGCTGCTGCCGGCCGATGTGCTTGCAGCGCCCGGCGTACTGCTTGCGCTGTTGTTGCAGGCGGCCAATGCCGCCGCCAATGCGAGCACCAACAACAAACTGATCAGTTTTTTCATGAATTCTACTTCCTTTCTCATCTGTATTTTTCTACACAGCGCGCGGAACATGCACTGTATTTTACGACAAACAGATCACCTGGATCTGTATTGCGTCCTGCGGATCGCGAACAGCGGCAAAAACCGCGGCCGCCGCGGGCAGCCGGAGCCTGCCTTCCCCGACTGTCAGCACCAGCATCTGGCTGCCAAGCGCCGCGGCAGATGCCGCATTGGGAAACAGGCGGGCAAAGTCGTCCTGAATATCCTGTCCGGCCTCAGCCGCACACGGGACCTGAAAAACACCTACTCCGCTCCGGTCTGCGCGCACCAGACAGATCCCGTCCTGCATACCACATCCGGCAATGGCTTCGGCCAGCCGGGGCGTCAGGTCGCAGAGACCCGGCGCCACGCTTTGGATCGTCAGCTCATATACCATAGCCCGTTCCCCTACACGATTTCGATCCGGCTGGTCTGGATGGTATTGACCCCCGGCTCACTCCAACGCCCACCCCGGAAATAAGGCTCGCCGCGCAGCGCGGAATCATACGCCGCCAGCAGTGCACCGGGCAGAAAATCGTACATCGATTCCACAAAGGCAAAGCCCTGCGGCGCGGCCGGCAGCACAATGTGCTGCGCGCCGCGCGGTACGGCGCAGTCAGCTCCGTTCGAGATGAGCAGCAACGGCCGGCCCACTGCCGATGCCTGGCGCAGGGTTTCTTCGATCCGGCTCAGGTGCGGCGCCTCCCGGCGTGCCTGCACAACGGTGCCGATGCGCTCCGGTTCCCGATTGAAAAAATTGATATGGCACCAGTCCTCGCTGTCGCTGACGCTGCTCATCAGCCCCGACACCTCGACAAATTTTGCCGCCACAAACGCCGCTGTGGGATAGGCAGCCGCATCGCCCACGGCCTCCACCGTATGGATATTCTTCCATGCCTGGGCAACCATAAAAGCCTGTTCCTCCAGCGTGGGCAAGACAGCCTCGTAGGCCTGCGCCGTCGAGGCAATGGCCTGTGTCAGCTCCCGAATGCCGTCCGGGCTCACGGTACCGCGGCACTCGCCCAGCTTTGCGGCCAATATGTACAGCCCGAACAGCGAAGCATAGTAATTGCGCAGCCCCGGCGACGCGTTGGGAAAAGCGGGCGTGTGCACCACAAGACGGTACTGCGCAGCCTGTCCTGCCGGAGAATCGCCGTTGTTGGTAAGCGCTAAGGTGCGGCAGCCGTAATGCGCCGCGCGGCGCAGCGCCTCGCTTACGCGGGCCGGGCTGCCGGAGGCACTGATGCCCACCACCAGGATATTTTCCGCCCCACGCTCCGGATAAGTAAGAAACCGCGCCACATCAATACAGCGCCGGGCCTCGAAGCTGAGGCCGAATGCCCCTGCGTATTTTTGGAAGGCGGGCACCGCCGCGTTGGCCGCAAAATAACTGTCGCCGCAGCCGGTTAAAATAACGCGTGTGGTGTGCGGAAGAATCTCCTCCAAACCGGATGCGGCAAAGCCCCGGCTGACGCCGTCGGCCTGCTCTGCGCACAGCGCCGGAATGCTCAGGCACTGCTGCCGCAGCGGATTATCGTATCTGTCTCTGTCCATTATTTCACCTCATTTTTCCGTTATAGGATCTGTTCTTTTGCGAAAACACCGACCCAGAGCCGGCGCTTGCGCGGGCCGTCGAATTCCAGAAAGGACGGTGCTAAGTCTGTTCCGAACCGAACCGAACCGTTTTCCACCGCAAAGGTCTGCTGGCTGCCCGCGAACACTGTCTTCACATGGCCTGCCGCATCCCATGGGGTCTCTGTGTGCAAAAAATCTGCACGGGTGGGAACCAAACGCTCCAATTCAGCGTTGACCATAGCCTGATCCTGCGGTCGGCATACCGCCAGCCCGGCGGTGGAATGCGGCACCGCAACATGGCAAAAGCCGTTTTGCACGCCGCTTTGCTGTACGGCCTGCCGCACCTGTGCCGATACATCGTGCGCGCCCAGATGCATGGTCGTCAGCGTATACCGGAACAGCTCCATCCCACAGGCCACAAACTGCAGCCAAACGGTGCGGGTGCGGGGGCCGTCATACTCCAGCAGGCACACACCCTGCGAGGAGCCCAGCATCGGCCGGCCGTTATGCACCATCAGTGTCAGGGCGGGTCCGCTCAGCACAGACTTTGTGCGCGCGGCCGCCGTCTGCGGGGCGCATTCCTGATGATAACCAAGGCGCGCCGGAATATCGCGTTCCCATTCATGGAACAGGTCCTGAATGCCCCGCGGATCCCAGAACGAGGTGATGCCAAGGCCTGCCGTAGTGTGTGGCAGGCAGATGGCCACAATCCCCTCACGGGCGCCTGTCTGCGTCAGCCAGCGCCGAAGATCCGCAGTAAGATCGGTGCAGGGCTGTGTCGTTTCATATTGCAGCTGTAAAAACATCATTGGTTCCTCCGCAAAAAGCCGTTGTTCCAAGGAAGCTTTGATTCAATCGATAAGCCGGGCCGGCGAGCAATTTTCTCCAACAGGAAAGCCGGGAATGCTGCCGCCGGGATGCGCCCGGCAATCGATTCAAAGGTTCTCCAGAATATGGATGGCATTCATCGCAAAGGGGACAAACAGCCACGACATCGCCTGCGGCGGCGAAGGCAGGCACAGCGTGTTTGCCTGCGGCAGGCCTGCCGTGTCCCCATCCGTTTTCTCCCCGTCGGTGATGATCCCCACGGTGCGCCCGATCCGCTGCGCCATGGCGATGCTCTCGCGAGAACGCAGCGCACTGGGCGCGTGCGACGGAACAATGAACAGGGCGCCCACTGTTTGCGGGTCGCGCAGGAAAAAGCCGATATGGCACCAGTCCTCGCTGTCGCACACGGCGGAAGGCAGACGCCTTTTGCCGCCGAGCCTTATTGCGGCGTACCGCGCCGCACCGCCGCACGCATCGTCCCCGATCGTTTCCAGTGCGCGAATGTTTGCAAAGCATCCGGCCAGCGCCCGCAGACCGGCTTCCTGCCGGCACAGCGCCTGCCGCACCTGCGCGCGGTACTCTGTCCAGGCCGCCTGCCAACGCCCAAAGGCACCGGGTTCCGTGCAGCGCTTTGCATCGGCAATGCGGCAGGCGATGGCCGCCAGGCCGCCGCACAAGGCAAGAATCGCTCCGCCCTCTTCTTCCGGCGTTACCGCCAACACCCGCTTCACCGCTTTTGCGGCCGGAGAATGGGGATTACAGGTCACCAGTACGGTGAATGCCCCAAGCTCCGTAGCCTTTTCCAGCGCCCGGCAAAGGCAGACGTCCGCACCGGTCTCGCTTGCAGCCACGATCCATGGGCTGTCCGGCTCCCCTACGCCCAGATCTCCCGGCGAGGCAAAATACGCCATCCGCAGCGCAGGCATCACGGCACAGCCCATAAAGATCTCGCATTCGGACCGAAACAGTGCATTCATGGCCTGCGCCGCGGCCAGGCCCTCGGTATCGCCGGTGAGCCACAGACGGCGGGCATTAAACACTTCACGCTTACCGAAGGTATTCTGCAAAAGTGCTTCCTCATAAATCAACACGGCGGCCCCCTCTTTATTTTCGTTGAAAACAGATCATACAATCTGCACCGTTTTTTCCGCTTGGTCAGTCAATGCGCAGGCCCGTGCCATAACAGCGGCAGTGAACTGCGGCACTGGCCCATATTGTTCGGTGTTCATGGCAGCGGCCGCGTTGGCCATAGCCAGCGCACGCTCCGGCCGGCAGCCGGAGGACAGGCCATACAACATGGCACCTGTGGAGCAGTTGCCGCAGCCGAGAGAATCGACGAAATGCTCCGCCGCAACGGCAGGACAAAAATACGATTCCTGCGGTGTGAGAAGATACGCACCCTTAGCGCCCACCCGGAAGAAAGTCCAGCGCACCGGCAGCGCCTGCAGCCTGCAGATCAGACCAGCTTCATCGGTGCGGGGCAGATCGAATAAAACAGAGGCCTCTGTGGCGTTGAGCGACCACATATCCACATACGGCAGAACGCGCTGCACGCGCTGCAGCTTATCCTCCCGAACACCATCCTCCGGCCGGGGAACCTCCAATTCCCACATGATCTGGAATCCCTTTTCCTTTTTTACCGCATACAGCGCCTCCCAGAACACAGGATCGGTATTTTGCGCAAGATAAATCCCACGGGTCTCTTTGCCGCTGGCGGCATCGATATGCTCCGGCGTGGTTTTCAAATATCCAAGCTGCTGCATGCCGTAGCGGGAACGCCAGGTGTACGTGCCGTCCGGCTGATGGTGGATCAGGTGCAGATTGCTGTACTGCGAAGCAACGCGCAGCGATTCGGCTGCCAAGCCATTCTCCTCCAGCCAATGGATACAGTCCGCGGCGTGATCCCGCCCCACCTGACTGACCAGACGGCACTCCGCAGTAAAGGTACGGATCCCCGCCAGAGCAAACAGCGCGGGCCCGCCGGGCTGCACCGCACTCAGCGTTCCGTTATCCTGTTCCACCTCATCGAACATAATGTTGCCACAGGCAAGATACGACCGGTCTCCCATTACTGCCTCCAAATAATATAAGTATATAACAAGTTGTTGACACGCACCAAAAAACACGTTCCATACAGGTCGCTTGTTCATTTGCTTATTATTATAACCCGTTTGATTTAGCATGTCAATATGATATTTATTTACTAATATTTTACATATTCTTTGTGCATAAACACAATAAATCCTTATTTATTCTTCTTTATTCATCATTTTTCGCAAAAGAATTGACAAACCGGTACCTTTTGTGACATAATATCATAATAAGTTGAATAAATGAAGGGGGAATTTTTTTGGCACTCCATTATTTTTCCACTCCGGCGGCCACTTTTCTCACGCTTCTGGCTGCCGCCATGTGGGGCAGCTGGATGCAGGTGATCAAGCACCGCAAAAATTATCCCATCACCGGGATCATCTTTCTTTTATACACATTTTCGTTTCTTTTGGTTTGGGGTGTGACGCTATGTCTGGCGCCCACGCTGCTTCCTCAGGGGATCCTTGCCCCCACTCTGGCGTCTCCCGGCGTGGTGCTCAAAATCCTGCTGGGCGGCGCGATGATGTCGATGGGGCTGCTTGTCTCACTGATTATTATGGGGCAAGTTGGGCTTTTGCTTTCCACCGCGATCAGCGGAGCCGCGGGCAGCATTTTGGGGATCGCCACATCGCTGATGGAGGAGGGGCTTTCCGACAGTCCCTACGCGCTGCCCCTGGTTCTGGGCTGCACATTGGTGTTTATCGCCGCCACCTTCACCTGCAATTATGCCGCCGTTCTGCGGGACCGCGACCGCGGCGCCGGCACACAAAAGCCTGGCGGACCCGTTACGATGCGCATCATTTTATTGATGCTGTTGAGCACCTTTTTGACCAACGGCTGGTCCATCGGCACTGCGTCCGGCACCGCATCCGGTTTTCCGCCCGCGCTCACCTGCGCTTACATGGCCACAGGGTCTTTCCTCAGTGCGCTTGTGGTGTGCGGCATTTCCTTCACAAAAAAGCACCAGTGGAAACAGGTTTTGTGTCTCGGCGAACCAAAGCTGCCGCTTCTGCTGGGTGTTATTGCCGCCGTCTGCCATTATGGCGGCAACCTCATCTCCATTTATGCCATGCCGGTGCTCAGCGCAACGCTCTCCTTTTTGTTCGGCCGCACCGCCAACGTATGGACGTATTTCTGGGGCCTGTTCTACAAGGAATTCGCCGGCTCCAAAAAGCGCACTTACCTGGTTCTTTTTGGGGGCGTTGTGCTCTATTTTCTGGGCGTACTGCTACTGGCGCTTTTTAACTATATGTAACAGTATCATCCCGAAAAACGGCATTGGCGGCAATAAAAAAACCGGCGCCTTGCGCCGGTAAGAATCAAAACGATGCGATCGAATTTTATAAATATTCCGAATCAATGGGAATAATGTCTGTGCGGGCGTACAGCGCCGCCCGCTCGAAGGGCAAAAACTGCTTGCCGTCATCCACGTTGGAAGTATAGGTCAGCTGCAAAACCGGGTCCTCCGGGCCAACGGCCAGAACGGCCGCGGCTCCCTCTGCCTTCGTGGAGCGGATGGTACGGCTGCGCCGGTACAGACGGCAGCCGTATACCTGCCGGATCAGGTTGGACAGAGAAACAAAGGTAAAATCATAGTTTTCGATGCCCGGCAGGCTTTGATGGTTGATATAGCTTTCGGCATACAGTACCGGCACGCCGTCCGCCTTGTAAACGCGGCTATAGTACAGGCATTTCGCCTGCGGATCCATCAACAGCTCGGAACCGCAATCGCCCGCAGAGCGAAATTCCTTGGCAATCTGCTGGATGGTACAAATTTTGCCGGCGCTTTCAATCAGGGCGCTGAACCCGCGATTATAACGCGTGTACACGCTCTCGTCTACGCGGCTTTTGTTGACAAACGACCCTTTGCCCTGCTGTTTATAGATATAGTTCTGCGTTTCCATCTCATCCAGCGCACGGCGCACGGTGATACGGCTCACGGAATAGGCATCGATCAGTTCTTTCTCCGAGGGCAGACGGTAATCCGGCGCAAACTCGTCGTTATTGATGCGATCGATCAGCGACATCATTACCATACTGTATTTGGGAACGTGAGGACCTCTTTTTCCAGACATGATATACCCCGTTTTCCAACTTATTATAGTTCATCGATACTTATTATACATTTGATTCTATTAAAAATCAATGGCTGTCCATGAAAAAACACAATCATTTTTACTGTCATTTTCGGGTTTGCCCAAAACCCGGGATCATATATTCAGAGCCAAAGGAGCGATCATGATGTTCAAAGAAGAAAATCTGCGCAGCAAGCTGGTATTGGGGCTGGTACACCTGACTCCATTGCCCGGCACCCCGCTTTATACCGAGGGAAGCTTGGAGCGCTCCCGCGAAAAGGTAAAACGGGATGTCAATGCGTTGGCGGAAGGCGGCGCACAGGGCTGTTTGGTGCAGTCTGTAGATAAGATCTACCCTTCTACCGATGATACCGATTACGCCCGCGTGGCCGCGATGGCCCTGCTTGTGGAAACAGCCCGCCGGGAGGCCGGATCCGGTTTTTATGTTGGCGCTCAATTGATGTGGAACTGCATCACACCGTCCCTGGCTGTCGCCAAGGTGTGCGGAGCCGATTTCACCCGCTGCTCGGTGCTGGTGGGGCGCTCCCCCTCTCCCTTCGGCATGATCGAGGCCGATCCGCTGAAGGTAATGGAGTACCGGCGCAAAATCGAGGCGCATAATGTTCAGATGATTGCCGAGATCTCTGGCTATCATTTTGCGCAAAACGGCGGATATGATGCCAATGCGCTCATCGGCATGGCCAAGAGCGCTGTCACCGTAGGGGCGAACGCCATCGAGATCTTCAATCCGGATCCCGGCCTGAACGACCGGATGGTGAAGGATCTGAAAGCGGCCTTGCCCAATACGCCCGTCATTTTGGGTGGCGGCACAAATGTGGACAACGTGGCGCAGCGGCTGAGCCTGGCGGACGGTGCACTGGTGGGCAGCTGCTTTGAAAACGGCAACTGGGGCGGCGATATCTGCGTGAATACCGTGCGCGCCTATATGGCCCGTCTCCGCGGGTAAGGTCTGCTTCCCAAACACCTATAGCAATTCACAAAATTGTCAATACGCATCTCGACGGCAGATTTTCCCGCCTGTCTTTGCCCCAAAATCTTGAAATACACCAAGTATTCCTGCGATTTTGAGACTTCGACAGTCGGGAAATCTACTCGCTGATCTGCATATCGCCAATTTTGTGAACCGCTATAAATCCATTTCAGCAACATGTAGGAACATCACAAGCACGATAAACGCATCCCATACTGCACTGCCCGGCTGAAAGAAATCAGCCGGGCAGTTTTTAAAGACAGGTTTTCATCCTGTGCATTTCCGTATACCGATGAACCCAATCACAGTACAAAGAACGTGCAAGTCATCGGAGCCAACTCTACTTTGCCGGCGGGCTGTTCCACGGGCTCCAATGCGGGCAGTGCATCGCCCTCGCCCAGCACCAGGTCCTTGCCGTTCAGCGTCATCACGGCGGCGCGCTTGTTGCCATCCTTGCCGGCCAGCGTGTAGCGCTCGGCTGCCTTGGGCAGCTCCACCGTCGTGGTCTCGGTCTCGGAATTGTTGATGATGAGATAGGCCGCGCCTTCTTTGCCGTCCTTACGGGAATGGGCATACACATGCGCACCCGTGCGGATGGCTTCGCCGGTATCGTATACCATAGTGCCCATCAGGCGGGTCCACAGCAGAACTGCAAAGTAGTTGGGGCGCGGGTCGTGCGTCATGCGGTCCAGATAGGCATAATCCGATGCCGTCAGCGTGTTGTGGAAGATCACACCGGTGGTGAAGGCGGAAAAGCTGCCCGCTTCATTTAATGTGCGCGGCACATCGAGATATGTGCTGGCCCACGTATCACCGCCGCCGCCCGCGTCACCGGATTCGGTCACCCACAGCTCGCCGCCGGGGCAGTATTTGTCGCGCAGCCGGCCATAGACCTGAGCGCAGTCCAACGCCACAGCCAGATAGTCCTCAGCGAGCGCTTCCTCCGCCAGCCAGTGGACATTGGGCCGCACACTGGCAAGGCGCTCAGAAAGGCCGTTGTAGTAATGGTAGCTGAACACATCCAACGGACAGGGATCGTCACCCATCAGATCGGCTGTCGAGCAGGTCTTGACCACCTGTTCAAGGCCGCCGCCCTTCCGGGTGCCCGTGCCGGCATTGATCGAATAATCGGAACCCACCGAGCAGGGGCCGACATACAGACAATCCGGATAATTTTCCTTCAGCCAGTGATAGAAGATTTTCTGGTCGCGGGCATGGTCGGCGGCAGTATAACCCGCCGGCAGGCCGGTATCGCCCAGCATACTGGCCTCGTTGACAAACTCGGATGCGCTGATTGGCACACCATACTCCGCGCTGAGCTTGAACAGCTTCTCGGCTTCATGCGGGGTCCACGGCGGAACAGGGGCCTCGTTGGTGCCGTATACGCCTGGGCAGGCGGAGACCGAAACCATCAGCTTGGCGCCAATGGCTTTGACAAAATCCAAAACGCCGATCCATTGTGCGCGGGTAAGCGTATTCAGGTAGCCCTCCGGCGCCTTGCCGCCCGCTTTGCCGTCAAAATCATAGTAAGTTTTGGTAGCCCATGTACCAGAAACGCGCACCCAAACCGCACCAAACTCTTTGGCCAGCTTGCGCAGCTTCTCGTTATACAGATTGGCAGGCGGGTAAACCTGCATCAGATCCTTATACGCCGCAGCCAAACCGCCGCTCATATCCACCTGGAATGGTTCGGTGCCGGCCACCTGGCCAGGCGTGTAGGCTTTCCAGAACGTACCGCCGGTGATCTCGGCAAATTCGATATTGTAAGACATCAGCCGGGGATTTTGCTCGTGCAGCGCTTTGAGTGCTGCGGGATCCAGCTTCACAAATTCACCCATATACAGGCGCCTCCTTTTTGGTTTATATTCTTCAGTATAGCATGCCGCCCTCGCAAAAACAAGAAATTTTGCGTTTATGGCGGCATTTGCAACAGCTGTTTTCGTCCCGAGTTTGCCACTTTATCGCCCTCAAAACATGCGATAAAGCCTTATTTCAAGCGGGTTTACAGACTTTTTCAGTTCTAATATTTGTGTAGGTGTATCAACTTTGCCCTAAACCCCCATAAAATAAGACTTTAGCGTAGGTTTATAAAAATCAAAAGATTTCATGTAGGTCATAAATGTAGGTATATTCTGTAAACCCGCCAAAATACTGGGAAAATTGACACTTCCCTGAGCTTTTTTCCTCGATTTTTGACCTCACAAGTGGCAAACTCGGGGTATAGCATGCTGCCCTCGCAAAAACAAGAAATTTTGCGTTTATGGCGGCATTTGCAACAGCTGTTTTCGTCGTTTTCGGCAGCCATTGCGTCAGCTTTCCGGGACTTTTCGAAGGGCTTTCCCCATGTTGAAGCCAAAGATCTTCTTTTATTGAAGCGCCTGTCTCGCGTGCAGAATCCATTTTGCACGATCTCTGGGATCGATCCCCCGGCGTTTGGCGGTTTTCCCAAGCTCGATAGGGCAAGGCTCATAGCCGGAAAACCGTGTGCTGATCACGCCTTTCCCACCGGTGAGGATACTGAACTCCACCGGATAGTTGAGGGATGATGCCGCAGGCACCCGCGCCTCCATGACTGCGCTGTCCTTGTGGATGACCGGCGAATCAAAGCTTCCCCGCATAGCGATCACATCCCGGATCAAACGACCGACATGCTCCTCCCCGGCGGAAAGCCGCATGGTCACCATGGGCTCCAGCAGGGTGCAGCCCGTGTTTTCCAGCCCATTCATCAGCGCCATCGGCGTCGCGGTAAAGAAATCCAGCGGGTGGGTGTGGATCAGATGATGGCTCCCGCCGGTGAGGGTGATCTTCAGATCCGTGACCTCCCAGCCGTAAAGCCCCTGCTTCAACGCGTCTGGCAGCGCCTGGGCGATGTGTGCCTGATACCGGGACAGGATAACCCTGTCTTCCACCGCCGACTCAAAACGGAACCCGGCGCCCCGTTCCAGCGGTTCGATCGCAAACTCAATGCAGGCCCAGCAAGGCTTGGGCCAGGTGTAATTTTCGATCCCGACGCCCGCCTTGGCAGGCGTCTCCTTGTAGATAACCGACGGGCTTTCGAAACTGACATCCAGCCCGAACCGGTCGCTGAGAAAGGCAGCGATCACCTCCAGCTGGATCATGCCGGTGATCTTGATATACAGCTCCCGCTCCTCTTTTTCCCACTCCATATCCAGCAGTGGGTCTTCCTCAGTCAGCTCCCGCACCGCGGCCACCAGATCCATCATCTGCTCCGGTTTTTGCGGAAAGGCCTGCACCTTGAGCATGGGCATCGTCAGTGTTGCTTTTCGGGAGAGCTGCTCCTTCCCGATCACATCTCCTGTCCTCGCATTGGAAAGCCCGTACAGCGCGCCGATATCCCCGGCCGTAAGTTCTCCCATATCGAGATACCGGTTGGCCAGAACCCGACGGATCTGCGTCACCTTTTCCGCCGGTTTTTTGCCCTGCAGAGGCACCGCATCCCGGTTTGCGATGGTTCCGGAAAACAGGCGCACGTGGGCGGCCTTGCCCATTATCCTGTCGTGCTCCACCCGATAGATCACGCCGGAGAGCGGCCCGTCCTTCCGCTGTTCTGCCTTCGGCAGCAGCAAAATGCCATCCAGCACTTCCCGCACGCCCACACCCAGCGCCGCCGCTCCAAAATATACCGGGAACACACCGCAGTCAGCAATTCGCTCTTTCAGCACCCGCAGCAATGTCCCGGCCGGAACAGGCTTGTTTTCCAAAAAGCACATCTCCGCCTCGGAGTCGTTCTCAGCTGCCAATTCTGTCAGGAAATCTCCCAAGGGCTCCTCGTTCAAATCCAGCGGGAATACCTGGCAGCCCCGATCCTGTTCCCCTGTCCATTGCTCCATAACCGCCAGGTTGGGTGAAAAGCGCCCGGCCAGATCTTTCAGCAGATCCTGCGGCTCGGCCCCCACCCGGTCCAGCTTGTTGATAAACAGCAGCGTCGGGATCTTCAGCTTTTGCAGCGCATCCCACAGCGCCTCAGTTTGGCCCTGGATGCCTTCCGCCGCCGAAACGACCAGAACAGCGGCGTCCAGCATGGACAGGCTTCTCTCCACCTCGCCGGCAAAGTCCACATGGCCGGGCGTGTCAATCAAATTGATCTGGCAGTCCTTCCAGAACAACCTCGTAGAGGACGCCCGCACCGAGATCCCGCGCCGGCGCTCGATGTCCAGCCAGTCCGTCTGGGTATTTTTTTCGTCTACGCTGCCCAAGGTTCGCAATTCCCCGGCCGCAAAGAGCATTTGCTCCGTCAGCGTCGTTTTCCCCGCATCGGCGTGGGCTACGATGCCGATATTGATGATCTCTCCCACT
Organism: Subdoligranulum sp.; assembly: GCA_014799685.1. Classification (GTDB taxonomy): domain Bacteria; phylum Bacillota; class Clostridia; order Oscillospirales; family Ruminococcaceae; genus Ruthenibacterium. Next base: position 38,733 of record JAAVHN010000035.1, on the reverse strand, counting down.
GCGATCTCCCCCTTTGGCCGATCCGCCAAATCGGCCGGTAATGTATCCGTTACAGGATCCCTGTTCTGCCATCGGCTTTTCAAAGATTCATCAAAAAGTATAGCACAACATTCAAATAACGCAAGAAAAAGTGATCATGCGCCGGAAATAATAAGCGGCTCTGCGCCACTGAACACATCTGTGGCAAAGAACCGCTATCTATCACCATGAAACACAGGCCAGAACCGGAAAACCGTGGTTCGAATCCAGCCGACCCAGAAAAAACACCATTCTGCATCTACCCTAACTTCCCGGCCGATTCCACTATACACATTTAAAAGCGTCTGCGGTGAAACCTGAGTTCCCAAGCAATTCTACTATACGAATCCAAAAACATCGGGAGCAAAACCAAGCTGTTCTATGATTTCTCTCTGCGTTTTGGTAGGTGGATTCAGCAGCCGGCAGTTGTTTTCATGACTTGCGGAATGGATCAGCTTCACTTTGTCCAGCTCCAGCATAATTTTTTGGAAAGTGAACTTGTGACTGTTCATATATTCATTCAAACTGTTTTGCATATCGGACCGAACGATCAGCGCGATAAACGCCACTCTACAGAAAAATCAGTGTTTTTTGAGACAAAAAAGTGCCAAAACACTTGATTTTCAGCGGGTTTACACGCTTTGCATCTATAGTGTCTTGGCTTTATGGTTGGGCCAGCTGGATTCGAACCAGCGGAATGACGGAGTCAAAGTCCGTTGCCTTACCACTTGGCGATGGCCCAGTATTACAGAGCGGCAAATCCGCGTGCGGATTTGCCGCTCTCTGTTGAATGGGGTGGGAGATGGGACTCGAACCCACGACACCCGGAACCACAATCCGGTGCTGCTACCAGCTGAGCTACACCCACCATATTGAAAAATGGTGCGCCCAAAGGGACTCGAACCCCTGGCCCACTGCTTAGAAGGCAGTTGCTCTATCCACCTGAGCTATGGGCGCAAATGAAAGCCACCAACGGCGCGCTACTTTGTTATTCTACAATACGTCCCCTGTTTTGTCAAGACTATTTTCAAGAAAAATGCGGGGAAAAATGCGGAAAAATGCGGGCAAAAATGCGAAAAAACACAGGAAACAGACAAATGCCTTTTCCCTGCTCGAAAAGTGCGGAAAGACACGCAAAAAAGCGCCTTTACACCTTGTATCCCGCTTTCTTCCGTGATAAAATAGGCCATACGGTTTTGTTTTGACGGCGCGGTCTTGCAGTTCGGCGGGAAAGCGCCGCAAACGGCCCTGCAGGGCGGGCGCTGCGGCAAAACCAATGGGGGAGGAAGTATTTTTGGCAAACGAATTGTTCGAGCTGTTCGGCAGCCATTTGTTCGACGACCGCATGATGCGTGAACGGCTGCCGCACGAGGTGTACGAGGCGCTGCGCGAAATACGCGACGAGGGAAAGGCATGGAAGCCCGAGGTGGCCGATGTCGTGGCAAGCGCCATGCAGGCCTGGGCCATGGAGCTGGGCGCGACGCACTATACCCACTGGTTCAGCCCCATGACGAACACGGGCAGCGGCAAGCACGACAGCTTCATCGACGGCGTGCGGCAGGGCGACCCAATTTTAAGCTTTTCCGGCAAGATGCTCGCGCGCGGCGAAAGCGACGCTTCGAGCTTTCCGTCCGGCGGGCTTCGCGCCACGTTCGAGGCGCGCGGCTATACTGCGTGGGACCCCACCAGTCCCGCCTTTGTGCTGGGCACAACGCTGTACATTCCCACCGCGTTCTGCGCCTATACGGGCGAGGCGCTGGATCAGAAAACGCCGGTGCTGCGCAGCATGCAGGCGCTGAACAAACAGACTCTGCGCGTGCTGCGCGCGCTGGGCGATACGCAGACCACCTTTGTACAGCCCACCGTCGGCGCGGAGCAGGAATATTTTCTGGTGGATAAGGATCTGTTCGACCGGCGGCTCGATCTGAAGGTCTGCGGCCACACATTGCTGGGTGCAAAGCCTCCCAAGGGGCAGGAGCTGGAGGATCACTACTACGGCAGCATCAACGAGCGCGTGCGCGGCTTCATGCGCGAGCTGGACGAGGAGCTGTGGCGGCTGGGTGTCCCGGCCAAAACCGAGCACAACGAGGTGGCGCCCGGCCAATACGAGCTGGCCAGCGTGTACGCAACGGCGAACATCGCCTGCGACCACAACCAAATCATGATGGAGCTGATGCGCAAGGTGGCGCTGCGCCATCATTTCGCCTGTCTTTTGCACGAAAAACCGTTCGCAGGCGTGAACGGCAGCGGCAAGCACAACAACTGGAGCATCATCACCAACACGGGCAAAAACCTGCTGAATCCCGCAGACAAGCCCGAAGAGGATCCCATTTTTCTCGTGATGCTGTGCGCGGTGATCTCCGGCGTGGATGAATACGCCGATTTGCTGCGCCTTGCGGCCAGCTGCCCCGGCAACGAGGAGCGTCTGGGCGGCAATGAGGCGCCGCCCGCCGTGGTGAGCGTATTTTTGGGCAACAAGCTCACCCACCTGCTGGCGGAGCTGGCCGAGGGACATGCCCTGCATTCCGAGGACTACGGCGCGCTGCGCATGGGTGTAAAGAGCCTGCCGGTTTTGAAGCGGGACGATTCCGACCGCAACCGCACCTCGCCGTTCGCGTTCACGGGCAACAAGTTCGAGTTCCGCATGGTGGGCGCGAGCCAGAGCATCGGCCTTGCGAACGCCGTGACGAACGCCATCGTCGCCGACGCACTGCGCGGATTTGCCGACCGGCTGGAGCAGGCTGCCGACCCGGCGGGTGAGGTGCGCGCGATCGTTGCGGATACCTGGCGCCGGCACGGGCGCGTCATCTTCAACGGCAACAACTACGGCAAGGAGTGGGCCGCCGAAGCGAAGCGCCGGAACCTGCCCGACATCCGCAGCATGGCGGACGCCGCCGATGCGTTCCTCGCCGAAAAGAACGTCGCCATGTTCGAGCGCACCAAGGTATTTACCGCCGCCGAATGCCATTCGCGCTACGAGATCACGCTGGAAACCTATGCAAAGCACATTCACATCGACGCCTCCACGATGCTGGAGATGGTGAGCCGCAGTCTGCTCCCGGCTGGATACGAGTACCTGACGCACATCAGCCGCGCCGAATACTACGCCGAGCAAAACGGCTGCGCCAGCGCCAGCGCCAAGGCGCTGGTGGAAAAGCTGTGCGTCACGCTGGACCGCGCGGCCGGCGCCATGGAGGCACTGCGCCGCGCCCTGTGCGCGCTGGACGCCGCCGAACTGGACGAAAAGCAGCGCGCAAACGCCTGCCGCAGCCTGCGTGAGCACGAGATGAACGCCTTGCGCACAGAGGTGGACGCGCTGGAATCGATGGTGCCGCAGGACCGCTGGCCCATCCCGGATTACAGCGAGCTGCTGTTTGACCTGTAGGCGGCAATGGGGCATTGATTCATCAGGGCGTAAACACAAATCCCAATTGGGTTTTGTATCGCCGGGAGCGATATGAAACTCAAAATCGCCGGTTTGCTTCTCGAAAGTTTGCCCTTGCCGATCCGGTACCGAATTCGGAAAACACAAAACAGCCCATCCCGCCATCAACGGCTATCATGACAGAGGTGCGAATGTATATGAATCCCGCAGTCAACACATCAACGGATGTCTTTCTCCTTTGGCACACGCATCCCCTGACAGACGGTTTCGGCACACACGAGGAAGTAAAGCTGATCGGCGTTTTTTCCTCCGAAGAAAAGGCACAGGAAGCGATAGAGCAGCTGCGGAACAAAGAGGGCTTCCGGGACTATCCGCCGCAGTGTTTTCTGATCGACCGGACAGGGCTGGACCAGACAAGCTGGACGGACGGGTTTTATATTGCCCGCTGGACGGAACCCTGAAAGGCGCCGTTTTCGCACCCCATAAGACATACCGCATCGGGTGCCGGAGGATTGCTCCCATAGTTTATCCAAAACAATACTTTGCAAAACGAGCGTCTTGCCCCAACCGGGACAAGGCGCTCGCTGGCGTTTTCAGTTCAGAATGGAAGACATTCGATTGCTGAGAGCGATATCCGCCGCACCCACAATTCCTACGTTGCGGTGGATACTGGGTACCACATCCATCTGCATGGGGATCATATCGAGATGATGCAGATAATTGATGTGCTCACGCACGCAGTCGAAAACGATATCGCCAAGATAATCGATCAGCGAGCCGGAGAGAACGTAGTGGGTGATGTCCAAAATATAGTTCAGATTATAGAGCATCGGCAGAAAGCGCTGCACGACATACTCGCTGATCTCGTGCTTTTTTTCTGCTCCGCAGGGGGTATTGTGCGCAATATCGACGCCAAAATGTTTTTCCAGTGCACTCACGTTAATTTGATTATTCAAACGCAATGCAGAAAGATTCTCAGGCAGGCCGGAAAGATCCAGTTGATTCATCACCATGCCCACATCGCCCGCATAATTCGCGTTGCCGCGCCAGATGCGATCATTGATGATGAGGCCCGCACCCGTTCCGGTGCCGACGGAAAAGAAAAAGAGATTTGAAAAATTGGGATCATTACGAATGATCGTCTCGCCAAGTGCAGCCGCGTTGATGTCGTTCTCGATAAAAACAGGCAGCGGGAAATCGCAGCTGAACGTTTTGTAAAGATCATAGAACTGGTACAGCCTGCCCCAGCGGCGGAACGTATTGTTTTTGGCGTCAACCACACCGGGCATACCGACACCGACACCCAGCACCTGCGTCTCGGGATGTGCCTGCAGCAGCGTATCGATCGCGTTCGTCATATGTTCGGAGACGACAGCATATTCCTCCGGCGTGGAGGGATCGATCTCCAGCGCGTAGTCAATGCGATCCACCACCTCGTGCAGAAGGTTCATCAGACCCACATGCAGATAATTCCCCTCGAAAAAGATCCCAATCGTACTGAAGGCGTTTTCGTTCAGCCGCAGCTGTACACCTTTCCGGCCCAGTCCGTTTTCCGCAGTGGTCACACCGTCGGTTTTCTGCACAAGTCCCATCTCCAGAAAATCCGTTATGACATTTGTCACGGTAGGGAACGTCAGATTCGACAGCTTAACGATATCCGCCTTGGAAAGCACCTTGTGCTGAATAAACAGCTGCAAAACAACTCCACGGTTTTTGCTGCGAAGATATGCGGGAATATATGTATGCATAGCTGCCAGTCTCCTATCGTTCCCAATCCTTTTCCATTTGTTTTCCGGGATCCCTTTTTAATATTATAGCAGAAAATACAAGTTCTGTCCCCAAAAAACATATATTTTCGATCAAATTATCCCACAATTGCTGAAAATTTGATTTTTCGCTCTATCAGGTCGAGTTCCCGCATTGCGGCGGGATAAAGTTCACGGCGCAGATATTTATTGGGTGCATTCATCACATGCTGAAGATAAACGATGCTGAGCTCGTTTTCACGGTCGACCGCGCAGTAAGCCCCGGCCGCGCCGCCCCAACCAAACATGTTCCATCCCGCTGTACCGTTGGGGCAGCCCACGCCCAGCCCATAGCCATATCGGGTATCCGCCTGGTCCTTTTGAAATATCTCTGTCTGAACGCCCCGCAGATGATTTGTGGAGAGGAGCGTAACCGTCTCCGGCCGCAGGATCTCGCCCTTGCGCAAAGCCTCCAGCAGCTTCATCACATCTTCGGCGGTGGAACAGCAGCCCGCTCCTCCGCTCTCGTATGCATCGCCAAGCCGGAAGCCGTTCTGCATCTCCAGCCCACAGTTCATCATCGCGTGTGTATCGCTGTGATAGCGGTACTGCGCACACAAAGCACCCTCCGGGATCTGTCCATCATCGAATGTGGACTGTGTCATCCCCAAAGGCGTAAAAATGCGTTTTTTCACATATGCACCAAAACGTTCCCCACTGATCGTCTCCACAACCGCTGCGAGAATATCATGGCCAAAGCTGTACTGCCAACCCGTGCCCGGCTCGTATTCGAGCGGCTCCTGCGCAAGAAAGCGCACTGTCTGTACCGTGGGGCAGTGGCCGTCCGATGCCGCACGCGCCGCGCACCACGCGGGGCGGTCGGGAGAGCGGTCATAGCTGAAGCCCGCCGTCATGGTGAGCAAATGCTCCATTGTAATGGGCGTATCCGCATTCCGAACACTGTCCCCGGCTTTTACCTGCATCTGCGCAAACTCCGGGAAGAAATCGCTCAATCGATCCTCCAGGCGGAGGGTACCCGCCTCGATCATTTGCATCACGGCTGTAACCGTGATCAACTTCGTAACCGAATAGATGCGAAACAGCTGTTTTGTGTCGAGCGTCCTCGTCCTTTCGTAATCTGCAAAGCCCGCCAGGCGGCGGTATGCCTTCTTCCCCTTATGATAGATCAGGCAATCGAATGCCGGGATACCCATATCCAAAAACCGATTCAGGAGCGTATCCAAAGCGTCCAATCCAAACCACTCCTTCCAAATTGCAAAGCTGCCGGCGCACTTTTTCTGTACCATGCCTGCTGCCGGTATGGTACTAAGACCAGCCATGGCTTCTCACCGCTTTTTCAAACCGACCGCGTGCAGATACCATATCGCGTGCGGCAGCCACTCCTCCGCCCATCTCCAGTTGTCGTCCACCTGCGGATCATCCAGCGGGGACGCAATGTATTCAATGCCCTCGTCATCGTCAAACGCACTGGTGATACCGTTCACAATCCCGCATGGCACGCCGATAAAATCATACTGATACCGGAAAAAGTACTCCGGATTGTGCCGGCCGCGATTGATCATCATGCAGGAATCATAAGGGTTCAGGCCCAGCACCCACGCCACCTGATCGTCTGCAAAGCCCTGCAGCTCCCCGGCCAATTCTGCGTCCTTCGTAACGCCCATCAAGAGCCTTGCCGCCGCGGCCAGGGACAGAATGCGGGCGTTCTCCCCCTGCCACCACGGGGCGTCGTCTGAATTGTGCGGGAAGAAAAACTGTTCCTTGCGCCGGCCTTCCTTATCCTGCGTGTACTCACGGGCATACCCAAAGGGATTGGACACCCGGTTTGTCATCTCCAGCAGAAAACGCATCACCTTTTCCGCGGTATCGATCGCCCTTTCCCGGCGCGGCGCTTCCTTTTCAATTTCGGCATAGTGCAGCAGCGCCATTACGGGCGCCCCCTCCTCCGCCGGGGAAAAGAACGGCCGGTCCGTCTCGTCGTGGCTCAAATAGCCGCTGCGCTCCGTTTTGCCGATGTAGTGGCCAATGATCTTGTCCGCATAAGTGCGGGCACGGCGCATAAAGCCGAATTCCCGCGAGGTGCGGTACAATTCGACGCATGCTTCCAGCGCGCAGTATTCATCCATCAGGTTCCATTTGCCGTCCTTGGTGTATTTTTCGTTGTTTTCCTCCAAATACAGAAAAGACTCCCGGGCGGCGTCAAGATACTCCTGTGAGGAATACTCCTGTGAGGCATATGGGTAACGCGCCGCCATCGCCAGAGCGGCCACGGCGTAACCGCCCCCGCCGCGCAGGGACGCCTCGTAGCTCTCGTCCGTAATGGCCCACTGCTCCTGCGGGATGGGCCTGCGGTCCGCCCCGATCGTATTTTTATACTCAAAGCCGCACTTGCGCGTTACCTCTGAAAGCTCGTAGGCGTCCGGCAGCCGCAGGGGCCCTGCCTTGAAAAACGATCCGGATGGTGCGCGCCGGCGCATAAGCCAGTTTGCCCCATACGCGGCTTCATCCAGAATACGGCGGTTGAAAATGGCATAGTACTGCCAACTGCTCTGCTCAATCAGTTCAATGAGCTTATAGAATGTAAACACGGCCAGATTGCCCTGCTGCACATTGAAAAAGCCCGAAACCGTCTGATGCGTCAGGTGTACGCCGATGTCTCCGGTGGCGTCGTTCCAGCCGCCGTGCAGATCCACCGTACCCTCACGCGGGCCTTTGAACTTGAGGCACCGATCAATTTTTTCGTATTCTCCTGTCACGCGCTGGGATTTAAAATAGTACATCACCGAAGACAGCGTGGTGTATTCCAGCACGTTGCCATAGATTTGAAACGGCGATGATTCCGCCATGCCCGCGTCCGTTCTGACGCGGATTTTATAAAAATGCCCAAAATTCTGCCCCTTGCCCGGCTGAAAATCCGAAAAGCGCATCACATAAAAATCGCCCTGATTCCATCGCGCAACCGGGTCGGCCGGTATCAGCGTCCCCTGATAAACAACCTCCTCTGTCAGCTCCTCGATGATCGTGAAGGTGTCTTCCGCCGGCCGTTCACCGTTTGTCGCCTGTAAGATCGCCTTTTTGGTATCCTCGGAGTCGTACCCCAGCTGATTGATCAAAATGCGGATCATGTACCCGCTCTCCTTTCCGTTCTGTTTCCGGTGCCGCCTGTCAGCCCTTGACGGATCCGGCCGTCAGGCCCTTGATCACCTGATTTTGCGCCAGCATGTACAAAAGCAGTACCGGCAGGATCGTCAGACAGATCGCAGCCATCATCGCCCCGTAGTCCGTGCCATACATGTTGCTCACAAGAGAAAGTATCACGCTCACCGGCTGCTTGTCGCGCGTCGGCAAATAGACCAGAGAGAGCAGCAGCTCGTTATAGGTGTAGATGAATGTCATCGTTCCGACTGTGGCCAGCATCGGTTTCGACAGCGGCACGATGATGCGGAAAAACACCTGCATCATATTGGCCCCGTCGATGATCGCGGCCTCGTCCAGCTCCCGTGGCAGAGACCGCACATAGCCCGTCAGCAGCAGGGTGGAAAAGCTCATATTACTGGCAATCAGCGGCAGGATCACAGCCCATTGCGTGCCGCGGAAGGGCGAGCTGCTGATGAGTACAAAGTTCGGGATCAGCGTGGAAAATGCAGGAATCAGCATGCAGCCGGAGAGCAGCGCGTTGATATATTTATTGAATCCGTTGTCAAAGCGCCCCAGCGCGAATGCCGCAAAACCCGCACAGACCAACACACCGCTCACCACGCCGCCGCAGATCAGCATACTGTTTTTAAACGCCGTGATCAGGTTCATATCCGGGTAGGTGGACATTTTGATATAATTCTGCAGGTCCAGCGACTTGGGAAAAGCCACAGAGCTCAGCAAAATGTCATTTGAGGTTTTAAACGAGTTGAGAAACACCCAGACGAGCGGAATGATGGTGAGCAGCGCCCAGAATACCAAAAAGATCCACAGCAGGATGCCGCGCAGGGCAGCCCTCGCCCGGTCTCCCTTGTTGGCGTAAACATATTTCATGATCGTATCCCTCTCAATCGTCGCCTTGTATTTTGCTCATCAAAAAGCGCAGCACCCCGGTGAGAAGTATACCCATTATGATCATCACAATGGCGATCGCGCTTGCAAAGCCGGTGTTGTAATCCGCAAAGGCTTTGGAGTACATATAGGAGCTGAGCAGCTCGGATTCATGGCGCGGCCCGCCGCCGGTAACAACGTATACCATGTCGAACACACGAAAACTTTGAGACACCACAAGGACGACATTGGAGACCAGGATCGGCTTCAGCATCGGCAGTGTAATATAAACTGCTTTTTTCCACGGGGTAATCCCGTCGAGCGTGGCGGATTCGTAGATATCCTCGGAAATATTGGCGATGCCTGTCAACACCACAATGAAATAAAAGCCTACATGCTGCCATACCGTTGGAACGGCCACGCAATAGATCGCGCTTCGGGCCGTCAGCCACACCTGTCTCTCCCGGCCCATGCTTGCAAGAATATTGTTCAGCAGGCCGTAATCATACTTGTAAATCAGCGAAAACATCAAGCCGATTGCTGTCGCGGAGATGACGACCGGAAAAAAGTACACGGTGCGGAAAATCTTGAAGCCGTGGCGGACGCAGTCCACACAGATCGCAAGCAGCGTGGCGATGCCAATCTGGAAGATCAGCGCAAAAACGATCAAAATTCCGGTGTTGCGCAGCGCGATGCGCAGAATGGGATCCTCCAGCATATTGATGTAATTCTGAAGGCCGATGAATTTTTTGGTGGGAGAAAAATTATACCACGCTGTCAGACTGTAATAAATCGTCCTCCCCAGCGGGATCAGCAAAAAAACACTGATAAAAGCAAGCGCAGGAGCAAGAAACAGCAGCGGATACTTTTTACTTTTCAGCGCCATACAGGCGATCCTCCTTATAAAAAACCAGGCGGGCGGCGCCGCCATACCCGCGCCGCCCGCCTGAAAATAATGGTTTTATTCTTCCAGCGCTTCGATTTCTTCCAGCATCTTCCGGGATTCATCGATCAGCTCCTCGCTGGTCTTTCCCGTCTCGCATACAAGGATAATGTTCTCGGAGAGGGAATTGTAAACCTCGCGGTTCATGCTCTGGTTGACCGGTGATACCATCCTGGTTGCGGCGGCCATCATTTCGGCAGCGCTGACATTGACAGGCTTCGTATTCTCGGATGTTTCAAGCTGCATCGCGGAATAACCGCCCACCTCAATAAAGCGGGCCAGCGTCTCGGGCGAGCACATAAATTTGACAAAATCGAGCGTAGCACTGCTGCGCTCGTAGGCAGCCTTGGACAGATACCAACCGGAGGCGTAGTCTGCGATCACCGCGCCCTCTTCGCCGGTGCCGCCCTCAAGAATCGGGCAGGGGATCATGCGCATGTCAGGGTTGTCCTCTACGCTTGCCAGCACCCACGAACCGTCAAACATCATCGCGCCCTTGCCCTCGGCAAACATTGCGCGTACATCGGCGAGCGCCAGAGTGGCGGCATCCTTCGGGAACGCACCCGCATCGTACAGCTCCTTGATGCGATCCACACCCTGAGCCCAGGAGGGATCCAGATACGTGTTGCGCTTTTCCGGGCCAACCTGCGCAAGCAGAATACAGTCGAACAGCGCCGTCACACGCAGCAGGGAATTCGTCAGCGGAATGTACTTACCGTCTGCAGAGATCACCTCGCAGGCCTTGATGATATTTTCCCAGCTGGTGGGATATTCCAGATCGTACTCATCGAAGATTGCCTGATTATAAATCAGCCCCTCAAAGGAACCGATATAGGGCAGGTTGCTGATTTCGCCGTTGGTCTTGCCCGCCTCCAAAGCGGCCGGCAGGAACTGATCCCGCCACTCGGGGTCGTCATTCAGGATTTCATCCCAGGTGACGTAAAGGCCCGATTTGTACAGGGGCTCGGCGTCTGTTCCATTGAAATACAGTGCGCAGTCGGCCGGCGTGTTGGCGGTGATATCGGCGTTCATCTTCGGGCGAATCACATCAGTGGTGCCGGAAGTTGGCATGGATTCGTCAATGATCGTGATATTTGGATGCTCCTCCATATATTCGGCAATCACTTCTTTCCATGTGGGCGCCCATGTATCGGAGCCTGCAAAATAGGTGATGACGCGGATGCTTTCTTCTTTCGGCGCCTCCGGCTCGGCGGCGGGAACGCTTACGGAATTGTCCGCCGGCGCAGCCGCGGGCGGCGTGGTGTCACTGGAACTGCTGCTGCAGCCCACGGAGAAGAGCATCATGCATGCCATCAGCAATGCAAGCGCCCGTTTCAAATTCAAATGCTTCATAGTATTTCCTCCTTTTTCTTTTCGGGGTATTCTGGCACAAAAAACGCACGCTATGCTTTTACCTCATACACATCACCTCACGCGTCAATTTATAATTAAAATTTAATTATAAATTATATATACAATATTTTGGGGCTGTTGTCAATGTTTTTCTTCCTCTTTTGCACAAAATCTTTTAAAAATCTTCGGAAAAGATAAAACAGCCCGCCGGACATGCCCAAAATGCCCTGAATAAGACAAAGCCACAACCCCCGGCGATGCCAGGGGTTGTGGCTTTGTAAAAACATATTTTGTTTTATTCCGTCCCGGGGCCGTCCAGATAAAGCGTGCCCACAATATTCACAAACATTCCCGGCTCATGCACGGCGTGCGCTCTGCCGTTCCACCACACGGACGCGGCGCTCGCCTCAACCGTCCGGGTGTCGCCGTTTTTTAAGCGATAGGTCACCGTCAGCACCGGCGCATCCTCCGCCGCGCTGAACGGCTTGTAGCTGAGCAGGTTCGCCGCGCCGGCCAGCAGCAGAACGTCGTCCGGGGCCGTCAACTCCACCTGCTGCTGCCCGCGCGTGACTGTGACGGCCTCGACATCCTCCGCCTTGGGCAAGCCCGTCAGCGGCATGCCGTGCAGCCAGATGCCGCCGAGTGCACTGAGCACCGCGGCCGCCGCCACGGCAGTGAGTGTGTACCAGGAAAAGAATTTTGCCGTTTTTCCATTTTTCCGCATGGAGAATCTCTCCCTTTTCTCTTTGTATTCCATTGTTTCCCGTTCCGTCTGCGGTTTGCCGCAAACGCCAATGTAAAACACCCGGCCCCGCTCTGTCAGGCGCGCCTTTCCAAATGTTCCGCCGCTTCCCCCCGGATGGGCGATCCGCGGCAAAACGCTGATCAGACAGAATGCAGATCCGGCAAAACGCAAATCATTTTTTATTTTGGATCGCGTCCACCGCGTCGATCACGGCCGCGCGCATACCGCCGCGCTCCAGCGCGGCCACGCCGACAATTGTGGTGCCGCCGGGCGAGCAGACGGCATCTTTCATTGCGCCTGGGTGCTCGCCCGTCTCTAACTGCAGACGGCCCGTACCTGCGAGCATCTGCGCCGCAAGCCGGTACGCAGCCGCGCGCGGCAGGCCGTGCTTCACGCCCGCATCCCCCAGCGCCTCCAAAAACATACTGGCAAACGCCGGGCCGCAGCCGCTGACCGTGCCGCCGATGCCCATCAGCCGGCCCTCAACCCTCTCCACCAGCCCCAGCGCGCCCAGCAGTTCGCGCACCTGTGCGGCCTGCGCCTCGGTGAGCGTGTGCCGGTCCTCCATCAGGATCACGCCTTCGCACACGCGCACGGGCGTATTCGGCATGATACTGACATGATGCGCGCCGGGCAGCAGCGCCGTAAACCGATCACACAGCCAGCCTGCGGCCACAGAGACGATTGCTTTTCCGGCCGGCTGCGGGCCTTCCGCCGGCTGCAAACCCTCCGCCGGCAGCGAACCTTCCGCCGGCTGCAAACCCTCCGCCGGCAGTGGGTCTTCCGCCAGCAGTCCGCGCAGCGGCGTCAGCACTTCCTCGATCAGGTACGGCTTCACTGCGACGATGATTACGTTCGCGCCCCGCACCACTTCCTCCGCCGTGCGGCACGGCTGCACGCCGTACGCGGCGGCAGCGGTGCAGAGCTTGTCCCAGTGCTTTGCACAGGCCAGCATCTGCCCCTCGCCGACCGCACCCGACCGCCGCCACCCGGCAGCCATCGCCTGCGCCATATTGCCAAACCCTATAAAGCCGATCTTCTGTTCCATATCCATTCATCCTTACCCAAAATACTTTGCCTGCTTATACAGAAGCCGCGCATCCTGACGCCGCGCCCGTTTGACGAAGCATGTATTCTCAATAAAAAAATCCCTCTTTTTGAATGAGCCATACCAATTTTCCGATCTCGGCGGCAGCGGCCTCACAGGGAAAACAGAACGAAAAGAAAATGGCATTCTCTTTGCTTTCCCGGATGTTTTCCAGCATCACGTCCATCGTATCCCCTTCCGCACGAAAATCATCCAGATAATTTTCCACTCCATAGACCTCGAAATCATATGCCGCCAGCTTGCCAAAATCAAACCGGAGCGCATCTGCCCTTGCCAGCTTCGCAGTGACGGAAATCCCGTCCAAATCCACTTCTATATCACATACGCCCCGCATCGTGATCACCGGAATGGGGTAATGATCCATTTCATAGTCTCCCGACGGCCCCTTGTGATAATGTCCGTTGTAATAGCCGAAAGATGCATGCAGCAGCTCGCTGAGCTGCTGTGCTTTCGCGTCCAGTTCCCTGTAGACCGCATTCAATTGACGGCGCTCCATCCTTCTGCCTCACTCCCTGATAAACGCCCGATCTGTTTGCGGAATTCCGGCTTCATCCGATACATAGCGCTCCACACGCATATGCAGCGCATATTTTTCCCGGAGCCGCGCGATCTGCGCCATCATGGGTGACGCATGATGCCGATCGATTGCCTGCTGGTCCTGCCAGCTGTCGATCAAAAGCACCGTCCCGGGATCATCCATTGGGAAAAAATATTCATAACGAAGATTGCCGTCCTCGGCGCGGATGGCGTCCACGGTTCCGCCTGAAACCATTTCCCGCGCAAATTCCTGTGCGTTTTTGTCCGCGCCGCTGTAGTAAATATTCAACGTTATTGCCATTTTAAGATTCCCTCCATCAAAGCAGCAAATTGTTCTTTTCGGCCATCCTTTCAACCGCCGCCGTCCGCCTCCGCGATCACATTTTCCAGTTCTTCCTCATCAAAAAGGAACGGCGCCAAATAATTGCGGGCAAATTTCCGCTTTTCTTCAAGGGTCATCTGCTCCCAACGATCCCGGCGCTTTGATCTTTGCATCAAAGCAATCGCCTGACCCCTGCGGTCGGGCCTGTTTTTCAGCAGGAACCAATCTTTCCACTGGCCGCTCCGGTCGCTTTCGATCAGCAGATCCCGAATCTGAATGTAGATATTCGCAACCACCGGGCTGCCCGCAACCAGCTCATTTTCCGGCGTCATGTGAAATTTTGCTTCCAGCAGCGCCTTGTGTAAATTGATCAGATCGCTGTCATTCAATTTCAATTCATATGGTTTCATTTTCGATCCTCTGCACATTTCAGTCACGCCATTTCCGCCGCGATTTTCCCGCCGGAAATCGTACTGCGGTTCGCTCAGGGAAGGAGATTCAAATCACCCCAAACAGCCGCGCGATCTTTTTTACGCCAATTCTTCATTGACGAATTCCGGGTAGACGGTTCCTGATTGGACGCCCTTCAGCTGGATATCGACCCATGTCCAGATACTCGCCCGGTCCGCCATTGTGAAATGAAATTCTTCATTCAATTCCCTGTCATTTACAATTTCCTCCAGGAACTGGTCTTCCTCATCGTATTCCAGGATCATTTTAATTTCAAACGAATCATCTGCATTCGTTTTGAATTGCCGGAGCAATTCTTCCGGAACGGCAGCGCCATCCCCGCCAATCAGTCCGTCATAGCCATGCAGCGCAAAATCGTACAGCAGGTACTCTTTTTTGCAATCCGCGCAGACCGCTCTTACGGCCTGCCCGAATTTGTCTTCACAGGGCGCACAAGCCAGTTTGTTTGTATCGTAAAATTCGCCGAAATACCGAACCTGAAATGCTTTGCATCCGCATTCGCAGACAATTTGTCCTTCATTTCCGGCATCATTCGTCGGGGCAAAAATTTTTTCAAGATGCTTTGGTTTGATCATTTTTACCCATCTCCCGAAACAATTTGTCTTTGCTTTCTTTCTCTTCTCACGCTGTTCTGTCTGTACGAACACCGCTGCCGATATACCCGAACAAGCTCAAACCGTTCAGAGTACTCAAACGCCATTTCAAAATCCCGTCAACTCGGCAGGCCGTCGAACGGGTCCTCTGGCTTTGGCAGCGGGCCCGCGGCGGAGAAGTGCCGGCGTGCCATCAGCAGCGCGGTGACGCCCAGCAGCAAAAGCTGCACCATCTGCGCGGCAATCGCGGCGTAGGTGGTGCCCTGCAGCTCCCATCGTGCGATGCACGGCGCGCTGGCCAAAGCGCTCACCACGATGGCGCACGCATTGGCCGCGATAAGCCCCTTCATGCAGCGCATGACGGTGAGCACCATGCTGTAAAAGAGCACCAGCGCCGTCAAAATGGCCGATACCACCATCGGCGCGAGCAGATATTGGTAATCGGCAAGCTCTGCCGAAACAAACGCCGCCAGCCCCCAGCGGCCCAAAAACGCCGCCACAAAAAGGCCCACGGGCAGCAGCGCCAGCACCACGCCCTGCACGCCCAGCACCGCGCGCCAGAAGCCCCTTTTGTTGCGACGCGCGTAGCTGTCGGCAAAAACCGTAATAAACGGATTGAACAGGTATGTCGCGCCCACCTGCAGCAGCAGCACGGGCTGCGTCACCGGGCCATAGATGCCCAGCGCCGTCTCGCCCAGCATGCGGCCCAGCATCAGCTTTGGGATGGAAGCGGTGGTCGTATTCAAAAAGCTGTACACGGCCAGCGGCGCGCACTCCCACAGCAGCGCCGCAACACGCGCCTGCACGACGGACGCCGGGGTATACAGCCTGCGCGCCTGCGGCAGCGAGTAGGCAAAGAACACCGCAAGGCTCGCCGCAAGCATCAGCGCCAGCGTCAGCACGATATCCTGCGTCAGGCGCAGTGTGGCGATAAACGAGGCAAGCATCACAATGCCGCGCATGGCATACGTTTTCCCCACGATATCCAGCCGCCCGCCGCGCTGGTCGATGGCGTTGAAAATATCGGTAAACGATTCCACCATACGGTAGCCGAGGAACAGCAGCACACACACGCTCTGCTGCGCGCTGTACGGGTTTTCGCCCGTGAAGGCGTTCACCACTACAAAGCCGCCGCACAGCACCGAGGCGGCCGCGCACGTCCACACACGGCTGCGGATATAGGCGCTGTCGCTGTATTTTTTCGAAAGATCCGAAACCTGAAAGCTGTACATCCCATAAGACGCGATGGAGAGAAAAATATTCGTGGCCGTCAGCGCCGTATTGTACACGCCCGAAACCTGGTTGCCGGCCAGACTGACCACAAAAATACCGCACAAAAACTGGCAGACCATATATGTGAGCTGCCCGACGGTATTCCAGATAAAATTCCGCAGCATTTTTGGCTGTTCCACGGACGGTTTGCCCCCTTTGCCTTTTGCCGTATCTTTTGCGGGACTTGCGGGACGCGTCTCCCGGTTTTCCGGCGCGGCGTGTCCGCTGCAGGAACGCTCCCGGTCTTGTTCAGTATAGCATAAATCCCCTGCGGGCGCAAACCGGAAATGGGCAAACCGGCGCATCAGACGGAACACCGGTCACCCGTTCGGTCGTTTCTTCCCCGCCAGCCACAGAAGAAGGCGGAGCGCTCCGCCGCAGAAAGCTGTTTTGAAGCCGGCCGCCAGCAGCGTCATGCCGATGGCATCATTGACAGCGTACCGGATCTGCAATTCCAGCGGCGGATCCTGATATGGAATGCCCGCTTTAACGATCCAGTAATACAGACCGATCAGCACAATGATCCCACCGGCCAGCAGAACAGCCTCTGCGAGCCGGCACAGCATGGATCCGGTTTTATCTTTCATCGAACGATCTCCTTTTCTGTGGGCGGCGTCTTTCGGAGCAATTCCATCTCGATACAGTTCCACACCTCGCCCATACACCGGTAGCTTTCCGCCGTCTCCCTGCGAACCCTTTGAAAGCCGCAGGCCTCGTAGCACCGGATCGCGGGCACATTATTTTCGAAAACGCCGAGAGAGAGCTTATCCACCCGCAGGAGCTCGAACGCATACCGGATGGCCAGCGTGAGCATTTCCCTTCCAAGGCCGTTTCCGCGCCGGCGGTCGTCGATGATCACAAAGCCAAGGCGCACTTCGCCTCGATCCTCCTCATTGGGAAAACGCATGGTAAAATGGCCGGCAACACCCATATCATCAAATGCCGTCATGCCCCAGATATTCCCGTTGTCCCGATCCCTGTCATAATACGCGTTCATATCGGCGGGCGCGATGGGCCAGCGGTCGTAGCGGTCGGCGCTCCACTGGCGAAAGGCGTATTCGTTTTTCAGCCATGTTATGATCGTCTGTGCGTCACAGGCTTTGTATGGTCTTAATCGCAGCATTCCTGCTTTCTCCCCCACATTTGATTTCTTTCATTTTACAGTATACACCCCCCGCTTTCAAGACCGGACGAAGAAAAACTGCGCCGTCCGGGCCGGTGTCCGCACGGAAAGGGCCGGACTTTCTATCTCATCCCTATTGCAGAGAGCCTTTGCACCCTTCGCGATCTTTTCTATTTTTTGCAGCAAAACACCCCGGCACAAACTGTACCGGGGTGAATATGCGGGCTGCCGCCCGATCATTTTGCTTTTTTGGAAGCCGGTTTCTTTGCGGCAGGCTTCTCTGTTTTTGCGGGAGCCTCTGTTTTGGCCGGGGCCTCCGCCTTTTTCGCGGCAGGCGCAGCGGCTTTCCTCGCTGCAGGTTTCCTTTCGGCGGCGGACTTCGCGGTTTTGGCGGGCGCGGCAGCTTTCTTCGCAGCCGGCTTCTTTGCGGCGTCGGGCTTCGCGGCCTTGGCAGAGGCCGCCGTCTTCTTTGCAGCCTGCTTCTTCGCGGCCGCGGCCACGGGCAGCAGCGCCCAGGCCTGGTTCGCGCCGTCCACGTCCTCCCACAGCTGCAGGCGGGCGCCGTTTTCCTCGCTCATATCGACGATATCCACCACCAGGCCGGACAGCTTCGAGCGCAGCTTGCAGCGGCCCTCCCCGGCGGCGTCCAGCGTCCACAGCTGGCTCCCGGCGCCCGTGTATTCCCACTGGTGCAGCCACGCGCCGCGCTCGCTGCCGCCGTTGATCACGTCCAGCACCTTGCCGGTGAGCTTGTTCTCCAGCTTGTACACGCCCGCAGATACCTCTACCGGCAGCCACTGCTGGCTTTCGGCGTTCGCGTTTTCCCACAGCTGAACGGCGGCGCCGTTCTCGCTGCCAGCCCCGGCTACCTCCAGCACACGGCCATTCTGCGCGGCGATTTGATAGACGGCATTTGCTTTGATTTTTGTCTCTTTCATCTTAAAACCCCTCCAGTTTGATCCATCGTACCATGAAGCGCGGTAAAATTCAATGCAGTCGGGCGGATTTCAGAGCATTGTACAATATGCTGCAGTTCGGTGCAGTCTCTTTGGCAATGATTACCATGTTTTCACATTACGCACACGGCGTGCCGGCCTCTGCCCCCAGCGCCCGGTAGATCATGCGCTTCGCCTCGGCGCGCAGGCTTTCGTCGCTTTGCCCGGGCAAAAAGCGGCACGCGTTCACATAGCCGAACACGCCTCCCGCAACGGCCATCAGCCCGCAGGTCTCGCCGGGCGGCGCGGGCAGCACTCCCTCGCGCACACCGGCCGCGATCACGCGGCCGATCATCGCGCACAGCTGCTCTACCGCGTGCGCGCCGCTCTCGCACAGGCCGCCGCACAGCTTTTCCACGATCCCCGCCGCATCGGCGTCCGAAAGCAGCAGCTTGATGCAGGACGGCTGCGCCCGCATCATCTCCCGTGCGACATCCAGCAGGCTTTCCAGCTTGCCGTCAAAGTCCTGCGCCAGATCCACACGCGCCGCCAGCGCCTGAACCTCCTGCTCCACGCGGCGCAGGAACGTCTTTGTTAAAATTTCCTCCCGGGAGGTGAAATATTCATACACCGTTCCTTTTCCGATGCCTGCCTCCTGCGCGATCTGCTGCACCGTCACCGTGTGCAGCTGCTCGCCGCGCGCCATCAGGCGCAGCACCGCCTCGTAAACGGCGTTCTCCTTTTCGCCGCGCCGTGCCATCATGCTTCCTCCCCGGCTGCGGCCGGCTGCTGCACGGGCACGCCGTCCTCCAAATTGACAACGCGCAGCGGTTTTTTGCGGAAGAGATCATACAGCACCGGCACAACGAACAGTGTCAGCAGCGTGGCGTAGGCAAGGCCGCCGATGGAGACAATGGCCATCGGCTGCGTCATCTCGGCGCCGCTGCCGATGCCCAGCGCCATCGTGGACATGGCAAGAATCGTCGTCAGCGCCGTCATCAGCACCGGGCGGATGCGCGTGCGGCCCGTCTCCAAAATGGCGGCGGTGCGGTCCATCCCGCCGATGCGCAGCTGGTTGATCGTATCCACAAACACGATGCCGTTGTTCACCACGACACCCGCCAGCACCAGGAAGCCGAGCATCGCAATGATGGAAAGCTCGCAGCCCGTCAGCCACAGCGCCAGCAGACCGCCCGTGAACGCCAGCGGGATCGTGAACATCACGATGAACGGGCTCATCAGGCTTTGGAACTGCGCCACCATGATCAGGTAAATGAACACGATGGCCAGCGCGATCATCTCGACCAAATCAATCATGGCGCTGTTGATCGTCTCGTTTTCGCCCGAGATCTCCACCGTATAGCCCTCGGGCAGCGTGTAATCGGCCAGCGCGCGGGAGATCTCGCGGCTGACAAGGCCGATGTTGTGCTGCGCGTCCACCGCAGCGGTCACACTCATCGTGCGCACGCCGTTTTCACGGCGGATCGAGGCGACGCTGTCCGTCTCGCTCTTTGCCGCGATATCGTGCAGATAGACCGTCTCCTCCTCACCGGCAAGGCTGGTGGTGGTAAATGCATGGTCCATAATCGTATCCCGCGTGGGCGACGCGCCCTCGGGCCGTACCACAACCACGGGCAGGTCGGAGCCCTCCAGCGTGAGCGTGGTGGCCGTATTTTCCTCCTTTAAGGCGGACGCGATCTCGGCATACACCTGCGCCACCGTCAGCCCGTGCTGCATCGCCTTGTATTTATCCACGGTGATGCGCGTCTCGGGGTTATCCGTCACGCGGCCCTCCGAGATATCGGCGAGGCCCTCGGTGCCGCGCAGAATATCGCGCAGATCCCCGGCGATGCCGTTCATCACATCGAGGTCGCGCCCGGTGATCACAAGCTCCACACCGCTGCCGCCCAAGGCGGACATATCCATCGTCGATTCCTCCACCGACACCGTGCAGTCCAGATCCGCCACCGCGGCGTTGATGGCTTCGGCCACCTGCGTATTGGTGGCGGAGCGGTTATCGGCCAGCAGGACATAGTAGGTGATGCTGCCCCCGCCCGACGAGCCGCCGCCCATCAGCGCGGACATGCCGCTGCCGCCGGCCATCGCGCCCACGGTCTCGACGCCGTCCACCGCGGCGATGCGCTCGGCCACGGTATCCGCCAGCGCGTACAAATCTTCCTGCGAGGTGCCCTGCGGCGCCGTCATCGAGGCGGACATCTGCGGGCTGTCCATCGCGGGGATGAACGCAGTACCCATCTGCGTTGTCAAAAAGACGCTCAGCACCAGCAGCGCCAGCGCAAGCGCCAGCACGGCCGCCTTATGCCGCAGCGACCACGCGAGCAGACGCCGGTAGCCGCCCACCATCGCATCGAACCATTTGTGGCTTTGTTCCTTCGTATTGCGCAGCACCGAGGCGCCCATTGCGGGCACAAGCGTCAGCGCCACCACAAGGCTTGCCAGCAGCGCATAGGCGATCGTCAGGCCCATATCCGTGAACAGCTGGCGCGAGATGCCCTCTGTAAATACGATGGGCAGGAACACGCAGACTGTGGTGAGCGTGGAGGCGAAGATGGCCCCCGCCACCTGCCTTGCGCCCTCCACGGCCGCTTTGGCGGCGGGCACGCCCTCGGAGCGCAGACGGTAGATATTTTCGATTACGACGATGCTGTTGTCCACCAGCATGCCGACGCCAAGGGCAAGGCCGGAGAGCGAGATGATATTCAGCGTCACATTGCTGAAATACATCAGCGTGATGGCGCACATCAAGCTGAACGGGATGCTGCACGCCACAATCAGCGTCGGCTTCGCATCCTTTAAGAACAAAATCAGCACGACAATGGCGAGCAGGCCGCCCCACAGCAGGTTCGAGATGACGCTGTCCACCACCATCTCGATATAGTCGCCCTGGTCCATCAGCGGCGTGATGTGCAGGCCGGGGTTCGCTTTTTCCAATGCGGCGATGGCGTCGTTGATGCGCTCGCTGACATCGGCCGTGGAGGCGGTGCTCTGCTTTTGGAACGACAGCACCACGCCGTCGTTGCCGTTGATGCGGGCGTAGCTCTCGGCGGCGTTGTCCGTCACTGCAATGTCCGCCACGTCGGATAAGTAGATATCGCCGATGTCGTCGGCGTCCAGATGCAAAAGCAGCAACTGGCGCAGCTGATCAACCGTGGAGAACGTATCCCCCACTTTCACAAGATACTGCTCGTCTTGCTCAACAATATAGCCGGCGGGCATGTTGAAGTTCTGCGCCATCAGGATATTGCCCACCATATCCATGGTGAGGACGCCCGAAATGTCGGCGCGCTTATAGGCGGCGTCGCGCGCTTCGTCGAACTGCTTTTGCGCGTCCTCCAGCTGCTGCTCCGCTTCCTCTAACTTCGCCTTTGTATTTTCGAGCGTGATCTCGCCCTTTGTCAGCTCGCTGACGGCGGTGAGCTTGCCCTCCTCCAGCGCCGCGTAGGCGTCCTGCGCCTGGCGCAGGCCGGATTCCAGCTGGGGCTTCATGGCGGTGATGACGGCCATGCGCGTCGAGATGTTGTTCAGTTCTGTCTCAATTTCCGGGATGCGCGCGGGCGCCTTTTCAGCCGCTTCTTTCAGCTGTTTCAGGGTGTCCTGCGTCAGATTGGCAAACGCATCGCCGTCGGGCATCGCGCCCGCCTGTGCCTTGAAAGTTTCGAAGGCGGCGGGGGTCAAGGCCAGAAGGTCGCTGACACTGTCAGGCATTGAGGCGGTGGCCTGTTTGCCGTCGTAGATGGCTTTTATGGCTGCAGAGAGCTCTGCAGCTTTATCCGGCGAAACCTGCTCCACTATTGGCAAAATTCCTTCCAGCTCTCCTATGCTGCTTACAGTGAAACCCGGCGGCAATGGCAACGACATTAATTCCAACGCCCCATTAACTGAATCAATGATATTCTGTTCCGCTTCCTCAATTTGCTGCTGCGCGGCGCTCTTCGCAGCAGCCAGCCCCGCATTCAGCTGTGCATAGCCCTGCTGCGCCTGCTCATACCCCGCCTTTTCCGCCTCAAACGCCGCCTTATTGGCGTTCAGCGTCGTCTCCTCGCTCAGCAGTGCGCTCAGCGTGGCAGAAGCGCTGTCCAGCTGGGCGCTGCCCTGCGCCATCTGGTCAAGGGCTTCATCCTTCTGGCTCGCGATCGCGGCCTCTCCGTCGGCAAGCTGCGCCTTCCCGTTGGCAAGGCTGGCAAGGCCGTCGTTCAGCTCCTGCTGCGCCTCCCACAGGCCGCTGTCCACGCTTTTCAGCACGCGGGCGTTCAGCGCGTCGATCTTTTCCTGCGAGAGCGTCACGGTCACCTGCTCGCTCACAAGGCCGGTTTCATCCACGCTGGCCACACCGTCCAGCCGCTCGAACGCGGGCACCACCGTATCGTCGGTAAACGCCGAGATCTGCTTGACGTCCATGCCGTCCATATCCACGCTGGCCACCATCACGGGCAGCATATCCGGGCTGATCTTCAGCAGCATGGGCGTACCCACCATATCATCCAGTTGGCCGGAAACAAGGTCGATGTTGCCCGACAGTTCGATCATGGCCGAATCCATATTCGTGCCCTGTTCAAATTCCAGAATGATGACGCTGGCGTTCTCGCTGGAAATCGAGCTGACGTTCTTGATGCCGCCCGTGGTGCCCAGCACCGATTCCAGCGGCCGCGTGACGGTTGCCTCGATCTTCTCCGGGCTTGCGCCGGGATAGGTGGTCATCACCACCACGTACGGCAGCTCGATGGACGGCAGCAAATCGGTGGTCATGTTCATAAAGGAAATGACACCGAGCACCAGCACCAGCACCACCGCCACCAGCACGGTATAGGGCTTTTTGACACTGTATCGCGAAAGCATGGCTTCCCCTCCATTGCAGAAAATTGCGCGCCGCGCAAAAGCCGACCGACCGGTCGGTCGGCTTTTTCAGTATAGCACAGGCAAATTAAAATGCAAGAGAAATTTGTATGATTTCACAAATCGTTCATGCTTTTCTTTGGCAAAATGACAAATAGCGTTTTCGCACCCCGGCCGTCCCGGTTGACGCTCTTTTCGCCTGCCCCCTATTGGAAGAAACCGCGCCCCGGTATCCGGACGGCATCCAGAACCGTCCGAAAACCGGGGCGCGGTTTTGTTGTATGATTGTCTCTGCAATCGCTTGTCCGAAAATCGTTCGAAGAAGTACTGCCGGCGCAGCTTTTTTCAAAGCCCTTACTGCGCCAGATATTCCTCCAGGCACAGGCCGCTCGCCTTGATCAGCTGGGCCTGCTCGACGCCGACATAACGATAATGATACGGCTCGAAATCCATGCCGGTGGCAGCGGTTTTATCGGAGGGATAGCGCAGGATGAAGCCGTAATCGGCAGCATGCTCCAGCAGCCACGCGGCGGCCGCCGTATCCGCATAGGCCGTATCCTGAGCGGGATGGTCCTCGGACACAATGTCCAGCCCAAGGCCGGTATTGTGATCGGACGTACCGGGGCGCGAGGTATAATCCAGCGCGCGCACCTCGGCATCCGCCTGGGACAGGCCGTTTTCGGTCATCAGCTTCTGCACGCGGGCATTCCACAGCTCCTGCTGGCGGGTAACGGTGCGGTAGCCGTTGGTCGGACGCAGCCGGATGCCGGCCGCAGCCGCGTCGTTCACCATCTGGCGCAGCGACTCTGCAATGCGCGCATCCACCAGCGCATCGCCGACGGTCTCGGTCTGTTCCACCGTATAATCCATCGGCAGCACGCTGTCGCGGTTCGCGAGCACCATATACCATTCATCGCGCGGAATGGGCGCAGCCATGGGCTCCGCCGGCAGGGATTCGCTCGGCATAGCATCGGATGTGCTGAGAGAGCCCGAGCCGGAGCCGGAACCGCTGGAGGAAGATGCATCGTCCTTATCGCCGAACACAACAAACAGTAAAATCACCAGCACCGCAACCAGCAAAATGCCGCACCACGCAAAAATGTTTTTGGCAGGCATGCTGCCCTTGCCGGAACCGGACGGCTTGCGCGGAGAGCTTCCTCCACCGGAACCGGAGCCCTTGCCGGAACGGGAGCGGCGGGGCACCTCATCGTCCGGATCGGGCGCATACAGATCCAGAAACTCCGCGCCGCGCCGCGGCGAACGCGACGGCGTCTCATCCTCTGCGCCGAAAGAGCCGAAGGAATCGATATCGTCAAAATTAAAATCGAGCGGGGTAAGGCCATCGTCGGGCGCAGCGTCCGCCGGCTGCGGTGCGGGGGCCGGCGCCGCCGGGGTTTCCGGCTGCGGATCCGGGCGTGCGGCCGGCTGGGGTTCCGCCGCACCCGTTCCAGCCGCTCCCGTTCCGGCCGCCCCCGTCTGGGTGCGCCAGTTGATGGGCTTTGGAGCACGCGAAGTATCGCCCGGCATGCGCGGCGCAGAGGGCCACTCCATGGTAGCCGCCGGTGCACGCGAAGCGGCGCCCGAAGCCGCGGGACGTGCGGCGGACGCGGGCGGGGCGTCCTGTTCCATCAGCGCGCTGAACACCGCGGCGCCGATGTTGCGTTCCTTTGCCATGCGCGCGGCGCGGGCATCCGCCGACTGCACCGGGGGCGGCGTGGATGTATCTTTCTCCGCGGCGCGCCGGTTGGCCTCTGCCTGCGCCGAAGCGGCGGAGTTGATCTGTTCGATGGGCATGAACGCCATCGTCGGCGCCTCCACGCTCACATCGCCCAAAGAGAACGAAATGGTGGAATAATCAGCCGAACGGGATGCAGGCCGCTGCGCGGAGCCCTGCCCCGGCGCAAGGCCGCCGGCAGGCGCGGGCGCAGCCGGACGGCGGGCTGCCGCCGCAGGTGCGGCGGGCTGTGCCGGGTGCGGCGCGGCTGCTGTTGGCACCGGCGATGCGGCCAAAGCCGGGGGCGCAGCGGGCTGCTCTGTTTCCATCACAAACG
The DNA here is from genome assembly GCA_014799685.1 of Subdoligranulum sp. Lineage (GTDB taxonomy): Bacteria > Bacillota > Clostridia > Oscillospirales > Ruminococcaceae > Ruthenibacterium. The sequence continues at coordinate 13,231 of JAAVHN010000035.1, read as the reverse complement.
GTGTGGCGGCGGCCGGAGCCTGTGCCGCAGCAGATGCAGCCGGGCGCTGCGCTGCAGCCGAAACCGGTGTCTGCGATGCGTACGAACGCGGTGCCGCGGACGAAGCCGGGGGTGCAGCGGGCTGCTCTGTTTCCATCACAAACGGCGCAGCAGACTGCGCGGGATGCTGTACCGGCGCCGCCGCACGCGGCGGCTCGTCGCCAAGATCAAAATCAAACGCAAGCGGCGCATAACCTTCCATCTCTCCCGGCCGGGACGTCTGCGACCGGCGGTCGATCTCTTTTTCCAGCGCGCTCAAATCAAATGTGGGCTGCGCCGCGCGCCGCGTGGGGCGCTGTGCCGGCGCCGCCGGCTGGGCCGGGCGCGGCGCCGGTTCGGCCTTGGGCTGCTCTGCGGCGCCGGAGGGCCGTTCGTCGAATACAAACGGCGCGGCGGCGCCGGGCGCGGGCTGCGGGCTGCGGGACGGCTCCTGCGGCAGCTCGTCAAACAGCGCGTCGAACGACAGCGCATCGTCTGCGCCATCCGCTCCCCCATCCATAAAATCAAAATTCAGCTTTTGCATGCCCGCAAAGGGATCGTCCTGTTCCTGGGGCTTTCGGCTGCCCCCTGTATTTTCCCGCCCGGAACCCGAACCGGAAAAGAAATCTTTTGTCGGCATCAAAACACCGCCCTTTCCAAATTCAAAAACATGTGCAGCCCGGGCACAGCCCGGCAGACAGCGTGTGGCGGCCCTTTGGGCAAAGCAGCAATCCGCTTTTTCCAGGCAGCCGCCGGCCGCATGCTTTCCGCAGCGTTCCCGCTGCGTATCCGGCCGCACATGAACCGGCCCCTTTGCGGCTGCTGCATCCGGCAGTCCCGCCGCAGTTCGGGCCATAGAATACTTTTCTTTTTATCATTTTACAGCAAATTGCCTATACAAGCAAGCCCACAGCGCAAAAAAATACACGCTTATGACAGCATTTTTCCGATTCGTCCCGGTTTTCACGCCTCAAACATCAAAAAGTTATGAAGTTTTTTTGAATTTCGCAAAAAGGTCTTGCAGTTTCTCTTCTTTTGGCGTATACTGAATTAGCAGTCAAGCATCAAGAGTGCTAATTTTATCGGGAGGCAATGTGAAATGTCGAAAAAACAATTCAAAGCAGAATCCAAACGCCTGCTGGATATGATGATCAATTCCATCTATACGCATAAGGAGATTTTCCTGCGCGAGCTTGTCAGCAACGCGAGCGACGCCATCGACAAGCTCTATTTCCGCAGCCTGACGGACGATACCGTTCCCACGAAAAAGGACGAGTTCCTCATCCGCCTGACGCTCGACAAAGACGCGCGCACGCTCACCGTAAGCGACAACGGCATCGGCATGACGAAGGACGAGCTGGAAAAGAACCTTGGCACCATCGCCAAAAGCGGCAGCCTGGATTTCAAAAACGAAAACGAGACCGGCGGCAAGGTAGATGTAATCGGCCAGTTCGGCGTGGGCTTCTATTCCGCATTTATGGTGGCGAGCCGCGTCACCGTGCGCAGCCGCGCGTTCGGCGAAAGCGAAGCGTGGCAGTGGGAATCCACGGGCGCAGACGGCTACACGCTGGAGCCATGCGATAAGGAGGACGTTGGCACCGAGGTGATTCTCGTCATCAAGGAAAACGAAGGCGAGGAGCATTACGACGAATTCCTGGATGAATGGCGCCTTGTGGACATCGTGAAAAAGTACTCCGACTATATCCGCTACCCCATTAAGATGCTGCGCGAAAAGCAGCGTCCCATCGAAGGCACCGACAAGGACGAGGAGGGCCACTACAAGGCGCCGGAGTACGAATCGTACACCGAGGACGAGACGCTCAACAGCATGGTGCCCATCTGGAAGCGCGAAAAAAAGGACGTATCCAAAGAGGAATACGCCCAGTTCTACCGCGAGAAATTCAGCGATTATTCCGAGCCCGCGCGCGTCATCCAGAGCAAGACCGAGGGCACGGCCACGTTCCGCGCGCTGCTGTTCGTCCCCTCCAATACGCCCTACAATTATTATACAAAGGAATACGAAAAGGGCCTGCAGCTCTACTCCAGCGGCGTGCTCATCATGGAGAAATGCGCCGATCTGCTGCCGGATTACTTCAGCTTTGTGAAGGGCCTTGTGGACAGCGAGGATCTGAGCCTGAACATCAGCCGCGAGATGCTGCAGCACGACAATCAGCTGAAGCTGATCAAATCGACGCTGGAGCGCAAGATCAAAAACGAGCTGGCCGGCTGGCTGAAAAACGAGCGCGAGGACTACGAAAAATTCTTCAAGAACTTCGGCCTGCAGCTGAAAATGGGCTGCTATGCCTCTTACGGCATGAACAAGGAGCTTTTGCAGGATCTGCTGCTCTTCCACAGCGCAAAGCAGGATAAGCTTGTTACGCTGCGCGAATATTACGAGGCTATGCCCGAGGAACAGAAGTATCTCTACTACGCCGCGGGCGAAAGCACCGAGCGCCTTGCCAAGCTGCCCGCCGCCGAGCGCGTGCTGGAAAAGGGCTTTGACATCCTGTACCTGACGGACGACGTGGACGAGTTCATGCTGCAGATGCTGCATGGCTACGGCGACGAGGACAAGGAAAAAGAGTTCCGAAACATCTCCTCGGACGATCTCGGCATCGAGACCGAAGCGGAAAAAGAGGAAGTAAAGGCCAAAAACGAGGAAAACAAGGATCTGTTCGACGCCATGAAGGACGCGCTCTCCGGCAAGGTGGTGGAGGTGAAGCTCTCGCAGCGGCTGAAAACGCACCCGGTGTGCCTTTCCAGCAACGGCCCGCTCTCCATCGAGATGGAGAAGGTGCTGAACAGCATGCCCGCCCAGCCCGAAAAGGTGACGAGCGAAAAGGTGCTGGAGATCAACGGCGAGCATGAGGTATTCGCGGCGCTGAAGCGCCTGCACGACGCGGGCGACACCGAAAAGCTGGCCGCCTACAGCGAGATCCTGTACGCGCAGGCCCTGCTGATCGAGGGCCTCTCGCTTGAAGACCCCGTCGCCTATGCGAACAGCGTGTGCAAGCTGATGGTATAACGCAAAACGGAAAAACAGCATCGCCGCCCGGCATCCTTGGCAGGGCGGCGATGCTGTTCCATCAAAATTCAGGAGCGTGGCTGCAATGAATCTCGATCTGCTTGATCGCACTCTCCGGGAACTCCGCATTCAGCCCGTCGGAAAGGGCTACATCGACCTGATCTGCCCGCCCGAAAACATCGGTGCGTTCATCGACCGCATGGAAGCGCTGCAGATCCCGATCGAGGGATTTGCCTGGTGGTGTCATGTGCGCGGCGATCATCATCCCTGCGGCATGGGCGGGCCGCTGAACCGGTACGGCGAGGGCTGGTTCAGCGAGATTCGGATGGATGATATCCTCCGCTTCGACGGCTATGAAGCGCTCCGGCGCTATTTGCTGGAGGAATATCCGAACAGCCCCGCATACAAGCCGTGCTATGTGCCCGCTTTCTGACTTGATTTATGAGCACGTTATAAGCGCGTCCACCCCGGGACGCATGGCCGCTGCTCTTAAGGCGAATCCACCGTGATACATGCGATATAAAAGGGCGCTGCCCTTGCCATCCTGCAAAAGGATCCTTTCCGGATGCGTTTTGCGCGATGTAATCGGCAATAGAAAAGCCGGGGAATCAGCAAAGGAATCAGCGAAAAGCGCAATTTCGTTAATTAAATCACAATTTCCTCTTGTATTTTTGCCGGGGTGTGCTATACTGAAAATGCACCCCGGCATTTCTGCGCCGGGAAAAGAAAATACAGAATAAAGGAGTCGGATCATTATGCTGTTGGAAGGAAAAGTAGCCGTCGTCACCGGTGGCTCGCGCGGCATCGGTTTTTCTATTGTAAAGCGGTATCTGCAGGAGGGTGCGAAGGTCGTGCTGTGCGCGTCCCGTCAGGAGACGGCCGATAAGGCCGTGGCCGAGCTGAAGGCCGAGAACGCGGCGTGGACCGTGAAGGGCATCTGGCCCGATCTGACGAATTACGACGACGTCAAGGCCGCGTTTGACGGCGTTGCCGCCGAGTTTGGCAGGATCGACGTGCTCGTGAACAACGCCGGCGTTTCCGCCCGCGAGCCGTTCACCTCCTACACCGGGGAAATGTTCGATAAAACCATGGACCTGAACCTGAAGGCAGTCTTCAACTGCTGCCGCGCCGTTGTGGACGGCATGAAGGCGCAGGGCAGCGGCGTCATCCTGAACACCAGCAGCATGGTGAGCAAGTACGGCCAGCCCGCTGGCATCGCATACCCCACCAGCAAGTTTGCCGTGAATGGCTTCACCCTTTCGCTGGCACGCGAGCTGGGATCCGCCGGCATCCGCGTGAACGCGGTCGCCCCCGGCGTCACGAACACCGATATGATGAAGGCTGTGCCGCAGCAGGTGATCGACGGCATCGTCAAGGGCATTCCCCTTGGCCGCATCGGCGAGCCGGAGGAAGTTGCGGACGCGTTCGTCTTCCTCGCCAGCAGCATGGCCAGCTATATCACGGGCGTCGTGCTGAGCGTGGACGGCCTCGCACGCAGCTGAAGTTCTTTGGAACCTCTGAATGAATCGCCGCACGCGTCCTGACGGCATATTTTCCGCCTGCCTTTGCCCCAAAATCTTGAAATACATCAAGTATTCCTGCGATTTTGGGGCTTTGACAGGCACTGCGCCCGCAGGCGCGTCCAGAGGCGGGCCGACGCATAGCGGCGGCTCTTAGGCCGGAGGAAAAAATCTGCTCGCCAATCCGGTACGTCGATTGAATCAGAGCTTCCCTTTTTCAAACAGCAAAACCGCCAGTTTGGAATCGCTCCTGCCGGCGGTTTTTTGTATCTATATTTTGCAACATGCAGCGCCATTAAAACACCGACTGCGCAAACACTGCGGCAGGGCCGATTGCCTCCTCCTTTTCCGCCAGGGCGGAATACAGAATGCGCTGCGCATCGTAACGCGCGTCATACGCACAGCAGGCATCCGTCAGTTTCCGGCGGATGCGCGCGTCGCGGAACATTGGCCCGAACAGCACCACGCGGTTTGGAGCAAGGATCGTCATAGAATTGACGATCGTGCGGGCAAACAGATCGATCGCGGCATCGAATGCATCCGCTCCGCCCACAGCGGCCGCCTGCCGGTAGGCTTCTCCGAAGCGCTCCGGCAAAAAGGGCATTTCGCGGCAGAGCGCCTGCCACGACACTTTGGTTTCCAGGCAGCCCCTGCGCCCGCAGCGGCAAAGCGAGCCGCCGCGCTCCACGATAAAATGCCCCAGCTCCGCCGCTTTGCCGTGCCGCCCCTCGTAAAGACGCCCGTCCGTAATGATCGCGCTGCCCACGCCGGGACCCCATTTGACAAGAAGCAGATTATCGTACCGGCGCCCCGCACCGTACAAAAGCTCCGCGACAGCAAAGGCGTTCACATTATTTTCAATGCACACCGGCAGTCCCAGCGCATCGCCCAGCAAACGGCACACCTCTACCTGCCCGTCCCACAGCCCATACGCCTGCAGGCTCAGTCCGCGCTCCTTGTCCACCGCGCCCGGCACGGTAACGCTTACGCCGCAAAGGCGCGGCAGCGGCGTTTTGGCGCTCTGCAGCATCGCGTGCGCCGCTTCGGCCACACGCGCCAGAAATTCCACGGGCGGAATGCCGCGATCGGTTGGAAGTGAAGTACGGCAGAGGCACTCCCCTTTCAAATCCGAAACGGCAAGGAATGTCGTTTCCACCCCGAGGCTGATGACAAGCAGGTGCCTGCCGGCGGCATTGATATCCAGCAGGATCTTTTTCCGGCCCGCGCCTCTTTTGCCTGTGCCGGCGCTCTGATTTCCGGTGCCCTGCGCTTCGAAGTTCTGCGTCTCAACGCCCTGCGCTTCGGCAGTCAGCGTCACTGTGCCCTGTGGATCGACGCCCTGCGTCTTGGCGCTCTGGAGCTGCGAGCCGCACTCCGCAAGCAGTCCCTCGGCCAGCAGCTCGGCGCACAGCTGTGTGACGGCCGCCGGCGTCAGACCGGTGAGCCGGGCGATATCCTTGCGCGAGGTCGCCCCCTGTTCGAGGATGCACCGCAAAATCGAAGATCGGTTTTCCTGCTTCACCCGCGGCATATTCATTCCGGAATTTCTCATGCGTCTGTTTCCTCTTTTTGATTCTGAATCCGGTTTCCTGCTGCCGGAAAGATGCGCCCGGCGATTAAATCCGAAGTTCCCTGAATATTGCCAATCCTCAAATGGGACGATTTCCTTTGCGTGCCCGTGCGCCGCACAATCCGCATCAATATTCCTGTACCTCGATGTTCAGCATATCGCCCAAAATCGTCAGCACGCGCGCAGCGTCGCCGTAGGCCACTGCAAAATGCGGTTCCCAGCCGCCGCGCACCGTCTGTTCCACGAATGTGCGGACAGGGGACTGCGTTTTCACCACCACCGAGGTACCATAAAACTGCCGGGGTTTCTCCAGCGCCTGTCCCCGCGCCACAAGGAAGCGGAAGCCGCCATCCGGCTTTTTGCCGATGCGGAACACCGTCACCGCCGGTGCGGGCCGGCAGCCGAATTCCATCGTCGGCCCGATCTTGCGGTTGCAGTGCACGCCGGTGCAGGCGCCCGGCTCGGGCTGCGCCAATGAGCAGGCGGCCATGCCGCAGTGCCAGAAGGTAAGGGTGTTCTCCGCCTCGTCCAGCGAAACAGGGTCGCCAAAAAAGGCGGGCTGTCCGGCGGCCTGCATGGCAAGGTACATCGAGAGCGCACCGTACAGGTCGCCCTCGCAGGCGGCGGCAATACCCAAATCGTTCAGGATGGACAGCACGGCGCACACTGGCGTGCCGAACGCCGTGAAGAAATCCGGCCAGCAGCGCGAGGCCAGCGCCCCGATGCCCCTTTCCTCCGCGTATTCCCGGTACGCGCGATACAGGCGTGCAAAATCCATGCGGTTTTGTTCGGGCATTTTTTCAAGGCCCAGCATCCGTGTTTCTGCCAGCGCCAGATATTCCCGTGTCTCGGCCTCCGTATAGCTGCGCGCTTTGTCGATCAGCTCTCTCGCCTCGATAGATTCCAGCCGCACGCCGAACACGCCGCGGAGCTCGTTATCCAGCGCGCGCCCGAAGCCGAAGCCCTCGGGCGTATGGCCGATGGCCGCCATGCGCAGGCTGCGCAGCCGGCATTTCAGCTGTGCAGCGCAAATGGCAGCCGCAAGTGTTTGCCGTACTTTCTCCTCACCGGGCGCACCGAACACATAGGTGAACGGCTCCGCCCGCAAAGCGCGAAGCGTATTCGCGGCGGAATAGGCGCCCGTCAGCGAGTTCAGGCGCAGACGGCCCCCGTCGATGACAGGTTCGCGCAGTGTCCAAAGCACGACCGGGCACGAGCACAACGCCAGCACCTCGGAAATATAGGCCGCGTTGGCAAATGTGATGTTTTGAAAGATCACAAGGTCCGGCGTACGCCCCTGCAAAAAGCTTTGCAGCGCGTCCAGCGAGAGCAGCATCTCTCCGGGAACGGCAACGGCATCGCTGATATCGCGCAAAAGCGCTTTGGACGCCTCAAATTCCTGTTGTGCGCTCTGCAGATGAAACGTGGGTACGCCCACCGGCAGATAGACTGCCTCGAACGGCTTTGTGCGGTTTTCCGGTTCCATCAGGCATCCTCCTTTGCGCTTTTACCCGCATTTTCGCCCCCGGCGGCGCCCTTCACGATTTTGATCGTGGCGCAGAAATCCTCTTTACCCAGCCCCGTCGCCAATGCGGCGTCGTACACGCGCTTTGCGTTGGCTCCGCCGGGCATCGAAACGCTGCATTCGGCGGCCAGCGCCACGCAGATGCCGAGATCCTTTGCCATATTTTCAACGGAAAAGGCCGTGGCATAGTCCTCACGGGCAAGCGGCCCTTTTTTGGAATCAAGGTAAAAATTCTGTCCGCCGCCGTACGAGACGGCCTCGGCAAATGTGTCGATCTCAATGCCGTTTGCCGCCGCCAGGGCCAGTGTCTCATTCACGCCGTTCTGGATCTGGGCGACCAGTGCATTGTGACAGATCTTCATCACGAGCCCCTTGCCGTTTTCGCCCATGCGGATCACGTTCTCGCCCATATAGCGCAGCAGCGGCAGCACCGTCCCGAATGCGTCCTTGTCCCCGCCCACATAAATGCCGAGCTTTCCCGCCTCCGCCGCCGGGCGGCTCTTGACGACCGGCGCGTCCAGAAACTGCGCGCCTGTCTGCTTTACCAGTGCCGCCAATTCCCGCGAGACAGCCGGGTCGATGGTGCTCATATCCACGCAGATCTTGCCGGGCTTTAAAACGCCCGCCGCGAGCAGTTCGGTATACACCTGCCGGGAATGTTCGGATTTCGGCACCATGGAAAAAATCACGTCCGCGTCCTGCGCGGCCCCGGCGGCCCCGGCGCACACCACCGCACCCCTCTGCGCGAACGGCTGCGCCTTTTCGGGCATTACATCATACACATACACCGTATCGTCGTGCTTTTTCAGGATATTGTCACACATGGCCTCACCCATAATGCCAAGCCCGATGAAAGCAATTTTCATAACTTCAGCCTCCCCAAAATCATTCCGCCGCGGTGTTGTCCCACGCGTCGGTGAACGTGCGCAGGCCCTGGTCGGTATAGGCATGCTTCATGCTGTCTTTGAAAACATCCAGACCCGCCGTGACGATATCCGCACCGGCCACGGCGCAATCCACGATCTGCTTGGGTGTGCGCACGGCTGCGCAGATGATCTCGGTCTTGCGCAAAAAGCCGTAGTTTTGGTAGATCTTTACGATATCCGCGATGTACTGCCGGCAGTCCTCGCCGTTGGCCTCCTTCCAGCCGATGAANGGGGANACNAATTTCGAGCCGTTNTTNGCCGGGAGGATCGCCTGCGCGGGCGANAAGATNAGCGTNACNTTCGTGCGGANGCCCTGCTGNTCCAGCCNGCGCGCCGCGGTGATGCCCGCCTCGGTGGCNGGGATCTTGATGACAAANTTNTCNCANANNGCNGCCAGNTTNTGNGCCTNACGNCACCATTTCNCCGGCGTCNTCGATGTGGGGNTTCAGCTCCACCGAAACNGGGAAGCGNTCNNCGCCGTCCAGCCCCTCGGCATGCACCCACTGCGCGATATCGGTAATGGCGCGCAAAAACGGCTTGCCGCTGAGCATGATGTGCTTGGGATTGGTAGTAACGCCGTCGATGCCAAAGGTTTTATAGGCAGTTTCGATCTCATTCAGCTTTGCGCTGTCCAGAAAATATTTCATATCTGTACACTCCTCTTTTGATCCTGCTTTGTTCTCATGCAGTGTTCCATTGCCGATCTTCCGATCCCCCGCGGGAAAACAGGCAGGATTTCACAAAATGGTCCTGCCGGTGATCTGCACGCGGGAACCTCTGAANGGNGGGNNNTATTTTTGCCCGGGCTTTTCCGCGTTTTACCGCAGCTTCAAAGCNTTCTCGCGCTTCCAGAGCTGATCGTAGGCGTAGCCCGTCACCTTTTCGCATATGGCAATCTCCTGCGGNGTGGCCTTGCCGGGCTCCTCCCCCTTGCGGCGGGCGATCTCTTTTTGAATCACNTCAAACTCCGCTTTGCGCATGGGATAGATACAGGCAAAAATCAAGGTGATCGTGATAAGCACCACCGGCGCCAGTACGTAGATCCACGCAATGCCGGCCTGTGTGGCCGCACTCTGCCGTCCGCCCGCCGCCGCGATCGTTTCGCTGTAGCCNACCATGCCCAGCAGAATGCCAATGGCGGCGCTGGAAACACCGGCAGCAATCTTGCGCACAAAGGTTGCCATGGCCGAGCAGGTACCCGGACGGCTGATCGAGGTGATCAGCTCATCCACATCCGCCATATCCGCCANCAGCGCATAAATGGTGGTGGTGGAGCCGGCCATCCCCAGCCCAACCACGAAGGACAGCGCCAGAATCACCCCNAAGCTTGCACCCTCGTGCGAGAAAAGCAGAAGCGCAAGCGTGGCCGCAATGCGCAGCGGGGAACCCACCAGCACNGGAAACTGCTTTGACGTTTTTGNCATGACAGGCGTAAACAGGATGGTACCNGCAAACTGTGACAGCAGAATCACCGCCATCAGNTAAGTAAACCNNCCGCCGCCATAGGCGTTGAGNACATCATCCACATAGTACACGGCCAGCCCTGTGACAAAATCNGCCGCAGCCTGCCCGCATAAAAAGATGACGATAAAAATGCGAAAGCAGCGGCTTTTATACACCGTAAGCGACTGCACAAAGCTCTCGGCAAAGCTGANNCGGATGGGCTCCCTGCTGCGCTCCCAGGTGCCGAAAAACGTGATGAGGATNACGACAAAGAAAATCACGCCAAAGATCAGGCCGACGGTCAGATAGGCCGAGGCGTCCGTATTGTCGCGNATCAACAGCGTGGGGATCAGNCCGGCCAAAATGGCTCCAAAGGCAGAGAAGACCATCCGCACGCCGGAAAACCTGCTGCGCAGCGTGTAGTCCTCCACCATATCGGGCAGCAGCGCATTGTAGGGCACCATCACAATGGTGAACCCGGTGGAAAACAGCACATACATCAAAAGATAAAACCAGTAAAGGCCCATCATGCTGCCTGACGGGAACACCACCCACATCAGGATGAATGTCACGGCCGAAATGCCGCTGCCCACCAAAATATAAAAGCGCTTTGCGCCAAAACGCGANCGGGTGCGGTCGCAGATATTGCCCATCAGCGGGTCGGTGACGGCATCCCAGATCTTGCCGATGAGCGGGATGGTTCCNGCCAAGGCGGTGGGCATGCCCAGCGCCTTGGTCAAAAACACCGTAAAAAAGGTGCTGATCACCACAAATGCGCCGCCCCCGTAGATATCCGCAGAGCCGTAGGCGCACTGCGCGCCAAGGCCCCTCCTGCTTGCTTTGTTTTGATTCATTTCAGGCATCCTCCTTTTTGATNATATCTTTTTGAGCCGCCTGCCCATTCGGCCAAAAGGCGGCTGTTTTTCTGTTTTGCATCGCTTTCNGATCTGCGATGTTTCCATGCTGCCGGGCCGGTCAGTGCTTCGCAAAAATTTGCCGGCTGCGCAGNGTTTCGCACCACGGGCTTTCCNTCCGGACGAACACCGGCGGAACACCNATGGGCGCCGCTACCGATACGCGCCCGCCTGNATACTGCTCTCCGGTGAACAGATGCACCCAGCGATCCTGCGGCAGCAGGCAGCTGCGCTGTACAGCGCCCTCTTCCAGCACCGGCGCGACNAGAAGATCCCGTCCGAGCAGATACTCGCCCTTTTCGGTNTAAAGCGGCGCTTCGTCGTAGTGATAGAACAGCGGCCGCATCACCGGGATGCCCGCCTCACACGCCTCTTTTTCGCAGCCGAGCAGGTATTCCTTCAGCGCTGTGTACATCGCGGTACACCGCGCCATATGCGNGAGCAATCCGGCGTCGGCGTCGAACTGCACGTTGCGCGCGGGCTGGTTGCCCTCATGGCTGCGAAACAGCGGCGAAAAGGCATTCATCTCGGCCCAGCGCATCAGCAGNTCGCGGCTGCGGCACATGTGCATNATNGTNGTNTAGCCGCCCACATCCGAATGCGCGATGGGAAAGCCGCTCATCGCGAGAGAGAGCGTGGCCGGAATCACCGAGGGCAGGCCGTCGTCCACAGACCAATCCACGTGCTGGTCGCCCGTCCACATCATATCGGAATGCGCGATGGTGCCTGTATGCCCTGCGCGCGTGAAAAAGAACACATCCTTTGCGGCGCCGCACTCACAGATCGCCTCGCGGTTCAGCTGCGCCCAGATGGCCGGCCAGCGGTTGTGCACCAGCGCCGGGTCCTCACCGCTGCAGAGCACGCAGTCCACCGGCAGATACTCGCCGAAATCCGCCATCCAGCCGCCCATGCCGATGTCGATCATATTTTTCCGGATGACCATTTTGTACCACGCATAGGCATCCGGATTGGTCAGATCGATCATAGCGGCCGGGAATGTAGTAATTGTGACAAGATAATCTTTTCCCTCCCGGTCCTTCACACAATAGCCCTTTTCGGATGCCTCGCGGTAGAGTTCTTTTTCGATGGCAAGGAATGGGTTGATATAGCCCAAAAAACGCACGCCGCGCGTTTTCCACTCTTTGATTTTTTCCGGCAGGTTCGGATAAAGCGCATCGTCCCAGCGCCAGTTCCACATCACCTGATAGCCGAAGCCCGTGCGGCGGCAGCCGCACCAATCCTGGCACCACACGCCGTTCACCTGCACACCGGCCGCAGCCGCGCGGGCCAGCTTTTTCTCCACTGCCTCGCAGCCCTCCTGCACGGCAAAGATGCCGCCGTCGTGCAGCCAGCCGGGCAGTTGGCGCGGACGGCCCAGCAGCGCGCTCAGCCGCCGGGATACCTGCGCAAAATCCTCTCCCCAGCCAAGCGTAATCCGGGGCGGCTGCTGCAGCTCCAGTGTCACGGTTCCGGGCTTTGTAAAATCGAATTCGGCAAAGGCGCTGGTATCCGCATGGACAAAATAGCGCCCGCTGGAAACGAACGTGGGCTGCGCATAATACGATTCGTAGCGCGAAAACGGCAGCACGCGCTGCGGGCGGCGGCCAAACAGCTTTTCGCGCAGAATCTTCTTCGAAATGCGGCTGCTGTTCTGGTGCTCGGCCACCCAGATGCGCACCTTCTCTCCCCGGAGATCCAGCGTGGAATAGGTTTCGCCGCAGCCGTAATAATGCTCGTCTGCGTGCGCGGGCAGGCCGATGCGCCAGCGGTTTACGGCGGCGGCCTTTGCGGCAGCGTTCCCGGCGGCGGGCGCCCTTGCGGCAGCATCTTTTGCAGCGGCGTTCCCGGCGGCGTCCGCTGCGGCCATTTTCTTTGCGGTGGGCGCCCCCTCCGCTCCTTCCCAAACGAGATCCACCCGGTTTTCGCCGCATGTCACGCGCAAACATCCTGCCGGGACACCGCCCGGAAATGTATAATGCAGAACAAAACCGCCGGGGCACTCCTGCTTTTGCCGCAGCTGCAGCTTCTGCATTCCGCGCAGCGTTCTGCGGTAGGCAAAGCTGCCCCGCTTCATCGTAAAGCGGTTTTCGCCCGAGCCGGCCTCCACCGTGATCTGCTCGAGCCGTTTCCAATCGTAGGGCAAGCGCCATTCCTCCTTTTTTGTGTGCTTTTTAGTCGATTGCGAAACTCGAAAAAGCCCATAAATCAAGGGTTTGCAGCTCCTGCGATTTCAGCGTTTCCTCCACAGAATTATTTCGCAATTCCATTTTGGAGACAACAGAAATTTTGG
>JAAVHN010000034.1 GCA_014799685.1 Subdoligranulum sp. | reverse complement strand
TTCCTGCTTCCGCATCCAATTTGTATGATTAAAATTCCATGATATGGGATGGTTTGCCATTTTCCGATACGCTAACTGACTAAAATAGAAATATCTGGAAGCAAAATTGATTTCCGTGTGTCACAAACGGGAAGATCTGCCTAAAAAAGCCGTACCAATGGCCGCAGGGATCGGTGCGGCTGTTGGTACGGCTTTTCTGTTTAGCGCATCGCGCAGAGGGGGATAGGAAGCGCTGACCCGTGGATCGATCCGGAGCTTTCCCCGAAAGCCCCGCAGCGGGGCAGCCCGGGAAAAGCGCGAAAGAAGCGGAGGGAACCGGCTCTGCGGCAAAATTGGCAGCCGAAAACCGCCTGCCAAAAACCATCAGCCGCCGGGCGGATCCGGGATGAACCTAAACATCCCCCGGGTGCTCCCTGAGCTTCAGGCAATCCGGGATTATTGCGGCTGCTTGCCGATATAGGCCAGGATGCCGCCGTCCACGTACAGCACGTGGCCGTTCACGAAGTTGGAGGCGTCGGAGGCAAGGAACACCGCCGGGCCCACCAGATCGTCCGTCGTGCCCCAGCGTGCCGCCGGAGTTTTGGCGATGATGAACTGATCGAACGGATGGCGGCTGCCGTCCGGCTGGCGCTCGCGCAGCGGCGCGGTTTGCGGGGTTTCGATGTAGCCCGGGCCGATGCCGTTGCACTGGATGTTGTATTCGCCGTACTCGCTGGCGATGTTGCGCGTCAGCATCTTCAGGCCGCCCTTGGCCGCCGCGTAGGCGCTCACGGTCTCGCGGCCCAGCTCGCTCATCATCGAGCAGATGTTGATGATCTTGCCGTGTCCCTTCTCGATCATGGCGGGGATGACGGCCTTCGAGACGATGAACGGCGCGTTCAGATCGACGTCCACTACCTGACGGAACTGCGCCGCCGTCATCTCGCACATGGGAATGCGCTTGATGATGCCCGCGTTGTTCACCAGAATGTCGATTACGCCCACTTCTTCGGCGATCTGCTTTACCATCGCCTGCACGGCGTCCTCGTCGGTGACGTCGCACACATAGCCGTGCGCCTCAATGCCGGCTTCCTTGTAGGCGGCGATGCCCTTATCCACTAACTCCTGCTTGATGTCGTTGAACACGATCGTCGCGCCGGCCTTCGCCATGCCCGATGCAATCGCAAAGCCGATGCCGTAGCTTGCGCCGGTGACGAGCGCGACCTTGCCCTCTAACGAAAAATCCTTCATTTCCATTTGAAAAACCTCCCTGCATTCCGGGCGGCGCGGGGATGCGGCCCCTGCCGTCCTGTCCTGTGTGTTTGAACCGTATTTTTAAATTTATCCCAATTCGTCCCTGTATTGCCGCCGGCAGACATTCCGCCAAATCAGAGGAACGCACGGGTCCGGTCAAACGCAGACATGGCCTGCGTTCCGGGCACTTACCGCAGCTCGGTGGTGGGGATCACGTCCATATCGTCGAACGCCTGGTTCTCGCCGCCCATCGCCCAGATGAACGTATAGTTACTGGTGCCCGCGCCCGCGTGAATGCTCCAGCTGGGGCTGATGACGGCCTGCTCGTTCTGCATTACGATATGCCGCGTCTCGCTGCCTTCGCCCATCATGTGGAACACGACGTTGTTTTCGGGCACTTCAAAGTACATATATACTTCCATGCGGCGCTCGTGCGTGTGGGCAGGCATGGTGTTCCACACACTGCCCGGCTCCAGCACGGTCATGCCCATCGAGAGCTGGCAGGTGGGCAGCACGTCCGGATGGATAAACTGGTTGATCACGCGCTTGTTGCTGGTTTCCATCGCGCCCAGCGGCTTTTTGGCCGCGTCCGCAATCTTGATCAGCTTCGTTTCATACGCGCGGTGCGCGGGTGCAGATACCATATAGAATTTTGCGGGCGCGGCCGCGTCGTCGGAGGCGAACAGCACTTCCTTCGTGCCCTGCGTGATGTACAGGCAGTCCTTATAGCCCAGCTCGTACTTCACGCCGTCGGCCTGGATGCTGCCCGCGCCGCCNANGTTGAANANNCCGNNCTCNCGGCGCTCNAGGAANNANTGNGTGCCGAANTTGNNCCAGANNTCGATCCCCTTGTCNATGGNGACCGNNNCGNTGNNNGGCATGCANCCCANNGTCACCATGCGGTCNACNTGGCTGTANACGGCNNNCANNTNNTNNGGCNNNTAGAGGTTNTCGATNANAAANTCCTTNCGNGTCTCNTCGGTGGTGTANCGNNTGAANTCGCGNTGGTTGCAGGAATAGCGAATGTCCATAGCGTTTGGTTTCTCCTTTCATTTGTCCGCCTGCGCAGGGCTGCGCGGGCGTTTCTGTTTTTGCATTGTCTGTTCATAGTATACCATGTTTTTTTGTTTCGGAACATATACAAATTATCGATGAATATGCGCATTTTTACGGATTTGCTCTGCGGACCCATAAAAAAGTGCCCACAGGGGCGCTTCATGGGGGCGTCTTTGCGGCGTCACTCCACCGGAAGATTCGGCCNGTCCTGGTCGCCGTCNGCCTTGAACATGGTGAAGTCTTCCGGATCCCACGCAAAATAGTAGTAATCCGTATTTTCATAGAGCGGCGGCGTTAAGTAGTTGGGCAGGATGTTTGCGTCTCCCTCGCACCGCGCGCAGAAGCCCGCCGCGGCCATGGCNTCTTCCGGAATACCGGCACAGTANCAATCGGCGTATTCCGCGCCGCATTCCGCCATCAGCCGGTCGATGGCCGTGCCGAGCGCGGAAAACGNTTCGGGCGCTCCGGTATAGTCNACCACGCGCAGCACGCACGTACCGTTCGCCGGGATGCAGCGCGTCACCAGCAGCGCCGTCACGGCCGTTTCCATAGTTTGTGCCATACCTGTGGTATGTGCCGTGTCCGTGGTATGTGCCGTGTCTGTGGTTTGTGCAGCACCCATAGTTTCCGCGGTGTCCGTGGTTTGTGCCGTATCTGTGGCTTGTGCTGTGTCCGCACCGCTTTCCAAAACGCCCCAAACATCGTATTTCTGGAACGGGTAGTGATAATACCGCCGTGCAAGATACCACAGATCCTTGTAGGGCCGGTGGGCTTCGTCCGGCGTATAGCCGCAGGAGAGCAGATCGTTTTCCGTGGGCAGAAGGCGCAGCACGGCNCTGCCCGAAGCGGGCAGAATCGTCTTATTTGCAATGCGCGCGATTTGATAAGCCTCCCGGTCGGCAAGGCGGTAATAATGCGCAAGGCGGCCCGTAGTAAAGCCCGCGAACCGGTACAGCGGCATCACCCTGGGGCGGATGTTGTTGCAGGCCACCTGCCGGGCATGGGTNAGCCCGCGCATGGCGGCCAGCAGCTCCAGCCCGCTGCCGGTGGCAGATTTTGCGGCGCTTAAAATCGAGACCCAGATGTCCGGCGTATCCAGCCGGTTTGNNCGGATGTAGCCCGCGACGGCGGCCAGTTTGCCGTCTTGCTCTGCAACTGCGAACTGCAGCGGGCCATCAGGNCCAAACGGNCGGTAATAAAACCCGAACAATTCCGGGATGTGTACCAGCGGGTGCTTTTCGCCCCAGTGCTCATCCAAAAAGGCGGCGATGCGNGNCGCCTCGTCCGGCCGGGCCAGCCGCAGCGTGAATGCGCCGCGCTCCTGCGTGCTCATAAGAACGCGCTCCCGCCCGTGACGGGCAGCGTGACGCCGGTGATGAACCGCGCTTCCTCCGAAAGCAGGAACGCCATGGCGGGAACCACGTCCTCCACGCGNGCGTTGCGCTTCATGGGGTTCGCCTCGGCGCTGGCCTCCACGATCAAATTGCTGGTATCGGCCAAAAATTTCGTCTCCATCATGCTCGGCATCACGCAGTTCACCGTGATGCCAAACGGCGCGTAATCTGCGGCGAGGCTNTTGGCAAGCCCGTGCAGGGCGCTTTTTACCATGATATAGGCCGCCGTATTCTTGGGCGGCGCGCCGAGCAGGTAGCTCGTGAGCATGAACAGCACGCGCCCCTGTTTGGCCTTCGCCATCTCCGGCAAAAACAGCTTGCACAGCCGCACGGCGCTGCGCACCTGAACGCTCAGATCCAGCTCGAAGCGCTCCTCGTCAAATTTTTTGAACCGCGTGTTGATGACGCGCAGCGCCGGAAGATGCACAAGGTGCGTGGGCGTGGGGTAGCGCGCGGCAACCTCCTGCGCAAAGGCGTTCAGCGCGTCTGCGTCGGTGAGATCNACATCGTAGGTGTGGATCGCGCCGGGCCAGCGGCTGCAGAGCGCATCAAGGCAGGCGAGGTCGCCCGCGCCCTGCGCAATGACGGTATCGCCCTCCTGTATCACCCGCTCGATGAGCGCGGTGCCCACATCGCTGGATGCGCCTGTGATCAGATAAACTGCCATGGTTTCCTTCTCCCTTCCGGCCGGCAGCTGCCGGCCCTGAGCGGCTTTGNCGCCGATCTATATGCAGCAGGTATGTTCGTCATCTGCCTGAAAGCAGCCTCGTGCCCACGTCAGCGCGCCACGCCCGCGCGGATGGCGCCGCGGGTGACGGTTTCGCCGTTCTGATTTGTGATCGACGCCTTGATCTTGATGGTGTGGAACGTATTGTTCATCTCCACGATCTCGCCGGTGACGGTGAGGGTGTCCCCGATGAAGACGGGCTTTGCGAATTTACACTCCACACCGTGCAGCAGGCAGTGCTCGCCCGGCAGATAGACGCCCGCCAAGGTGGAAAACAGGCTTGCGCCCAGCATGCCGTATGCAACGCGCCCCGGATAGCCGCGCCCCTGCGCATAGGCGTCGCTCATGTGGATGGGGCTGCAGTCGCCGGAAAGCTCGTAAAACAGCGCCATTTTTTCCTCTGTGACCCCGGCGGTAAAGCTCTGCTTCATGCCGGGAGAAAGTTCGCTGAAGGTATAGCTGTTCATGGATGATCTCCTTTCGGGTTGCGGAAAAAGCGGTTTGCTTTTATATTTTTATGGCCTGCTTGTTTTGGTTTCGGTTCTCGTTTTCTCGAAAGTATGCCTGTTCAAAAACGGTGTGCCGCACCGCATTTTGCTGCCGGTGCAAAGGGCGGCATTTCTCCGCGCGCACGGGCAATACGGCGCACAGATGGTGCGCGTGGAATGGCTGTCTGCCGTGCCGCGCCCGGCCATAGGCGGACGAATTAATATCCGCCGCCCATTTACGGCAGAACGGCAACCTCCATCACATGGTTCAGCGGCTCGTATTGCGCGGGGAGTTCAAAGCGGTATACCGTCTCGGTTTCGCTCTCGCTCACGCGCGCAAAGCCAATGGAGGCGTAAAAATCCTTCGCGGGCAGATTTTTGGCCGTGGGCAAAAACCGCCCGACGATCGTTTTCACGCCGCGCGCCTTGCAGGCCGCGACGATCTGGTCGAATAGCGTCTGCTCCAAATTGCGCTTGAACACGCGGCAGCTCATGATCCAGAGGTCGATCTCCAGCGTTTCGCCCTGCTGGTGCCCGATCATGGCCGTCACGATGCCGTTGTCGCCGAATTTATCGGCGAGGCGTCCGTAGAGCGTCAGATAGGCGGGGTCGGCGCACAGCGCTTCGATTTCGGCGGCGGTGTAGCGGCGCGTCGTCATGTTGAACTGGTTTGTCTTGTTGATCAGCTGTGTGATGCGCTCGAGGTGCGCCGCGTCGAACGCGCCGAATTCGCCGCGCATCGCAAGGCTGCGCAAATAATCGTCGTAGTTTTCAAACGACTGCACCTCGGCGGCGCGCTGCGCGTTCTGGCGGTACATCTCGCTGCGGCGGCGGTCGTCGTCGGAGATGGCCGTCGGTTCAAACCAGCCGCCCCGGTCAAGGATGCGCACGTATTCCTCGGGCGCGGTCAGCTCGGGCACGGCCACACCGGGCAGCGTCTGGCGCATCAGATCGCGCTCGACGGGGTTGTCGTCCACAAACACAAGGCTTTCGGGCAGGATGTTGATCGTTTTGGCGATGGCCTCCACGTTGCGGGGCTTCGGGTCCCAGTTGGCGTTGAAGCAGAGGAAATCCTCGGTTTTCAGCACGCTGTCCGCCCGTGCAAAGCCCGCGCGCGCGGCGGCGTCCTCGTTTTTGCTCGAGACGTTCAGCAGTACGCCCATGCCGGAAAGCTCCTTTAAGTAGCGCTGAAACGCCGTAAACGCGCGCCCGGCCGGGGATTCCTCGCCCAGGGCCACGCCCTCCGCGCCGTCGTCGCCGATGACGCCGCCCCAGAGCGTATTGTCCAGATCAAGCACGACGCCCTTTTTGTTTTTGCCGAAGATGCTTTTGACGATAGTTGCAAGGCTGTGACACAGAACCGGGATGTATGGCACGTCCAGCGCGTACTGATAGGCGCACCACGCGGCGGGCGAGCACCAGCGGCCCACGCCCTCGCTGGCCGAGAGCCAGCACAGGTCATGCATATAAAAGCCCGGCGTCTTCTCGGCCCAAAGCGCCGTCATGTCGTTCATCCGGTTCACGAAGCGCACGCGGCCGCGGATATCCACGGCGTCGAGGCTGCCCATCACGCGCACATCGGGCAGTTCGAAATTATTTTGGATGATGGGGCACCCAAAGCGCTGCATGGCGCGCCACAGCTGCATCCAGCGCTGGGTCTCGGCGCGCAGCTTCTGTTCGGCCTGCTCGGGGCTGTCCGTCTGCGCCGGCAGGTTGCCCAGATTGTGCACCGAGGTGTGCAGATAGATCACGTCCGGCTTAAACGCGGCCAGCGCACCGGAGGGGTCGAACATGCCCTCCTCGTAAAAGCGCGCGTATTCGCCCACATAAAAGGTGGGCTGAATGCCCGCGTTCAGCAAAAACAGCTCTAAAATATTTTTGATCTCGCCCACCGTGGAGCCGCTGAGGATCGCGATCTTTTTGGGCACAAGCCCCTCCTGCGCCAGCAGCTCACGCCGCAGCGCGCGTTTTTTCTGCAGGATCATCGCAGAATCGAACGGATATTCCAAACAGCGCAAAACAAATCCCCCTAAATATTATATTGACGATATTGGCGGCCCGGCAAACCTGCCGGAAAAGCCAAAATTTCTCCTTACAACCATTATAGCCGATACCGCACAAAAAAACAAACCCTTTTCCGGGGGAATCTGCGGGAAAAGGGCTGCTTTGCAAAAAAAGCATGTCGTGCAGAGGGATAGGAAAGATGAAGATGATTTCACTCGTCCGTCATTTGCTCAATCCTGCGCACAAGTTCGCTGGGCCGCATATCCAGTGCCGCAGCAATGCGCCACAACGTTTCCAGCGTGGGTTTACGTTCTCCACGCTCGATCGCGCTCAGATGCGTTCGCCCAATATTGGCAAGGCCGCTCAAAACTTCTTGGGTAATGCCTTTGTTCTGCCGCTCTTTTGAAATAGCTTGCCCAACCAGAATTGCATCCAATTGATTATCATTCATATGAACACCTCATAAATAGTCTAATCCATTTGAACACGACAATGAATACATATGTTGACAAATGAATGCAAATGTGTTACAATTTTGTTATTCATTAAGAGATTTTTACGATGTGCTATGTTCCGGCGATAACCCCACATTCCCGTGGGGAACAGGAGCTTCCTCTATCCGTCAATCAAAATAAGATTTTTCGAAGAAGGCTCCGTCATGTCAATCTTACTGTTGAGGGGCCGCGAAAAATCATTCCTTGTTTGCCGTCAGGGTTCCAGGGGGCAGTCTCCGCGCTAAGAGCCTTGCTTCGCTCGGTTGCGCTCCGACACGCGCGTGCGGGCGCAGTCGGAGTGAGGCGTTAAAAAATTTTTTGATTTGCGATGGAATTTGAAATCAAAAATTTTTAGCCGAGCGGAAAGCCCCTTGGCGTTCTTTCGCTTCCTTTCTTGTCGTCAAGAAAGGAAGGATGTCCCCCGCAGAAGATGGCGCCCATTAAGAAGCCTTTTGAGCACTACAGCAACCTTTGCAGAAAACAATCAATCCACAAGCCTTGTAGGGCATGATGAAGATAGGAGGCGTTTATAATATGAAAAACACCATGAGTTTCCGCCAAACCAAAGAAAACCGGCAAAGGCGGGCAAAACGACGAAAAGAGCAGCAAAGAAGGCGGCGGAAGAAACGGCCGGAAAACCGGCAGCATTTGAACCGGCAGAGTCCCCAACGGACCGATGCGCTGCAGGGCATTGCAAAAACACCGCGCCGGCCGTCATCCATGCCCGTACCGAGTGAATCTGCACAGGAGCAGAATGAGGAGGGCGTTCTCTCTTTGATTTACAATGGGCGTTATCTGCCGGAATCGGCTGTATGCAGAAAGAACGACCCTTTTAACAGAGAGGTGCAGAAAACGATGGACGCCTTGTGCGCCACATTCTCCCCCGAACAGGAAAGCCTTTTCCTGCAATACGAGGCCGCCGCAAACGCGCGCGGCGCCGCCATCTCCGAGCGCGCCTACGGGGACGGCTTTCGCCTCGCCGTTCGGCTGATTTTAACGGGGCGCCTGGGCTCCGCCGAATCGCTGTAAAGATTCGCCCTTGGCGAGGGGGGCGGCTCGGCCTGTAATATCTGGCCAAGACATATAAGGAATATGTACAAGAGCGCGGATATAATTTATATGGCACAAAACCCGTTTCCATCCCGCGCCCGGAGCTGTATATGGTGTATGTCGGCGAGCCGCGCGAGCTGCCGGAGGAGCTGCGCCTGTCCACGCTGTACGGCGGCGGGGAAGGCGATGTGGAAGTGAAGATCCGCGTGCTGAAGGACACCGGCCGCAAGACCATCATTGATCAGTACATCCGCTTTTGCGAAATCTGCAACGAACAGCGCAAAAGCCACGGCAATACGGAAAAGGCCATCGGGGAGATTTTGCGTATCTGTCAGGAAGAAAACGTTTTGATGCCATTTTTGATGCTGCGGGAGAAGGAGGTTCAGGATATTATGATCACACTGTTTGACGAAGAGTATATCGCAAAGATGTATAAACGCGATCTGCTTAGCCAGGGGAGAGAGGAAGGTCTGCAGGAAGGTCTGCGAAAGGGCCAGCAGGAAGGCCGGCGGGAAGGCCGGCAGGAAGGCCGGCAGGAAGGCCGGCGGGAGGTTTTGGAGGAAACGCTGCGCCGTTTGATTTCCGCTATGGGCTGGCCGTTGGAAGATGCGATGGCATTTCTTGAGGTTCCCGAAGAGGATCGTCCGATTTATCGAGAAATTCTGAAAAATGAAAAATTGTAAAATTGTAATGTAAGGGGGAAGGCAGCCCGCAAGGCTATGGAGCGGCCTCTATGCTGTCC
The DNA here is from genome assembly GCA_014799685.1 of Subdoligranulum sp. GTDB lineage: Bacteria > Bacillota > Clostridia > Oscillospirales > Ruminococcaceae > Ruthenibacterium. The sequence goes on along the minus strand of JAAVHN010000034.1, from coordinate 49,179 downwards.
GCTCCCGACAGCAAAAAGCAGCTGCGGCATAAGAAGGAAATGCTGCAAGCGCGGCAGCCCCCCAGAAAAGCAGAAAAAAGACCGGAAAGGAAGCAGAGGGCCTCTGAATCGCTTTCCGGTTGGGCATGATCAAGCGTATCGGGAAAAATGAAAATTTTTACACAGCGGGGAAAGAGTTCGGCTGTGGCAAGCGGAGATTTGAGCAGTTTGTTGAGCAGACGGCACAGATTTCCGCTTTTTTCGCTGCCATGCGCAAAGATGCTTCGGAATGAAAGCGCCGCCGCTGAAAAGTGCCTGAAAGTGTAAGAAAAAGGCGATACAGCTGCCCAAAAAAGAGAATTTCACATTTATTGCCTTGAAAACCGGTCAAAGGAATGGTAAAATAACCGCAGAGGCGGTTATTTTACTCTATTTTCATGGCGTTCGCCTCGCCCCTTACGGGGCAACCGGCGAAATCGCCCATTTTGCCATTCGCGNTGCNCGCTCATGGCAAAATAACCGCAGAGGCGGTTATTTTACTCTATTTTCATGGCGTTCGCCTCGCCCCTTGCGGGGCAACCGGCGAAATCGCCNATTTTGCCATTCGCGCTGCGCGCTCATGGCAAAATAACAAAATAGTGCCCAAATAGGTTCATTGCGCCCAAATTCATGCGGTGCGATGAAATATTTTGTCTGTTCGGCTCGTTTATAACGTGGAGAGGGGAATGGTTATGCAGTTTACCTTTGCGCACAATAATCTGAATGTAGCGGATCTTTCCGCCAGCGTTGCTTTTTATGAAAAGGCGCTCGGCCTGCGGGAGGTGCGCCGCCATACGGCGGAGGGCTTTACGCTCGTGTATCTTGGCGANGGCGTCACGCCGCATCAGCTGGAGCTGACGTGTTTAAACGATCACCCGCAGCCNTACGATNTGGGCGAAAACGAGATCCATCTCGCGTTTGTTGTGGATGATTTCGAAGCGGCGCACGCGATGCACAAAGAGATGGGCTGCATCTGCTTCGAGAATGCGGCGATGGGCATTTATTTCATCTCCGACCCGGACGGCTATTGGCTGGANATTGTGCCCGCGCGCAAATAACGGACGAGGCGAAAAGGACAAGGCCGAAACGGACANGGCGAAAGGGCAGACTGCCCCGCACAGCCGGCGGAGGGCGCTCCATGGGGATGTCTTTTGAACATCCGAAAAGGCCGGGAGCGCCGGACGCAGTGTTNTTTATGCGCCGAAATCCTCCAGATACCGGTTCAGTTCTTCCCGTGTGGCAACGGGGATGCCCTTTCGCAGNGCTTCGGCGTCTGCCTCGGGCAGCAGGCTCAGATAGATCTCGTACCGTGCCACGGGCGTGTTTTCGCCGGTTTTGAACAGTACGACCCTGCCGTTTTGCGCGCCCAGAATGTAGATGGGCGCCTCGGCGGCGTCGGCGCTGCCCGGCTGCGCCAGNAGNAGAAACNGCNCGNNGGTGACCGTGAAGNTCACCAGCGGTACAGCCGTTAATACGGCGATTTGTTTTGCGCGCATACCATCACCCCTTTGTTTTCCCTGAGGGCAGTATGGACAAAATAAATGCGATTATTCTTTGCGGCGCGGATATTGCAGCGCCNGAAACGTGGCATACTATAGGAAAAGCTTTTGCACAGACANAATCCAAAAAAGCAAAATAGAAGCAACAGCGGCAAACCAACGGCAGCGGCCCGCCTTTTGGAAACGGCGCCGCACATGCCGCAAAATACAGAAAAAGAGATACATCTTTTGGGAGGCGACGGATCATCGAAAACAAGAACAGCAGCGCCCGCGCAAATCAGCAGCCGAGCAGCGCGCCGCGCAGGAGGAAAAAGAAAAAGCAGCACAAAGAGGGGATTACGGTATGGGGTGCGCTTGGCATTTTGTTCCGCTTNATCGCGTGNTGCCTGTGCCTTTGCATCATCGCGGGTTCGGTAGCGGCGGTCGCGCTCAGCATGTACATCGTGCGCGAGACGCAGGGCGACAGCGAGCTGCTGGATATNACGCAGATCGAGCTGGCGTTTACAACGATCATCTACGCGCCGCAGACCAATGAGTACGGGCAGCAGGAATGGGTGGAATACCAGCGCCTGCAAAGCCCGGAGGAAAACCGCATCTGGCGATCGCTGAACGAGATTTCGCCCCATCTGCAGCACGCGTTTGTCGCGGTGGAGGACGAGGATTTCTATACGAGCATCGGCTTTAACCTGAAGCGCACCGTGCTGGCGGCCATGAACGAGGTGTTCCACAAGGTGACAGGCTCGTACCTGCCGGGGCAGAGCGGGCAGCTGGGCGCTTCCACCATCGAGCAGCAGCTCATCAAAAATATCACGGGCGAGGATCAATCCTCCGGTATGGAGGGCTATTCCCGCAAGCTGAAGGAGATCTTCCGCGCCATCGCGATGGACAACCGCTTCAGCAAGGAAGAAATTTTGGAGGCNTATCTGAACACGATCGGCCTTACAGGCAACATCGCGGGCGTCGAGGCCGCCGCGAACCAGTATTTCAACAAATCGGCGATGGATGTCACAATTGCCGAGGCGGCCAGCATCGCGGCCATCACCAAAAACCCGACACGGTTTAACCCCTATACGAACCCGGAAGAGCATNTGACGCGCCGCGACGACATCATCTNTTTNATGCNGCAGCAGGGCTATATCACCGANNNNGAGGCCNAAGAGGCGGCGTATGCCACGCCGCTGCGCCTGGAACAGCGCGTGCGCGGGGAGGATGACGCCGTACAAACGAACTATTCCTGGTTTACCGATTATGTGATCAGCGAAGTGACGCAGGATCTGCTGGACGAAAATCCGCTGAACCGTGAAAATTGGGATCGGGCTGCCGCGAACGCGTACCTGTACAACGGCGGCCTGCGCATCTACGCCACGGTGGATCCCAAGGTGCAGAGCGAGATTGAGCGCATTTGGGCCGCGGGAGAATATTGGGAACCCTTTACGATCGAGGATTGGGTGCCTGAGGACGCCCCGGAGGGCACCGAACCGAGGGATATCTCTACGAATGCGGCGGGCGTCGTCATCAATTATAAGGGCGAGCTGGTCGCGGTGGCGGGCGGCGTTGGACAAAAAACCGGCGACCGCATCATGAACCGCGCCACGGACATGGTGCGGCAGGTGGGCTCCACCATGAAGGGCGTTGCGGTGTATCCTTTGGGCATCGATACGGACGCCATCAACTATTCCACCGCGCTGCTCGACGACTATGTGCCCATTCCGGACGGCAAGGGCGGCACGCGCACAAACTGGCCGCGAAACTATTCCGGAACGTATACGCATGGGCTCGTCACGGTATACAATGCGCTCAAGCAATCGCTGAACACCGTTGCGGTGCGCGTGGGCCAGATTGTAGGCGAACGCACGATGTTTGAGTTTGCACGCGATACGCTCGGCATCACCACGCTGGACGAAAACAAGGACGTCGCTCTTGCGCCGATGGTGCTGGGCTCGATGACGTACGGCATGTCCCCCTACGAGCTGGCCGGCGCGTATATGATGTACGGCGACGGCGGCCGCGTCACCAGCCTGCACAGCTATACCTCAGTGCGCGATTATCAGGGCAACGAGATCCTGGAAAAGGACATCATCACCACGCAGGCCATCGGCGAGGATTCGGCGTTTATCATGAACCGTCTGCTGCACAACGTTTTGTTCGAAAGCGGAGGCACGGCGGGTTTCATCCACCCGGATGCCAATGTACTGGATTCCATCGGCAAGACGGGCACGTCGAACGAGGATAGGGACATCTGGTTCGTGGGCCTGACGCCGAAGTATGTGATGGCTACCTGGTACGGCTACGATGAAAACGAGCCGATGCCGTATTATGACAGCGTTTATATTAGAAGAAACGGCATACAGCATCCCGGCGCGCGGGCATTCCGCGAATTGATGGACATCGTGCAGGCCGACCTCACCGAGGAAGAGATCGCGGAGCTGAGCAAAGCATGGGAACCGCCGGATTCTGTGGAGCAGGGCCAGTTCTGCACCGCCACGGGAGATGCTCCCGGTGCGGGCTGCCCGACAGCGCGCGGCTGGTATAAGGTGGGCATTGCCCGCAACCCGTGCACCAGCTCCCATGCGGCGCCGGAGCCGGCGGCATAACGCGGATAGCTGAATATACCAACTTTTGGTGCTTTGAGAGGCCCCCTCGCATTGAGGGGGCCTGTTTGTTGAAAAAGTGGGGATCGGAGATGCGGCCGGAGAAGCTGACGGAGAAGCAACCGGGAAAGAGGCCGCAAAAGCTGCCGTAAAAGAAAGTTTTTCCGCTTCAGGAAAAGGCAGCAGCTTTGCACAAAGGAGAACACATCATGGCGCAGGAGAGAAAAAAGAGGCGGTTCGCCTTAAAATTCTGGCAAAAAACCTATTTGCTTACCTTGGCGCTGTTTTTGCTGGCACTGTATGGCGGCATTGCGGCCATAGCGTCGGCGGCGCAGCAGCGCGCGTTCGAGGCGCAGTGCGGTATGCTTTTGGAGCGCCAGCACGCCGCGGCGCAAAGCCTTGCGGCGGATGCCGCCGCGGTGTACGCGCGCCGGCCCGAGGCGCTGCCGCGGCTTGCCGAAAGCTACGCCGCGCAGGCCGGCGGCGCGGGCATGTTCCTGCGCGTGGCGCACGGCGGGGAGCTTTGGGCCGATACGCTGCCCGCGCCGGATACCGCGCTGCCCGAGATTCCGCCCGAGGGACAGCGTGTGCACGCCGTGCTCACGGCCGGGCAGCGGCACATGCTGTACGTATCCGCCTTTTTGCCCGCGCCGCCGGAGGATGTCTCCGTCACCTGCGCGTTCGATATGGAGATCTTTTTCGCCGAATGGGAACAGACCCGCAGCGTGTTTTATACCGCGGCGGCAGCTGTATCCGCCGTGCTGGCTGTGGCGCTGTATGTGGTGCTGCGCGGGCTTTCGCGCCCGATGGAGCGCCTTGCGGCGGTGGCCGGGCGGCTGGCGGACGGCGATTACACGGCGCGCAGCCCGCTGCGCGGCACGGACGAGGTGGGCCAGCTGGCCCACGCGCTGAACGAGATGGCCGAGCGCGTGGAGCAGAACGTGAGCGAACTGCAGGAGACGGCATACCGCAAGCAGCAGCTGGTGGATAACGTCGCGCACGAGCTGCGCACGCCGCTCACGGCCGTGGGCGGCTATGCGCAGTACCTCCAGCGGGCGGAGCTCTCGGATGAAGAAAAATACGAGGCCACACAGTACATCGTAGACGAGACGGAGCGCCTTTCCGCCATGAGCCGCCGGCTTTTGCAAATGGCCGCGCTGCGCGGCGAAACAGCTGCGCGCGAGCCGGTGGAGGTGCCCGCGCTGCTCGGGCGCGTGGTGCGCACCGTGGCCCCCAAGGCGGACAGCCGCGGCGTGCTGCTGTGCATGGAGCAAACGCCGGGCTATATCGTGTACGGCGAGGCGCCGCTGCTGGAAAGCCTGCTCGTGAACCTGACGGACAACGCGGTGAAGGCCTGCGAGGCGGGCGACAGCGTTATGCTCAGCGCCCGGGCGGGCGAGGCGTGCGTGATTCTCCGCGTGCAGGATACCGGCTGCGGCATGGACGAACAGACGCTCGCGCGCCTTGGCGACCCGTTTTTCCGCCCCGACAAGGCGCGCAGCCGCAAGCAGGGCGGCGCCGGGCTGGGGCTCGCGCTGTGCCGCCAAATCGCCGAAAGCCACGGCGCGCACATCGAATATGCTTCCGAGCGCGGCGTGGGAACCATCGCGGAGGTCTCGTTCCCCATAGACGAGGGAAGTCTTGCCGGGGTGCGATGAGCTGGGGTCGATTTCAATGCACGAACCCCAGTATGCGATCTTCAGTGCGCAGCCCTGCCCCGCTTTCTGCCGGGGCAGGCAGGGCAGGATCGAATTCTGAAAAAATTTTGCATTTTAACAACTTGATGACATCTCCATGATAAAACAGCAATAACGGGGTGCGATACTGTTTCCATCGAAAAGGAGGTGCCTTTGATGAAACAGATACATCAAAGCAAGAAGGCAATGCGATCGCAAAGCCGGCCAAAGCATATCCTGCACGGGCTTTTGGCCGCCGGGCTCTCCGGTGCGCTGGCGCTGGGGCTGCTGACGGCCTGCGCCGGCCGGCCCGGCGAGCAGCCCACCGTGACGGAGGACGAGCTGAAGACGTTTTCCGCCGCGCAGGCAGCGATCGCGCTGGATGTTGGGAACGGGACAAACTATGCCTATTTCTGGGCTGCGGAGGACATCGACGCCTCCGTGCAGCGATGGGAGCAGGAGCAGACGCAGTGGCTGCAGGGCATGCTGGACTATTACCAGAATTCTGAAGAGGAAATGCAGAAATCGGGTTTTCAAACGCTGGAGCAGGTGGAAGCCTTCTATCGAAAGCAGGTGGAAGAAAGCGTCCGGAACTACCGCGAGAGCCTTGTCGGAACTGCCGCGCTGGATCCTGTGATCTTCCCGCAGGAGGCCGCGAATCTTGCGGGCACAATGTTCCAAAAAATGTACGGCGTCGATCTATCACAGAAAACGCTGTATCTCACCTGTTATGAAGCGAGCGGGAAGTATATGCTTTATAGTTCCCAAAGCGGCCAGACGCGCACGATTTGGATGGCCTCCTGGTGGGACGAGGTGGAGCTGACGGATTCGTATCAGATCCACTGTGCGCTGGATGCGACAACGGGCGAATGGATCGATGTGGGATATACCCCCGGCGCGCAGGAAAGGGAACAGCAAAGAGCAAGCGTGCTGCCCGCATGCTTTGTGGAAAACAAAAATAACATCAACGGCCTTTACGGCTATTGGGATGAAAAAAGCCCTGCATTCCGCCCGCTGATGGAGCAGTTGGAGGCGCGCGTGGGGCAGGCTTTGTCCGGCAGCGTGCTGGTGGGCGGCGCCGAGGTGACGGACATCCGTACAGAGGTATCCGAGCCGCAGGGCGGATTCAATGTTTTGAAGCTGCTTGTGGATTGCAGCAACGGAAAAACATACTGCATGGACTGGACATACCCCTTTGATCCTTACGACCCGGTTTTTGCGGAAGAGGAACCGGAATTCCCCCTGCGCAGCTTTACGTTCAGCAACCAGACATATCTGGAACAATAACCGTTTGCGATAAATTGCGGTAAACAGAGAGGAAAAAATGATGAAACAATATAAAAACAACCATAAAAACAACCGAAAAAAATCCGGAAAGTGCGCGGCTTTCTTTTCTGCGCTGCTGTCGATGGTGCTGCTCGCCTCCTGCGCGGCGCGGGAGAGCCAGCCCACTGTGACGCAGGACGATCTGACACAGCTTTCAACGGTGCAGAATGTGCTGGAGCAGGACGCAGGCAACGGCAAAAACTATGCCTACTACTGGGAGGCCGAGGATATCGATGCGGCAATGGCGCGGCGGAATGAGCGCGTGCAGGCCTATCTTGCAGTGGTGGACGAATGGCTGGCGGACGCAGAGAACATGACGCCGGAAGAGTTGGCGGAGGCCGGCTATGATTCGATCGAGCAGGCGCGGGAGCGGTGTGAGGAGGCCAAGGCGAACGAGCTGGAAAANCTGGAATCGGCACGGGAATACCTGGAAAAGNAGGCCGCGCTGGACCCCGTTGTCTCTGCGCAGGAGGCGGCAAACCGCGCGGGCGTGATTTTTGAGGAAGTGTACGGCGTCGATCTTTCGCAGGATATATTGGAGCTGGATTGCCGGGAAAGCGGGCCCGATAATATCCTCCATCCGGAGCGTGTGGGCGCGCTGCGGCCGATCTGGGTGGTTTCCCGCGAGGAGGCGGCNGACGGNGTGCTGTTCAGNACAAACAGCTTTTACTGNACGATGGANGGGANGACGGGCGAGATNCTCTACATCGAATATACCCCCTCCATGCAGGAACTTGAAGAGCGCAAGGCGNTGCCATATCCNGCCTGTTTTGCGGAGACAGGGGATGGCGGAACCGGCTTTGGCCGCTGGAATGCAGAGGATGCATCCTTTGCCCCGATGATCGAGGCCGCCGCGCAAAATNTAAAGCAGCTGCTCTCCGGCAGNGCNCTCNTTGGCGGCGCGCAGGTGACGGANGTNCGCGGGGAAGTGANGGANTATGACGACGGCGANAACGAGCTGTGGCTCTATCTGANNTGTGACGACGGAAAAAGCTACNNNTTNNNGGTAAATATGNCGTACNANCCGCTTTGCACCGACGGNNNNGGAACGCCGTATCCCATGCGCGGCCTGCGCATGTGGANCGACACCTGAATGTGGTTTGACACCTGACCGGCGCCGGTCAATCAAACGGGNAGATACGCCGGAAAGAGGGGCGGGAAGACGGTGACGGCAGAAGCCGTCTGTATCTGCACGCCGAATGCGGGAACGGCAGAACATGGCAGCTCCTCGCCGTTTCGCCCTACGATCCCCTTTGCCGGGACGCCGGCGAACCGGAATACCCGCTGCGCGGCGTGTACATCCGCAATGNGCTTTACGGAACAGGGTGAGAGATGCATAAAAAAGCGAATTCGGGAAAAATTAAGAAAAAAATGATACAATTTGGAAACATGCAGGTGGTATACTAAGATTATTCCGAAAGGGGCGGTGTGCCATGCAGACAAAATTGATCGAATTTCCCGACAGGGGCGCGGACACGGGAGCGGAGCGAACCGCGCGGGGCCCGGCGTATGCACAGCCGGATANTCCACAGCACGGGACACAGGGACAACCGCGCGCGCCGCGGCGCGCCAAAAAACGTTCCGCACCGCGCCATGCGCGCCAGACATGCATCTTNCCGCAATACGCCGCACCGCGTGCTGCNGTGCATGCGGCATCGCCCGCGCCGCGCTCGCTGCGCGCCGAGCGGGCCGCCGCGCGCCGCCGCAAACGCCGNAGGCAGCAAATGCTGCTGCTCGCCGGTGCGGCGCTGGCCGTCGCGCTGTTTTTCGTCGTGCGCGCCATGCTCCCGGCAGCCNGCGAACCGCAGCTGCCCGAGGACGATGCTGCGGATGTTTATGTGCCCGCGATGGCGATCCCGCAGGAAGGNCCGCCCTATGTAATTGCCATCGACGCGGGCCACGGCGGAACGGATGTGGGCGCGCAGGGCGCCGTGGACGAAAGCGCCATGACGGAAACGACCATCGGATATCTGGAAAGCTGGCTTTTGCAGGACGAAAACTATACCCCCGTGCGCACGCANGATTATGATACCTTTTTAGAAAATACCGAGCGCGCGGCGACGGCCAACGCGGCGNGCGCCTCGCTGCTGCTTTCGGTGCACGGCAATTCCGATCCGTATTCCGAAAAATCGTATGGCTTCGAGTGCTATCCGCAGCCGCCCGGGCGCACGTATCACGAGGAATCGGTTCGTTTTGCCCATCTCATTGCCGGAAAATTCGGCACGCAGGGGCAGCGCCTGCGCGGCAATGCGGGCGTGCGGTATATCTATTATGTGGGCGACGACGCACATGGCTACCAAAAGGAAGTGATCGAGGAAAGCGACGGCACCGTGCGCACCGAGCAGACGTTCGGCCTGCTGGAAAAGACAAACTGCCCCGCCGTGCTGGCGGAGCAGTGCTTCGTGACGAGCCCCTCCGATGTGGACAGCTGGGGNGACGACGNCGGCTGCCGCCTTGCCGCGCGGCTTTACTACGAGGCCATCTGNGCCTATTTCGGNACCGAGCCGCTGGCGGAGTGAGGNTTGNANNAAANNAAANGNNGCNGCNCANANCGTTTGGNGNCCNTNAGGANNNTGNCGGCANANCCGNCANNANCAAAACACGGCGGAGCACCCTTTCGGGTGCTCCGCCGTGTTTTGCCCAAACGACCAAACCGTAAGCCGGGTTCTGTATTAAACGACGATCTATCTCGACTGCATGTTGCCATGCAGCTCCAGCCGCCTCCGGGAGCGCGCAGGGCACGCATTGCTCCCATATGGGCGTTGCTCCTGGTAGGGTTTACAGAGCCGCGCAAGTCACCAAGCGCGCTGGTGCGCTCTTACCGCACCTTTCCACCTTTTCCCGTGCAGGGCACGGGTAGTCTATTTCTGTTGCACTATCCCTGGGGTCACCCCCGGCTGCCGTTAGCAGTTACCATTCCCTTGTGGAGCCCGGACTTTCCTCAGAGCGCCAAAGCGCCCCGCCGCCGTATGTTTTGCTCGTTTGGACAAGTAATTATAACATGATTCTCACTGTTTTGGCAAGAAAAATCAGGCTGCGGCGCATTTTTGGCGGATTTGTGCTGCCAAGCTTCCATTTTTGTGCGCCNGGAAGCATTTTGGCGAAGTTTTGTGCGCGGCGGAACCTGTTTCCGGGTATCGCGCATGCTTTTTTGGACATTTTGTCCGTATATCAGGAACAAATCGCGAAAAATTAGATAAAAGAAAATATCACACAAAATAATTTTTAGCTTATCCGACAAAATTTGCCGCCATGCGCCGGAACGGCCTGATTTTTGNGGGCGGACACTTGAAAAATACCATTAAATGGTAGTATAATCAAACCTATGGGAAAGAAACCGCGCCGGGTTTGCCGGCGCAGAGCATGGGAAAGGGGAAGANACAAATGAAAAACGAGTATTTGGCACGNGTGTATGAAGAGGTCAGCCGCCGCAGCGCCGGGGAAACGGAGTTNCTGCAGGCTGTGCGCGAGGTGCTGGAGAGCCTNGANGTGTATGTNGAGCNNCACCCCGAGNTGGANNNGCNGGGCGTNCTGGAGCGCNTCGTCGAGCCGGAGCGCTTCATCCAGTTCCGCGTATCGTGGGTGGACGACGCGGGCAAGGTGCGTGTGAACCGCGGCTACCGCGTGCAGTTCAACTCCGCCATCGGCCCGTACAAGGGCGGCCTGCGCCTGCATCCGTCTGTGACGGCGTCCGTCATCAAGTTTTTGGGCTTCGAGCAGATCTTCAAAAACAGCCTCACCGGCCTGCCCATGGGCGGCGGCAAGGGCGGCAGCGATTTCGACCCGAAGGGCAAATCCGACGCCGAGATCATGCGCTTCTGCCAGAGCTTCATGACGGAGCTCTCGAAGCACATCGGCCAGTTTACCGACGTGCCCGCGGGCGATATCGGCGTGGGCGGCCGCGAGATCGGCTATCTGTTCGGCCAGTACAAGCGCCTGCGCAACGAGGTGACGGGTGTGCTCACCGGCAAGGGCATGTCCTATGGCGGCAGCCTGGTGCGCCCGGAGGCCACCGGCTACGGCCTGTGCTACTTCACCGAGGAAGCGCTGAACTGCATGAAGAACGACAGCTTCAAGGGCAAGACGGTCGTCATCTCCGGCAGCGGCAACGTGGCCATCTACGCCACACAGAAGGCCACGCAGCTGGGCGCAAAGGTGGTTGCACTGTCCGATTCGAACGGCTATATCTACGACAAAGACGGCGTGAACCTCGATGTCGTGATGGACATCAAGCTCGCCCGCCGCGCGCGCATCTCCGAGTACGTCAAGGCGGTGCCGGCGGCTGAATATCATGAGGGCTGCGCGGGCATCTGGAGCATCCCGTGCGATATCGCGCTGCCCTGCGCCACGCAGAACGAGATCGATGAGGCCAGCGCGAAGAAGCTTGTGGAGAACGGCTGCCGCGTGGTGTGCGAGGGTGCGAACATGCCCTCCACGCCCGAGGCCATCAACGTGTATCTCGCAAACGATGTGCTGTACGGCCCGGCCAAGGCGGCAAACGCCGGCGGCGTGGCCACGAGCGGCCTCGAGATGAGCCAGAACTCGCTGCGCCTTTCGTGGACGTTCGAGGAGGTGGATGCCCGCCTGAAGGACATCATGAAGAACATCTTCCACAATGCCTACGACGCCGCGAAGGAGTGCGGCGCCGAGGGCAACCTGATGGTGGGTGCGAACGTGGCCGGCTTTGCGAAGGTGGCCGACGCGATGCTCGCCGAGGGCATTGCGTATTGATTTGCTTTTCGGCGGATTGCGCGTGCTGCAATCGCCCGCACGGCGAACGTTCGCACTTCGATCGTCTGCGCTGCGCGGATTGATGCGGTGCGGGCTTCGGCAAAGATCCAAGCAAAAAATGGGGGGCGGCTTCGGCCGCCTCCTTTTGCACTTCAGCGGGGCGCCCGCCTTTCGACAGGGCGCCCGCATTTCAGCCGGGCACCCATGTTTCATACAGTGTATTTGCAGCTCCTGCTTGCAAAATCTCCCGCTTCGATGTATGCTGTTTAGAGCAGACAGCGAGAGCGTTTTTGCTGCGAACAGAAAAAACAAGGGAAGCTTTGAATCAATCGCCGGTACGCGCGCGGCGAGCGGTTCACACGTTCCCAGAGCACTTCTCAAAAATATCAATACGCATCTCGACGGCAAATTTGACCCCGCATCTTCCCGCGGGGAAATGTCGGCCGCAAGTTCCTTATGCGGCCGATGACCCCGCATATTCCCGCGGGGAAATGTCGGCCGCAAGTTCCTTATGCGGCCGACACCGCCTGTTTTTGCCCCAAAATCTTGAAATATTGCAAAATTCTTAGCGGCTTTGCCGCCCGAGAATTTTGGCATCCCCTTGCGGGGACACAAAGTACAGCGTGCCCGCCGAAGGCGGGATGCCGGCCATCGTTCTGGCCGGCAAGCTGCGGGCGCCGTAGGCGTTATCTGCGATTTTGGGGCTTCGACAGTCGACTGCGCCCGCAGGCGCGTCCAGAGGCCAACCGCCGCGCAGCGGCGGCTCTTGGGCCGGAGGAAAAATTTGCTCGCCGATATGCATATCGCTATTTCTGAGAACCGCTCCAGGACAGGGCACAGAAAGGACAGATGACACTTGAAGCTTTTGATCATACGGCACGGAGACCCGGATTACGAGCACGATTCCCTGACGGAAAAGGGCTGGAAGGAGGCCCGGTACTTATCGGAGCGGATCGCCGCACTGGATGTGAGCAATTTTTACGTCTCCCCGCTGGGACGGGCAAAGGATACCGCGTCCTGCACGCTGGAGAAAATGGGGCGCACTGCCGAGGAATGCCCCTGGCTGCGGGAGTTTGCGGTGCCGATACAAAGGCCGGACGTGCCGAAAAAAAAGATGATCGCCTGGGACTGGCTGCCGCAGGATTGGACGCGGGAGCCACGATTTTTCCGGCCCGACGCGTGGCATCAGTCGGAGGTGCTGCAGGAGGCTCATGTCAAAGAGGAGTACGATTGGGTGATCGAACACTTTGACGCCCTGCTCGAAAAGCACGGATACAGGCGGGACGGGGCGTATTATCAGGCCGTCCGTCCCAACAACGACACCATCGTGTTTTTCTGCCATTTCGGCGTGGAATGCGTGCTGCTCAGCCATTTGATGAACATTTCCCCGATGGTGCTGTGGCACACGCTCTGCGCCGCGCCCACCTCTGTCACCACGGTGATCACGGAGGAGCGCCGCAAGGGTATTGCCGCCTTCCGCGTGAACAGCTTTGGCGATACCGCGCACCTCTACTGCCACGCGGAGCCGCCCTCGTTTGCCGCGCGGTTCTGCGAATGCTACGGCAACCCCGGCGAACGGGTGGACTGAACAAAAGGCAGGGAACGGAGGCGGGGATATGCTGGACGAAAAGCGGCTGCCGGCCAATCGCCTTTTGCGGGAGGCGGCGCCATGACGCTGGAATGGGAGGTGCNGCCCGGCGAGGAAAAGATGCTGCTGCGGGATTTTCTGCGCCGCCGCGGCGTCTCTTCCACGCTGGCGCGCGCCGTAAAAAGAGAGGGCGGTTTTTTCTGCGACGGCGCACCCATCCACACCGACGCGCGCCTTTGTGCGGGACAGCATATTTTGTTTGCGCTGCCGCCCGAGCCGGAAACAGACGTACTGCCGCAGCGCCTGCCGCTCGAGATCGTGTACGAGGATGCGCACGCCATGGTGCTGAANAAGCCCGCCGGGCAGACGGTGCACCCCACGCGCGGCTATGCGGACGGCACGCTTGCCAACGCGTTNTGCGGCGTGATGGCTGCGCGCGGCGCGGATACCGTGTTCCGTCCGGTGAACCGGCTGGATAAGGGTACCTCAGGCCTTGTGCTGTGCGCGATGAACGCCTATGCCGCNCCGCTGCTGGCCGCATCGGCGCAGAAGGTCTATTATGCCGTGGCGGAGGGAATGCTTGAATCGGACAGCGGGGCGATCGATGCCCCCATTGCGCTGGCGCACGGCTCGCTCATCCAGCGCTGTGTATGCGGGCAGGACAGGCAGGATGCACAGGACGNNCAGGACAGGCAGGACGGACGGGACGCACAGGACAGGCAGGACGCACGGGACGGACGGAACGCGCAGGACGGGCAGGGCCGGCCGAGCCGCACCGAATATACGGTGCTGGCGCGCGGCGGGGGGCATACGCTGCTGCGCGTCGTGCCAGTTACGGGCCGTACACATCAGATTCGTGTGCATTTTGCGTCCATTGGCCATCCGCTGGCGGGCGACGATCTGTACGGCGGCAGTACGGCGCAGCTTGCCCGCCCCGCGCTGCACTGCGGGGAGCTTTCGTTTCTGCCGCCGGAGGGCGGGGCACGGCGCACGTTCCGCGCGGCGCTGCCTGCGGACCTGCAGGCGCTGCTGGCCGNATGCGGGATAAAGGACGGCGTATCATAAAAGCAGCATGGCATTTGGCGCTTTTGCAGGNGATTTCCGTCACAGATAGGATTAAGGAACCTCTGAATAAATCGCCGCGCGCGTCTCGGCGGCAAATTTCCCGTCTGTCTTTGCCCCAAAATCTTGAAATACATAGAGTATTCCTGTGATTTTGGGACTTCGACAGACGAAAAATTTGCTCGCCGATCCGACACGTCGATTTAATCAGAGCTTCCTTAAGTATGCAGATAGCGGGATGCGCGGCGCTTGAAAAATTGATCTGAGGATGCTTTTAGAANAAGACGCACCGGCTTGTGAAACGGTGAANGAAGGTGACGNTTCAGGCAAAGGAGAGCNTAAAATGTTCCAAATCGACGCATATGGCATCGGCTGGCTCGATACCATCCGGGACAGCCGGGATGATCCATGCCTGCACGGGTATGCGGCGGCGCGCATCGGCGGCAGGCTGCTTGCATACGACGCCACGGTGAGCGCAACGGCTCTGTATCTGTTGAAAACACTCACGGAGGATCATTTGATTTACGAAGACAATCAGCTGCTGCCCTGCTGCGGGTTCAGTGTGTATCCCGATCAAAGCGGAGAAAATGTTGTGATCATCGGCTGCCCAAACGGGGTCGATTGGACGGTGCTGCATGAGGGGAGCATGGTGCGGCTCATTCTGGAGGACGGNACCGAAACGGTCATTTCGCTGGCGGACTATACAAAAGAGGTTCTGCGTTTTGTGNAATCGATCGAGGCGTATTACCGGGCGAGCCCGGCGAAAAGTGAGATGGAGNATGAACTGGACCGGGAGGGCTGGCAGCTTTTCTGGGAGGAATGGCACAGAAGGAGAAGCGCGGCCGAGACGGCGCTTTGCGCGATGCAGGACGGTGAACGGCACNGCAAAACAGATAANGCGTAAAAGCAATCGTCGAAACGCCAGAACATGGTAAGAACACGGCAACAAGAACACGGCAATCGACGAAAAAAGTTTGCATTTGGCANTGATTTTGTGTATAATATAAANTAAGTNNAGNNATGNACAACAGAANGGCANGCGCNNNNCNGAGAGGATCCGCCGGGCTGATGCCTGTTTCTTTTTCTTTGTAAAGCGGTCGAAAAAGGTCGGATTCGGTCGGATGCCGGCCGGTGGGACCGGGCGGAAAGGAGGGGGAGCGTGGAGAGCACGACGCCGCGCAAAGGTGCGGGAAAGAAAAAACGTTCTTTTTTCCGGTCGCTGGCGCATCCTCTGGGCTGGATCTTTTACCGC
The DNA here is from genome assembly GCA_014799685.1 of Subdoligranulum sp. Taxonomy (GTDB): domain Bacteria; phylum Bacillota; class Clostridia; order Oscillospirales; family Ruminococcaceae; genus Ruthenibacterium. The sequence continues at coordinate 33,436 of JAAVHN010000034.1, read as the reverse complement.
GTCGGCCAGCAGGCGGAATATTTTATATTAAATATTTTCCGGGCGATCGCCGGCAGTGTGCGATGGATCATTTCCGGCGTGCAATGGATGCTGCTGCTGTTCCTCAGCATTTTCAAGCCGTTTTTTGCCGCCGTTTGGGAGGATCTGAGCGCGCCCTGGCGGGTGCTGCGCATCGGCCTGCGCAACGCGCGCGCGATCACACAGCAGGAGCGTGAATCCAGCGGACGGGCTGCGGGTTCGGGCCTTGTATACTTTCTGCGGGGCGTGCTGCGCAACCGCCACCTGGTGCTGGGCGGGCTTGCCTACCTGCTGCCGTTGGCCGCGCTGGCCGTTCTGGCCACCACCGTGCATGTGATGCTCGGCTCTGTCTTTGCGCTGCGGGTGGAATTCAAAGGAGAATTTGTCGGCTTCATCGCGGACGAGAGCGTTTACGACGAGGCCCACGCGGATATTTTGACACGTATCCAGGGCGCGGGCACGGGTGAGGACTGGATGGAACGGCCGGAATACACACTGACAATGGTGGACAGCGCCGCGCTGTACTCCGCTTCGGAGCTGACAGACCGCATCATCCAGACATCCGAGAGCGATTTCCGCTCGGCAACGGGCGTTTATGTCAATTCGGAGCTGATCGGCATTACGGACGATACATTGGAACTGTCGGGCGCGCTGGAGGCGCTGCGCACGCCGCTTTTGGAAGAACACGAGGGCGATGAGAGCTGGCGCGTGGAATTCCAGCAGCAGATCGAGCTGCAGAACGGCCTGTATTTTACCAATACGCTCATCNGTCTGGACGATCTGCNGGCGCGCCTGCACGGCGAAACGCCGGTGACGCTTTCCGACGGCTCGGAGCTGGTTGGNTGGGATATGCTCGGCGTGCAGGCGGTACAGAATGTGACGCGNACTGTGGAGATCCACGCCGAGGCGCAGGTGATCAACGATCCCACGCTGGAATGGGGNCTGGANGTGCTCGATCAGGTTGCACAGCCCGGTTTGGAGGAGCTGAACGAGGANGTCGTCTATATCGACGGGCAGGAGGTACAGCGCATCCAGACGAGGGAACCGGTCGTCATCACGCAGGCGGTGCCGCAGGTAACGCGGCACGGCACCTATAACCCCTATGGCGGGCAGGCCGGGGATCCGGCCACAGGGGAATTCATCTGGCCGGTGCCGCANTANAGGNGNATCAGCCGCTGGGCCGGTTACGGCCACCGCGGTGCGGATATCACCGCGGTTTACGGNACCACNATCGTCGCGGCGGATAACGGCGTGGTCGAGATCGCCCAGGATGTGCGCGGCACGGCGCTGTGGACGTATGGCATCATGGTGAAGATCGACCACGGCAACGGCTTCGCCACGCTCTATGCGCACTGCTCGGAGCTGCTCGTGGAGGAGGGCGAATATGTCGTGAAGGGCCAGCCCATCGCGCGCGTTGGCTCGACGGGCTACTCCACAGGGCCGCATTGCCATTTTGAGATCCAGGTGGACGGCCAGTGGACCGATACGCGCAGATATGTCATGCCGGATGATAATTGACGAAAGGCGCCCCTGTCAGGCGCGCATTCCTGCGGGTGCTTTCCGGCGGGCGTGTTCCAACGGGCATTTTTCGATGGGTGCGTCTTCCGACGGGTGCCTTCCTATGGGCGTTTCCGGGCATGACGCGCCTGTGCGGGCAAAAAAATACGCCGGAACGCCGCGGGAATTTGTGAAGAAATTATGAAAAAATAAATGACAAAAGATTGACGAACGGCNNTCAATCTCTTGCCAAAGAGGCGGAAACATGCTATCATATATCCTGTATGTAAAAAGATAAGCGGCTTTTNCGGCTTTTTGCCAATTTTTGCCGGGGCCGTATGGAATCCGTTTTTCGGGATACAATCACGAGAGGGCATTGTGNTGCTGTCGCGTCAGAATAAATTGCGCGGTATGGGNGCGGCGGCCGGAAANGGCCGAAGCNNNGCCGCGCCNGTTTGGCGCNGGACANGCCTACCGATNCGGATCGCCGGATCGATCGNAAGAATGAAAAAGCATCATCCGTTTTTCACCCTGCNATCCGAAACAGCGCNGGAAGCGCCGCGGGCGGTAGGGGAAAACACGGGTTAAGGGGGAGCGTGCACATCATTTGGAAAAATTTGTGATCCACGGCGGCAAGCCGTTGATGGGGGAAATCGAGATCAGCGGCGCAAAAAACGCAGCGGTGGCCATTCTGCCGGCTACGATTTTGGCGGGTGGGGTTTGCGTTATCGAGAACCTGCCGAATATCAGCGACGTCAGCGCCTCGGTAGAGATCCTCAGTGCAATGGGCGCACGGGTGCGCGTGATCAATAAGCACACGCTGGAAATCGATACCTCGCGCATCACCCGTACCACGGTGCCGAACGATCTTTCGCGGCAGATGCGCGCTTCCTATTACTTTTTGGGCGCGCTGCTCGGCCGTTTCGGTCAGGCCACCGTGGCGATGCCCGGCGGGTGCGATCTTGGCCCGCGCCCCATAGACCAGCACTTAAAGGCGTTTGCGGCGCTTGGCGCAAAGGATTCGGTGGAATACGGCATGATTGGCGTGGAAGCCCAGCGCCTGCGCGGCGAGGATGTGTTTTTTGATACGGTCTCCGTGGGCGCAACGATCAACGCCATGCTGGCGGCCGTGATGGCCGANGGNCTGACGGTGCTGGAAAACGTGGCAAAGGAACCGCACATTGTNGATGTGGCNAACTTTTTGAACATGATGGGCGCGGATGTGCGCGGCGCGGGCACGGACGTCATCAAGATCCGCGGCGTGGAGCACATGCACGGCTGCACCTATTCCATCATTCCCGACCAGATCGAGGCGGGCAGCTACATGGTGGCCGCCACCATTACGGGCGGCAACGTGCTGATCAAAAACGTGATTCCGAAGCACCTGGAGCCCATCACCACCAAGCTGGAAAAGGCGGGCGCGACGGTGGAGGAATTCGACGATTCCGTGCGCATTTACCGCACGGGCGACCTGGAGCCGCTGAACATCAAAACAATGCCGCATCCGGGCTTTCCCACCGATATGCAGCCGCTGATGACGGTGCTGCTGAGCCTTGCGAAGGGCACGTCCATCATCACCGAGGGCATTTGGGAAAACCGCTTCCGCTATGTGGACGAGCTGACGCGTATGGGCGCGAACATCCAGGTGGATGGGCGCGTTGCGGTGATTGAGGGCGTGCAGGAGCTGCTGCCCGCGCCGATGCGCGCGTCCGACCTGCGTGCCGGCGCAGCGCTCGTGGTGGCGGCGCTGGCGGCGGACGGTATGTCCGAGGTGGACGAGATCAGCCACATCGAGCGCGGCTATGAGGATATCGTGGAAAAGCTGCGCGGCCTTGGCGCGGACATCCGGCGCGTGGAAAAGCCGTCGTCCATGCTGCGGCAGACGGCGCTGTAACGGGTTTGCTTTTTGAAAAAACCTCGATCCGACCGGCATGCGCGGCGATTGGTGCAGAGGTTCGTCAGACGGCCAGAGAGGGGGCGGAAAGGCCCCCTCTTAACTTTGTGAAAACCGGCTGCTGCCGGAACGTTTGACAGGGAAGGGAGAATGCATATGGCGCGCTTTACAACACTGTATTCCGGCTCGTCCGGCAACTGCGCGGTAGTGGAGGAAGCCGGTCGCTGCCTGCTGGTGGATATGGGCAAAAGCTGCCGGCTTACCCAGAACGCGCTGAAGGAGCTGGGACTTTTCCCGCAATCGCTGGACGGCATCCTCATCACGCACGAGCATTCCGACCATGTGGGCGGGCTGGCCATCTTTTTAAAGCATCACCCGGTTCCGCTGTACGGCAGCGCCGCGACGCTGCAATACCTTGCGGCGCACGGCCTTGTGCCCGAAAATGCGCGCCTTGTGGATATCGACGGGCGCACCGAGGCCGTGGGCGGCTTTTCGGTGCAGAGCTTTGAGACGAGCCACGATTCCGTCGCGTGCCGGGGCTACCGCATTACGACGCCGTCGGGCAAGGTCGTCAGCATCGCCACCGACCTCGGCTTTGTCAGCGGCGAGGTGCTGGCCAATCTTCTGCTCGCGGATGTTGTTGCGCTGGAGGCGAACTACGACGAGCGGATGCTGATGCTGGGGCCGTATCCGCGCATGCTCAAAACACGCATCGCCTCGCACCGCGGCCATCTGAGCAACGACGAAAGCGCGCAGACGCTGGTGCGGCTGATGGAAAACGGCTGCGAAAAATTTATGCTGTGCCACATCAGCCAGGAGAACAACACCCCGGAGCTCGCCCTGGAAAGCGTGCGCATGGCGCTGCTGAACGCAGGGCTTGTGCCGGGCGCAGGCTGCATCGTACAGGCAGCCCGCCGCCACGAGGTTTCGCCGGTGATCGAGTTTTAAGGGGATTTTTGTATTGCAGGCTGCGCACGCACGGCGCGCACGTATACACAGCGCACGCAACGCACGCAGTACACATTGCGTCCCAAAGGCGCCGTGCAGCATCGTTCAGAATGATATATTCATACATAATGAAATTCTTTCGTGATATTCTTAAAGCTCAAATCAAAGCTTTAAACGCTATATTTTTGCAGCTTAACTCTTAATTCTCAACCCTACACACTATTTGGAAGTGAACGCCATGCAGACAGTAACCGTGATCGCGTTGGGCAAGCTGAACGCAGACTATTACGCCAAAGCAGCCACTGAATACATAAAGCGGCTGGGGGCCTGCTGCCGCTTGAACATGGTGGAATTGGCCGAGGAGCCCATCGCAGAGAAAAACGCATCCCCCGCCGTAATTGCCAGGGCTTTGGAAAAAGAGGGGAAAGCCATTCTTGCCGCCGTGCCGAAGGGCAGCTGCCTTGTGGCGCTGTGCATCGAGGGCAAGCAGAAAACAAGCGAGGAGCTGGCGGCGTTTTTCGCCGAGCGGGCGCAGAGCGGCGCGGGGGATGTGGCATTTGTGATCGGTTCTTCCCACGGCCTTTCCGAAAGCGTAAAACAGGCGGCCGCCGTGCGCCTTTCGATGAGCCGCATGACGTTCCCGCACCAGCTGGCCCGCGTGATGCTGCTGGAGCAGATCTACCGCGCGTTTTCCATCAATGGCGGTGGGAAATATCACAAATAAAAACAAACTGCCGGGAGAGGGCTGCCATGATCGATACCGTTACTTATAATCCGTCCCTCGATTACCGCGTGCGGCTGGGCGCGATCGAATGGGGCGCGGTGAACCGCGCAGAGGAAACGCAGCTGCGCTGCGGCGGAAAGGGGATCAATGTCTCCATCGTTTTAACGCGCCTCGGCGTGGAAAATACCGCGCTGGGGTTTGCAGCGGGCTTTACGGGCGATGCGCTCGAACAGGAACTGCACCGGATGGGCGTGCGCACGGATCTGATCCGCCTGCAGAGCGGCATGACGCGCATCAATCTAAAGCTGTGCGATGCGCGCGAAACCGAGATCAACGGCATGGGCCCATGCCCGGATGAAGCCGCACAGGCGGCGCTTTGGCAGAAGCTTTCCGCCCTCGGCCCGCAGGATACGCTGGTGCTGGCGGGCAGCCTGCCGGCCGGGATGCCGCCCGATACCTACGGCACGGTGCTCGCGGGCCTTACAGAGCGCGGTGTGCGCACCGTGGTGGACGCCTCGGGCCAAACGCTCTGGCACGCGCTGCGCCGCCGGCCGTTTTTGGTAAAGCCGAACCGCGACGAATTAAGCGAGCTTGCGGGCCGCGCGCTGTGCACCGAAGCAGAGATTGCAGCGGGCGCGCGCCGGCTGCAGGCGCAGGGTGCGCGCAATGTGCTGGTCTCGCTGGGGGCGGGCGGCGCGCTGCTGCTGGACGAAGCGGGCCGTATCCGGGTTTGCGCCGCGCCGCGCGGCACGGTGCGGGATGCCGTCGGCGCGGGCGATTCGATGGTGGCGGGCTTTCTCGCCGAATATCTGTGCTCCGGCGATATCGGGGCCGCGCTGTGCATGGGCGTCGCGGCGGGCAGCGCCACGGCCTTTTGTGACGGCCTTGCGCAGCCGGAACAGATCCGTGCGCTGCGGGAACAGGTGCGCGCGGCGGAGCGTTTGGAGTTATAATTTTAGGGAAGCTCTGATTAAATCGACGTGTCGGATCGGCGAGCAAATTTTTTGACTGTCGAAGTTCCAAAATCGCAGGAATACTTGGTGTATTTCAAGATTTTGGGGCAAAGACAGGCGGAAAATTTGCCGCCGAGACGTGCGCGGCGATTTATTCAGAGGTTCCTTAGCCTTTAGAGANGAATATGGAAGCCTGCGGCCTGCGCCGCCATTCCGGGGCGTATAACGATCCGCCGGGCCTGATTTACAGCGCCAATCACAGTGAGTATGCGGATGCGGCGCGGCGGCGTACGGGGCGCTGGCGCCCACATTNTGAAAGATTTTTTTGCGCCGCCTGAAATAAAAAAGTGAACNCCAAAAAANCGGCCCCCACAGGAAAAACATTTCCTTTGGGGGCCGGTTTTTTTGTTTTGATGTATGTTTTGGCTTTTATCCCGGCTTCAGCAAGCTCCCCCCCTGCAGAAGAGCTCCGCCTGCAAAGAANCTNCCCCTGCAGCGGGAACCGCATGCAGAAAATCCGACGATTGAAAGCTACCCCTGCAAAAATCCGCCTGCGTTTTGCGAACCGCTTACGCGCCGAANACCTTGGTATAATCGGCGATGAATTTTTCGATGCCGGCGTCCGTCAGCGGGTGCTTTGTCATCTGCTCGATCACCTTGTACGGCACGGTGGCNATGTCCGCGCCGGCCAGCGCGCAGTCCGTCACATGGATGGGGTTGCGCACGGAAGCCGCGATGATCTCGGTGTGNATGTCGTCGTAGTTGGCGAACATCTCCGCGATCGTCTGGATCAGATCGATGCCCGGCTGGCTGATGTCNTCGAGACGGCCGAGGAACGGCGAGACGTATGCAGCGCCCGCGCGCGCCGCCAGCAGCGCCTGGTTCGCGCTGAAGATGAGCGTGCAGTTCGTGGGGATGCCCTCTGCGGCCAGCACCTTGATNGCCTTCAGTCCCTCGGTTGTCATGGGGATTTTCACCACCATGTGCTTCGGGTCGAGCGCATAGATGGCGCGTCCCTCCTCAACCATACCGGCGGCGTCCGTTGTGGTGGCCTTTACCTCGCCGCTGATGGGNCCGTCGACGATGGACGCGATCTCGGCCAGCGTTTCGGCATAGTCGCGGCCCTCCTTGGCGATCAGGCTCGGGTTCGTGGTGACGCCCGCGATCACGCCCATGTCGTTTGCGGCGCGGATCTCGTCCACATTTGCGGTGTCGATGAAAAATTTCATAGATAACTCCTCCTTGATCGGATCAAAATTGGAATCGAATGTTGCAGAAAGCNATCTTCAGNNTACCCAAAGCGNAAAATNCCCGGAGCGCAAAATGCCCGGAGCGCAAAATGCCCGGAGCGCAAAATGCCCGGAGCGCAAAATGCCCGGAGTGCAANATGCCCGGAGCGCAAAATGCCCGGAGCGCAAAATGCCCGGAGCGCAAAATGCCCGGAGCGCAAGATACCCTGCGCGCAAGATACCCAGCGCGCAAGATACCCAAAGCGCAGGACGCCCAAAGCAGGGTGCGAGCTTTTGGGTGCAGGCTTTCTGCCGGCCTCTTCTTTATCATACCACATTTCCAAACCGAAAAAAAGCCCCTACGGGCACGATCGATACTGCGATCGATGATCGATGCCGCGCAGGGGCTTGTTTTAAAACACATTTTTACACGTCTTCAGCTTTTGCAGAAAAACGCCACCACGAAGGCGCCGGGGCCGACATGTGTGCCGATGGTGCCGCCAACGGTGCTGATGGGCAGGGAATCGGTATGCGCCTCCCAGAGCGCGCGGCTGTCCTCGATGTACTTTTGCAGCAGTGTGTCGTCCAGGCCGGTGTAGCCCAAACGGTACGGACGGGCAAAATCAATGCCGGCGGTCTTTTCAATCTCCTGCACGAGCAGGTTGTTCCCGTTGCGGGAACCGCGGGCCTTGCCCAGCATCGCGACCTCGCCGTCCACAACGCCGACGACGGGCTTGATTGAAAGCAGACCGCCCACCAGTGCGACGGAGGACGGGATGCGGCCGCCGCGCTTTAAGTACTCGAGCGTATCCAGAAGGGCAACCAGACGGATGTCCTTCCGCTCCTTTTCCAATGTCCCGGCAATTTCCTGCGCGGAAAAGCCCTGATCGGCAAGCTCGAATGCGCGCTCCACAAGGATCATTTCGCCAACGGTTGCGTTGAGGCTGTCCACAACGTAAACCTTGCCGGCAAAATTCTGCGCGGCGAGCATGGCGCTTTGCCAGGTGCCGGAAAGCTTGCTGGAGATGGTGATGGCCACCACGGTTTCTCCGGCGTCCACCGCCGCACCGAAGGCCTCCTCAAACCGTGTGGGGGAGATCTGGCTCGTCACGGGCAGCGTATCGCTCTCGATCAGCCGCTCGTAAAATTGCCGGTGTGTCAAATCGACGCCGTCGTGAAATTCCGCCTCCCCAAAGCTGACCGTCATGGGCAGAATGGTCAGATCCGGGCGGCGGTTTTCTGTGATGTCGGCGGCGGAATCGGTGATGATGCGGATCGCCATACGTATAACTCCCTTCTGTTGCCGCATATGGGCCGGCGGCTGCGGAAAACGGAACGTGCAGGCGCTTGTTTTCCGGCTTTGCTGCCTTTTTTATGCCCTGCGCGGCTTTGCGTAAATTGATTGTATATGGATTTGCTTTGCGTGAATGGGCCTTGTGCGAACCGGCCCTGCATAGATGGGCTTTGCGTGCATTCAGGTGAACTGAAAATCAGCCGCTAAAAACTTTTCGCAGATGCGCACGAAGCTCTCTGCGTCCTGCTCGCCGAGGATTTCGATGACGGCTCCCGCAAGCTGCAGCGAGCGCTCGTGTACCGCAAGAAAATCCGGCAGGCGTTCTGGTACGGGCCGCACATACAGCATGCGCGCGTCCGGGCCGTTTTGCTCCTTCACCAGATATCCCTGTGCGCACAGGGCGTTGATGGTGCGGTTGCCAAGGCTTTTCAGCATGTGCGTGCGCTTCAAAATCGTTTGTACCGGCGTCAGCCCGACGCCGTCTTTTTGATACTGCTCATACACCAGCTTCATGGTAACGGCCTCGTTATAAGTAATGCCCTGCGTCATGCGCGAATTTTTCAGATATCCGCTGATGTCCGTCCAGGCGGTGAGCATGCGCTCGCGCAGCTCGCTTTCAACAGGCACGAAAAACCCTCCTTTGCCGCCCCTCGCTGCCGGAATCCGAAAGGCGAAGAACCCTTCTGCGCCGTTCCGCACTGCCGGAATCCGGGGCGTAAAATTGCAAATTAGTTTACTTTGTGAACTTTTAGCAGTATAGCACAGCCCTCTCAAAAAAGCAATTCCTTTTTGCGTTTTTCCGGCCGTTTCCGCCCAATTTATGCACAGTCCATTCAGCAATTTTTGCGCTGCCCAATTTTGAGAACGGCTTTGTCGCCGCGCAACAGATTGGGCCGGGAGCGCGGGCGCGTGGACACGCGAGCACGCGGCTGTGCGGATATGCAGAGATACCGATATATGCGCGATCTGCCAAAAAATAAAATACGGTCTTCTCAAAAACGGTCAATGGGCTATAATAAGAATCAAAGGGGGCTTTGACCGGCCCGGTCGACAAAAAGCCGCGGCAAATGCGGCAGGGAGGCATCATGAACGAAAAATTTTACCGTCTTTCCGAGGAAAAGCGACAGCGCATCATCAACGCGGGGTTCGAGGTGTTTGCGCAAAACAGCTACCGCAAAAGCCCCGTGGGCGAGATCGCGGCCGCGGCAGGCATCAGCAAATCGCTGCTGTTCCACTATTTCCGCAACAAACGGGAGCTGTACCTCTTTCTGTGGGAATATGCCGCCGATAAAACCGTGCAGTATCTGGAGGAGGAAGGCTGCTACGAGCCGACGGATCTGTTCGAAATGATGGAGCGCGGCATGCGCGCAAAATTCCGCCTGATGGCGGAATACCCGTATATGGCGCGGTTTGCGATCAACGCGTTTTATGAAAAGGATGCGGATCTGTACAGCGCGCTGCAGGAGAGCTATGCCCGCCACTTCGACCGCAAGGCCACGCGTGCGCTGGCGCAGCTTGACCCGGACGATTTTGTGCCGGGGCTTGATCTGCATATGATGTACCGGGAGATGTACTGGGCGTCCGAGGGGTATTTGTGGGAGATGCTGCAAAAGCGCGGCGGGCTGGACGCGGCGCAGATGGAGCGGGATTTCCGCCGCCTGCTGGCCTTTTGGAAAACGATCTACCTGCGGCGCAAAGGGCCGGAAAATGAGTGAGATAAGAGCCGGAGAAGACCCCATCAAGCGACCGGCCAAAGAAACGGGGGAACACCATGCATGCCATTGAATTGCAAAACCTGACAAAATACTACGGCAAGACCCGCGGCATCGAGAACATCAGCCTCGCGGTGGAGCAGGGGGATATTTTCGGCTTCATCGGCCCGAACGGCGCGGGGAAAAGCACCACCATCCGCATTCTGCTGGGGCTCATTGGCAGTACCTCCGGCGCGGCGCGCGTGCTGGGGCACGAGGCGGCGAAGGGGAATACGGCGCTGCTGTCGCAGGTGGGCTACCTGCCCAGCGAGGTGCAGTTTTACCCCGGTATGCGTGTGCGGGATGTGCTGCGTTTTTCCGCTGCACTGCGCGGCAAAGACTGCGCCAAAGAAGCAAGGCGCCTGTGCGAGCGGCTGGAGCTGGACGATGCCAAACGGGTGGAGACGCTCTCTCTGGGCAACCGCAAAAAGGTGGGCGTCGTGTGCGCGATGCAGCACGAGCCGGGGCTGTATATCATGGACGAGCCGACAAGCGGTTTGGACCCGCTGATGCAGCGCGAATTTTACGCGCTGCTCGAAGAGCGCAGCGCGCAGGGCGCGACGGTGTTTTTATCCTCGCATGTGCTCTCCGAGGTACAGCGCTACTGCCGCCATGCGGCCGTCATCCGTGCGGGGCAGATTTTGGCCTGCGGCAGCGTGGAGGAGCTGGGCCACACCGGCGCAAAGCGGGTGACGCTGCGCGGTGTGGGCGAGGCGCCCGCGCTGGACGGCGTGCGCAGCGCGGTGCAAACGGCGGACGGCGTCAGCTTTCTCTACAGCGGCGCGCCGGGGCCGCTTCTGAATGCGCTGGCGCGGCTGCCGGTGGCGGATCTCACGGTGACGGAGCCGGATCTGGAAGAAGTATTTCTGCACTACTATGGGAAAGGGGGCGGCCCAAATGACGATCTTCCGGCATGAGGTGCGGCGCGGCATGGCGTCGCTGGCCATTTGGACGGCGGCGATCGCCTTTTTGCTGGGCGTATGCATTTTGATCTATCCCGAGATGGGCGGGCAGATAGACGAAGTGGGCGCGGCGTTTGCCGAAATGGGCGGCTTTTCCCAGGCGTTCGGGATGGACAGGGTGAATTTTGGGGAATTTTCCGGTTTCTTCGCCATAGAATGCGGCAACGTGCTGGGGCTGGGCGGCGCGCTGTTTGCCGCGCTGGCAGGCATTTCGGCCCTGATGAAAGAGGAACAGGGGAACACAGCCGAATTTTTGCTGACGCACCCGGTTTCCCGCGTGCGCATCACAGCCGAAAAGCTGTGCGCCGCCGCCGTTCAGGTTTTGCTCTTAAACGCCGTCTGCGCCGCCGTCACGGCTGTTTGCGTGAAAAGCATCGGGGAGGAACCGCCGTTTAGAACGATGGCGCTGCTGTTCCTTGCTTATTTTCTGATGCAGCTGGAGATACTGGCCGTCACGTTTGGGCTTTCCGCTTGCCTGCGCCGCGGCGGAACGGGCGCCGGGCTGGGGCTTGCGGCTGCGTTTTACTTTATGAACATCATCGCAAACCTCACCGAACGCGCGGAATTTTTAAAATACTTCACGCCGTTCGGCTATGCCGACGGGGCAAAGGTTATCGCAGAGGAAACGCTTTGCGGCAAATATTGTGCGTCCGGCGCGGTATTCGCGGTGCTGGGCATTGCGTTCGCGTTCTGGCATTACCGCACAAAAGAGATCGTGTAAGCGGACAGAGGCGCCCCGGGGACGTGCCTGTCATGCCCGGCGGAGCTTCAGGCATAGATTCCGCGGGCGCTGGGCAGCATATTTGCAGTTCAGCCCAATGCAAAGCCTGATATGGCAAAGCTCCTGCGGCGCCCCAGAATACATGGCGTTCGACAGTCCTGAAAACAAAATGTAAAGCACGCCGCATGGCCTTGGCTGTGCGGCGTGTTTTGCAAAAATACTGGCATAATTGGCGATGTTTTCCTTCATAGAGGGACAAAGTGTCCGTATAGTGCGTACAATTCTTTGTGAACATTGCCGACAAAAAAAGCGGTGCGTCCGTAAAATTTGCACATTATATGGAAATTTATGCTTTTTGCCCGTTTTTGGCGCGAAAACACTTGCACTGCACCCACAAAATGTATTATTATATGATAAGTACCTGAGAAAAGGGTCTATATGTTGTATGCATCAAAAGGACACCGCCGCGTATTCATATCCGCAGCGGCGCTGCCGGACGGCGCGTCCGCCCGTGGAAGTCGGCCCCGTGTCCGGCCATACTATATATGAGGTGTTGTCCGTGAAATTTTCCGAGATGCCTTATCAGCGTCCGAACTTGGAAGCGCTGAAAACGCAGTTCAGCCGGCTGACAAAGGATCTGCAGGAAGCAAAAGATTACGCCGCCGCGCGCGATGTGTTTTTGAAGATGGAAGAGCTGGAACGCCATGTGGGCACTGCGTCTGTGCTGGCGCGTACCCGGAACTCCATCGATACCCGCGATGCGTTTTATGACGCGGAGGCTAATTTCTGGAACAGCGCATCGCCGCAGCTGGCGGAGTACCGGCAGGCCTGGACGATGGCGCTGCTGCAAAGCCCGTACCGCGCAGATTTTTCCGCCGAGTATGGCGATTTGATGTTTCGGAACGCCGAGATTGATCTGAAGGCATTCTCGCCCGAGATCATTCCCGAGCTGCAGCGTGAAAACGAGCTGGGGCAGGAATACGGGAACCTGATCGCTTCGGCGCAAATTCCGTTTGAGGGCGGCGTCTATACGCTTTCGCAGTTCACGCCGTTCAAGCAGGATCCGGACGACGCGCGCCGCCTTGCCGCCTGGAAGGCAGAGGGGCAGTGGTTCAAGGAAAACCAGCCCGCGCTCGACCGCCTGTACGATGAATTGGTTCACCTGCGGGACACCATGGGCAAAAAGTTAGGCTACGGGGGCTATACCACGCTCGGCTACTACCGCATGGGCCGCAACTGCTACACCAAAGAGGACGTGGAAAAATTCCGCGCCGCCGTGGTAAAATATGTGGTGCCGGTGGCCGACCATATCTACCGCAAGCAGGCCGAACGGCTGGGCAAGCAGTACCCGATGAGCTTTGCCGATAACGCGCTGCAGTTCCGCACGGGCAACCCGAAGCCGCAGGGCACGCCGGACGAGATTTTGGCCGAGGGACAGGCGTTTTACAACGATTTGAGCCCCGAGACCGCCGAATTCTTCCAAACGATGATGGACGGCGGGCTGCTTGATGTGCTTTCCACCGAGGGAAAGCGGGCCGGCGGTTACTGCACCATGATTCCCGATTACGGCGTTCCGTTCATCTTTGCCAATTTCAGCGGCACGCAGCATGATGTCGAGGTTGTCACACACGAGGCCGGCCACGCGTTTGCCGCATGGATGAACCGCGGCCGTGTGCCGATGGAATACATCTGGCCCGGTATGGAAGCCTGCGAGGTGCACTCCATGTCGATGGAATTCTTTGCCGAGCCATGGGCGCCGAAATTCTTTGGCAAGGATGCGCAGAAGTTCCTGTACAGCCACCTTTCGGGCGCGCTCACATTTATACCCTACGGTACGCTGGTGGATCACTTCCAGCACGAGGTGTACGAGCACCCCGAAATGACACCGGCCGAGCGGCACGGCGTGTGGAAAAAGCTGCTGGGCGTGTATATGCCGTGGATGAAGTTGGACGGCGGGATCCCGTTCTATGCCGAGGGCGAGGGCTGGCAGCGCCAGCACCACATCTATTCGCGCCCGTTCTATTATATNGATTACTGCCTTGCGCAGACGGTATCGCTGCAATTCTGGGCGATGATNTGCGCNGATAAGCACGACGCGTGGCAGCACTACATGGCCTATACCCGCCAGGGCGGCAGCCGCGTGTTCACCGAGCTGCTCGCGAACGCGGGGCTGGAAAGCCCGTTCGAGGAAAGCTGNCTGCGTAGCGTGTGCGCGAAAGCGACAGAAATGCTCGCCGCGATGGAGCAGGAGGGCGTGGAGTAGGCGCCCGGCCGCCCCGCAAGGGGCGAAGCATGAAAAACCGCCGGNCAAACCGGCGGCGCCCAAAAGGGGGATCCCCCTTTTTTCAAGCTTGCAAAGCAAGCTTGAANGGTGTTTGTTTTGGTGAATACGGGAATTTCCCGTTTCAGGANCTGCATGTATGGCCGAAGCTGCCGCGAGGGCAGCCCAAAAGCCCGTGTGCCCCCAACCGGGGGCGCGCGCGAGGCAAAAGCTGACGGATCGGCGATTTCGGCTGTGCATGCAACGTCCATTCACAAATAAAAAAGGAGTGGAAACAATGAAAAACGCAAAGAANCTGCTTGCGNTGCTGCTTGCGCTNGCNNTGTGCCTTGNCNGTGNTTGCCGGNTGCNGCAACAACANCAGCAGCACGNCGGANCCNGCGNCCNCNGCNGACAGCACNCCNGNGNATGAGGGCGGCGAGGCNGCTTNCGCCCCCATGAGNTATGANGACGAANNCGTNTACATGAACGCCTTGNNTGATTTNTACGACGCNCTGACGGTTGCGCAGNANTGCGCGGACAAGGACGAGATGTANGCNNTGATGGCTATCGCTGAGGCGAAGNTGCTGGAGGCTGCTGTGGTCGTTCCGTATTACAGCGACGGCGGCAACTATGGCATCACCCATATCGCTCCAGGTTCCATCCCGACCGTTATGTGGGGCAGCGACAACGACCGCTTTGACAGCNCAATCGTTACGAACGAGCTGATTAAGGTGGAAGATCGNAGCGCCCTGCGCGATATGTGGAATGATCTGAAGGGCACCGGCACTTATGAGGCCGAGGCCAAGGCTTACCTCACCGAAAAGGGCTATACCTTCAACAACGAGTTCGTTTATGCCTATTCTTCCGACCCCGAAACGTATGATATGCTGAGCGCCTGGACCAATACGGTGGGCGAGCCTGTCTGCCTGACGGTTGAGAANCTGGCCAAGTATGACATGGAGAACGTTCTGCANCCCGCGCTGGCCGAGAGNTGGGAAGTTTCCGACGACGGCCTTGTTTGGACGTTCCACCTGCGCNNNGGTCTGAAGTGGGTTGATTCCCAGGGCCGTGAGTTTGGCGACATCGTTGCCGACGACTGGGTTGCTTCCCTGCAGCACATGTTCGATTTCTACGGTGACAGCGCTGCTGAAGTGCTTGCTCCGATGATTGTGAACGGTTTGGAATATTGCAGCGGCGACATCTCCGACTTCTCCGAGGTGGGNGTTGANGCTGTNGACGACCAGACGCTGGTTTATACCCTTGTGAAGCCGGTTCCCTCTTTCGAGAGCCTGCTCACNTATTGCGGNTTTATGCCNCCGNTNAGCCGCAGCTACTACGAGTCTCAGGGAGGCACGTTCGGCCCGGAGCATGACAACGGCAANTANGGCGTTGATACCGACCACATCCTGTATTGNGGNCCGTATATCATCACGAGCCACACGGATGAAAACTCCTTCGTGTTCGATGCGAACCCCGCTTACTGGAACAAGGACAACATCAATGTAACGAAGGTTACTTTCCGTTACTATGACGGCACCGATCCCCTTGCTACCTACAACGATTGCGTTGCCGGCAACCTGACGAGCGCCGGTCTGGGCACCTCCGCGCTGAAGAAGTGCCAGGAGGACGGCCTGTTCGAGGAGTATGGCAACTATACAAGCGCGCTGNGCGGCACCACCCGTCAGGCCCTGTATAACCTGAACCGCCAGATTTTCAACAACGCCAACGACGAGACTGTGGCTGTTTCTCCGCAAACGCACGAGAGCTTCAATGAGATCGATAAGGAGAATGGCGTTTTCACCTCCGACATTCAGGACGATGCGGCCCGCACGCACCTTGCAATGGCCAATCAGAACTTCCGTCTGGCGCTGGCTACCGGCTGGGATAAGGCTTCTTATCATGCGCAGGTTGTGGGTGACGAGCTGAAGACGGTTGCCCTGCGCAATACCTATACCCCGGGCAACTTTGTCCAGATTGAGAGCGATGTGAGCGTGAAGATCAACGGCACCGATACCACGTTCGCTGCGGGCACCTACTACGGCGCGATGGTTCAGGCCCAGATCACGGCAGACGGCTATCCCATGAAGGTTTGGGATCCCGCGCTTGAAGGCGGCCTCGGTTCCAGCGACAGCTTTGATGGTTGGTACGATGTGAACGCGGCCCGCGATTTCATGGCGAAGGCTGTGGAAGAACTGGCGGCTGCGGGTGTTGAGGTAACAGCCGAGAACCCCATCCAGATCGACTATGTGTACAGCGTCAGCGCCGAGAGCTTTATCAACCGCGCGAATGCTTACAAGCAGAACATCGAAAGTGCTCTGCAGGGCTTGGTGCAGGTGAATCTCGTGAGCGTGGAAACGCAGCAGGAGATGAACTACTCCACGTTCTGGATCAGCAACGGNAGTGAGTGCAANNCCGATATCACNATTGGTCAGGCNTGGAGNGCCGACTANGCGGATCCNGCTTCGTATCTTGCGACGNTNGCTCCCTATGGCGACGGCTATATGACTCNTGGACCTTGGTNTGTGGTAATNTNAGCANAANCACTGAAANAGCGCTNATNTGAGCGCTGAANGACAACAGAATNACTGCGCGTGCAGGAGAATGGTGCGTGCCATTCTCCTGCACGCNTNTAAGGNAATAATTTCTCCTTTACAGGGGAGGAAATGACTTCGNNGCANTGGNGCCGNAANTTCGTTTCCNCCCCCGCGAGGGAGACNAACGGAAGATGGGATGCGTGATATCATGGGAAAATATTTGCTCAAACGTATCTTGCACGGCGTGTTTTCGGTCATCGTCGTTGTGGCCATTGTCATGGTGATGGTTTATTCTATGTTGGATCGGAATCTGGTTTTTTCCAACGACGCCACATACAGCCGTCAGGCATCCAATGCGAAAATCACATATAGCTATACCAAGTGGGAGCAGTACGGGTATCTGGACTATGTGACATATCAGGAATGGCTGCTGGCTATGGCTGAAAGCGGAGAAATCGACGAAGAAACACGTGCGGCAGCAGTTGCGTTCGGCCGCAAACCGGAAAATGATACCGAGATCGTGGCCGAATATATACAGAAATTTACCGATTATTATGAATCGCAAGGCTATACTATCACACGGCTGAACGCTGTGATGAATGGCAGAAAGGCAGTTACGGGCGGCCAGCAAGCGCTGTTTGCCGCAAAGGATCTGCCGCTGACGAACCGCATTTGGAAGTATTTTACCAATTTGGTATTCTTCGACAACATTCATACGGTAGAGGGCATCGAGGACAGCGAACGCGGCCTTACCTTTACATGGTTCGACCCTGCCTATAACGGCGAAAAGTTTTCGCCTGCCATCATCGGCAATGGGACGCTGCACAAATATTTATTCTATGTGGACGATAAGTTCCCGTTTGTCCATCAGAATTTTGCTACCATCAATCTTGGCACATCCTATACGGTGAACAACGGTGTAGATGTGTTCGAGACAATGAACAAGAGCCAGGGCTCTTATGTTCTTACCACAATGACATTCCCCACCGGCCTTGTGGAGGACAGTGCGGACGATCTGCACTCCGCCACCTATCAGGCGGGTTCCCGCGAGCTGAACCCGGTGTATGCCGCCCGCTTCACAGATGATTATACGAATGTGACGACGATTAAAAGAGGCATGTCCAAGCTGGGCTATTCGTTTGTCATCGGTATCCTCTCTGTGATCATGGCCTATGTGCTCGGTCTGCCGATCGGCTTGCTGATGGCCCGCAACAAGGAAAAGCTCATCGATAAGATCGGTACGATCTATATCATTTTCCTGATTGCGGTGCCGAGCCTTGCCTACATTTTCCTGTTCAAGGGCATTGGCGGATCGGTCTTTGGACTGCCGACATTTTTTGACATGGAGTCCAGCAGTAAGCTAATGTTTATCCTGCCTATTGTTTCGCTGGCGCTGCCTTCTGTCGCCAACTTGATGAAGTGGATGCGCCGGTATATGATCGACCAGATGAATTCCGATTATGTGAAATTTGCCCGCTCCAGCGGCTTGACGGAAGGCGAGATTTTCTCCAAGCACATCATGAAAAACGCCGTGATCCCCATTGTACACGGCATTCCCGGCAGTATTCTGGGTGCAATGACAGGCGCGATCATCACCGAGCGTGTATACACCGTTCCAGGTGCCGGTAACTTGCTGACGGAGGCCATCAACAAATACGACAATGCCGTGATTGTGGGCGTCGTGCTGTTCTATGCGATCTTGTCGGTGCTGTCCGTCATATTGGGTGATATCCTGATGGCGATGGTCGATCCGCGAATCTCGTTCTCGACGAAGGATAGGTGAGTGCAATGGAAAAAGATTTAAAGCATTTGGGATTGTCCAACGAGCAGCTCTTTTCTTTCCACGCGCACAGCGATCAGGAGTCCGAGAAGATCACCGCGCCTCGGTATTCCTACTGGCAATCCGTGTTCCGCGTNTTCTTCCGTAAACGGCTCAATATCATTATTTTGACACTGCTTGTCGTTTTGATCCTGTTCTCTTATGTATATCCCGCGTTTACCGAATATGACCGGTACGGTCAGCTGCTCAACGCGGCTGCCAAGCACCTTACCCCTGCGCAGGCCATTAATTATTTCGGCTTTGGCATCAAGTGGATCCTCGGCACGGGCGGTTCCGGCCAGTCTACATTCGACGCTATTTGGAACGGTGCGTATATTTCCATCTCGCTGGCGTTCATCTGCGCCGCCATCAATATGACCATCGGCGTTATCATCGGCGCTGTATGGGGCTTTTCCAAAAAAGTGGATATCATCATGATGGAGGTTTACAACATTGTCGGCAACGTGCCGTACATTCTGTTGATCGGCGTCCTCGTGATGCTTTTCTCGGCAAGCTTCTGGACGATGGTTTTTGCGCTTACCGTCACGGGCTGGCTCAGCATCGCGTATTTTATCCGTACACAGGTCATCATCATCCGCGACCGGGAATATAACCTTGCGTCGAAGTGTCTCGGTACATCTACGTTCAAAATTGCGATGAAGAATATCCTGCCGTTTATGACGAGCGTGATTGTGACGCTGCTTGCTACGGAGATTCCGTCTTACATTTCCTATGAGGTATTCCTCGCATATATCGGTATGGGCATGAGCGAGATGTCGCTCGGCCGCCTGATCTTTGCTGCGGAGCCTGCCATGGTCACGCCGGGTTGGGAGCTGGAGTTCTGGAGCCCTGTGGCAATTTCAGCCATCATTTCCGTGGTGTTGTACGTTGTCGGCCAGAACCTCGGCGACGCGTCCGATCCCCGGACGCATATGTAAGGGGGCGNCAGNTATGGNAGAANAAAAGAAAGTANTGCTTTCCGTNAATAACCTTGACGTAAAATTCAAGGTGCGCGGCAGAACACTCACGGCCATCCGCAATATCTCGCTGGATATCTACGAGAACGAATCGATTGCCATTGTGGGTGAATCCGGCTCCGGCAAATCGGTCTTTACCAAGACGTTCGCGGGCATGCTCGATTCGAACGGCTATATCGACAACGGATCTATCATCTTCAACGATGAAGAGCTGGCCGATACGGTTGTGAAGCTGGATTCCGCGGCGAAAAACCTCATCGACATGGCCGAAAAACGGCTGAATGCGGATGCCCATTTGGAGCTTGGCGCGGATACCTACCGCAAAATTCTTGCATTAGAGCAGGAGCATAAGGAAAAAGAGGGCCTGAGCGGCGAGGAAAAGGCGGCGGAGGAGGAAGAACTCCGCGACCTGCTGCAAAAACGCACCGACCTGTACAACCTCCGGCAGACCTTTGATCCCTCCAATGAAAAGGACAAGATCAAAAAGGCCGCCGCCGATATCAAGGCGTATGATGAACAGATCAAGGCGCTGAAGGCGCGCAATGAACAGCGCGCGAAAGAGCGCAAACAGAGCCTTGCCGCCGATACCGCTTATCAGGAGCGGTATAAGAAGGAATCCGCCCGTCTTCACAAACAGTATGAGAAGGAGATCAAGGGTGAGGTCTCTCCCGAAACCATCGAACGCAATAAAATTATCGCGAAAGAGATCTGCCTCTCCGTGGGCCGGTACAATCCGTTCAAGCGCATGAAGTCCGCCTATCAGCTGCTGGTGGCGCTGAAAAAGGCCATGCAGCTCGGCGTTGACCTGAACGACGACGCACAGCGCAGCGGCGTGTTTGATACGGTCACCTTCCGCGTGCGCTATCTGGATGAGACGCCGCAGCAGCTGCACGGCACCTGTGTGCTGAACCTTGCCAAGGTGAAGGACGCCAAGGATTGGTGCCAGGTGCGCGGCCGCCGCATTGCGACGGTGTTCCAGGATCCGATGACGTCGCTGAACCCGATCATCACCATCGGCAAGCAGATTACCTCCATCATCATCAAGCACCAGCAGTGCAGCGAGGTGGAGGCGCGGCGCCGTGCGCTCGATTTGATGCACAAGGTGGGCATTCCCAACGCAGCGGCCCGTTTCGACGATTACCCGTTCCAGTATTCGGGCGGTATGCGCCAGCGCATCGTTATTGCCATCGCGCTTTCGTGCCAGCCGAAGATCCTCATCTGCGACGAGCCGACGACGGCCCTCGACGTGACCATTCAGGCGCAGATCCTGAAGCTCATCAAGGATCTGCAGAAGGAGTTCAACTACACCATCGTGTTCATCACGCACGACCTCGGCGTTGTGGCGAATNTTGCNGANCGNGTCGCCGTGCTGTACGCGGGGCAGATCATCGAGCTTGGCACNGTGGAGGATGTCTTTTACGATCCGCGCCACCCGTACACCTGGGCGCTGCTCTCGAGCCTGCCCCAGCTTGCGCAGAAAAACACGAAGCTGTATTCCATCACAGGCACGCCGCCCTCCCTGTACAACCAGATCGTAGGCGACGCGTTCGCGCCGCGCAACCCGTATTGCCTGGAGATCGATACGCTGGAGGAGCCGCCGATGTTCCAGGTGTCGGATACACACTATGCGAAAACGTGGCTGCTCGACCCCCGTGCGCCCAAGATTGAAAAGCCGGAGGGCATTCAGAACATCCACGAAAAGCTGATGGCGGCATTCAATATTTAAGGAGGGTCGTAGTATGGCGCAGGAAAAAACGAATGAAGTCCGGGCCACCGGTCTGCCGGAACACGGCCCGCTGGACGAAAACGGCAGAGAGATTCTGCTGTCACTGAAAAATGTCGATATTACATTCGGGAAAGGCCCCGAAGCCGTTCGTGCCGTTCAGAATGCCTCGTTCGATATCTACAAGGGGGAGACGTTCTCCCTCGTGGGCGAATCGGGCTCCGGCAAAACGACCGTCGGGCGTGCGGTGATCCGCGTCAATCCTTTGGCAGCCGGCGAGATCGACTATAAGGGCGTGCGTATTTCCGGAAAGATCCCGCATTCGCTCGACCGTGAGGTNATCCGCAACATCCAAATGGTATTCCAGGATCCGGCGGCATCGCTGAACGAGCGTGCCACGGTCGATTACATCATCTCGGAGGGCCTGTACAACTTCCACCTGTTTGAGAACGAGGCGGACAGGGTGCAAAAGGTCGAGACGATGATCAAAGAGGTCGGCCTGCTTCCCGAGCATCTCACCCGTTACCCGCACGAATTCTCGGGCGGCCAGCGCCAGCGCATCGGCATTGCCCGCGCCATGGTCATGGAGCCGGAGCTTGTCGTTGCGGACGAGCCGATCTCCGCGCTGGACGTATCCATCCGCGCGCAGGTGCTCAACCTGATGAAGAAGTTCCANGAGGAGAAGCAGCTNACCTATCTGTTCATNGCGCACGATCTGTCGGTGGTGCGTTTTATCTCCGACCGCATCGGCGTTATCTACAAGGGCCGCATCGTCGAGGTGGCGGAGGCGGAGGAACTGTTCAACTTCCCCCTGCATCCCTACACGCACTCGCTGATCTCGGCCATTCCCATTCCGGATCCCCAGTTGGAGAAAAACAAGGTGCTCTACACCTATGATCCCTCCATTCACGATTACTCGGAGGATAAGCCGGAATTCGTGTGCATCGGCCACGATCACTACGTGTACGGCAACAAAAAAGAGATCGAGCAGTACAAGGCCATCCGCGATGCGGATGTTCCGGTCAAGCCCATTACGATCCGCGATCCGAATGCTCCCGCNNNGGAAGANGCCGANAANACGGCGGCGCTGGAAGCGGCTGCCGACGCGGAGATTCTGGCGCATCCCGCCCACGATACGGGCAGCTTCTGGTATAAGCTGCTTTCGTTCCTGCTGCCGGTGCTCGGCCTGGTGGGCATGGTGGTGTTCCGCAAAATCAACTATCTGCGCAATTACAGGGCGTGCAAGGGCGGCACNATTGGTGGATGCATCTTCTACGGGGTAATCATCCTCATCTTCTTGCTGCTGCTCTTGCTGGCGGTGATTTAGNCATTGGGACGCACAGCAAGAGACAGGCGGCAGCGGATGCCGTATCTGCCACCGGTGCAGAAGATTGAGCTTTCCCANAACAAGGTGCTTTTGCGCGGCATTGCCGCTGTGGTTTTTCTTATCATCGGCGCGTTTGCGCTCTCCCAGGCGGTTTCGCAGCTTTTTTCTGTGGAATCGGGCTGGCAGGTGATNGAGGCGGTGGGCAGCGAAGCGTCCTGCGCATCGGAGCTTGTGCTGGTCTACGACATCGGCAGNNGCGNGNTNTCCGCNTCTGCCGAGGCACGGCAGNTCCGGGAGCTTTATTCGGACGAGTGCCGCCTTTTGTACCAGCTGTTCCACACGGTGGAAAGCTTTGAGGGCGTCACAAACCTGCGGGACATCAACCTGCACCCCAACGAGANGCTTACCGTAGACGGGGCGCTTTACCGCGCGCTCGAAACGGTGCAGCGCCTCGGCGACCGCACGATCTATCTCGGCCCCGTCTATGCGCGCTACANCTACCTGTTTTTCTGCGAGGACGACGCCCAGCTTGCCGATTACGACCCGTGGACGAGCGAGGCGGTGCGGCGGGANTACGAGGNNNTCGCGGCNTATGCCCGCGACCCCGCNNCCATCGATCTGCAGCTGCTCGGAGAGGGGAGGGTGNGCCTCTTTGTATCGGAGGAGTATCTTGCCTATGCGCAGCGCGAGGGCATCGAGCGCTTTTTGGATTTCGGATGGCTGCAAAATGCCTTTGTCGTCGATGAGGTGGCGGCGGTTTTAAGCGAGAACGGGTTTACAAAAGGCTCTGTTTCCAGCTGCAACGGCTTCAACCGCAATTTGGACAGCCGCCCGCAGACGTATTCCCAGCATATATACGACCGCGCCGGCGGCACGGTTTATCCTGCGGCGGTGATGGCCTATGAGGGGCCNATGAGNCTTGTGACACTGTACGATCATCCCATCACGGAGCAGGACGCCTTTCGCATCTATTCCTGCGGGGACGGGAGCGTCCGCACCGACTATCTCTCTGTGGAGGACGGGCGGTGCCGCAGCGCCGTGAGCGATCTGCTGCTCTATTCCGATACGCTGGGCTGCGCGGAAACGGCCATGCGCGCCGCCCCCGTGTTCATTGCCGATACGCTTGATACAGAGGCGCTTCGCACTCTGGCGGCGCGCGGCGTGCAGTCTGTTTACTGNGAGGCTCGCACGATCTACGGCACCGATGAGGCCCTGCGCCTGACGGANCTGTTTGATGCGGGCGATGTGCGCTATACGGCGGAGCTTGGGTAGAAAGCATATTTTGCAGAAAATTTTTAAGCACATGAAAAACACCCGCTGTGTGTCGGTTCATTCGACATGCGGCGGGTGTTTGGCTATCGGCTCATCTTTTTTNCTTCGATTTGTCTTTCGGTTTTGATTTTTTTNAGTCTCCGCTCAAATACCGGTCGATCGTATCCAGAAACGCTTTCCCGTATTTTGCGGCCTTGTATTCGCCCACGCCGGAAACCTGCAAAAACTCGTCCATNGTGCGCGGCGCCTTTTGCGCCATATCCGTAAGCGCCGCGTTGGAAAAGACGATATAGGCGGGAACATTTTCCTCCCCGGCCAGCCTTGTCCGCGTCGCCTTCAGGGCCGCAAGCAGATCGTCTGCGCCGGAAAAAGCAATTTCCGGCATATTTTGATTTTTATTTCTGCGGCGGCGCGTTTCTTCTGCCGCCGGCAGTCTGTCCACGCGCACNGGCATGGATACCTGCTTTCCGNGAAACAGCACGTCGGACGCGGCCTGCGTCGGTTCCAGTGTGGAGTGCAGGGGATTCGTCCACAGGTATTCCTCGGTCTCTAAAAAATCGATCCATGCGCGCACCTGCGCGGCTTTTTGATGTTCCATCAGGCCATAAGTAGAGAGCTGGTCGAGCCCCATCGCCCGAACGCGTTCATCCTTTGCGCCGCACAGCGTTTTTACGATGAGCGTTTTTCCCACGTAATACCCCAGCAGCCGTTTTACGCGCACCACGCACGAAAGGATCATCTGCGCGGGCGTGGTGATATCCTCGTGGTGGTATTGCCCTTTGCAGTTGCCGCAGCAGCCGCAGGATTCGGCATGCGCCTGGCCGAAATAATCCAAAATCACCCCGCGCAGGCACCGGGTGGTTTTGCAGTACTCGATCATTGCGTTCAGCCGCTGCCGTTCGGCCTGCTGCACGAGGCGGCGTTCGGCTTCATCAAGGGCGCCGTTTTCCCCGTTTGCCAGCAGAAAGCGCGCCGTGTGGATATCGCCGGGGGAGTACAGCAAAATGCACTCCGCCGCCTCGCCGTCCCGCCCGGCGCGTCCGGCCTCCTGATAATAGGCCTCCAGGCTTTTGGGCATGTTGTAATGGATGACGAAGCTGACGTTCGATTTATCAATGCCCATGCCGAACGCGTTCGTTGCCACCATCACCGTTTTGCGGTCGAACTGGAAATCGTCCTGGTTCGCGCGCCGCTCGGCCTCGTCCAGCCCCGCGTGGTACCTTGTGGCGGGAATGCCCTGCTGCACCAGCAGCGCGCACAGCCGCTCCACCGAGGTGCGTGTCGCGCAATAAACAACGCCGCTCTTGCCCGCGCGCTGCCGCACCAGTGCCAGCAGTGCGGACGATTTGTTCTGCGGCGCGCGCACATCGAAAAAGAGGTTGGGGCGGTCGAAGCCGGTGACGGTGCGCGCGGGGTCGCGCAGCTGCAGAAGCCGCGCGATATCCTCCTGCACCTCGGCCGTAGCGGTAGCCGTAAACGCGGCCACTGTCGGGCGCTGCGGCAGCGCGGCGAGAAAATCCGCAATTTTCAAATAGCTGGGGCGGAAATCCTGCCCCCATTGGGAGATGCAGTGGGCCTCGTCCACGGCTGCCAGCGGAATGCACAGCTCCTGCGCAAGCGAGAGAAAGCTCTCGGCTTCCAGCCGCTCCGGCGCGACATACAAAAGCTTGTACGCGCCTGCCCGCGCGCCGCGGTACACCGTGCGCAGCTCATCCAGCGAGAGCGAGCTGTTGATGAACGCTGCGCCCACGCCCGCCCCGGTGAGGGCGGAAACCTGATCCTTCATCAGCGAGATGAGGGGCGAGATCACCAGCGTCACCCCGGGCAGCAGCAGCGCCGGAATCTGGTAGCACAGCGATTTTCCGCCGCCCGTCGGCATCACGCCAAGCGCGTCCCGCCCGGACAAGACGGCGTCGATCAGCTCCCGCTGCCCCTGCCGGAACGCGGTGTGGCCAAAGTATTGCTTTAAAACCGCGAGTGCTTCCATTTGTTCACCATTTGATCTGTTTGCTGCGATTTTCGTGATATGCGTCAGGCGGGAAACGGCCGCAAAGCCGCGCGCCGCAGCGCACGCATATGCCGGGACAGGCCCGGTATGTGTTTGTTAAGCCTGATGATCGGCCAGCTTGAAGCCCGCCTTTTGCAGCTCGTGCTTGATCTGCTCCACCTGCGTGTGGTCGCGCGTTTCCATGCCGATGTGCAAAAAGCAGCTGGTGATGGCCATATTCGTATCGCCCTGGCGGTAGCTGACGCTCACCACGTTGCCGCCGCAGCGGCTAATGATCTCGCTCACGCCGGTCAGCTGGCCGGGCTTGTCCTCCAATTCGATCGTCAGTGTGCTGTTGCGCCCCGCCATCACAAGGCCGCGCGTAATGACGCGGCTGAGGATGTTTACGTCGATGTTGCCGCCCGAGAGCAGGCACACGGTCTTTTTGCCCTTGATGTCCACCTTGTTGTACATGGCCGCCGCGACGGATACCGCGCCCGCGCCCTCCGTCACCAACTTCTGGCGCTCCATCAGCGCCAGAACTGCCGCGGCGATCTCGTCGTCCGTCACCGTGACGATCTCGTCCACATATTTGCTCACCAGCTCATAGGTCAGATCGCCCGGGTGCTTTACTGCAATGCCGTCCGCAAAGGTGGCCACGCTGTCCAGCGTGATGGCCTGCTGCTGCTCTACGGAATCCCGCATGCTGGGCGCGCCCGCCGCCTGTACGCCGTACACCTTGCACTCCGGCTGCAGCTGCTTGATGGCATACGCGACGCCGCTGATAAGCCCGCCGCCGCCCACGGGGACCAGCACGGCCTCCACATCGGGCAGCTGATCCAAAATCTCAAGCCCGATGGTGCCCTGGCCCGCAATCACCTGCGCGTCGTTGAACGGGTGGATGAACGTATAGCCCTTTTCCTTTTGCAGCTTGCAGGCGTACTCGTAGGCGTCGTCGTAGGCACCCTTCACCAGGCAGACCTGCGCGCCATAGGCCTTGGTGGCCTCCACCTTGCTGATGGGCGCGCCGTCCGGCATGCAGATGACGCTGGGGATATTGCTGTGCTGCGCCGCCAGCGCAACGCCCTGCGCGTGGTTTCCTGCGCTGCTGGCAATAACGCCTTTGGCCTTTTCCTCGGCGGTGAGCTGGCTGATCTTGTAGTACGCGCCGCGCACCTTGAAGCTGCCGGTCACCTGCAGATTTTCGGTTTTCAGATAGATGTCGCTCTCCAAATTCAGGCTCGGCGCGGCGATCAGGTCTGTTTTGCGCGCGACGGTTTTCAGCACATGTGCGGCGTGGTAGATTTTATCCAGTGTAAGCATTATTTTCCGTTCCCCTCTGTTTTGGATTCTTCAGGATCCCATCCAATAGTATACCACTACAAAAATATGTTTTCTACCGTTTTACCGAAAAAAGTCATTTCCGATTGCACAAATTGCACAGAAGCGGTATACTGGAATAGAGTTTAGAGCTTAGAGTTTAGAGTTTAGAGATTGGGGCTGGAGGTTCCTTGAAATTCCGGGATGAGTTTGGGGTTGAGTTCGGAGTGGAGTTCAGCGTGAAAGGCCTGGCGTTTGGAGAGCTTTGACTTTATTTCGTATTTGAACAAAGAGGTGGATCACAATGGGTGAAAAAGGGTGGAGAGAAGCGAAAGGGCGAAGAGAATCGAAGGAACTGCGGCTGCGGCTGCACAGCCTGACGGTGTTTCGCGCGCTGCTGGAGGATCCCGTAATTGCGCGGCTGGATGCGCTGCTTGCAGCCGCAGAAAACACAGAAAATGCCGTGCGCGCGATAGATGCCTATTGCACATTTGCCGCCGCATTGTACGAGGCGGGCGGCGATTGGAGCAGCTATCTGCTGGGCGCCGTGCTGCGCAGCGAAAACCTGCACGTGCGCTGCGTCGCTGCCGGCACGCCGCCGGCCGAAGAACTCACCGAGGCGCTGCATGGGGAGCTGCGCCTGCTGCAGAGCCTTTCCGCCTTCGACGGGGCGGCAATGCGTGAAGCACTGGGCGGCCCGGGCCTGCTGCCGCGCTGGCGTACCCAAACGCTTGATTTCCGCGCGCGGTACGAGGAACACCTGCGCAGCCTGAGCCGGCACGGCTATGGGATCTACGCGCAGTATTCGGTATTCACCGTGCGGGACGGCGCGCTTGTCCCCGTAAAGCACCCGGATCTCCAGCCGCTGGATACGCTCTCCGGCTACGAGCGCGAGCGCGGCCTTGTCATCGCCAACACGCGCGCCCTGCTCGAGGGCCGCCCTGCCAGCAATGTGCTGCTGTATGGCGACGCGGGCACGGGCAAAAGCAGCACCATCAAGGCTGTGGCGGGTGCATTCGCGCAGGAGGGCCTGCGCCTGATCGAGGTGAAAAAGAACCAGCTGTACCAGATCCCGGACATCGTCGAGACGCTGTGCGCGAACCCGTTAAAATTTATCCTCTTTATCGACGACCTCAGCTTTTCGGCCAACGACGACGATTTTGCCGCACTGAAGGCGATCCTGGAGGGCAGTGTCGGTGGGCGCGGCGCGAATGTGGCGGTATACGCCACCTCGAACCGCCGCCATCTGGTGAAGGAGACCTTCTCCGACCGCGCGGGCGACGAGGTGCATCTGGCCGATACCGTGCAGGAGCTGATGAGCCTTTCGGCGCGCTTCGGCCTGACAATCACATTTATGCGCCCGGATAAAGAGCTCTACTGCCACATCGTGCGCCAGCTTGCGCTTCTCTACGAAATCGATCTGCCCGAGACAGAGCTGTTGACGCGCGCCGAGGCCTACGCCATTCGCAGCGGCGGCCGCACGCCCCGCGCCGCAAGGCAGTTTATCGAGCTGCTCAAGGCCGAGGTGATGCGGGGCGGGGGAGAATAGGCCCGGCAGACTCGGGATAAAATCGAAAAAGACAAAATCAAGAGAAAACGGGCCCGACGTGCAGCGCATGCGCACGCCGGGCCTGTTTTACACAGCGTTCTCTCTATTTGGATATTTTGCCGGTTTTTACTCAGACCTTGAAGTTCACTGCGGTATCGCCCTTCAGGTCGGCGCCGAACTCGTAATCATTGCCCGGCAGAATCGCATTCAGCAAAATGCCCACAATGGCCGCGATGGCAAGGCCGGAGAGCGTGAAGCTGTAGCTGCTGCCAAGCGGCACCGTGATGCCGCCCACGCTGTTGAAGCCCAGCGCCGAGACAAGAATTACCGCAGCGATGATCAAATTGCGCGATTTGGTGAAATCCACCTGATTTTCCACGATGTTGCGCACGCCCACCGAGGAGATCATGCCGTACAGCACGAACGAGATGCCGCCGATGATGGCCGAGGGCACCGTCTGGATGGCCGCGCCAATCTTCGGGAAGAAGCTGAGCGCGATGGCAAAGCAGGCGGCGATGCGCATGACGAGCGGATCATAGACCTTCGTCAGGGCCAGAACGCCGGTGTTTTCGCCGTAGGTGGTGTTTGCCGGTGCGCCGAAGAAGCCCGCAAGGCTGGTGGCAAGGCCGTCGCCCAGCAGGGTGCGGTGCAGGCCCGGGTCGGAAAGATAGGGTTTTTCACACGTGGCACTGATGGCGGCGATATCGCCGATGTGCTCCATCATCGTGGCCAGCGCGATGGGCGCGATGGTGATGCAGGCGCTGACGCTGAACTTCGCCATGCTGCCCGTGCTGATGGCAAGCCCGAACCATTTTGCCTCATTGATGGCCGTGAAATCCACCTCACCCATCAGCAGCGCGACGATGTAGGAAACCACGATGCCGATCAAAATTGGCAGGATCTTCACCATCCCCTTGCCCCAGATGTTGCACACAATGATCACCGCCAGCGCAATAAATGCCAGCAGCCAGTTGGCCTGGCAGTTGGAGATGGCGCTGGGTGCGAGGATCAGGCCGATGGCGATGATGATCGGCCCGGTGACGACCGGCGGGAAAAAGCGCATGATCTTGCGCACGCCGAATACCTTGATCAGCCCGCTCATGATCACATAGATCAGGCCGGAAACCACGATGCCGCCGGCTGCATAGGGCAGCATCTCGCTGGGCGTTCCGTCCGCCGCCAGCGGAGCAACCGCCGCGTAGCCGCCCAAAAACGCAAAGCTGGAGCCGAGGAACGCGGGAACCTTTCCCTTTGTAATAAAGTGGAACAGCAGCGTGCCGATGCCCGCGAACAGCAGCGCTGTCGAAACGCTGATGCCCGTCAGGATGGGCACGAGCACCGTCGCGCCAAACATCGCGAACGTGTGCTGCGCGCCAAGGATCAGCATCTTGGGAACACCCAGCTTGCGGGCGTCGTACAGCCCCTCTTTGCCGAGCTCAACCTTTTTTGTCTCTTCGCTCATCAATACTTCCTCCTCTGTTCAAATCAGCGCGGATCATCTTTGGCCGGCATGCCCCCACGAGCCCCCGCGAGCCTGGATATCCATCTGCGCCCCTTTTTATGTTCAGCCTTATGGCAAAACAACGATAAAAAAAGAGGCATTTCCCGGCAGGTCAACAGCGGGAAATGCCTCTTTGATCATTGGAAAAAAGGGAAACGAACGAAAAGCGGTGTTTTCCCACGCAGCCGACCGCCGCGCAGGAAACCGTGGGCCGTTTGATAAACTTTTCGCCGCACTGCCGCATCGCCGTTCTCCCTTCCGTGAATTTGTCCATGGGTTTGCAGGCTTGCGCATCCGGGCTGTCGCGCCGGATACACACTTTTATTATATTACCAGACGCTGGTACGGATTGCAAGCCCTTTTTGAAAATTTTGGAAGAAAGCCAAATTTCAAAAGTCAAATTTCAGGCAAAATAGCGCAAGGTGCATCCATATATCCGATTTCTTTCCGCTTTTCGCATCATTTCGCAGGTGAATCAAACGTCTGCCAGGATACCGATCCCTGATTGTTCTGCAGCCTTCAAAATGGTTACGGCACTGGACAGATCCTGCAGGGCGATTCCGGTGGAATCAAAAATCGTGATCTCCCCGTCAGAACGGCGGCCGGTCAGCCTGCCGCTGATGACGCCGCCAATTTCGCCGCAGAGTTGCTTTAGCTTGCCCTCCTGATAAGGCTTTTCACATTCTCCCACAGACAGGCACTGGGCAATATCGTCACCAAATACTTGGGCCCCAACAAAAATGTCGGAGGATATTTCCTGCTTGCCGGCCATATCGGAACCCACACAACTGAAATGCGTTCCCGGACGTACCCACGCGGCGTCGATCATCGGCGCGCAGGAAGGTGTAGCGGTCAGAATAATATCGCTTTCACGCACGGACTGTTCCACGTTTTCCGACGCAGAGATCGGAACAGACAATGCCGCACCGCATGGGGCCAAAAGCGATTGAACCTTTTGCGTAATATCACCCAGTCTCTGTTCCGCATGGGCGGGGTGATGGGGATTGACCAGTTGGATATGCTCCAAATCCGGCCTGACCAGTAAAACCGCTGCGATGAGATAGGGCGCCAGTGCGCCGCAGCCGGCCATCAGCAGATGTTTGGCATCCTTCCGCGCCAGATATTTAACGCCCAGCGCCCCGGCCGCTCCGGTGCGATAATCTGTGATTGGCCCAGCATTCAGCATGGCTTTGGGTTCTCCGGTGGCCAGGTCAAACAGCAGGGATGTCCCATGAAGGGCGGGGAGACCCCTGCTCGGATTATCTCCAAACCACGACACCAATTTCAGGCCAAACACGCCCTCGCTGTTCAGGTTGCCGGACTTGATGTCCAGGTCTGCGTGGCCGGGATCAAATTCATGAAACACCATGGGCCACACCTCGCCCTGGCAGGAATCCTTCTCCCGATAAGCCTGTTCCACCGCCTCCAGCGCCATGGAGAGGGTAAACACAGATTGGATGTTCTCTTTGCTCAAAATGCGGATTTTCGACATGTTACAGCGCCCCTTTCGTAAGATATGAGATGTATTCGCTGATGGCTTCGAGTCCCTGCGTCAGGATCTGCTTGTCACAGGCATAACCGATACGGAAACATTTTGGTTCCTCAAAGCAATCTCCTGGCGTAACAAATGCTCCGGTTTTATGGTACATTCCCTCACAAAATTGATAGGACGGGACATCCAGATCATAGCAGACCAAAGCGGTCGTACCCGCCTGGGGCTTGGTATAATGGACATGAGGTTCGCTCTGAACCCAGGCGTCCAGAAGCGCCAGATTTTCCCGCACAATGCCGCGGTTGCGCTTCAGCAGCACATCGCTGTGCCGGAGTGCTGCTGCGGCCAGCGCCTCATCGAACATCCCGCAGCTGATCAGATTGTAGTCACGGTGGGACAGGCAGGCTTTTATCACGGCTTCATCCCGTGTGGCGATCCATCCCAAACGCAGCCCTGCAAGAGAAAACACCTTTGACATACTGCTCACGGAAATGCCTTTGTCGTACAAATCGGCAATGGATTCACACCAGACATCCTCCTGGGTCAGGTGACGATACACCTCATCGCACAGGATCCACGCCCCTGCACGATCTGCGATTTCTGCAATTTGCTTCAGCATGTTGGTGTCCATCAAAGCACCGGTGGGATTATTGGGATTGTTTATACAGATCATCCTGGTGTTGGATGTCACCAGAGCGCGCAGCTCCTCCATATCCGGTAAATAGCCATTCTTTTGCTGCAGGCGGAGGATTTTTACTTCGGCCTGATAGGATTCGGGAATGGAATATAGCTGCTGGTAGGTGGGCATAATGCTGACCACCTGATCCCCTGGCGAGAGCAGGGAGTAGAAGATGTGGTGATTCGCTCCGGTGGCCCCATGGGTGGGAATGATGTGCTCCGGCCGGATGGTTCGGTATAGTTTGCTGACGCCTTCTTTGAATTCCGGCGCACCCTCAATGTCGCCATAAGTCAGCCTGCGGGCACAGAAGTCCGATAAAAAAGCGCTTTGATCCGCTTCTGTCAGCGCAAAAAGCTCATTCACCGACACGGAATCTACGCAGGTTTCCGCGATGTTGTATCGGGCCCCGGTTTCCCAGGTATTCATCCATTTTTCTACGGCAAAAGGTTTGATGTGCATAGCGACTCCTCCATTGTTCAAAGTGAAAAGGCACCCAGAGCATTCCCTTATAACGTATCGGGCGATACGCCGTACCTACGGGAATGCTCCGGATGCCTTTTTACCCCCACCCGGTGGTGGGGAAAGCAGTTATGAAACTGTTTGTATTATAGCACAGGTGTTCCGGATCTGTCAAGCATTTGATGGAATTTTATTCGGCATCAATGTGATTTTATTCAGCGAAGTACATATGACAATAGGAGGAAACAATAGCAAAATGCGCCGGGGAATCACGGCGCGCTTTGCTGCGTATAAAATCTGTCAATTCCAATGAAGCGTCCGGGCGATTTCTTTCAGCGTATCTGCCGAATGGTGCAGCTTTGCCATCTCTGATTCGTTGAGGGGGATCGGCACATGTGTTTCAATGCCGTCTTCTCCCAAAACAGCCGGAATGCTGAGGGCAATCCCGTCGATGCCATACATGCCGTGGATCATGGCGGAAACAGGAAGAATGGATTTTTCATCCCGCACGATGCATTCGCAGATCCGCTTTACCGACATGGC
>JAAVHN010000033.1 GCA_014799685.1 Subdoligranulum sp. | reverse complement strand
CGTTCGAGGTGGGCATCGAAAAGACGATCCGCTGGTATCTCGCGAACGAGGCGTGGATGAAAAATGTTACGAGCGGGGAGTATCAGAAGTATTACGAGGAGATGTACAGGAATAAGTAAAGCGGCAGAAGGGGACGCTTTCTGCAAAAGCCGGTAACGCGCCGGGCAAGGGCGCCGGAAAATCAAAAACAACAATAAAACCCGCGCCGCAAAGCCTGCTCGATGCTTCGCGGCGCGGGTGATTTTTATAGGGCAAAAGGCCGGGTCGCCCCATGCGCCCATCCGGTGTGCACAGCCTTATTCCTGGCGCATCCGGGCGGACAAAGCAGCCGGTGCGGAAGGGCCGCGGCGAAAAATCGCGGTAAAAATGGGAAATGTACCTATCCCCGCCCATACAGCTTCGCCAGCGCGGCGATCTTTTTGGCGTTGGCCGTGCTCAGGTAGTCCGGCAGGGCGCGCCACGTCCAGTTGGTGCCGTTCACGGTGGACGGCGCGTTGATGCGCGCAGCGGCGCCGAGGCCGAGGTAATCGGCCAGCGGGATGATGCACAGCTCGCCGGGGCTGGCCAGCGCGCCGCGAATGAGGCCCGCGGCGTAGCCCTCTTTTTGGTTCAGGCCCAGATAGCGCGCCGCCTTTCTGCGCTCGGCGGGGGAGGCGGTTTTCACCCACGCGGCCACGGTGGTATTGTCGTGTGTGCCCGTGTATACCACGCAGTGCACGGGGTGGTTGTGCGGCAGGTATTCGCTGTCGCCCTCGCCGAACGCGAATTGCAGCACCTTCATGCCGGGAAAGCCGCTGTCCCGCAGCAGCTTGTGCACGCTCGGGAACAGCTCGCCCAGATCCTCTGCGATGATGGGCACCTCGCCCAGCTCTTTTTTCACGGTGTTGAACAGCTTCATGCCCGGGCCCGTGCGCCATTCGCCCTCTTTTGCGGTCTTTGCCCCGTAGGGAATGGCATAATATGTATCAAAGCCCCGGAAATGATCGATGCGCAGATGATCGTAGAACTCCAGCGCATACCGGATGCGCCGCACCCACCATGCGAAGTCGGTCTTTTCGTGATAGGCCCAGTCGTACAGCGGGTTGCCCCACAGCTGGCCGTCGTCGGAAAACGCGTCCGGCGGGCAGCCGGCCACCTCGGCGGGCGCGCCGTCCTTTCCCAGCAAAAAAAGCTCCGGCGAGGCCCACGCGTCCGCGCTGTCCGCCGCCACATAGATGGGGATATCGCCCATGATTTCGATGCCCTGTTCGGCGGCGTAGGCCTTCAGCGCCATCCACTGGCGGCGGAATTCATACTGGCAAAATTTCCAGAAGTGCACCTCTTTTTCGTGCTCGGCATACAGGCGGTCGATGGCTTCTTTTTTGTGCAGGCGCACGTCCTCGGGCCATTCCAGATAGCATTTGCCGTCATTCAGGCCCTTGGCCGTCATGTACAGGGCATAATCCTCCAGCCACCAGCCCTGCTCGTAGCAGAAATGGTAATAGTCGTCCGGATACCATGTCGAAAACCGCGCAAACGCCTTGCGCAGCACGGAAAAGCGCACCCCGTACATCTTGCCGTAATCGACGGCGCCCTCATTGCTGCCGTAATCGAGCGATTCGTACTCGCCCTTTTTCAGCAGGCCGTCCTTGCGCAAAAGATCCAGATCGATGAAATACGGGTTGCCCGCGAACGCCGAACAGCTTTGATAGGGGCTGTCCCCGTAACCCGTGGGCGACAGCGGCAGCAGCTGCCACACGGACTGTCCGGCCTTTTTCAGAAAGTCGATGAACGCAAACGACGGCTTGCCCAGCGTGCCGATCCCATAAGCGCCCGGCAGGCTGGCCATGGGCATTAAAATTCCGCTTTTTCGCATATGCTCCTCCTTCGCCCCGGCAAGGTTCGGGAAGTCCGGATGCAGAGGACGGGTCGGGCCGGCAGACAAATTTTCCTTTGCTTCACAGGCTGCCGGAAACACCGCAGGCGGCCCGTGAAGCATCTGTTCTTCAAAAATTTGAAAAGTTGCCGCCGGGATGCGCCCGGCAATCGATCCAAAGGTTCCCAATGGGGCTGATAACACTTTACTTGCATTATATTACAAATTCCGCTGACTTTGTCACCGAAAAATCGGCGCTTTTTTTAGTGCTTTTGACGAAAAAATATGGTATGATACATTTGAGAAACTATATCACACGAAACGGGGGAAAGAAAGCAGCAAAAAATGGCCAGGGGAGCTTTGCGGATCCGGCGCATTTGGCGGTCTGTTCAGAGATCCCGGAAAGGAGGAAGATGTTTCGATGCCAAACACACGAAAGATTTACTATGAAGACGTTTTTTGTACGCAGTTCTGTGCCGCGGTATTGAGCTGTGCGCCAAAGGATGGGAATTTTGCCGTGACGCTGGACGCCACCGCCTTTTATCCCGAGGGCGGCGGACAGCCGGCCGACCGGGGTGCGCTGGGCGGCGCCCGCGTATTGGATGTGCACGAAAAGGACGGCGAGATCGTGCACACGGTTACCGCGCCGCTGCGTGTCGGCGAGGTGGTGCAGGGCGATGTGGATCATCTGCGCCGTTTCGACCATATGCAGCAGCATACCGGCGAGCATATCCTCAGCGGCATTGTCCAGGCGCAGTTTGGCTACGACAATGTGGGCTTCCACATCGGTGAGCGCGAGGTGACGGTGGATTTTTCCGGCCCGCTCACGGCCGCCGAGGTGGACGAGCTGGAGCGCGCGGCCAACTGGGTGGTGTGGCAGAATATTCCTGTCACCGCTTCCTGGCCAGACGCGGAGGAGCTGGCGCAGCTTTCCTACCGCAGCAAAAAGGAGCTTTCGGGCGCGGTGCGCATTGTGACGATCGAAGGCACCGACGTGTGCGCCTGCTGCGGGACGCACGTTCCGCGCACGGGACAGGTGGGCTCGGTGAAGATTGTTTCCGCACAAAGCTACAAGGGCGGTACGCGGCTCTCTCTTTTGTGCGGCCGGCGCTCGTTTGCCGATTACTGTGCGAAGTTCGAGGGGAACCACACGATCTCGACCCTGCTGAGCGCAAAGCCGGACGAGACCGCACAGGCTGTGGAACGGCTTTTGCGCGAAAACGAGGCGCTGCGGGCGGAGAAGGCTTCGCTCGAAAACCGTCTGTTTGCGCTGCGCGCGCAAGGTGTGGCAAAGGCGCGGCAGCAGAATGTTTTGCTGTTTGAGGAAGGGCTTTCCCCGGACAGCCTGCGGCGTTTTTGCACGGTGCTTTGCGGGGTGTGCCCGGGCGTTGCGGCGGTGTTTTCCGGCTCGGATGAGGAAGGCTGGCGCTACGCCGTGGGCGGCGCGGGCGATGTGCGCGCGCTCTGCCAAAAGATGAACGGGGCGCTTGGCGGCCGCGGCGGCGGCAAGGATATCCAGCAGGGCGCGGCCGCCTGTACCCGCGCGCAGGTTGAGGCGTTTTTTGCGGAAGCTTATGCGGAAAATCAATCGGGAGCGTGTTTGCAGCATGGAAATCACGTATAAGGACATGCACAATTTTCGTGAAAAAGATCTGCAGGACTTGTTTTTATCGGTGGAATGGTCCTCGGGGCGTTATCCGGAGAAGCTTGTGATCGCAATGCAGAATTATGAAACGGTATTTACCGCTTGGGACGGCGATACGCTTGCGGGGCTTATTTGCGCGATGGATGATGGGATCATGACGGCCTATGTCCATTATCTGCTGGTGGACCCTGCCTATCAGCATCGGGGAATCGGCGGAAAGCTGGTTGAAATGGTGAAGGAAAAATACAGGGATTATCTGCGCGTGCTTCTCGTTGCCTATGACGATGGGGTCGGATTTTACGATCGCCTTGGCTTTGTGAAGGCGGAAGGGAAAAACACGATGCAGATCGTGAGGCTTTGAATAGCAGAGAGGAAAATACAGAAATGGAACATCCAAAAACTGCGGCGTTTGGCAAAAAGGCACTGTTCATCGGCGGTACAGGCGTTATCAGCACGGCGGTGTGCCGGCGTGCGCTGGCATGCGGCTGGCAGGTGACGGTGCTGAACCGCGGCACAAACAATGCGCGGCTTCCGGAGGGCGCGCGCAGCATTACGGCGGATATCCGCGACGAGACCGCCGTGGCGGAAGCGCTGGCGCATGAACACTTCGACGTGGCGGCGGATTTCATCGCATTCACCGAGGCGGATGTGCAGCGCGACATGCGGCTGTTTGGCGGCAGGGTCGGGCAGTACATTTTTATCAGCAGCGCCTCGGCGTATCAAAAGCCGTTGGCGGCGCTGCCGATTACGGAGAGTACACCTTTGGTGAATCCGTACTGGCAGTATTCGCGCGATAAAATCGCCTGCGAGGATGCGCTGATGGCAAGGCACCGCGCGGACGGCTTCCCGGTGACGATCGTGCGGCCGAGCCATACCTACTGCACCAGAAATTTAGTGGTGGCGCTGCACGGTGTGCACGGCGGCTGGCAGGTGCTGGCGCGCATGCTGGCCGGAAAGCCCACGATCATCCCCGGCGACGGCACAGCACGCTGGACAGCGACGCACGCAGACGATTTTGCGGTGGGCTTCGTCGGGCTGATGGGCAACCCGCACGCGCTGGGCACAGCGGTGCACATCACCACCGATGAGACGATGACGTGGGACCAGATCTACGTCGTGATAGCCGGCGCAATGGGAAGGCCCCTGCACGCCGTACATATCGCGAGCGAGTTCCTTGCCGCATGCGGCAAAGCGGCGGGATACGATTTCGAGGGCGCGCTGCTGGGCGATAAGGCCGCGAATGTACGCTTTGACAACACAAAAATCAAGCGCCTGGTGCCGGAGTTCTGCTGCAAAATTTCGATGGCGCAGGGCCTGCGCGAGACGGTGCACTGGATGCTGAGCCACCCCGAGGCGCAGATGCCCGACCCCGATTTCGACGCATGGTGCGACCGTGTGCTCGCCGCCCGGCAGGCGGCGATGGAGGCGTTTGAGCGCGGGGCGCGGGGATGAACGCGGCGGGCGCGGATGACCATGTGGAGCACGGAACCGAAAATTACAGATACAGATAGATAAAAAGAGCTGCTGCACAAGGAGAGGTTTTTCCTTGGACAGCAGCTTTTACTTAAAATGAGGGAGATTTTTGCTATGGAGATCACATCGAAATCGTTGGAGGCCTTTTTAGACCAGCTTGCGCTGCAGGAACGCAGCACCGGCACCATCCAAAAGTACGCGCGCGACCTGCAAAAGCTGCGTGCCTTTGCCGGGGAACAGATTGGGGAAAAAGCGACGCTCATTGCCTTTAAAGAGCATCTTTTGCAGCAGGGCTATGCCGCCGTTACCGTCAATTCGATGCTGGCGGCGGTGAACCAGTATTTAAAATATATGGGCCGCCATGAATGGCAGCTGCGGTTTTTGAAGATCCAGCGACAGACATTCCGCAGCCGGGAAAGGGAGTTGAATGCCGGCGAGTACCGGCGCCTTGTGCAGCAGGCCCGGAAAAGCGGCAGCGAGCGGTCGTTTTTGCTGCTGCAGACGATCGCCTCCACTGGCATCCGTGTTTCAGAGCTGCGCGGTATCACTGTGGAAGCGGTGCGCAAGGGGCAGGCGCAGATTCGGCTGAAGGGCAAAACACGGGTCATTCTGCTGCCGCGGGAGCTTTGCCGGCAGCTGCTTGCCTATTGCAAAAAGAAGTACATCCGCAGCGGGCCGGTNTTTATNACGCGNACNGGCCGGCCGCTCGACCGTTCCAATATCTGGCGGATGNTCAAAAAANTAGCCCTGGCCGCGAAGGTCAGGGCGAAAAAGGTGTTCCCGCATAATCTGCGGCACCTGTTTGCAGTTACTTATTATAAAAGGTACAAGGATGTGGTGCGNCTNGCNGATATTCTGGGGCACAGCAGCATCGAGACCACCCGCATCTATACCGCGCGCAGCATCCATGAGCAGAAGCGCCGGATCGAGACGCTGGGGTTNATCGTTTGATCCTTTTGATGGAAGGAATGCAAAAGAAAAATGTGACAAAATACACATTTTGTGATTATTTAAAGTTCAGAGTTCGACAATAACGCAGCAAACTTTATTTTTTCAAAAGGCATACAAAATGCACCCATCCGAAAAATTCAGGATAAGTGGCTCTTAGATTCTCTGCTCGCTTCTTTGCTTTTATGAATCTTCGTATTTCTTGACAAGAGGATACCAATCCGGTATACTATTGATATTATAAAAAGAATATATATTACGTCAAAATGTAACAAAATGTGTATTTTGTATCCTGCTGGGGTGCAAAAGGAGAACATCCGGGAGTTCAAAAAGAAAGGAAAGCGCGAGTATGCAGGTGTTGCAAAAAGAATTGAAAATAGAATCTCTATTGCATGTTGCGCAGCTTTTTATTTATACGATTACGGCAGATATCCTGCTTTCCGAGATCGCCTTTATTTTGGGGCGCTCCATCAGCTGGTATATTCTGCCGTTTAGTTTTNTGGCTGGGTTGCTGTGTCTGGTATGTCTCTATGGAGAAGAACCNGGCCGNCAGATGATATATGAAGTTGCCGCGGCTATTTTGTTGTTTGTTTTTTTTACAGTGTTTTGCGGCAGAGTATTCGATTTTAGTTGGGATGGGAATGCTTATCACAAAGTGGCGGTAGGACTTTTAAGAAATCACTGGAATCCGATCTTCCAACTGCCTGAAAATGTGACAGCAGAGGTGATGCGAACCGGNCCGGTAGGGAATATCTGGGCAGAGTGCTATGCGAAAGGCACATGGATCTTTGCGGCCGGGGTATATGGGCTCACCGGAAATATTGAGTGCGGAAAAGTTTATACACTGATCGGCATTGTATGCGCTTTCCTGCTGACTTACTACTGTGTGAGAAGCTGCAAGAGGGGAAAAGTATCAGCGCTGTTTTTTTCTGCAGTGGCTGCGTGCAATCCAATCGCGCTTCAGCAAATGAATTCCTTTTATTTGGACGGCTATCTTCACATCATGCTCTACATTCTGGTGCTGTCTCTTGTGATGATGGTTGGCCTGGAAAAGGAAAACAGAACCACAAAAATTATTTTTTCGAGCATTCTGGCCTGCGCGATGGTGATTTGCGGAACTATAAAATTTACAGGTTTGCTGTACGGCGGAATTTATTGCATTGCATATTTTTTATATTACTGCTATTGCCAATTGAGGGCTTCCGATCCGAAACGATGGAGAAATGTTGGAAAATGTTTCGGCTATTTTGCACTGCTGGCGGCTGTCACTGTCCTTTGGGCGGGGGCTGATACCTATGTAATTAACACGATTCGCCACGGTTCCCCCGTCTATCCGCTNTACGGAGAGGGTGCGGTTGATATTGTGACATGGAATTCTGCATTTGGTGAGGTGAATCGAGTAAAAAATCTGTTGATCTCATTGTTTTCAAAGGTGGGCAATCCGTTTTTTTCTTCCGGGGGATCGCCGCAGCTGAAGATCCCATTTACAGTCGATTGGTCGTCGGAGCTTTACTATACGCATCTGCCGGACAGTCGTGTTTCGGGTTTTGGAGTCTTTTTTAGCGGACTCTTGATGATTGCAGCAGCTTCGATCATCATTAAGATCATAAAAACCGCGCTTCAAAAGAAATCGGAGAAAGATGTTAAGATACCGTTTTGGGCGGTAATTTTAGTAACAAATATCGGCCTGTGTCTTACCATTACAGAGAGCTGGTGGGCAAGATATGCTCCATATATCTATTTTACAGTTTTGATGGGAGCCTTTTTTATCTGGGATTATGATGCAGGAGCCAAGGGACAAAAGATAAAAAAATGCATCAGCGTCCTGCTGTTTATCCTTTTTTTAGGGAACAACCTGATTTGCTTATTTGGAACGAAAGACGATTTACAAAGG
This sequence comes from Subdoligranulum sp., assembly GCA_014799685.1. Classification (GTDB taxonomy): domain Bacteria; phylum Bacillota; class Clostridia; order Oscillospirales; family Ruminococcaceae; genus Ruthenibacterium. The sequence goes on along the minus strand of JAAVHN010000033.1, from coordinate 27,591 downwards.
TCCGCTGTCATTCGCACAGAAATGCAAAGTCTAAAATCATACGCGGCAGTAGAGATCGATACGGATTTTTCCGGCGTATATTTTAACTTGAAGGATCAAGGCATTTATTATACNCCAAACAAAAATTTAAAGAGCAGCGGNATAGGAACCCCACTTTCCTATATGGGGACACAAATCCTGTTTGAATGAGGCGGCGCAGTTCAAACGAATCGTTGCACCGGATAAAAGCGATATGCAGTGGAAAAGAAATTATGAATCAAAAAGTCAAATCTTATTTAAAACTGATGCGTGTGAGCCACTATATAAAAAATGGCCTTGTTTTTGCGGCGCCGGCCTGCAGCGGCAGTTTGTTTGAAAAAGATTGTTTTTTGCGCGGGGCAGCCGGGTTTGCCGCATTCAGCCTCGCTTCTTCCGCTGTATATATCATGAATGATATTCGCGACCGCGAAAAGGATGCACGCCATCCGACAAAATGTAATCGACCCATTGCGTCCGGAGAGATTTCAATATCAAACGCCTGTGGTTTGGTCGTTATTTTACTGATTGCGGCACTGGGGTGCAACGCTGCCGTTTTTCGTACAAGTTCGACACTGCTGCTTTTGCTTTATCTAATATTAAATCTGGCCTATAGCTTTGGCCTGAAAAACGTGCCCTTGGCAGATGTGTCCATTTTAACGGCCGGATTTATAATGCGCGTGCAGTACGGCGCCGNTGTTACAGAGATCTCCGTCTCAAATTGGCTTTACCTTACGGTAATTGCGTTGGCCTTCTACCTTTCCCTTGGTAAGCGGCGAAATGAACTTCTGCGTGTAGGCAGNGGGGAGACAAGAACGGTATTGCAGTTTTATACTCCGGGTTTTCTGGATAAAACGATGTATATGTGTTTGGGATTGGCCAATACCTTCTATGCACTATGGTGTACAGATGCGCAGACAACACAGTTTTATGGAGGAACCAGTTTGGTTTTTACTGTTCCGATCGTCTTGCTGATCACCATGCGTTACAGTATGGATATAGAAGGAAATTCGGATGGGGATCCGGTAGAAGTGTTGCTTCACGATAAGTGGCTGCTGATCCTTTTCAGCGTTTATCTGGCTGTGATGCTTTTTGTTTTGTACTTTTTGGGCGGGAAATTGCGATGAATGTTTATGATTTTGATAAGACGATTTATGCCGGGGACAGTACATTGGATTTTTATTGGTATTGCCTGGGCAGGCACCCGGCCTTAATAAAGCACGTGCACAAACAGTTATGGGCGGGCCTTTTGTATGCGGCAGGAAAGATCGGCATCACAGAATTTAAGGAATGTTTTTTTTCTTTTTTACCGGAAGTTCCCGTGTTGGAAGAGCAAGTGGAGAAATTTTGGGATCTGCGGCAGAAAAGAATAAAAGCATGGTACTTGGAACAGAAACAAAGCGACGATGTTATCATTTCGGCGTCCCCATCATTTCTGCTGATCCCCATTTGTAAGCGATTAAAAATCGCACTGCCCATTGCTACAGAAGCGGACCCGCTTTCCGGGAAGATCACGGGGGAAAACTGTAAGGGAGAAGAAAAGGTGCGGCGCTTTTTTGAGCGGTATCCGCGTGCAGAGGTGCAAGCATTTTACTCGGATTCCGCCACAGACAGCCCCTTGGCGGCGCTGGCCAGGGAAGCGTTTTTGGTGCGGGGGGATATGCGTATGCCTTGGCCGCAGCCGCATGAGGGACAGTAAGATAGATGAGAACCGCTTGAAAATAAGAACAGCCGTCTGTTATCGCAAAAAGGTGCGGGAACAGACGGCTGTTTTTCAAACATCCCGCAGTAAAAACGCCATATAAAGCGGCAAAGTCAGGATCTGGCTGGTGCTGCCAAAGCTGCGGGCCCAACGTTGCGGGCCCGCAGCTTTTTTGCAGATCGGTTTGCTTTCCGGTCGGCCTTTTTATCCCCGGCTTATGCCTCGTAATCGCAGTTCGCACGCTCGCAGATGACGCTGTGCACGAATTTTTTCACTTCCATGTGCGCGGGGTGGGTGGCGTAGACGTCGAGCGCCTCGCGGCTTTCCAGCTCGGAATAGAGCGCGACGTCCCAGCCCGCAAAGCCCGCGCCCACCTCGGCGCGCAGCAGGCCGGGCACCACGCCCACAAGGCCCTCCAACAGGCGCTTCATCTCGGCGGCGTTCCCGGCGGCTTTTTCCCGGTCGGACAGCTTCCATAGGACGATGTGTTTTACCATAGTATCAGTACTCCCTTCAATTTTGGATCGAGCGGCTGCATTCGGGCAATTTGGCGGTCTGGCGATTTGGCGATCGATCCGGCGGGACGCAGCCCACGGATCCGAATCATGCTTCTTTTCAGGAGAGGGGGAGAGGCAGGCAGCACGCACAAAAAGGATCACGGACATCACGGCCGCGTGCTCCAACGGAGAAACCTGGCAAGGCCCGTCAAAATCCGCCGAAACCGGTCATCCCCCAAACGCCTCTCCCCCGAAATTATGAATTATGAATTCGCCCCCAGCGCCCCGCGCGTGGCCTCGGCGCGGTATTGGTGCGTATACAGGCTGTGATAATACCCGCCCAGCGCCAGCAGCTCGTCGTGCGTGCCGGCCTCGGTGATGCGGCCGTCGCGGATGACAAGGATCTTATCCGCGCTGCGGATCGTGGAGAGCCGGTGCGCCACAATGAAGCTGGTGCGCCCCTCGAGCACGGTTTGGATCGCGCTCTGGATCAGCTGCTCGGCCTCGGTATCGATGCTGCTGGTGGCCTCGTCCAGCACGAAGATGCGCGGGTCGGCCAAAATCACGCGCGCAAAGCACACCAGCTGCTTTTGCCCGGTGGAAAGGCGGCCGCCGCCCTCGCCCACCTCGGTGTCGTAGCCGTCGGGCATCGCCTCGATGAACGTGTCGGCGCGCACCATCGCGGCGGCGCGCTTCACTTCCTCTAATGTCGCTTCTTTGCGTCCGTAGCGGATGTTGTCGGCGATGGTGCCGCTGAACAGGTGCGGCGTTTGCAGCACATAGCCCAGCGCCGAGTGCAGCCACAGCTGGCTGCGCTGCCGGTAATCGACGCCGTCGATCAGCACCTGACCGGCCGTCGGCTCATAGAAGCGGCACACGAGATTCACGATCGTGCTCTTGCCCGCACCCGTCTCGCCCACAAGGGCGATGGTCTGGCCGGGCTCCACCGTCAGGTTGAAATCGCGCAGNACGGTTTCGCCCGTTTTGTACGAGAAGGTCACGTTGCAAACTCCACGCGGCCCGTGATGGNCGGCCAGTTTTCGCGCCGGGGCGCGAGGGCCGTGCCGTATTCGGCCTCCACCTCGGGCGTGTCCACCACGTCCGGCTCGGTGTCCAGCAGGTCGATCACGCGCTCGGCGCTGGCCTGTGCGGACTGCATCTCGGCCAGGATGCGCGCTAAGTTCTGGATAGGGTCAAACAGCTGCGTGGTGTACGAGACGAACGCCGAGAGCGTGCCGAAGCCCATCACGCCCGTCAGCACTAAATTGCCGCCGCGCGCCAGCGCGATGGCCGTCGAGATGCTGCCCAGCGTGAGCACNATGGGCATGAACAGCGCGCTTAAAAGCGCCGCGCGGATGCTCGCGGTGCGCATTTCACCGGTGATCGCCTTGAATTCGGCCGCGCTGGCCTCNTCGCGCACGAGGGTTTTGGTGGTCATCGCGCCCATGATGCCCTCGTTGAATGCGCCCGTGATGCGGCTGTTCGTCTTGCGCACGATGCGCTGATATTTTAAGATGCGCTTTTGGAAAAACGCGCACAGCACCGCCAGCNCGGGCGTGATGCACAGCACCAAAAGCCCCAGCTGCCAGTTCATGGAGAGCAGNACCGCGACAATGCCCACGATGAACACGCCCGACCAGACGAGGTCGACAAGNCTCCACGCGATCATGTCCGAGAGACGGCCGATGTCGCTGACCATGCGCGCCATCAGCCAGCCCACCGAGGTGGTATCGTAGAAGCTGAACGAGAGCTGCTGCAGCTTTGCGAAGGCGTCCTGCCGGATGTCGTAGCTCATGTCCATCTCCAGNCGGCCCGAGCCGCGCACAAAGAGGAATACGCCGATACCCTGCAAAATCACGCACGNCGCGTACAGCAGGCCGTAGCCNACAAGGCCCTCGGTGGTATTGCCGCCGATAAAATGGTCGATGGCGTAGCGCGTGAGCTGCGGGTANATNAGATCGATGCCGGCCACNACGAGCAGCACGGGGATCATGCACAGNACNACGCGGCGGTGGCGCAGCGCATAGGCGACNAGGCGTTTCCACAGGCGCAGGTCGATCTTCTGATCGGCCTCGTCGCGGCGGTTTTCAAACGAATTNGCTGCCATTACGCCACACCCCCTTTCGAGGCGGAGGCGTCTGAGGCCGGGGGCTTTGGCGCATCCGGCACGGCGGCTTCCGCAGCCGGGCAAGCCGGGGCAGCCGAAGCCTCTGAACCGGCTGTGTTCGNGGCTGCGGTTTCCGGCGCGGCGGGTTCCGCAGCCGGGGCAGCCGAAGCAGCCGAAGCAGCCGGCGCAGCCGAAGCAGCCGGCGCCCCTGCGTCCGGGACATCCAGCTCATTCTGAATGACGCACACGCGGCGATAGAGGCCGTCCTCGGCGCAGAGCTGTGCATGTGTGCCCGTCTGCACGATGCGGCCCTGATCCAGCACTAAAATTTTGTCCGCCTGCCGCAGTGTGGCGATGCGGTGGCTGATGAGGAACATCGTGCCGTGCCGGCGCTCGTGCAGCGCGTCGCGGATGGCGGCGTCCGTCTCGGCGTCCACGGCGGAGAGCGAATCGTCAAAAATCAGCACCGGCGTATTTTGCAAAAGCATCCGCGCGATGGCCACGCGCTGCTTCTGCCCGCCCGAAAGCGTCACGCCGCGCTCGCCCACGACGGTTTCGTAGCCGTCGGCAAAGCTCTCAATCACGTCGTGCACACTGGCCGTGCGCGCGGCGTCGGTGATCTCCTCCTGCGAGGCGTCCGGCCGCGCGATGGCGATGTTCTCGCCAATGGTGCGGCTGTAGAGGAACGGCTCCTGCAGCACGATGCCCACGTTGCGCCGCAGATGATGGCGCTCGATGTCGCGGATATCCACGCCCGAAAGCGTGATCTTGCCGCTTGTGATGGGATACAGCCGCTGCAGCAGCTGCACCATGCTCGATTTGCCCGATCCGGTGCTGCCGAGGATGCCGATGGTCTGGCCGGGATCGGCTGTGAAAGAAATGTGCGAGAGCACGGGGACGCCGTCGCCATAATCGAAGCACACGTCGTCGAACACGATATGGCCGTCGATCTCGGGCGTCAGCGCCTTGCCCGGCTCGCTCTCCACGGGGGCAAGCAGGATCTCTTCCAGACGCTTCAGCGAGATATCGGCCTTGCCGAGATCCGCCAGAATGCGGCCCAGCTGGCGCATGGGGAACGTGAGCATCGACGTATACGTGGTGAACAGCATCATATTGCCGAGGCTGAGCGTCCCGTGCACCACGAACCACACGCCGCACACGCCCGAGAGCGCGATCTGCAAGTAGCCGATCGTATCGGAGAGGCCCCAGTAGCCGCCCATCAGCGTGGTGAGGTGCAGGGTGATGTCATGGAAGCTTTTGTTCAGCTGTGTGAATTTGTCCAGCTCGGCGCGCTCCTGCGCAAACGCACGCACGACGCGCACGCCCGTCAGGTTCTCCTGGATGGCCGTGGACAGTGCGCCCTCGGCCTCGTCCGAGCGTGTGAACTGCCGCTGCACGCCGCGGAAATAGAAAAAGCTGAAAATGATCAAAACCGGCAGCAGGCATGTGGAGACGGCCGTCATCACGCCGCTGATGGGCAGCATGATCGAGAAGGCCGTGCAGGCCATGGCGGCGGTGCGCACCAGTTCCATCGCCTGCATCTGCAAAAAGCGGCGCACGGTCTCCACGTCGCTGGTGCAGCGCTGGACAAGGTCGCCCGTCTGTACGCCGACATGGTAGCTGTAGGGCACGGCCTCCAGATGCGTATAGAGCATGTCGCGCAGGCGTTTGGCCAGCCCCTCGCCCGTGTAGGCGATGCAGTGCGCGCGCAGATATGCCGCCGCGCCGTTCAGCAGGGTGACAAGCACCACGAGCGACGCCACCAGCGGCAGATGGGTTGCAAAAAATGCGCGCCCGCCCATTTGTTCGAACAGAGCGGCAAGCGGCGCGGGCAGGCTGGGCGCCTTGTCGCCAATAACGCTGTCCACGGTAAACGATACGATCAGCGGCGTGACATACGCCAGCGCCGTGGCGCACAGCGTTGCCAGAATGCCCAGCGCGAAATAGCGTTTCACGCCGTGCAGGATATCCCCCAGCAGCTTTCGCCGGAAGCCGCGGGGGGCTTTCTGTGAAGTTTGAGATGGCATAGATTCTCCTTGGAAATGGTTCCTTTCATATAAAAGTAAAAAGCTTGCGGTATTGGCGCGGGAAGTGCCCGAAGAAGCCGGGGCGGTGCGCGAGCCGTGCCGCCGGATCCCGGCGGCAGGAGGGGCCCGTTTGCCAAAGCGGCAGTGGGGGCGCGGGGCGGGGATCATCCGCCCGCTGCGCAGGGCCCAAACGGCTTTGTTGCAGAGATATTTCCGCGCCGTGGGTTGGAAAGGCCTTTCCACGGTTCACGGCGATGCTGTGCCGCGTTTTGCGCGGCACAGACGACCGTGGAGGTATTTTTCCGGATGCCCGTGATGGGTCGTTCACGGGCATCGTAAGGGCGCAGCCGCACGCCCGGTGGATGGTCGGACTGTATCGCTTTCCGGCAGCGCGTGAAGCTTCATGCGCGGATGCTGCACTGCAAAAACAGGAAAAGCCCTGGCGCGCATGAAGTTTTTGCGCATGCGGGCCGTCCCCGGCCCGCGCGCTTAAAATGATTGTTTGTTATGCTTTGCACAGCAAAAATGTGCGGCAGCGCACGGAAAGCGCCCGCGCGCGGCGGGGTAACGGCACCGCCGCGCGATGAGGCAAATGAAATTCAAACAACAGATCGAATATAATGATCGATCAGCGCATAGATCCAATCCCCGAGCGCCGAAAACCGAAATCCCAGCGCATTTGCCTTTTCTGTATTGATACTGTATTCGGGTGTTCCATTGTACGGGGCGTTTTCTCCCGCTGCATCAAGGACAGCCCGGGAACCTGTCTTCTTTTCAACATACGCGAGGATTTCCCGGATGGAGATCGTTCCCTCCGAGCATCCGTTGACGGCCCCTCTGATACCCTGATCCACCAAAAAGGCCATAAACCTTCCGGCTTCATCCGAGCGGATCAATCCCATTTGGTAATCCAGATTATCAATATGCATCGGGATGGATTTTATCGTGTGTTCCACATAAAACAGCAGCCTTTTGGTGTAATCGTCTTCTCCGACGACAAACGGATATCGCACCGCGATCCAATTCCGGCCGGCATACTTCGGCCACAAAGCGCACTCGGCCTGCCGTTTGACCTCCCCATAGGGAAAAGCCCCCCTGTCGCACCAGATTAATTCTTTGGAAACACCGTCAAAATCGGATTCGACCGTATTCCTGTGCAGGGGATCGTAGACCGCTGTGCTCGACATATAAATATATTGATCGCAGTCAAGGGCTTCCATTCCGTACTTGATATCGTTGGAGCAGTAGGCGATTTTGTCGATGACAGCATCATAATGCCTGCCGCTCAAAGCATTTTTCATACTCGTTTCACTGGTTCTTTCGAGGGTGATCCGCTTCACCGCGTCACCGTACGGATCGGGCGCGTTCCCCCGTGTGGCGATTGTGACATCATGCCCCTGTGCCAAAAGCGCATTGACCGTATGGATGCCAAAAAACCGGGTGCCGCCCATCACCAAAATTTTCATGTTTTCTCCTTTTGCCGAATCGGATGTTCATATCCATATGCATATCCATATCACCATATCGCCATCGCCGTCCAATTTTTGCGCGGCGATGGATCACTCAGAGGCATTCCTGAAAGGCGCGATGAAAAGGATCACCATTGCGCCGATGTAGATGCGGTACAGAGTATAGGTAAGCGAGTTGCCCCAAGGGAACGACGCGTTGGGATGCTCCGCGGCATACACCACAAAAACGATTAGCCCAAGCGCCATCACTGTCGCGATGATGCGCGATGTTTTTTTCGTCATGATAAGATTCTCCGTTCTTTGTCTGACTTGATTTTTGCTTTGCGGATTGCACAGGCAATTGCTTGGGGCAAAACGGAAAGGCTGCGGGCGGCGCACACGAATGCACCGCATGCGCCGTCAATCCTCCTGCCGCAGGTGGTGCTCCACGCGCTGCACGATCATATCCAGCGCCACAAGGTTTTTGCCGCCCTCAGGCACGATGATGTGCGCGAAGCGCTTGCTGGGCTCGACGAACTGCTCGTGCATGGGTTTTACGGTGGTTAAGTACTGCTGCACCACGCTTTCGAGCGTGCGGCCGCGCTTGTTTACGTCGCGCACCACGCGGCGCAGGATGCGCACATCCGCGTCGGTGTCCACGAAAATGCGCACGTCCATCAGCTCGCGCAGGCGCGCGTCGGCAAAGAGCAAAATGCCCTCCAAAATGATCACGCTCGTGGGCGCGATGAGCAGCGTATCGTTTGAGCGGTTGTGCACGGTGAAATCGTACACCGGGCAGGCGATCGTCTCGCCCCGGCGCAGCGCCTCGACCTGTTCCACCATCAGCTCGGTATCGAACGCGTCCGGATGGTCGTAATTCAGCCGGCAGCGCTCCTCATAGGGCAGCTCGTCATGCCGCTTATAGTAATTGTCGTGGCTCACGACAGAGACATCCTCGCCGAAGCGCTCCTTCAGGCGGCGCGTCAGCGTGGTTTTGCCGCTGCCCGTACCGCCCGCAATGCCGATGATAAACGGTTTCATCCTGCCTTGCTCCTTTCCGCTGATCGCACCGGCGCATGGCCGGCGGGTTATATCGCATTTTCTTTCGGCCGAACCCACAGGCGGGCAGGGAAAGACCCGTCTAGGTGCTTTCGGCGCCAGCCCAAAGGGGTTTGCATTCAAAAATGTTTTCCGACTCAATACGCGATCTTAAAAACGGCCTTTTTCACCGTATCGAAGCCCTGCGCCCTGATGAGGGGCTTGTGCGCCTCCTCCACCATGAATACCGCAAAGCGGCCCTCGCCCAGCACCAGCGCGGCGCTGGTATCGCCCTGCCACAGTGCGGCGTCGGCCTGCTCCTGATAGGGGGCTTCCTCCTGCAGATCGCCCAGCGCCACCTCGCACAGCTCCGCGCCCTCTAAATCAATGTGCAGATCCATATAGCGTGTGTGCGTTTCGAACGGGCGGCCCTCGCCGGGTGTGGGCTGGGCCTGCGATACGAGCACATACACCGCGTCGCCGTCGATGTCCGTGCGGCCCTCGGGCAGATCGTCGAGACCGCCGCCCTCGATGAATGCGATGGCTGTATCCAGATGCTCAAACAGCCCTGTATATTGGTTCAGATTTTCCAGCGTATCGTACAGCATGGCGCATCTCCTTGTAAATAGTGCATAAATCCCCATGATTTCTCAGTATACCACACGGATGAGCCAAGCGATAGGGGTATTCCGGTTTTTTTTAGAACATTTTTGAGAATATTTTTTGTGAAGGGCCGAAAAGTCTGGAAAAGTCCGAAAATAAATCTTGTTTTTCCGGATTCGGTATGGTATACTATTAAAGCTGTCCATCGCAGGGCGGCGCTTACCCGGGCCCGGCGCACGGCGTATCCCTCGCGGAATACCGGCGCGGCGTTCGAGGCATATTTATAAAAAGAAAGAGGAGTCATCACCATGCAAAGCAAACAGGAGATCATTGCATCCTGCCGCCTGAGCGAAAACGACACCGGTTCCCCCGAGGTTCAGGTCGCGCTGCTCACCGCGCGCATCAACCATCTGAATGAGCATCTGAAGGCCAACAAGAACGATAAGCACAGCTATCGCGGACTGCTGAAAATGGTCGGCCGCCGCCGCAACCTGCTGGCTTACCTGCAGAAAAAGGACATCGAGCGTTATCGTGCGCTGATCGCCAAGTTGGGCCTGCGCAAGTAAAAAATTCCGGAAAGGCAGGCGGCGCTTTGAGCCGTCTGCCTTTCCGTGTGTTTTGCAAAAGCCGTTTTTGGGGAAATCTCCCGGCAGGGGCGCGCCGCTTCGCTTTCCCGCTTTTTCGATGCGGGCGCCGCTTCACAGCGGGCACCGCGCTGCCGCCTTTTTGCCGCCGCCTTTTCCGAAACCGGCGAAAATTGTCCGCCGTGCCCACGCCGTGGGCGCATTCAACCAACACAGGACGGCGTCCGTGTGTTGTTAGCAATGAATCGAGCGCTTCTTAATTTTCGGGCGTTTGAAAAGCCGAAGGGTGCTTGCCGAAAGGCGCCTGTCAGGATGCGCGTCCGGCCCGCCCGTTTTGGGTGGTTCTGTCCGGCAGAATGTGTGGGACATGCGCCTCCTGCACGGCTCCGCTCATTGGCAAAGCCGTTTGGGCTGGCGCCGCGAGTATATGCGAAGCGCTGGATTTATTGCTAAAACACCGGCCGTCCTGCCAAAAGACAGGAGGATCATCCGTATGGCATTGGAATTTGCATCCAAACGGGAGACATTCCCGAAATACCGCGTGTTTGAAACCGAGCTGGCCGGCCGCCCGTTCAAGGTGGAGACCGGCAAAATGAGCGGCCTTTCCAACGGCAGCTGCCTGGTGCGCTACGGCGACACCGTCGTTCTGTGCAACGCCACCATGAGCGAGAAGCCCCGCGAGGGCATCGATTTCTTCCCGCTCTCCGTCGATTTTGAGGAGAAGCTGTACGCCGTGGGCCGCATCCCCGGCAGCTTCATGCGCCGCGAAGGCCGTCCGGGCGAGAAGGCGATTCTCACAAGCCGCGTTGTGGATCGCCCGATCCGCCCGCTGTTCCCGAAGGATATGCGCAACGACGTCTCCGTTGTGATGACCGTCATGAGCGTTGACCAGGACTGCAGCCCCGAGATCGCGGGCATGATCGGCACGTCCATCGCGCTTTCCATCTCGAACATTCCGTGGAAGGGCCCGATCGCGGGCGTGTATGTGGGCCTTGTGGACGGCGAGATCGTCGTGAACCCCACCGAGAAGCAGCGCGAAGCGAGCGACCTGCAGCTGACCGTCGCCGCCAGCGCAGAGAAGATCGTGATGATTGAGGCGGGCGCGAACGAGGTGGACGAGGCCACGATGCTGAAGGCCATCCACACCGGCGACGACGAAATTCAGAAAATGATCACCTTCATCAACGGCATCGTGGCCGAGATTGGCAAGCCGAAGATTGAGTTCCAGTCGATGGAGCTGGATCACGACCTGCTTGAGGAAGTGAAGCGCGACTATCTGGACGCGTTCAAGGCCGCGATGGACACCGACGACAAGACGGTGCGCGACGCCCGCCTGCTGCCCATCCGCAATGAAATCGAGGAGAAATACGCCGAGCAGTGGGGCGCGGGCGTGATCGAAGAGATCATGTACAAAATGCAGAAGTTCGTCGTGCGCCGCTGGCTGCTCGACGAGGGCAAGCGCGTGGACGGCCGCGGCATTAATGAGATCCGCCCGCTGGCCGCCGAGGTGGGCATCCTGCCGCGCGTGCACGGCTCCGGCATGTTCACCCGCGGGCAGACGCAGGTGCTCACGGCCGTGACGCTCTCCGGCCTGCGCGACGCGCAGATCATGGACGACCTCTCCACCGAGGCCACCAAGCGCTATATGCACCACTACAACTTCCCGCCGTACTCCGTGGGCGAGGCGCGCGCGCCGCGCAGCCCCGGCCGCCGCGAGATCGGCCACGGCGCGCTGGCCGAGCGCGCGCTGCTGCCCGTGCTGCCCAGCGTGGAGGAGTTCCCCTACGCCATCCGCGGCGTCTCCGAGGTGCTCAGCTCGAACGGCTCCACCAGCCAGGCTTCCATCTGCGGCTCCACACTGGCACTGATGGACGCGGGCGTGCCCATCAAAAAGCCCGTCGCGGGCATCTCCTGCGGCCTCATCACCGAGGGCGAGCGCTGGATGACGATGCTCGACATCCAGGGCGTGGAGGATTTCCACGGCGATATGGACTTCAAGGTCGGCGGCACGCGTGACGGTATCACGGCCATCCAGATGGATATGAAGGTGGACGGCCTGACATACGCCATCATTGAGGAAGCGTTCGACAAGTGCCGCAAGGCGCGCCTGTATATCTTAGACGAGATCATGGCTCCGGTGATCGCCGAGCCGCGCGCCGAGCTCTCCAAGTACGCGCCGAAGATGCTCTCGATGAAGATCGATGTGGACAAGATCCGCGACGTCATCGGCAAGGGCGGCAAGGTGATCCAGGAGATCTGCGCCACCTGCAACGCGAAGATCGACATCGAGGAGGACGGCAGCATCTTTATCTCCGCGATTGATATCGAGGACGCGAACCGCGCGATGCACACGATCAAGACGATCGTGGAGGATCCCGAGATTGGCGCGATTTACAAGGGCCGCGTCACCCGCCTGATGACGTTCGGCGCGTTTGTCGAGATCGCTCCGGGCAAGGAGGGCCTTGTGCACATCTCGAAGCTTGACACCCACCGTGTGGAGAAGGTGGAGGATGTCGTCGCCGTGGGCGATGAGCTGCTGGTGAAGGTGACGGAGATCGACCAGCAGGGCCGCATCAACCTCTCGCGCAAGGACGCTCTGGTGGATCTGGCCGCGAAGCAGGGCAAATAATTGTTTGATTGCGTATTCCAAGCGGCACGGCGCTTTTGCCGTGCCGCTGTTTGTTTGTGGTTTTTCAATGATTTGTTCCAAGTGCGGGAACGCTTGCATTGCGGCCTTAAATCGGACTTTAGAGGAGCAGGTGCGTGGGAAAATATAAAAAGCTCGACTCCAATCTAATAAAGTTAATTGCTATTATAGCAATGACGATAGACCATATTGCGTGGATGATATTTCCGGGATATCCGAAAGATTTTCTTCCCATTTTGTTGCATATCGCAGGTAGGCTTACATGTCCTATTATGTGTTACTTTGTAGCAGAAGGATATCATTATACGAGGGATGTACGCAAATATACCAATCGTTTATTTTTGTTTGCTTTTATATCACATTTCGCTTATGTCTTTGCGTCGATGGATTTTGTGGATTGGAAGTCGTTTATTCCATTTTATTATGGAGGCGTACTCAATCAAACCAGCGTTATGTGGTCGCTGGCATGGGGACTGGTCATGCTAAGAGTGGCAAACAGTCAGAAAATACAAAAAAGTGCAACAAAAACAGTCCTTATAATACTTATTTGTTTATTTAGCTTCCCAAGTGATTGGAGCTGTGTTGCGAGTTTATGTATTTTAGCATTTGGAACAAACAGAGGAAAACTGAAAACACAAGTGTTATGGCTGATTTTTTACACAACAATATATGCGACAGTATATTTCTTTGCCGTAGATAAAATCTACGGATTGCTGCAGATGGCAGTTGTCTGCTTCATCCCGGTTATTATGATGTATAACGGACAAAGAGGCAAAAATCAAAAAGTAAATTATGTGATGAAATGGTTGTTTTATGTATATTATCCATTACATCTTTTTGTTATCGGGTGGATTCAATATATGCGATAAATTTCAGTTTGCGGGAAAACGGTCATTTTCATGATAAAACACAGAAACAGACGGTGCCCGCTGGCAAACTGCCGGCGGGAAAGCGCCGGAGCGGTTGGCGCAGATCTGCGGCAGCGCACCGCGCCGAAAAAAGGAGGAAAATAAAATGTCCATTGAAGCGGTACGCACTTATTTTGAAACACTCGGCATCGCCGGGCGCATTTTAGAGTTTGACGAATCCAGCGCCACCGTGGAACTGGCCGCGCACGCTGTGGGCTGCGCGCCCGCGCGCATCGCCAAGACGCTCTCGTTCCGCGTGGGGGAGACCCCGGTGCTCATCGTGGCTGCGGGCGACGCGAAGGTGGATAACGCGCGGTTCAAGGCGCAGTTCCACACCAAGGCGAAGATGCTCACGCCGGACGAGGCCGTGACGCTCATCGGCCACGCCGTGGGCGGCGTATGTCCGTTTGCAGTGAAAGACGGTGTGCAGGTGTACCTGGATGCGTCCCTGAAGCGCTTCGAGACAGTTTACCCCGCCTGCGGCAGCGCCAACAGCGCCATTGAGCTGACGCTGGAGGAGCTGGAACGCCTTTCCCGCTTCGACGCATGGGTGGACGTGTGCAAGGCATGGCGGACGGAGGAACAGGGCTGACGCAGAGGGGGGCATGCCAGATGGGAAATTGTGTGTATTCCGGTCGGAATAATCGTCTGATGGACAGCGGTCGATTGGATGCTTTTGAAGGTTGTCCGGTGGGTTTCGGCAGTCTCCCTATTCCCCGGGAGGCCCCCTCTCCATCCCTTCCACCCGCGCTCGGTGGACTGTTCCGGGCAAAGCAGCACTCCCTTGTGAAAATGCCTGCCGCCTGCCGCTCGGAAAATTTTTCCCGGTGAGGGGAATCGTATTTTGGCAGAGGGATGCGTTTTTGATGATTTTTTTGAAAAAATTAATTGACAAATACGATAAAATATGGTATAGTAATGCTTGCACAAACTTGAGTAACATCAAGTGAGGGTAGTGAGATGATCCTCCTTAGCTCAGTCGGTAGAGAACATGACACGTAAGTAACCCAAAGACTGAGCGAAGAAAATGGCTAAATTCCTCGCTTTTTCGCGGGTGAATATATGATCCTCCTTAGCTCAGTCGGTAGAGCATGCGGCTGTTAACCGCAGGGTCGTTGGTTCGAGCCCAACAGGGGGAGCCAAAATTGTCCGGTCAGAGAAATTTGACCGGACAGTTTTCGTTTTGTATGGAACAATGCGTGAGCGGTTTCACAAGCATCACGTTCGGAATTTTTAGCAGTCATCGGGATATAAGATTTTCACGGCACAGTTTTCCATCTTTCTGCTGGTTATATTTTATGGGTTTTGCTCGACGCGCCTTTTATAACCACTCATTCTATTTTTTGCTCTCTTTGTCCGTTCCGTGTGGGGAGCTTGCGCCTGAACCGCCTTCTCAATAATTCTATAAGCCTCATTTTGCAGATTCTCTGGAACATGCCCCGCCATATAATAGGAAATGGCATTGTTAATGGCTTTCTGGCTTATGCGGTTTTTTTCCGGATCATAACGGTTCAAGAGCACTTGTGCAAGTAAAAGATGAATTGGGGCCTCCTGACCATGAAACTTTACCCACTGGCGTATATTGGTAGCAAATTCTGCATCTGTATCAGAAGAGGATGCGTTTCCAAAAGATAGCCTATCCCAATTCCCAAACCAGCCATTCTCCCAGTCTTGCAGCAACTCGCTTCCACTTGGCCTGTCTTTTGTGGAAAGAATCTCATACAGCGTAAATATTTCCGACCCGAGCTCACTTGTATCGAATCTAAAAATATTAATAAACTCCTCTGCTGTTAAAGGCACCGTATAGGTTCCGCGCTGTATTTCCTCAAGTGAAATGTCAAAAACGAGATACTCATATAAGTTAAAATTTGGGGCTTTACTAATGAAAAAGAATGTACATAAATATTTGTTTTCCCCCAGAGCAAAAGTATGAAATCGCAATTGCGAAATTCGGAATTTCTCATTGGGCGTTTCATGGTGGACGCTGTATTTTGGTGTATAATTAAGATTAGACGATATTTCGGCAATCGCATGTTCGAATTTATTTTTTCGATCGTCACTGTCAATGGAGTAGAAGACATTTTGAAGAATATCCTGAATGAACGAATAGGTGTGCAAGACGAATATATTCTTCCTGGAAGCCAGTGCTATTTGTAACTTTTTACACAAATTGGAGGGAAGCATTCCAAACTTCACCATAAGATTCCACTTGATTTTCGTGTTAACAGTCGGTTCATTAAAATATGCAGCGATTCCGTCCGCCCATTTTTGCATAAGATCCTCATTGTCTTTAAAATAAGCCCATCCTCCATAAAACGCAAACCACTCTAAAAAACGTGAAAAATCAGGATAGTCTGGAACCTTCAGCAAGAGGTCATCCCACGAAGAGTCCCGACAGTCCAGCAGCCATGCCACCGTATGTATATACATCCATTCGCCGCTTCTTAACCATTGTTCCGTTCGTTGGCGAAGCTGCTTGCCGTACTCAACACTTGATATCAGTGTTTCCAATTCTTTCTTAATCCTCAGCTTTGAACTTTCCTGCAATATGTTTTCCACACGAGTCCAAATGTCTTTTTCACAGTTTGGCTCCAAGCGAACATCATCGGCCATGATACTGAGAGCCAAGCTCAAATTTTGGCACATGGGCGGGAAGATTTCTTTTGCGCACAATATTTTCCGAACAAACTGGCTGACATCGTATCGGCCAGTGCCGGATTGACCCCCGAACAGCGCAGCGCAGAGCAAAACGATTTCCCTCCATCGAGCTAAGGGAATATAATTTTTCAATGTAAGAGCGTTCTGCGCGACTCGCCGCTTGAATTCGATTGCCGCAAAGTATTCTTCAAATGTCAGATGGAGAAAACCAAACAAATTTTTTCCGTTTTCGTCCTGCCCTTTTTCCGCGAAAATGCCGGTTTCCTTACGAATAAAGTCAATGAACTGTCGGCACTCTTTTTTTAATTCCACTAAGGAATATCCCCGACCAGCAAAAAGTTCTTGGTAGTATTGCAGAAATTTCTCTTGAAAAATGTCCTCTGGAATTAAACCATTGGCATAGTTCTCATGGATATAGAATGCTATGCGGGACAGCAGCTCGATCAAGATGTCCCGATCCAAAATTGCGTTCGCGCTATCTACTCGGCGATTGATCCAATGCTGCAGAAACATTTCCGCGCAGATATCATATAACTCCACACGCTTGTTGGGAAGTCGTCCCCCCTGCAGATGAATCAAAGTGATAATGGTCAGCAGCAGCGGATTTGTGGCCAGCTTTTTGACGGAGCTGTTTTTTCCAATGGCGCTGATCAAATCCTGCGTGACCTTCTTGGCTGCCTTCTGCTTTTCCTCTTTGCTCTTGCCGTCATCTGTATTTTCTTCTACAGCTATGTGCCATTGATAGACAAAAGCCTCAATTTTCTTATCGCTTAGCGGCTCCAGCCGGTAGGTGGAAAATATTCCGTTGAGCGCGGCATCGTGGTAGCCCACGATACGGGAGGTAATGAAATAGATATATTGCGGATTGGCAAATACAAAGGCGTTAACCTGCTCGACCACTTGAATTCTCAGAGGGGTATCTGCGATCTCATCTAAGCCGTCCATCAGGAATATTAGGGAGCGCTCGCACTGTGTGATGGTAAAAAGTGCATTCCTGTGCTGATAAAATGTCTGTTGAAGGTACTCCGCGATGCCTTTGTGCGTGTCTCGATAAAATCGGGAATATTCTGCCAAACGAAAATATAGCGGAACGAAGTTGGATAATAGGCCGCTGGTACGGTTTTTCTGCGAGGAAAGATCGAACGCGATTTTTTTGAGCAGAGTGGTCTTCCCACATCCGGGATCTCCCAAAAACACATTGAAACGGTTATGGAGCACAGATGACGCTATATCAAAATCCTCCTTGACAGATGAGCCAGATGCGGTTGGATTTTGGCCCATGCATTCCAAGTCAATAAAAACATCCGACATTTTCATTTTAATATCCCGGGCATTGATGCGCGGGGAGAATCCAGCAGTGAAATCTATGTATTGATATTGGCCTGTAATCATTTGGTCGTATTCCGCCAACGATTTATCCCGTAGTTCAGAAGCATTGTTCTGCCGGATAGCAGTCAGCAACGCGTCCTTTAGAATCAATATGTCGGATTGCGTGGCCGTATTGGACAGCATCGTCTCAAAGAGTGCAGCTTGGTCTTGCAGGTTCATCAGGGCCTGCATGGCTTGCAGTAACATGCCTTTTTCGTTCATCAGATGATAGATGGACTTTCGGTAATCGTTCATACAATCGCATATAATGTCGCAGAGAAGCTTTGTGTCTTCCTGGGGCAAGTCAAGTTTGTATTCTTCGATTAGTTTTTCCGCAAAGGGTTGAGCAGGGAAGGGATCTGAGGAGGTTGCTAAATTTTGCGGTATTTTCAAAGACTTTACACAATCATAAAAGCGTGTTTTGTCACGATTCAATTTCCGTATCAATGTTGCTGTCATTTGGCCTGCTATATGGTCATGCCATTTTTTATGATCTTTCATAGTTTTGAGGAAAGCGTCATAAAAAACTTCTTCGGGATGGTGAGGCAGTACTTGATCCACAAACTTTTGAATTTGACTTTTTCCAAGGTCTACAATGAATTCCGCGGGTATGAGTGCCAGCGTCAGCGCAACATTGCCCGCCAGTGCTTCTGGTGTCAGACTTGTCGAGATTGCGGTCAAAATCTCTTGCATTATGATCCTCCTTTACATTTATAGCGCCATTTTAATACGATTTTTTTGGATAGCCCGCTCGAGTTTTGTCTCTTTGTATCTTACTTATGGTAACATATTCTTCTTGCGATTTCAATTACAAGATAATTAAGAAGGTTATTATTCCTGCTTTCTTTGCAGCAGTCTCTTTTTTATGTTGAGCAGCAGATGAATGGTTTTGCAAGCATAGCGTCTGGATATCCAGACGCCGGGCCGGGGAGAACCCCAGGCCCCTTTTCCTTCTCGTGCTTATGGTGTTCTGTTTTGCACGGATTGACAAAATACGGCAAAGACTGATACAATAGGTTTGTCCCGCAAGGGGCAAGGCGCTGCATGGCGGCAGGCGGTTGGTCACACTTCCGAAAGGGGGTGAGGCAATGCCGATTACATTGACTTTCCACATCCTTCAATGGACTGTGACGATCACTGTAAAAAGCAAGAACCGCCACCGGGCAGGGTGACGGTTCTTCTTGAACTGATAAACCTGTACTTGGGCTAACCGCTTGTCGCAGCGCTTTTTGTATTTGTAGTATACTCCATGAATTGCAATTTGTCAATGTTTTGCGCCCGCATTTCCCGAACCAAGCAGCCATCGCATCCTGTTTGCAGAGTTTACGGCATGGAGATACAAGAGCAACAGTCCGAAAGCTGGAGCCTACGGCCCGCGTCAGCCTTCCTCTTCCCGCAGCTGATGTTTCATGGCGTCGATCATCATTGCTTTGCTTTTGCGCGCGCCCGGGTGCCACATATCAAGCGCTTTGCGCCCGTCTTCCCGCAGCCGGTCCAGACCATCATCTCCCAACAGCCACGCGGTGCCGCAAAACAGAACGATTTTGGGATCCAGGATGCGAATCTCTTCCCGGAGGGTATCCAGCGCCACCTTACTCTGTGCCACCTCATAATAGGCCGCATTGACGCTCGCCCCGCCGGTGACCTTGTTTACATTGGTAAAGGCGACCGACCGCAACTCCTGCACGGCATCCTCATACAGTTCGGCAACCTCGTCCGTTGGCCTGTCCGGCTTGCGGAGGATCGACACCCACCGGCCAAGATTGTACCACATTGCGTTGCGAGGGTGCTTGCCGTCGATGAGGTCTCGCACATAGTCCGCGTAAGTAACGCTATTCTGAAAATCCTCCGCAGACCAGTCGTTTGCCTCCTTCAGCACGATCAGGATGCCGTTTTGGACATCATACGCATCCTCATCAACGATGCCGTACTCGACAAGCCCGGGCGCTTCGCGGCTGTTGGCTTCCTTAAAAGCCCTGAGCAGCTCCGGCCCGGCCTGTTGATAGAGCCTGTGCAACGCTTCGGTGATTTGTTTGGGCCCATTCATGTTTTGGAAATTCATGGGGCGCATACTCCTTTCGCTCTATTGCACGCTATGCATCTGGGCCGCCTCGCGGAACGCCTCGCACAGTTCTTTTCTAAGGTCAGCGGGGGTCAGCACCTCCACATACCGACCGTACTGCATTGCCCAGCAGAGCATCGCCTCCCGGTTGACTGTAACGGCGGCGTCTACGGTATCCTCCCGTTCGTTAAAAAAGCGGATCGGGCCAAACCAATCCATCAGGTCGTTCAATATGCACTTGTCCGCCCGGAAGGTCACCGGAATGCTCCCGCCGGGGAGCATATAGAGATGCTCCGCCATATGCCGGGGCAGGTCCAGCCCGTGCCCCAGCCCGCGTACTTTGGCGCGATCCTTTGCCGGGGTGTCCAACAGCCGGATCTCGGCAATGCGGTCGAGCCGGTAGTTCGACACATCATCGTATTTATCGTAGTTGCAGATCAGGTAATACCGCCCGTTCACGGCGGCCATCTGATACGGGTTGACAATGTATTCCCGCGGCCGGCCGTTCGCATCAAGGCGCGAGTGCAGCCGTTGGTCAGCCCCATAGGTCTGGTAGAGGAACGCTACCTGCCTGTTTTTGCGGATGGCCTCGTCCAGAACCTCGATTGTGTAAAACAGCTGGCGGTTGTTCGGGGCGTTATTCGGCAGGGTGCGGACATAGCCCATATGGGAATGAAAGTACCGACTGGAAAGCCCCTCTAACTTTTGCACCAGCTCTCTGCATTGGCTGTAAGGGATGTGCTTGGAAAACAGCAGGCTGTCGATCAGCAGCCGCAGCTCGCTGTTGGTAAAGGTGTGCCGCAGATACCAATCGGTAAGCAGCGTTTCCTCCTCGCCGCGGCGGTTTACCCGGGTGGTCTCGGTATATTCCAGCTCATACCCGGCCTCGATTAGGTCCAGCAGGCTGCGCCGGATGGTTTTGCGGTCGGCTTTCATGCCACATTCCCGCCGGAGCAGCGCAGCGATTTCCTGCTGGGAGAGGCGGTGCTCCGCATCGGTATGCTGCTTTAGAAGCTCCAGCAGATTCAGGATCAGCAGCTTTTTCGGCTGTGCGGTTTCCAAAACAAATCACCCCTTTTTGATTATATCATTGCAGGTCGTTTTGGGCAAGAATCTGCCCGATCCGGCGGCAGACCTCCTGGCTGGCCAGCTCAAACGCATTGCCCGGCGTGCCCTTTCTCCTCTTCAATGCTCCCGTCCGGCAGGAACTGCAGGACCCCCTCGTAATGTTTTTTGTAAAAAGGGGTGTCCTCAAATACGCTGTCAAGCTGCAGTCTCACAAGCAGTTTTTCGGGGATCTCCACCTTGTCCAAATGCTCGCACCAGGCAAAGGCGCCATCGTCCAGCTGCTGCAAACGATCCGGCAGAACGACCTCGCGCAGCCTGCAACATGCAAACGCTAAGAAGCCGATTTTAGTTAGGCTGTCTGGCAGGCTGATCTTTTCCAATGCGATGCAGGTGAAAAACGCTTCGTCACCAATCCCGGCCAGGCCACTTGGCAGGTCGATCTCTTCCTTGATCGGCGATTTGCGATCTGCCCTTATCGTACAGTATGCAGTGCGGAAAAATTTCCGCACGATACCTGCTATACTGTGGATGGTTCCGAAAATGCAAGACTTTCTGAAATGAAAGGATAAAGATCGGCAACCGCTGGCCCCGGCCAGCTTTACCTGAACGATAGAAGCAGCAGAAAGATAATACGATCGCTTTGACAAACGATCAAACAGGCCCTGCAAAACAGCCATAGCATGTATCCAAACCCTTGGGGCAATCGGTATGTCCGGTTTGACAAAATACAACAATAGTTGATATAATGGGTTTGTTTCACAAGGAACAAAGCGCTGCAGAAGAGTTCACTTTTCCATAAAACTTTCAAAAGATACCAATCTTATAAAATAAATAACCTCTTCAGCAGCTTTTGATGTTGTTTCAAAACTGATCAGATGACGTCATAAAGTAATTGGTAAAGAAATTTGAAAATAAAGAGGTAGTTTATGAAGAAAACAGGTTGGCAGGATATTCCTGTAAAAAGCATAACAGATGATATGTTCAATATTTCAATTTATATTAACGGATTGTGTAGTTTTATCCGAAGCTGCGATACACCAATGACTATTTCCATTCAGGGGGATTGGGGCAGTGGAAAGACTTCCATGATGAATATGATCCAGGAAAATTTGCAAGGCACGATTCACCCAATATGGTTCAATACATGGCAATTTTCGCAGTTTGATGCGGGAAACGATCTTGTTTTTTCCATGATGGAAGTTTTGCTTGAAAGTCTTGACTGCAGTGCAGAGTTGCGTCAAAAAATTTTGAGTGGTCTGATTGGCTTTGGTAAAACCGCAATCAAAGTCATCACCGAAAAAGGAGTCTCCGGCGAGGCGGCACACAAAGTGGGCGAAATGATGGAAGGAGGCAGTGTCAATTACGCCTCTGAAATTCTTCATCTGAAAGAGCGATTTCAAAATGCCATTAACGAGAAATTGAAAAATAAGCATAAAGATCGAGTCGTTGTTTTTGTGGATGACCTTGATCGCCTGCAGCCTGTCAAGGCTGTGGAATTGCTTGAAGCCCTGAAAATGTTCCTTGATTGCGAAAATTGCGTTTTTATTCTTGCCGTTGATTATGAAGTAGTTGCATCAGGGATCCGGCAAAAATTCAACTCGGGCGTTGGTGATGAAAAAGGAAAAAGTTTTTTTGATAAAATTATCCAATTGCCTTTCAAGGTACCGGTTGCACAATACAATATAAAAAAGTATATTGTTAAAATGATGGAACGGTTAGAAATTTCAACAGATGACGAGGAAGTGGAGTTGTTTTATGACTTGATAAGATCTTCCACGGGGTTTAACCCAAGAAGCATGAAGCGGCTTTTCAACACCTACGAACTGCTGGATATTATTTCCAAATCTTCCGCAGATGAAATCAGCGATCCCATTCGCAAACGCGTGCTTTTTGCGGTTGTTTGCGCACAAATGTGCTTCGAACAATTTTATCTGTATCTCACTTCCGTTGAAATCGACGAAGAATTGTTTGCGACTCTTTGTGATCCGGCTTTCTGCGCCAAAGAATTGGAGAGTATTTACGCAGAGGCAGAAGTGAATGATGCAGAAAAATTGGTGAAAAAAACTTCAAATTTTCTGCCGTGCTTTTTACAGGCGGTTCAATTGAATAAGGTCGATGATTTTTCCGAAAAAAAATTACAGGATTTTCGTACAATATTAAAATGCTCCGCTGTCACATCGGTTACAACCGGTGCAGAGGAAGAATCGGACAATCCAGCTGTGTGGGCATATCGGAGCATCAACAAAGACTTAGTAAAACAAACGATGGCTATATTGAGGGATATCGGCGAGTTTACGATTTGGCTGCCGCGGAAAGCCAGAGCCGGTGTAAAACTTTCGGATGCTTCCGGCTATTTTGTGTGGACCTCGCCGAATGGCTTTAACTGCCAGACCGAATTTTATCTGTCCAGAATCGACAGTCTTACTACCGGCGTGCATATTAAACTGATAGAGGCCTCTTATAAAAAAAGCGCCGGAGATCGCTTTATAAAATTGCTTGGTGAAAACCCCTTGCGGCTGCATACGGTCATAGAGATTAACGAATTCGGATATTCCTATCTGAATGTACTGCGGCTGAATAATAATGATCCGTCTGCAGCAGAGCAAATCGCCTCGATTGTAAGAAGAGCTTATGAGATCATCTGTTCCACGCTATCAAATCCAGAGATATCAGAATAAGCTGCATTGAATCCATATCTCGTGGAAGCGATGATTAATTTGCTGGGAGGGAATTGCTGTGAACTCTTATGAAAAAAGTGTTTTTGACATGTATAAAAGTTACCGGCTTGGCGTTGGCGAAAAATGTGATATATGCCGCAAAGAAACCCCGGGACTTTGTAAGCCCATATCTATATGGCATGTTGGAGATCAATATGCAATGAGCGAACATCGTGTTCTGTTTGTAGGGAAAGCCGCAAGAGGAAGTATCCAGCAGGATGCAGACTGCATAAACGGCGTTCAAGATGGAACCGGTGTAGCTGAGGATTTATATCACGCAGTTGGATGGCCATTTTGGAGTTATACGCGGGCCATTGCAGAGGAACTGTATGGAGAGGCCGATGCCTGGGAGAAAATTTCCATGACCAATATGGTAAAGTGCAACGCCTCGGAAACAGTAGATACAACCACGGAGTCCGTAAAATGGAATTGTGCTGGATACCTTCGCAAAGAAATCGAACTGCTTCTTCCCAAAAATATCGTATTCTATACAAACGCATGGTACGATGAAGCGGTTGCTTCCCTGTTTGACAGCATCGAAAACGCAAAGTATCATGATGTACCGTGTGGACAAAAACAAATGCATTTGTGGCGCTTTACCGGGATGATCAATGGTCATTCCATGCGAGTGATCCGAACAGGGCATCCGGAAAGGATGAAAAAGGAAGAGTTTACCGGACGGATCATTGAATTTATTCGGGAAGGGGGCTGCAGCGATTGCCCAAAATGTGACTGAAAAGGCAGAAAAAATGCTAAAAAGAGGGAAACATTGCCGCAGATGTAGATGTTTTCGCTTCTGTTGCGGAGCAATCATTTCATCTGAAGCGGAAAATTTTACACATTAAAGGCCTGAACTGCAATCTTTCAGTTTCATGCTTTTGTAGTCCCCCGGATAAATGCAGCAGGATCCCGGCATTTGCGAACTGGGCATTGCAGTTATATTAAATGATAAGGAGCTATCAAAAATGAAGATTTATCAAGGAAATGCAGCCTATGGCACGCCCGCTTATACCATACAGAATAATAAAGTCTATCAGGGAAATGCAGCCTATGGCATGCCCGCCTATACCATACAAAACAACAAAATCTATCGGGGAAATGCAGCTTATGGCACGCCCGCTTATACCATACAGAATAATAAAATCTATCGGGGAAATGCAGCCTATGGCATGCCTGCTTATACCATACAGAATAATAAAGTCTATCAGGGAAACGCTGCTTATGGTATGCCTGCTTATACTTTAACATAAAAATGCGGCATATTGAAGGGCCGCAAACCACGTCGCTCATACCGTGATAAAAGCATCGGCGGCAGCCATTGCTTAGTGCAAACGAGAGGGAAAATTATTAAAAACCGGATAAGGCAGCCTTCAAAAGATGAAAATAATTGTGGAGGAATGAGACAGCTTCCAGACTGGAAACGCAACGGAAACAGCTGATTTTCCCTGCAACGAAATCTCTAATCGAATCTGTAACATCTAACCGCCGCAACGCGCTCTGTGCGGGCTTTATGGCGGGCAAATAGCCTCTAAGAATGTTTCCAAGGGCACTCCCAACGGACGTCGGCTGCGCCCCACATCCGCTGCAGCAAGCGGAAATGACACCCGCTGCCAAAAGGACTTTTCACAGGTACCAACAGATACACAGCGATACGAACCTTTTGTGTTGCAGAGGGTACCTATACCGTTTTTCAGCCCATATTTTTGGGTTAACTATGTGCCACATGCAAGAGCATGCGGCTGTTAACCGCAGGGTCGTTGGTTCGGGTCCAACAGGTGGCGCCAAAATTGTCCGGTCAGAGAAATTTGACCGGACATTTTTTACATATAGAGCAGCGTGCGAACGGTTTCGCAAGCATAGCGTCTGGATATCCAGACGCCTAATTGAGGAGAACTCTCGATAGAAATAGCTCCATTTGAGGAGACTGTCTTTCTATCATGTATAAGGAGAGGAATAGATATGGTAACAGCCTTAATTCTTTTTGCTTTGTTCTGTATTTTCATCGACTATTCCTTCCGTGTGATAGTTGACAGAGAGGATGAACAAATGAAGAAGAATTGGCACCAGTGGGAAAAACATCATATTCAATAAACAAAAAAAACAGCGGAAGACTGCAGGATCCTCGCTGTTTTCATAGGCGGAAAATAAATAACCGGTACAAAACTTATAACCAGCAAGCATTTGTGCATTGTCCTGCTTTCTAACCAATTCAGCGCAGTTGTGGATCTGCGAATCGATGATTGCTCTGTGCGACATGCTTTACGAATGATGAACAAGCGTAACTCAGGCGGCGCATGATGAAAATCTGATGGATGCCTAGGATCAACGTCGGATGCAATTGATTCCTTGCAAATCTTGATATAGAGATATACCGCAATGACATTTGGTATTAGCCTAATAAATGGTGATATTATCATATAATTACCAAAAAAATTCTATACGTATAACAAATTGAGCAAGATTTGCAATTGAAAATTCAAGAATGACTGGTAACATATATATTATGTATGTATATTTATATAGTTTCCGAATAATGGGATGCTTGGCCATTTTTCCTTTTCTGTTGTTCAGTGAACGGCACATGCTATTCGGCTACAGAAAACGCTACATAGGTAGTTGTATATTGCTATACACTTGCCCCCATATCCGCATGGGGTTCGAAAGCACGCCGTGAATAATTATACACCAAAGCCGAATTTAGAAAGAAGATTTTTCGTGTACCTTTGCCTGTTAATTAATTATCCTAGCAAGAACTAAGCAAGGATTTCGTGGATAATCGGCAGGGATAGTTGACGTCTATTTGGATTAGAGGCCCAGTATCAAAGAAGCAGAAATAGATTATAGTCGATGCTGTATAACCTTTAAAAATCGCCCTAAAATTAAGAAAAAACAAAACATTAATATAACTTTTTGCGGAATTTAAACGAATAAAAGCGGGAGCTTTTCGAAGACTTTTATACAACAACGAGAACCATAATTGTCAAGCAACTTTGCAGTGTTTATATATCCGATCGGCACAGTGCAATCGTGGATTTCCATGTAGCAGATAGCTTTGTTTAACTATGCTTGGCAAAAGTGACCGCTTGGAATTCAAGCAGCATCTGATGGCCGCATACATCCAGAGGGTACACGCTCAGTAAATGCAAATCAAGAATGCTGTTATGGAGATTAAAAAGTGTTGAAAAGCAAAGGTTACAAAACGATTACAGTTTTTCACGTGTTGTCTGCACTGTCACATAAATCTGATATGATTCATAATATTATATACTAAAGATTTGATGTAGGAATCATGTATGTTATGTTCCTGGAATTGGTATTCTCTGAGCACATAACCAACATTTTACCATTAGCGTATCTGTTCTATAGCAATCCAAGAAATTAGCAAGGAATACCAGCGGCAGAAAACCAACCGGCGCAGTCAGAGGGATGGATCATCGAAAAAGCCTCAGCAACAGCTTGAGCAAGCAAGGGTAAAAACCTGATTTTCAGCTTGCGAGGAATCGCCTTGATTTTTGACCACATATTTTCAATTGGATTCAAATCAGGGCTGTAGGCTGGCAAGTACAGTAATTTTATGTCAGCTCCCTGCAAAAGCGTCTGGACCTCTTTGACATGATGTGTACGCATATTATCCATGACGACAATATCCCCTTCGTGCAGAGTGGGAATGAGCGTGTTTTTGAGATAATCCAGAAATTTTTCACGGGTCGTTCCGCCGCTGTAAATCGTATAGGCAGTCTCACCATTCAGCCTTACGGATGAAAGAATTGTCGTATTGGCAGGTGTATTCAAAGGAGTCTTGTCTACTGACCGCTCCCCGCCAACAGCCCGCCCATAGCGGCGGCTCAAATTTGTGTTTATCCCGCTTTCATCCAGAAATACCAATTTGCCCGCTTCGCATTGCGCTATCATTTTTCTCCAGGCTTCTCTCGCTGCCACAACATCGAACTCGATCCCGCTCTGCCGCGTAAAAAGACTTCTTCTTGTAGACATATCCCAGCCCAATCACAGCCTTCCGCACAGTTTCGTTACTGACAGACAGCCTCTGTTTTTTTATAATTTTGTCTATCGTAATATCCGGCTGGGCTATGATCAGCTGGTCTATGGCTTGTAAATCTTCCTCTGTCAGGGCCGCCTTCCTT